>JBBRWY010000028.1:0-47927 GCA_038248875.1 Treponematales bacterium
AGATCAATTCGGCAATCATGCAGCTGGATAAGGTCGTACAACAGAATGCATCCGCCTCGGAGGAATCGGCTTCAATGTCCGAAGAACTGGCGAGCCAGGCTGAACAGATGCAAGAAACTATGGAATTTTTCAAGATAGATTCTGGAGACGGCAGGGTACCTCGAAGGGCTGTTTCCCCTGAACCGCCAGCGGTAAAAAAAACGGAACGGACAGAAGCACCAAAAAAAGTGATAAAAAAACTGGCAGACAAACAGCTGATACAGAATGTGGCTAAACCGGCGATAAAAAAAGCTGTATCCAAAGCAGCAGACGGATCTCCCGTAACGGCTCCCAAAAAGGGTGTTCAGCGGTTGCCGATCAGCGGAATCAACCTGGTGCTGGATGACGATGCACCGGTATCTTCACGAGATTCGCTCGACAACGATTTTCAGGAGTTTTAAATGGCAGAAAAGAAGCATAACATCCATCAATATTTGACCTTCAAACTGGCTGATGAGGTATACGCGGTCAATGTAACCAACATCAAGGAAGTTTTGGGAGTGCCCAGATTAACGAAGGTGCCACGCATGCCCGAGTTCATGAGCGGGATAATCAACCTTCGCGGGACGGTCGTACCCGTCCTGGACCTGTGCAAAAAATTCCACTTGGGCGAGACGTCCCTTACGGTGGAAACCGGAATCATCGTCACCGAAATTTCCAGTGAACTCCCCGATGGCACACCTGAAAACCTCACTATCGGGATTTTCAGTGATATGGTCCAGAAGGTAATTACCATCGAACCGAAAGACATCGAACCCCCTCCGAAAATCGGCATTGCCATAGACACTTCGTTCATAACCGGCATGGGTCATGTTGACGGCAACTTTATCGTCATTCTCAATATTAACAAAATCTTGACGGGAAGCGAGCTGCAAGAAATTCAGGTAGACGCCAATGCCGAATGAAAACGACAAGGACGGCATCCATGAGTATCTGACATTTCTTCTTGCAGGAGAAGTCTATGCCATTAATGTCGCGAGCATCAAGGAAGTCCTCGGTGTCCCAAAAATCACCCGCGTTCCGCGAATGCCACCATTTTTGAATGGAGTCATAAACTTGCGGGGTAACGTGATTCCGGTGCTGGATCTGCGCCTCAAATTCACTCACGAGCCGACTCCTCTGACGATTGATACGAGCATTATCGTCACCGAGATAACCAATATTTTCGCCGACAACGATACCGAAACGTTCACTGTCGGGATATTCAGCGATCTCGTCCAGAACGTAATTAGCATCGCGTCGTCACAGATCGAGCCTCCGCCAAAAATCGGGGTTTCAATTGATACTTCCTTCATTACGGGAATGGGTCGGGTGAACGATACATTCGTCATTATGCTTAATATCAATAAAATTCTGTCTGAAAAAGAATTGTTCCTTGCAAAACCGGGAGAGGTAGCAGATGATAACTGATCCGAAGCCGTTGACAATCGAAAATGTTCAGTTTTATAAGAAGGCCTTCCTAAAATCATTCGCAGAAAAAGGAAATATGACCGTAGACCTTTCCTCGATTACGGATATTGACCTTGCCGGTGTCCAGATACTGGTGGCATTGATCCGGGAAGGCAGTGCGCAAAAAAAAGAAATTTGTTTTACCGGAACGGTGCTTCTGGCTGTACAGGCACATCTACAACTTTCAGGATCCGGTGAGGAACCGTGCAGTACCGGCGAACAGTTCGGGGCCGTGATACACGCAGCCTGTCAATAAAGGATATACCATGGGTAATGACCAATTTATTGAAACTTTTAGGGAAGAAGCCCTTGAACTTTTAGGAACACTCGAATCGACTCTGCTCGAACTCGAAGAACATCCAGACGATGTAGATTTGCTTTCAGCAGTTTTTCGTGTAATGCATACGATAAAGGGCTCGGCAGCAATGTTTGGTCTGGACTTGATTGCGTCTTTCAGCCACGAAGTCGAGTCCATTCTTTCGGCGTTACGAGAGGGAAAGCTGCAGGTGTCCCGGGAATTGATCGACAATACCCTCGCCGCACGCGATCGTATTCTCGAAATGCTCGCGGATCCATCCCGTTCGAAAGGTGAGATTCCTCCGGAAATGGCAAGTTTTTTGAGTGCTTTCCGAAAAGCTGTCGGCTTCAGCACAGAACGTGCTGTCGGAAAAAAAACGCAGGAGACTCCCGCTCCCAAGGCCGATACTAAGAAGCCGCAAACCTGGCAGATCAAATTCAAGCCAGGTAAAGATGTGTTCCGTCGTGGAAGCAATCCCCTGACTATCATCGGCGAGATTAAGAGCCTCGGCGAAACCGTATGCATTCCAATTTACGAAATGGTACAAACCCTGTCTCAGCTTGACCCCGAAGACTGCCTAACCAGCTGGGAAATCTTTCTTACGACGACTGCGTCTGAAAACGACATCAGGGACGTTTTTATTTTTGTCGAAGATTGTTCCGAAATTAGTGTGGAATGTCTCGTGGATTTAGTGGATGAAAATACTCCGGTGTCGAAACGGTTAGGCGAAATACTTGTCGAGCGTGGTAAGATACAGAGTGAAACGCTGAATCGCATCCTCCGATCCCAAAAACGTATCGGTGAAATTTTGGTTTCCGAAAAAATAGTGTCACCAACCGAACTGAAAATTGCTCTGGAAGAACAACAGCAGTTACAAAAAGTGCACAAGAACAAAACTGCTGCGGCAGAATTAAGTACCATACGGGTCAAATCGGAGAAACTCGACCAGTTGATGTCCCTCGTGGGCGAACTGGTTACAGTGCATGCACGCATTTTACAGACAAGCAAGCTGTACCACAATAATGAAGAACTCGCCTCCATCGTTGAACAGTTTGGCCGCCTAACCGATGAATTGCGGAACAACACAATGGGCATTCGGATGGTTCCGATTGGCACGACGTTCAGCAGCTTCAAGCGTCTCGTTCGGGACCTATCGAGCGAACTTGGGAAGAACGTGGACCTTCTCACCGAAGGTGGCGAGACCGAACTGGACAAGACTGTTATCGAAAAACTGAATGACCCTCTCATTCATATTATCCGTAACAGTCTGGATCATGGCGTCGAGCGGCCCGAGACGCGAGCAGAGCGGCACAAACCTGCCGCAGGAATGATACGTCTCAGTGCGACTCAAACCGGAGCTTCAGTCTATATTGTTATCGAGGATGACGGTAACGGGCTTGATACAGACGCCATTCGTAAAAAGGCTGTGTCGAAGGGCATCATCGGTGCCGATGATGTTCTTTCCGAGCAAGAATTATTTCATCTGGTTTTCGCTCCCGGGTTTTCCACCAAGGAAACTGTTACGGCGGTATCGGGGCGAGGCGTCGGAATGGATGTGGTCAACCGGCAGTTGGAACTGATAAACGGAACTATTTTGATTGAAAGCGAGGCCAAGGTTTTTACCCGGATCACGCTCAAGATCCCGCTTACTCTTGCGATCATCGACGGTCTTCTGGTGCGTATTGCGACGGAGTATTTCATCATACCACTTGCCGTGGTCGTCGGATGTCTCGAGTTTATCGAAGCGAAGCAGCCGAACGAGAACGATATAGTTATTTTTCATGACCGGCAGCTTCCCTTTGTCAACATGCGCTCGTTTTTCCATATCGCAGGCGAACGCCAGGTTATCGAGCAAATCGTGGTTGTAAACATCAAGAATCAACATGTAGGAATTCTAGTGGACCAGGTTATCGGGGGAAATCAGACGGTGATCAAACCGCTCGGAAAGCTCTATAAGCGCGCCGAAGGAGTATCGAGCGCGACCATTCTTGGGGACGGCTCGGTGGCATTGATACTGGATGTCGAGCAGATTGTAGATGCCACCGAAAAGGTCGAGGCATGAACGAAGAAACCTTCGAAACGTTCAAGGTTTTCATCGAGACCAATCTCGGCATAAAAATCCCACCTTCAAAAAAGGTTATGCTCGAGTCCCGGCTTGCCAAACGGCTTCGCGCGCTTGATATGCATTCGTACGAGGAATATTGTGCCTATGTTTTCGGTCCAACGGGTTTCGAAAAGGAAATACAGCATCTCATTAACGAAGTGACTACCAACGAGACCGAGTTTTTTCGCGAGTCGCATCACTATGAACTGCTTGAAAGCAAAATACTACCCGAATTGGTCGTTCAAAAAAAAATTGAAGAAATCAATATCTGGTCAGTGGCCGCTTCGACTGGACAGGAAGCCTACACGCTTGCTATGGTATTGGAGGAATTCGGGAAGAAGAGCAAACGTTTTTCCTATCGCATTCTTGGGACCGACATTTCGGCAAAGGTCCTGCAGGTGGCTCAAGCAGGAATATATACCGAACATCAAGCGGAAAAAATTCCTGCATCATACCTAAAAAATTATTGCGTGAAGAACAGGGATCCTGCACAAAAAACTATCCGGTTCAAACCGGCGATTCGTGACCGGATACAGTTCCGCAGACTCAATCTTATGGATAGCTCGTACCCGATAAAGAAGAAATATCATATCGTTTTTTGCCGAAATGTGTTCATCTACTTTGACAGGCCAACACAGAAAAAAGTGCTTGAAGAAATCTATTCCCATCTCGCTCCGGGCGGCTATTTGTTCATGGGCCATTCGGAAAATATCGGCAACGTGAATTTGCCGCTGCAGAATATCGCCTCGGCGGTATATCAGAACAAGGTTCAGGGGTAATACATGATTCAGGTGATGATAATCGACGATTCAGCGGTGGTTCGACAAACCCTTTCGCAGGTGCTTTCCCTCGAAAACGACATCACCGTTCTGACAACGGCCTCGGATCCGTATGACGCAGCGGACAAGCTAAAAAATAGCATTCCTGACGTTATCATCCTAGATATTGAAATGCCGCGTATGGACGGCCTCACCTTTCTTAAAAAACTCATGATGCAACATCCACTTCCGGTGATAATCTGTTCGAGCAAGACAGAAGAAGGTTCACAGAACGTGTTTCAGGCCCTGCAGTTCGGTGCGGTGGACATCATCCAGAAGCCGAAGGTGGGCACGAAGGAATTTATCGAGGAATCCCGGGTGATGATCTGCGACGCTGTCCGTGCGGCGTACCTGACCAAGGTTAAAAAAATAACCCATCCGATGCATACCGTCGCGCCGAAACTGACTGCCGACGTGATCATGCCCATGCCCACCCACAACATCTCGATCGATACGACAGAAAGTGTAATTGTAGTCGGTGCATCGACCGGCGGTACCGAAGCACTGAAAGTGTTTTTGGAAAGCTTACCGATGGACTGCCCCGGTGTGGTGATCGTTCAGCATATGCCCGAACATTTTACCGCCGCCTTTGCCTCGCGGCTCAATGGTGTTTGCGACGTGAATATAAAGGAAGCTGAAGACAACGATTCTGTCCTTCGGGGTCGGGTTTTGATTGCACCCGGAAACAAGCACATTCTGCTCAAACGGGCCGGCTCCCGGTATTTTGTCGAAGTGCGCAGCGGCCCGTTGGTGTGTCGGCATCGGCCTTCCGTCGATGTCCTTTTTCGTTCCACCGCGCGCTATGCGGGCAAGAACGCCATCGGAGTTATAATGACCGGTATGGGAGACGATGGCGCCCGCGGAATTTTCGAGATGAAAACGGCAGGCGCTTTTACCATTGCGCAGGATGAAGCATCGTGCATCGTATTTGGAATGCCGAAAGAGGCTATAAAGCTGGGGGCGATAGACAAGATTCTGCCTCTGGACCAAATTGCCGACTTTGTGATCAAGAAGAGCCTCGCGCGTTAAGCAAATTTTCTTGCATAACCTGCAGGGAAACAGTAAACTTATAGTAACTGAGTACCGTATATTTGGAAGGAGACATAAATGGGCGCATCAATTCTTGTGGTGGATGACTCTGTATCGATCAGACAGAGTGTCCGCTTTATACTCGAACAAAGCGGATATACCGTTTTCGAAGCCGCAGATGGGGTTGAAGGGCTTAAAAGGCTTGGCGAGCAGAAAGTACAGCTAGTCATTACCGACGTGAACATGCCGAACATGGACGGACTTACCATGGTAAAAAAAATACGCGAAACCGAAGGAATTAAGTTCGTTCCTATTCTCGTTTTGACGACAGAGTCCCAGGGTTCCGTTGTTGAAGAAGGAAAAAAATCCGGCGCAACCGGATGGATAGTAAAACCATTCAATAACGAGAAACTTATCGAGACAATCAAAAAAGTAATCCCTTGATCAAGCCCGCTCAGGATATTCTAAAGATGAATATCCATTTCAATAAACTCGAAAAATACATTGGTCCCGGTGAATTTTACGCTTCCCGGGATGACGTCGTTATTTCGACCCTTCTCGGCTCCTGTATTTCTGTCGCACTCTACGATTCGGAACTTCTTTTGGGCGGAATAAATCATTTTATGCTCCCGTTTCCCCGGCCCGCACAGGAAGAGAGTGTTTCTACCAGTGCCAAATACGGTGTGAATGCGATGGAGATCCTTATTAACGACATCCTGAAAATAGGCGGCCAGAAAAAAAAGCTAAAAGCCAAGGTCTTTGGCGGCAGTGCGGTTCTCGACTATCATAAGGAAGCTACCTATAATATACCAAAAATGAACATCGCCTTCGCATTTGAGTTTCTCGATACCGAGCGTATTCCTGTCGAAGCGTACAGCGTTGGCGGAACACGGCCCCGAAAGATTTTCTTTTTTCCCCATGATGCCCGAATCCTCATGAAATACAGCAATTCCGCGAGCCCCGAGTTGGCTAAGCGGGAATCGCAGTATTCTCATGCTCTGCTGGAGCAAACTGCAAACGCGGGCAAACCAATCCTTTTTTAAGAAAAATTGTTGGAAAAATACGGATTCTGGATTACATTATAATCAAGTCTCTTGCAAAAGTCGGTTACTTTTGCAAGAGACTTTTGGAGAATTCTAACAAGTCTTTGTAAAGCAACAACTTGTTGGAATTCTCCACCTACATTTTTGGTTGATCTTGCAAAAATTTCATAGTTTTGCAAGATCCTCAATCAATTACTTTTTGTAAGGAGGGTTTTCACATGGCTAAAGGTAAAGACAAAGGAAAAACCGAAGAAAAAAAGAAACCGGTTCTCACCCTGAAAGAAAAACGGAAAGAGAAAGAGAAAAAGAAAATCGGAAAGACTGAATAAAACTGAAAAACGACTCGCAAGCCCTATCATATACTGTATAAGATACGGCTTGCACTTATTTTGCCCTCCACGAAATACCTATCATCGGCAGTACCATCAAGAACAACTAACTGAACTCATTATCCGCCGTGCAAGACAGTTGAAAAGAACCGGCAAAAGGGACATAGTAGAGAGATGAAACGAAGTATATTCTTCCTAATTGTAGCATTGATGTCTTCTGTGACCCTCGTAGCCCAGGATAAACCCGACGCCCTTAAGCTGTTCCGGAATGGGCGGGATCTTGAAGCGGTAGGCCGGGCACAAGATGCCCAGGCCGCCTATAATCAGGCCATCGAGGTCTGCAAGCAGGAGTTGCTCGAAAACCCCAAAAATATGGATGCGTATACCATTTATAGCTGGTCCCAAATGCGGCTGGGGAAATACAAAGAAGCAGTCAACACTGCAACCGAAGCTTTGAAGATTAATACTGACTACCGAATCGTTGAAACCCTCGCCGAAAGCTATTTTTATTTGGGATCACACAAAGAAGCGCTTAAGAACATGGAAAAATATATCGATGCCGCACCCAGGGGTGAACGGATTAGCACGGCATATTTTTTTGTAGGTGAAATCTACCGCTTAAACAAGCAGTACAATAAAGCCGACATTGCTTATTCGGCTGCGGTGCATCTCGAGCCTGCTATATCACTGTGGTGGTACCGTCTGGGAACCGTGCGGGAAACCGTTGGTGACAAGAAAGGCTCGTCTGATGCCTACCAACGGGCACTTAAGCTGCGACCTGATTATAAGGACGCTACCGAAGGATTCAATCGCGTCCGTACATAATTGTATCAATGCTATTGATTATATTTTTTCGGTCTATTTTTTTTCTGCCGAGTGACAGATGCCCAAGGATATCGAAGGCTTGCGAGACGAGCTTTCCTGCTTTTCCTGGGAGGCTGAACCCCGGCTTGAGCATCCAGCGCGAAATAAAGATCATGCCCTCCACAGTGAGGGCTTTTTTTATGCCCAAAAGGAGGGCTCCTTCGGTTACGGGAAGGTGGAACGGCGACCAGAGTACCTTCCCGAAGGGGGCGAGGAGGTTAAAGAGGATGATGCTGGCCGACATGGCAATGACCGGCAGCAGTCTGATCCGTGAGGAATCGAAGAGCACAAGGATGACCGATGCGGCGACGAGTCCGCCTTGGATCACGGGCGAACGGGCAAACAATACGATGAGCAGCATTATTGTTCCCGCGCAGAAGCGGAACAGTGGCATATTGTAGAAGCCGCCTTTTTTTGCGGGGTTGGCGATCACTCCGGTTTTTTGTATCTCTGCGAATGTGATCTTTCCTGCTACTACGTCTGCATACCAGCGAGATTTTGTGGCAAATGTGTTGGCGAAGAGACCGAGAAGGGTTCCGCTCACGGCGCCGACGGCAAGAAACGGAGGCGCGATGTACCAGGCGCTTTCACCAAAAATATAGTACCGCGCAAGGACAAGCTGGGCTACGTTCGATGCGAACGCCCCTGCTATGCTTATACCGATGTAGGACACCGAGCGGGGAAAGACTTTTTTGAGCGCAAGCATAACAAGTGCTGATGACACGGTTCCTGCCGCGGAAAAAAGGAAAATATATGAAAAAAGGGTGCCGCCGATAAGACCCTGGCCGAGGATCTTAATCAGGACGAGGACTAAAAAAGAAGGAAGCGGTAATACATTGATAGAAAGCATTACCGGAAGATTGGCGAGGCCCAGGCGCAGGAACGGGAGGGGTTTCGGAATCATGTACTCGATGGTTGAAAGAAAAAAGCATAAGGCCCCGAACCAGGCTGTCGCCGTATCAATTGTATCTTTGGAAAGGGCATGGGGATAAAAAAAGAACCGGCCAGATGACCGGTTCTTTTTCGGCATCAATGGCCGCAACCGCAACCGCCGTCATCGCCACAACCGCAACCGCCATCCTCGCAATCGCAGTCATCGCCGCAGTCTCCATCGCCGCAGTCTCCATCGCCGCAGTCTCCATCGCCGCAACCGCATCCGCAGCCGGAGGATTCAAGACCGTCAGTTTTTTCTTTCTCGGTGGCTTCGCGTACGGAAATGACCTTCACGTCAAAGTGAAGCACTTCGCCTGCGAGGGGGTGGTTGGCGTCTACGGTGACCTTTGTGTCGTTTACCGCAGTAACAGTAACGACACGATTTCCGTCCGGACCACCAGCTTCGAACTGCATGCCTTCGGTGATTTCGACGTCGTCGGGAAACTGGGAGCGTTCTACTTCGACTACGAGCTCGTCCTGGTGTTCCCCGTATGCATCCACGGCAGCAACCACGGTTTTGAAAGTATCTCCGGCTTTTTTTCCGTCCAGTTCTTTTTCAAGTCCAGGAATAAGATTGTTGTGACCGTGCAGATATTCGAGAGGGCCGGTTCCCTCGGATGAATCAAGTACTTCGTTTTCGCTGTCAGTGAGTGTATACTCGATGCTGACCACGCTGTCTTTGGTAATTGTCATAAAAAATCCTTCTAAAGTATGGTAAATGTAAAATAACACATTCCTACTGGTATCGGCAAGTAGAATAAAATAAGATGGACAAAGCTAATCGGCACGGCTATACTTATGCCAAAGGAGTATTGATAACCATGGATAACAAGTCAAGTGTATCGCTATTTTTTGTTCTTATCGTCGTCTTTATATTTTCGTTTACCCTTTCGCTGGATGCGATTGCCAATAACCAGGTGATGTACGGAATTTATGCACTTGTGGGGTTCTTTATTTTGGTACTTTTTTCGCTTTTTCAGAGTGTATCCCTTAAAAAAGACGGCGTAGCTGTAGCTTATTGGTACCAGACGCTTTCTGTCGTGTCTCTTATCGTGCTTGTATGGTATATGACCCGGGCGGGAACTCTGTTTGCTTGGTGGTAATGAAGAAATCGAGGTACGATTTCTTCTGGAGAATTGAACTTTGTTCAATTCTCCACGAAGCTGTCGGACGGTTTTTTCTGGAGCACTGACTTTGTTCAATTCTCCACGCCATTTTTAAGCAAGAAGCGGGTGGGTGTTTTTTAGGGTGAATGTTTTTGGATGACCGGGTTGTTCCGGTCATTTTTTTTTGCCCGTAGGGGAGAGAAGGACGGGGATCAGGTCTTCCCGGCCGAGTTTCTGGAGTGCCTCGAGGACAAGCTGGCGGTTTTCCCGTTTGCTGAACTGGAGGAGGGCTCGCTGCAGGGCACGGTCATGGGCGCCTCGGGCCACGAACAGTTCCTTTCCGGTTGCAGGATCGAGGCCGGTCCAGTACATACAGGTTGCGAGGGTTCCCGGAGTCGGGTAAAAATCTTGTACCTGATCCGGAACAAAACCACTTTTTTTGAGTTCAAGGGCGGTATGCAGGGCGTCTTCGAGGGTTGCCCCTGGATGACTGGCGATATAATAGGGAACAAGAAACTGCTTTTTGCCCAGCTGCCGGTTCGTTTCGCGGTAGGCATTTTCGAAAGCATGATACATTTCGTTGGTACTTTTCCGCATCAGGGAAAGCACCCGGTTCGAAGTATGTTCTGGAGCGACTTTCAGCTGGCCTGATATGTGGAATTCGCACAGTTCGCGAAGGAATGTCCGGTCGGGATCGGGATCGAGCAGAACGTAGTCATAGCGGATTCCTGATCGAATGAACACCTTTTTAACTCCGGGAATTGCGCGAAGCCGGCGGAGCAGGCTGATATAGTCGCGGTGATCGCTTTTAAGGGCGGGGCAAGGTGTGTCACCAAGACACTGGCGGTCGGGACATGCTCCGTGTTCTGCCTGTTTCGCGCAGGCAGGGATACGGAAATTTGCACTTGGGCCGCCTACATCGTGGATGTATCCCTTGAAATCGGCTCGTTTGGTCAAAAGGACTGCCTCCCGCTCGAGGGATTCGTGGCTACGTGCCTGAATCTGTCGTCCCTGATGAAAAGTGATCGCACAAAAAGCGCAGGCTCCGAAACAGCCGCGGCAGCTGGTGAGCGAAAACTGCACTTCGTCGAGCCCCGGGATACCGCCTGCTTCTGCGTAATCGGGATGCCATTCGCGGGTGTAGGGTAATTCCATTACTCGATCAAAGGCTAGCGGATCAAGGATAAACGCGGGCAGTTCCTGCACTACGAAGCGGGCTTCGCTTTGTTCGATTAGGACATGGGCGTTGAGGGGATCGGTATTTTGTTCCTGCATCAGATAGGAGGCGCAAAAATCTGTTTTCGACTGTCGGATGGACTCGAAGGAAGGCAGTCTGATCGCTTCCTCTGGCACATCGCTTTCTTTTCCGGTGCGCCAGACGGTTCCGCGGATTCCCCGGAGATCGGGGATTCCGGCGTTATGAATAGATTTGTCTGTCGTATCCCGAAGGCGAGCGGCGATTTCGAGGATCGGGCGTTCACCCATTCCGTATACTAGCAGGTCTGCTTTTGTGTCGAGAAGAAGGGAATGTTTGACGGTGTTCGACCAATAGTCATAATGACCAAAGCGGCGCAATGATGCTTCGATTCCGCCTATGATGACAGGAATGTTTTTGGACACTTCGCGAATTTTTGCTGTGTAGGCAAGGAGGGCGCGATCTGGCCGGAAGCCCGGTTTGCCTCCGGGTGAATATTCGTCTTCAGAACGGGGTTTGTTGTTTGCGGTATAGCGGGCAACCATCGAATCCATGGCGCCGGCGCTGACAAGCCAGGCGAGACGCGGCTGGCCGAATCGCAGAAAATCTACAGTGGATTCTGCCCCCTGCGTGCGCGGTTGGGCAAGGATGCACACCCGGTAGCCTTCTGATTCAAGGAGCCGGCCTAAAAGTGCGGCGGCAAAAGACGGGTGATCGACATAGGCGTCCCCCGTAACAAAAACAAAGTCGCAGTTGGTCCAAAGGCGCTCTTCCATATCCGCGCTGGTAACCGGAAGAAACGAAGAGCGTTCCATCTGTTTTATGCCTGAACTACTTCGGTAACTCCGGGAACGGTTTTAAGCAAATGTGCCTCTACACCCATTTTGAGGGTCATGGTTGCCATCGGGCAGGAACCGCAGGCCCCGGTAAGGGTTACGAGAACCTTTCCGTCTTCGGATACCGAAACAAATTCTATATCACCGCCATCAGCCTGCAGCTGGGGCCTGATATCTTCAAGGGCTTTCTTTACCGCTTCTTCCATCATATGGTCTCTCCAAAAAAAGGTCTGCCATCAACATACTAAGGATGGATGGTACGGGTCAAGTTGTCTATTGTTTTACAAACCCTTTCATTATATAATTCAAAGCATTGAAATAAGCACGTGTTCCGCAAGGAGTTTTTTTATGGCCGACGAGACGTTCGATTTTACCATTTCTACTTTGGGACCTTGCAAGGTTACTTCACCGATCAAGCTTTCCAACAAAACAGGGGATTTTGTCGCTAATTACGTGACGGAAGCGCATTTTATCCGTTACAGCCTTGATGCGGCTATCGATCAGGTTGTCGGACCTGAAAAAAGGTCCGAGCTGTTAGAAAAAGCCGGCCCGCGCGAAAAAATCTTTTTTAACCCTAATCATGTCAATGCGGCGATCGTTTCGTGTGGTGGTCTCTGCCCCGGTATAAACGATGTTATCCGCGCGGTGGTACGCTGCCTGTGGAACCGCTACGGCGTCCGGCGCATCAGCGGCATTCGCTTTGGTTTCAAGGGGCTACTGCCCGAATATGGCTTCGAAATAATGCCTCTGCAGCCGGACTTTGTGGATGACTGCCACAAAACCGGAGGTTCGATCCTGGGCACTTCGCGCGGCGGCGGAGACCGGGTTATCGAGATAGCGGACGCCATCGAAAACCTCAACATAAACATGATTTTTATTATCGGCGGCGACGGTACCCAGCGCGGTTCACTTGAAATCGCCGAGGAACTGGAAAAACGTAACCTGAAAATCGCCGTCGTTGGTATTCCAAAAACGGTTGATAATGATCTGTCCTTTATCCAGAAGTCGTTCGGCTTCGATACCGCTGTCGTGAAAGCATCTGAAGCAGTCGCAGCAGCACACATGGAGGCCCATTCCCAGATTAACGGCATCGGGCTCGTAAAACTTATGGGACGTGAAGCCGGCTTTATCGCCACCCACACCGCAATTGCGAGCCATGAGGCCAATTACGTGTTGATCCCGGAAGTTCCCTTCGAACTTGATGGCCCGAATGGTTTCTTGCACCACCTCGAGGAGCGCTTGCGCAAGCGGCACCATGCCGTAATTGTAGTTGCCGAGGGCGCGGGTCAGGATCTCTTGAAGAGCGAGGGCGGTACCGATGATTCCGGCAACAAAAAGCTGGCCGATATTGGCACCTTCCTCCGCGACCGGATTCAGAGTTATTTCAAATCGATTGGACTGCACATCAACCTCAAGTATATCGACCCGAGCTATCAGATCCGTTCTGCTCCCGCGGCGCCCATCGATTCCATTTATTGCGAACGTCTTGGAAACAATGCTGTGCATGCTGCGATGGCTGGTAAAACGAAATTGATTGTCGGTCTTGTGCACACCAAGTTCGTGCATCTGCCGATCAAAGTGGTCATCAGCAAGAAGAATTATATTGATCCCGATGGCTCGCTGTGGCGAGATACGCTCGACGCTACTGGCCAGCCGAGCCTTATGGTGAACGATAGGGAAAAGTTTTTGGCTACGTATCAGGGAGTCAATAAGTCAAAAAAGTGATGCATCGTCCCGATAAATGAATTGGAGAAGGGTTTTGTCCTGCCCGTTAACGAGCTGGATAGAATCCTTTCCTGTTTTTAAACGACGTGCCTCGCCCAGTTCGCGGATGAGATCCTTTTCGAACTTGGCGGCAATTTCATTCGGTGCGCCTATCCGGGTCATACCCCCGACAGAGATTGCGATCCCGGTGCCGGTCTTTGTGGATGAGCCCAATTTCCAGCTACCCGAAAACGTATTGATACCAGTCGAGCCATTTAACTTTCCATCGTTGCCTAAAAGTATCCATGCGGTGCTGCCATGACCGGGTTCGAGTGGCACGAAGACACTCCCTGCGTCGGTACCTGTAGGCAGGTAGCCTGCAAGCAGCCATGTTTTGTCTGCAAGTTGATCTCGTAGCGTTACACCTGGTTTTTCGGGCGTTACTGCTGCCTTCAGTGGTGATTTTGAGATGCCAGTTGCCGAAGTCCCGCAGCCCGAAAGCGTTCCGGCAAGTAAAAGTGCGGTGAACAGGAACGGGAGCGCTGTTTTTTTCATTTTCATCTGGACTTCCTTCAATCTTGAATCAATACTACCGCTAAAGATGCTTGAAATCAAATTTAATTTGCGATATGATCATTTTTACCACGGGGAATTAGCTCAGTTGGCTAGAGCGATTGGTTCGCAATCAATAGGTCGGGGATTCGAATTCCCCATTCTCCAGAAAATAAATAACCGTAAATCCTTATACAAAAAGGGCTTACGGTTTTTTTATGCCCAAACCGATTTAAAACGGAGACTTATTGTGCCGGGTTGACGATGAGTAAATGGGGGACGATACTTTCTATTTTTGCTTTTTGTTCAGGTGTGATGGACTCGTCGACAATGAAGGTATCTACCTGGTTCAGAGTACCATAGCTGACAAAGGAAATCCCGCCTATTTTTTGTGCATCTGCCAGAATGTAAATTTTGGAGGCGTTTTTAATGATGATTTCGTTCATGCGAGCCGATCTCTCGTCGGTTGTCATCAAGCCACTTTCGAAGCTCAAAGCATCCAATCCGAGAAACGCCTTCTTGAGATGCAGCTTCTTCATCAGTTCTTCGGCCAAAAACCCACAGGCATCCCGACGTTCAGCGCGAATTTCTCCACCAACAAAGATTATCTTGCATTGTTCTGCTAATTGATCGGCGATGATAAGCGAATTGGTAACTATGCGCAAACCGCGAATTTCGCCTGCCTGCATACGTCTGGCTAAGGCTCGAGATAGTGCCATAACGGTTGTGCCTGAATCCAAAAATATTTGATCGTCGCTTTCAATTTCCCGCGCAGCTGCTTCCCCTATGGCATTTTTTTCTTTAATCATGCGCCGCGCTGAATCTTTGAAGGAATAATAGCTGGAATCTGAATCAACAAGACGTATTCCACCAAAAGTTCGAACTACAAGTCCTTGCTCTTCAAGTTTGACGAAGAGCCTGCGGGCCGTGGCTTCGGACACTCCAATGAGTTCAGTTACTTCGTGGACACTAAGTTTGTCGTGTATGAGTAAGGCGTCTAAAACGATCAAATTTGTTTCTTTCGTAACTTTCATATATGCATCCTACACGCCATTATGAAAGTATCACGGACTCCTGTCAAGCTATTTGATTAAATTGATCGTAATATCTATTTATTTTGATTGACATAATCAAAATATTTGGTATGCTGGAAGTATAGTTTTAGGGAGAGAAAATAGATGGGATTCATCCTTACCTTTGATGTGGGTACGACTTCAGTTAAAACACGGCTCTTTGATGAGGCTTTTCAGGTAGTAGGGAGCCACAGCGCCGAGTATCAACTCATAACCAAGGCGGGTGGAGTTGTCGAAATGGAGAGCGAATCGTATTGGTCTGCCCTTTGTAAAGGGAGTCGTGCGGTTGTAGAGGCCTGTCCTGCAGCACAGACTTGTATTGAAGTTATTACTATCACCACCCAAGGCGAGACGCTTATTCCCATAGATAAAAAAGGGAACCCGCTCTGTAATGCCGTAGTGTGGCTGGATTCGCGTTCGACCGAAGAAGCTGCCTTTTTGCGACGTTCTTTTGGGTCGGATGTCTATTACCCGACTACCGGGCTCGGCCAGGTTGATGAAGCTGCCCCGATAAGCAAGATTTTACATATCAAAAACAAGCGATCAGAAATTTATTCTCACACATACAAATTTCTGTTGCTTGAAGACTATCTCCTTTTTCGGCTGACTGGCCGGATTGTAACTGAAAAGTCCCTGCTTTCATCATCCGGATATTTTGATATCAGAAAAGATGCCCTGTATTCAGAAATTCTTGATTATGCGGAAATATCCACAGCCCTTATTCCTGAAGTCCTGGATTGTGCTCAAGTAATTGGCACAATCCAGAATGACGCCGCCCGTGAATTAGGCATAAATACCGGAGCGAAATTGGTAACCGGTGCAATGGATCAGATTGCTGGGGCTATTGGCGCAGGAAATTTCAGGAAAGGTATTGTAACAGAGACAACAGGAACCGCTTTGGTAATGGGAGCTACAACCCCTAAGCCCGATTTTTCGCATCCTGCCCGACCCATCATTTACCGGCATGCACTGGCAGGTTCTTACTTTGTGCTATCGCTTTCGAATACGGCCGGAATAATTATGAAGTGGTTTAAGGATGAATTTTGTGCTCTTGAAGCGGAACGTTTTGGCGCCACAGTATATGCCGAGCTGGATCGTCTTGCTGCGGAGGTTCCCCCTGCTTCAGATGGTCTTTTGGTGTTTCCCCATTTTACGGGCATGATAACACCCGTATCTGATCCGGAGACTAAAGGCATATTTTACGGAGTTACTCTTAATACGGGTAAGGGGCATTTTCTGCGGGCTATTATGGAGAGCATTGCATATATGCTTAGAGAAAATATAGAAATATTTGAACAAATGGGCATCGAAGTACAACAGATTCGGTCGTTAGGTGGTGGCTCACGAAGTGGTATATGGTCGCAGATTAAAGCCGATGTGCTGGCTCGCGAAATACTGACATTCCAGGATACAGAAAGCACCTCTATCGGAGCGGCGATGCTTGGTGCTCTTGGTGCGGGATGGTATCCGAGCCTGGAAGCTATGGGGACACCAAATCCCCAAAGAGCACTATTCCTTCCAAATAACAACAACACCGCAAGCTATGACGCTGCATATATGCAGTATCAAAAATTATACCAGTACTATCAGCATATTCGTTAACAAACAGGAGGATTTTATGAAGAGCGTTCCAAAACCAAAGATTGGTCTATTAGGATTGATGGCGGGCGGCTATGAGCCAATTTTCCCCGGAATTACCGAGCGACAAACCACGTATGCCCGGGAGCTGATAGACGAAGTAAAGGAAACTGTAGATGTAGTTTTTGAACGCCCGGCGATGGATCGCGAATCGGTGGAGCGTATCATGAAGGAATATAACTCGCGGGATGATTTGGATGGGATCCTTATTGTGCTTCTGACCTATCATCAGGGTTCCTGGTTATTGCGAGCCTTGCAGGATAATCGCCTTCCTATCGCCCTTGCCGTGGTTCAGCCGGATCAGGAAATTGGTACGGATTGGGACGAGCTTCGCTTAACCGTAAACCAGGGCATCCATGGTGCACAAGATAATTCCAACATGATTGTTCGCCTCGGTATTCCATGCCAATATTTTGTGGGTAATCGGCGGGAGCCTGAATATCGTACCTTTGTTACCGATTTTGCGAAAGCAGCCCAGACGCGACGCTACCTTCGCTCCATGCGCGTCGGCATCATCAGCCGTATGCAGGGAATGAACGATATTCTGACCGATGATATGGCCTTCTTTAAGAAGATCGGACCCGAATTTCGACACGAGACTATTGGCACTATTGCTCATTATATGGAAAAGATTACCAAAGAAGATATTGATTCTTCTATTGCTCGAGACCATACCATTTTCGATGTTGATCCTAAACTTACCTATGAACGTCATGCCGAAGCAACCCGGATGTATCTGGCTTTCCGGCATTTCCTGGAAGATAAGGGGTATGAAGCCTTTACCGCCCAGTTTGATATCTTCTCCGAAGATGGCCGCTTCAAGCAACTGCCGCTTATGGCGGCCTCGCATCTTATGGCTGATGGCTATGGATATGCTGCCGAAGGCGACATAATGTGTGCCTCGATGGTTGCTGCGGGCAACGTAATTGCAGATGGAGGAGCGAACTTTACGGAAATGTATACGATGGATTTTGCCCAAAACAGTATTATCTTTTGCCACGCTGGCGAAGGAAACTGGAAAACGTGTCGCAAGGATATGAAGCCAAAACTTATTGATCGGTTCCTTGGTGAGGGCGGTTTGGATAATCCGCCAACGCCGATCTTCACACCCGAATATGGCCGGGCAACACTGACGTCCCTCGTTTCGCTCAACGGGGATAAATTCAGGCTTGTGTTGGCAAAGGGCGAGATTCTCAAAAAGACAGATATGCATAATGTCGAGATGCCCTATATCTTCTTTACCCCCGATTCAGGTGTTAGGAAATGCGTAAGCGAATGGCTTAAAAATGCCGGAACACACCATGAAGTTATCAATCTGGGCGACTGTGCCGAGCGGTGGAAGATGCTCTGCAGTATGCTCGATATCGAATATGTAGAAGTGTAAGCGGTATGACAAAACTTCCAAAGCAAGAATTGCTCAAGCGGGTTGGAATTCTATCTCAGGTTGCGGGTGTGCGAGATGTGGAATTTGCCTCTGGCAAGGCCAAGGGTACGCATGCGTTAGAGCTGTATAACCTGGCAGGTCTGCGTTGTACGGTTCTGCCTGATAAGTGCATGGACATTGCGGACCTCAGCTTTCGCGGGGTGAACCTAGGGTTCTGCTCCAAGAATGGCATAACTGCAAACAAATTTTTTAACGCTCTAGATAATGAATTTTTATACAACTGGGGAGGCGGTCTCCTCAGTACCTGTGGTTTAGCAAACACCGGCCCTGCCTGTGAGGACGGGGGGTTGTATCGGACCGAGCATGGCCGCCTTGGCTCCATACCGGCAGAAAACGTGTCCATTCGAGAAACCTGGAAGGGTGACGATTGCAAAATAGAATTGAGTGGAAACATGCAAGAGTCACGAATATACGGTTCAAATCTGGTACTACGGCGAGGCATCAGTATGGGGATCTATGATCGCTCCATTGTTATTGAAGACACGGTAGAAAATTTGGAGCCCACTCCGGAAGAATTCATGCTGTTGTATCATATTAATTTTGGGTATCCGCTGATCAATGCCGGTTCTGAAGTTGTTCGTTCGCAAGCTAAAACACTTCCGCGGACCGAGATGACCGAAGCAGAACTCGCTGCTTGGAACAACATTGGTCCGCCACAAGATGATTGCCCCGAGCAGGTTTTCTACCATGTGAACAGTCCCTCTTCGGCTATAGCACGGGCGGCCATATTCAATCGAGAGCTTGGCTTCGGGGTTTCGATTACCTACAGTGCGGACACACTTCCTATTCTGGTTCATTGGAAAAGCATGCGCTCTCACGACTATACCGTCGCGCTTGAGCCATCCAATAGCTATATAATGGGCCGAGCGGGTGAAAGAGCGAATGGAACTCTGTCTCGCTTGGCCGGCTATAGTTCTGCAACGTTTCGTATAGAGATCGGTATCCTGGAAGGGGATGCAGAAATGGCTGCTTTCAAAAAATTGCTTGTCTAATACACATCTAGTGATCGGGTAAAACCGTCCAATATCTTTTAATGATTGTTTCAATCATTTTTTGATTGACAATTCGCGCAATGTCATTGTACGATGATTAAGATGATACAAGAGGTATAGCCTTTGTGTACTTATTGCCATCGTCCTGTGCTGCTTGGCTTATGTAGGGTCAAGAATAATTTGAGGAAATAAGGAGACAATGATGAAAAGAGGTTTAATTCTGCTCTGTTCACTCGCTCTGATCGGTTTATTCGGTGCTTGTACCAAGAGCATGCCAAACGCCAAAGCCGTATCAACCGATCCCTTGATCGGGCTTTCCATGCCCACGCACTCCGATGAAAGCTGGATTCGCCATTCCAGTTTTACCATTCAGTATCTCAAAGAAATGGGGTATACAAAGTTCGATGAACAATGGGCCGAAGACGTGGTTGAAAATCAGATTGGCCAGATCGAGAATATGATCGTCAAGGGCGCAAAGGTGCTGGTAATTGCAGCGGTGAATGGTGAAGCCCTGAATGAAGTGCTCAAAAAGGCAGAAGACGCAGGCATTAAAGTCGTTGCCTATGATCGCCTTTTGATGAATACCGCGAATGTGGATTACTACGTTACCTTCGACAACTATAAGGTTGGTGTAGCCGAGGCAGAATATATTATTGAAAAACTGGACCTTAAAAATGGTAAAGGTCCTTTCAATATTGAATTATTTGGCGGCTCCCTTGATGACAGCAATTCGAAATATTTCTATCAGGGTGCTTTTGATCTCTTAAAGCCCTACATCGATAGCGGGAAACTAGTCGTTAAATCCAAGCAAACAAGTCTTGAATCCGTGGCAACACCCGGTTGGGATGCAGCCAAGGCAATGGCCCGTATGGATAACTTGCTGACAGCGTACTATGCCGGTGGATCCAAGCTGGACGCGGTATTGGTCCCCTACGACGGTTTGTCTATTGGTGTTATTGCGTCGCTTAAAAATACCGGCTATGGCACAAAGGCCCTGCCGCTTCCGATTGTAACCGGACAGGATGCGGAAGTAGCTTCGATTATCTCTATCATTAATGGGGAGCAGACCCAGACTGTATGGAAGGATTTCCGTGTGCAGGCGAAGGCCTGTGCTCAAATGGTAGATGCGATAATTAAGGGAACCGAAGTTCCGGTAAATGACACGACGACCTACAATAACGGTGTAAAGATTGTTCCCACCTATTCCAATGCGGTTACCTCTATTGATATTTCTAACTACAAAGATCTCTTCGATGCAGGCTTCTACAAGAAAGAAGATGCGGCCTGGAAAGGTATGGTCAAGTAAGGTATTTGATGATCGGTTGGGGAGCGGCCAGGACAGGTCTGTTCCCCACTTAATCAAACGGGAGGCAATACTGTGGCACATGAACTGCTCGCCATGAAGACTATAACTAAGATGTTTCCCGGCGTAAAAGCTCTGGATGAAGTCAGTATTGGTATCAGACAAGGTGAGATTCACGCAATCTGTGGTGAAAACGGCGCTGGTAAATCAACGCTTATGAACGTACTTTCGGGTGTGTATCCCTATCCAACTTATTCCGGAACAATACACTATTCTGGCGAAGAATGTCGTTTCAGGAATATCAAAGACAGCGAAAAGCGCGGCATTGTAATCATTCATCAGGAACTGGCTCTTATTCCCTATTTGAGTATTGCGGAAAACGTGTTTTTGGGAAACGAGATACTGGAATTCGGAATTATAAACTGGGACAAGACAGAGCTTAAAGCGAATGAGCTGCTCCGACGTGTGGGTCTTTCTCGTAAGTCCAGTAATTTGGTTCGTGATTTAAGCGTTGGCGAACAGCAGTTGGTTGAAATCGCAAAGGCGTTATCAAAAAAAGTCAACTTGCTCATTTTGGATGAACCCACCGCTGCATTGAATGAACGTGAATCGGACAATCTTTTAAATCTGTTACATCAACTCAAAAGCGAGGGGATAACGTGTGTGTTAATCTCGCATAAACTTAAAGAAGTAGAATATGTAGCAGATCGAATCACTATTATTCGTGATGGCCGGGTTATAGAAACCCTGGATAAAGAAACGGAAGGTATCTCGCAGGATCGAATAATCAGGGGCATGGTCGGTCGGGATATCCTGGATATTTATCCTTCGAGAAAAGCAGCACTTGGTGAAGTGATGTTTGAAGTAAAAAATTGGAACGTATTTGATCCTCAGATCGAAAACAGACAGGTGATATTCAATGCAAACCTGCATGTGCGTAAAGGTGAAGTTGTTGGACTCTCTGGTTTGATGGGAGCTGGTAGAACCGAATTAGCAATGAGCGTTTTTGGTAAATCCTATGGAAAGAAAATCACCGGTGAAGTGTATAAAAACGGTGTCAAAATTGATATCTCGACCGTACACAAAGCTATTTCCAACAAAATTGCCTATGCAACTGAAGATCGTAAAGGTGCGGGACTAATTCTGATAGATACTATTCAGAACAATATAACTCTGGCAAATCTGGAAGATCTTAGCTGGCATTCAATTCTTAATGATGATGTTGAACATATCGCCAGTGAAGAAAAACGGAAGCAGCTCGGTATTAAATGTTCCAATGTACTTCAGAAAGCGGTAAACCTTTCTGGCGGGAATCAACAAAAAGTTGTTCTCGGAAAATGGATTCAGATCTCTCCGGACGTTCTCATCCTGGATGAGCCTACCCGTGGTATCGATGTGGGTGCTAAATACGAAATCTATTCTATCATAAATAAACTTGCCGAGCAGGGGAAATCTATAATCCTCATCTCGTCAGAAATGCCGGAATTACTTGGTATGAGCGATCGAATATATGTGGTTAATCAAGGACGGCTTGTCGGGGAGTTTCCGAAGGGAGAAGCTTCGCAAGAAGGCATAATGCACTGCATCATGGATAGTATGAAGGGGACACGAAAATGATCAACCTGAAGGGAATGTTGAAAGGGAATATCAGACAATATGGAATGATCATTGCCTTATTGTTCATCGTAACCATGTTTCAAATATTGACCGGAGGAATATTACTGGTTCCTCAGAATGTGACGAATTTGATTCAGCAAAACAGTTATATTCTTATTCTTTCTATGGGCATGCTTATCTGTATAGTTGCTGGAGCTTTCGATCTTTCGATTGGCTCGATTGCTGCTTTTGTTGGTTCTGTAGCTGCTGTTCTTTCAATTAATATGCAGCTTAACACAGGTGTCGCAATTATTGCCGCTTTGGTGATTGGAATCCTTATAGGAATGCTGCAAGGATATTTTATTTCCTTTGTGAAGGTTCCCGCTTTTATCGTGACGCTTTCCGGAATGTTGGTATTTAGGGGTCTTACCCAAGTAGTGCTTGCAGGACGAACCCTCGCTCCATTTCCCAAGGAATTTAAACTATTAAGTACCGGATTCCTTCCGGATCTGTTTGAAAGTAAAAACATACACTTGACAACAGTACTGGTTGGCGTTGTTGTAGCCGTGTTGCTGATACTAATGCAAGTATTGAAAAGACACAATAAACGCAAGCTCGGAATTGAACCGTCATCTAAAAATGTGTTTTTCATTCAAAGCATAAGTACCTTTGTAATTATCAACTTGTTTACCTTCTGGCTGGCTTTGTACAAGGGTTTGCCCATGGTATTGGTGCTCTTGTTTGTTCTGTATATCTTTTACGATTTTATGACGACTAAAACCATTATTGGTAGACATATTTATGCCATGGGTGGAAATGAAAAAGCGGCGCGTCTTTCGGGCGTCAGTACTAATTGGGTACTCTTTATCGCCTTTGCAAATATGGGTTTTCTTTCCGCAGTAGCTGGGTTGATCTTTACCGGTCGCCTGGATGCCGCAACTCCAAAAGCAGGAACTGGATTCGAATTGGATGCAATAGCTGCCTGTTATATCGGTGGAGCGTCTTCTTCTGGCGGTATTGGTACCATTCTGGGAGTAATCATCGGCGGACTGGTTATGGGCGTTCTTAATAATGGTATGTCGATAATGGGTGTTAATGTTGACTGGCAGCTGGCAATCAAGGGAACGGTTTTGCTTATTGCCGTTGTCTTTGATGTGTATTCTAAATCGAAATCAAAAATAGGTTAAGTCAAGCCTGTTTCTATAGCATCATCAAGAAGGAGCAAGAAATGGAATTCAAAGTTATACAGAAAGAACTTAATTTGCAGTCGAGAGGTTGGATACCAACTTTTCACGATGTTACTAAAGAAGTTTTAGAAGTAGTGAAAGCTTCCGGTGTTATAAATGGTACATGTAGTTTGGTCTCGCACCACACCACATGTTCGGTAATTATTCAGGAATGTTCACATGACCTCGATAGTTTCGACCTTGAATACCTGCAGCATGACTTGCTTGATATCATGCGGAAAATGATCCCCGATTTTTCAGAAGAACATCAATACCGCCACCCCGGGCCGGTTCATGCACAATTTGGCCGGAGTGTTAATGAGCCGGGCGATTTTACCAGCATGAATACCGATGGACACCTGCGGAGTGTTTTTTTTGGTCGCAGCGAAACCATGACAATTAAGGATGGCAAACTGGATGGCGGTGAATTCGCTCATATCTACTTTGCAGACTGGGATCATGTGCGTGCTCGATCGCGTCAATTAAATATTACAATCATGGGCACCAGCGAAGACGTTGGAGACCGTAAGTGGAACAAGGGAGAAATAATCAATACCCTGCGTAAATATACTGAAGCCGAAAAAGCGTATATGAGCGAGTTTGATTTGCAGCAAAAACGCTAAACATTCTGATACGAGCAAAAGGTGCATACTATGGGAAAACCGGTAATTAGAGTCCCTTTCTTTGAAACGAGCGTTAAGAGTTATATATATGGGGATGCGGTGTTTGAATTTGCAAAAGCTGCAGATGCAGCTGCTAAAAAATATGATATCGATGTACTGTTCATTTCTCCGTATACGGAGATTCGACGGATTCGGGAGCATTGTCCGCATTTAATAATTCTGGCTCCCTATATGGACACGCTGCGCCCTGGTCGGGGCATGGCGGATGTCCTCCCAGAAGCACTTAAGGCAGCGGGAGCGCAGGGTGTGGTAATAAATCATTGCGAACGGCCAATGACCCTTTCCGCAATACGACAGACCATCGAGCGAGCAACGGAACTTGATATGCTGTCGTTTGTTTGCGCTGATACCCTTGAAGAAGCCTGTGCCGTTGCGCAGTTCCATCCGGATATAATCAACCCGGAACCGTCTGCGCTCATCGGAAGTGGACAAGCGAGCGACATGAAGTTTGTGATGGAAGCTATCCGTTCCGTAAAGGCCATCGATGCAAATATCATGGTTGAACAGGCTGCCGGTATTACCACTGCACAGCAAATCTATGACTTTATAATGGCAGGTTCCGAAGCTGCCGGTTCGGCAAGCGGTGTTCTAAAATCCCCCAAGCCATATGAACTGCTAGATGAAATGATCAGCTTCGTTAAAAAAGCTCGTGACGATCTCATTACGCAAGGCAGGCTGTCTGCAAAATCAGGAGCACACTAATATGGTATATCGCGAATCATTCAAAGTGCAGTCAAATGACAAGATGCCCACTTTTCATAACGTGACTGCACAGAGTAAGGAAATCTTGTCGCGTTCAGGTATTAACAATGGCATCCTTGTTGTCTATTCGCATCATACGACCTGCTGTGTGATTACGCAGGAAGCAGCTTTTGATATGTCGATGACAGGCCTTGAAACTTTGCAGCAAGATTTTGTTGAATCCTTTGAAAGTCATATGCCTACTCAACACAAGGAAGGGGTGTATTTGCATCCTGGTCCCAAGGCACTTGCATTTGCTGAAAAGCATGATGAGGATGCCCGCGGCTGTCATAATACCGATGCTCATATTCGCTCCGCATTGGTTGGCCGGAGTGAAACAATCGTTTTGATTGACGGGCAGATGGACTTGGGTGATTTTGCTTTTATCTATTTTATTGATTTTGACCAGACGCGAGCCCGAGAGCGAACGGTACAAGTGCAAATAATCGGAGAATGACATACTCCTGGAGCATTTTTTGAAAAAGAGCAGTTTGGAATTTGCCAAGCAGGCATTCTCGATAGAAGCAGCATGCTTACAAGAGGCCTTTTCTCATATCGATGCAGATGCCTTCGCCCGTGCCGTAGCGGCTTTGGCCAAGGCACCTCGAATTGCAGCCAGCGGCTGCGGTCACAGCGGAATTGCATGCCAGCATTTTACCCATTTGATGTGTTGCATCGAACGCCCTGCACGTTTTATTTCGCCATCAGAAGCCGTTCATGGAGCTATGGGGTTTATTCAAAAGGGCGATGTGATGGTGCTTGCTTCGCGCGGAGGTAAGACCGCCGAACTGTTACCTATCCAGAAAATATGTAAAGAAAAAGGTGCTATTACCATAGCTGTCACCGAGAACAGCACCTCTGCATTAGCTGAAAACGCCGATATTGTGCTACAAATGTTCATCAACAAAGAAGTTGATAAATACAATTCCCAAGGGACAACCAGCAACACCATGCTAAATGTACTTTTTGATGCGCTGCAAGCAGCTTTGATAGAAGAAACAGATTATAAGGAAACCCAATTTGCCTTGGTCCATCCCGGTGGTGCCGTTGGCGAACGGCTAAATAGGCCAAGAGCTCATACGTAATTGATTACAGATATTGACGACAGCCATTTACTCAATTACTCTTAAAACATGAAAAGAGCGCGTGCATGAAGGGACTCCGACGGATTCTTTATTGTTTTATTTTCGCTTTCGGCATTTCGGTTGTTGCTCCCGTGGCACTTTTTGCCTTGGAGGACACGCCGCGTGTCGTTGTGGTTCTTCATTCGTATCATGAGGGTTTTATTTGGACCGACCACATGACAGAGGGGATAATGGGCTCACTTGAGCGTTTCGGTGAATCGATTGATATCAGGATCGAGTACCTCGATGCCAAACGCAGTCCGCTCACCGGAGCCTATGCTCAGGCGATAAAAGACTATCTCCAGCTCAAATATGCGGCCCGACCGCCTGCCCTCGTGCTGACAACCGATAACGCCGCCTTTACCTTCGCGGTTGCCGAGCGCGACCGGATTTTCGGAAATGCCCCACTCGTATTTTGTGGTGTTAATAATTACAGACCCACAATGCTCGCGGGCCAGACGGGTATAACGGGAATTACCGAAGATCCCGATTTGTCGGGAACGCTGCAGCTTGCACTTGCGATGACGGATGCCAAACATGTCGTTTTGATAGTGGATGGCACCGATACCGGCTTACAGAATCGTCTAGTAGCGGAAGAAGCAATACGCGGGTTGGATTCGGTCATTTCGACCGAGTACCTTGATGGCCGAACGTTGAGCTTTCCTGAGCTTATCTCACGATTGAAGCAAATTGATACCAATTCATTCGTTCTGTTTCTCGATTTTTTTGAAGACCGACTGGGGAACTATCATTCAATTGAATTCGCGATTCCCCAGATTTGCGAGGCAGCATCTGTGCCGGTTTTTACCCATGTAGATCTCTATTTTGGTTTGGGTCCCGTAGGCGGAAAGATGAACCGCGGTTTCGATCAGGGCCATGCTGCAGGTATCCTTGCAGGACGTATTTTGGACGGTGAGAATGTGACTTCTATACCAATCGAAACGCCCAGCCACGCGCGGTCGGTCTTCGATTTTTGCCTGCTCGTTAAGCACCATCTGTTGGGCCGAAAGCTGCCAGTCGATACCCTGATCGTAAACAGTCCTTTTTCTGTGATCAATACATATCGCATCCCGATTATGATTGTAGCTGTCAGTTTTGTATTGCTGATTGTCCTTCTTTTCGTTCTGCTATCACTTTTGGCCGGCAGGCGAAAGGTGGAACAGGAGCTCCGCGCAAGCCGGGAAGGATTGAATTCAATTTACAACGGGGTGAATGATGCAATTTTAATCCATGATCGTGACACCGCAACCATTATAGACGTAAACCAGGCTGCGCTAGATCATTTTGGTTATTCTGCAGCCGAGTTTAAGGGAATGAGTGTTGCCGATATCAGCGAAGACCAGTTGGATAACCCTGGCGAGCAGATACGCTTGCTGTATCACTGGATACAGGCGGGCGAGCGTATTATTCTTCCCTGGAAATCGCTCCGCAAGAATGGGTCGGTTTTTCCGTCCGAGGTAGCGCTACGAAGTGCCAGTATCGGAGGAAAGTCTGTCGTTATTGCTTCGATACGGGATCTTACCGAGCGCCAAGAGGCAAAAGAGGCGCTAGAGCGGATGCTCCGTGATAAGGAAACACTCCTTAAGGAAGTGCATCACCGGATAAAGAATAACATGACAACTATCCGCGGGTTGCTTTCCTTGCAGATCGATGCCGAAACCAATTCCTCGGCCAAAGCATCGCTCAAAAATGCCGAAAGCCGCGTACAGAGCATCATCTTGCTGTATGAACGGTTGAATATGACGGATAATTACCGGGAACTTCCGGTAAAGGAATACCTTGGACCCCTGTCCGAAGAAATTGTCGGAAGCTTTCCGGAAGGCGGAAAGATCACTATCGAGACCGAAATAGACGATTGTATTCTGAATATTCAGCAACTGACGCCTCTTGGCATAATCGTCAACGAACTTATTACCAATATGATGAAATACGCCTTTCTCGGACGCGAAACCGGCAGGATAATCCTTTCTGTTACCTGCACTGACAAGCACTTGAATCTGCAAGTACGGGACAACGGGGTTGGGCTTCCCGATTCGATCAGTTTCACCAATACAACCGGCTTCGGGATGAAAATTGTCGCCATGCTCATCGAGCAGATTGATGGCAGCATTCGAATCGAGAGAGGGGAAGGAACCGCCTTTATCATTGATGTGAACCTTTGAATCTGCTGTAAGACTTGCAGTTTAGAGAAACAAGGCAGATATGTTTAAAAATACCGTACGTTATTGGATCCGCATCGGCAAATACGGCCAGGGGATGACCTTCCATCCAGTCGAGAAAAGTCCAGGCTTCCGAAACCGATGACGGCTGTTTGAATATCCGTGAATTAGTGACCAGGCGTAGGAACGACGAGGCAACCGAAGGACAGAACAGGAATTCTTCGCATCGTTCGAGGGATTCGCTGATCGCAGTGCTGGCTTTTCCGTAGAAGGGGCTGTCGGTGCGGAATGCATAGACCCACAGGTTAACATCCCACAATTTCACCGGTATGCCGCCTCGCCTGAATCGGCGACTTCAAGATTTTCCCAGCTGATCCCGGCACATAATCCTCCGGATGCACTCGAAGCAGGGAGTGGTAACTGCCGTCGCGTTTTTTCAAGTCGTGCATTCAGACTTTGCACAATCACAGCGGTTAAAGTAGTTCCTTCTTCAAGAGCTAACCGCTTTGCCTGAAGAACAACCGGATCAGGTAAATTTAAAGTTGTTTTCATACAGATATATTGCTAGTGATACAGATATAAGTCAAGAAGTAAACGCTAATTTCACCCCATCTAGTAATTTTTGGGGACAAGATATAGGGAAGCAAGAGCTTGATGAAATGACAAAGGTATTTGTACGGTTCGTGACCGTTAGCCTTGGCGGTTTCCAGGATGCTATATAAGGTCGCGCCGGCCCATACCCCTTCCTTTGAATCATAAAACATCCAGTTTTTTCTACCAATCACAAATGGTTTTATGGCCCGCTCCACTGCATTATTATCGGGCGTTACGAGATAATGTTCTACATAACGAATTGCACGATCATATTGGCCCATGGCATACGCAATGGCTTCTCCCAAGGGACTCTGGGGCGGCACTCGAGCTACAGTTTTAAAAAGCCATTTTTGGATGTCATCAAATACCGGAGCCGTTTCTTCTTTTCTCATCGATAGAAATTCCGCTTCAGCAATACTTGCGGCATCAAGTTTTTTTCTTAACCGTGCTTCGGTTAAATACCGTTTTTTTATCAGAAGGATCATCTCCAAGGCAAGCGTATCTTTCCCCTGGTTTTCGTATACATGATGAAATTTTCTCCGGCTATGCGCCCAGCAGCCGATATGGGTCATTCCCGGCTTTTGACCGATACTACGATACCCCGATAAACCGTCAGTTTGCAAAAATCCGGTAAAGTCCCCGAGGATACTTTTAGCGACGACGCTTCCTCGAGATTTATTGTAGGTGAAAAATACGATTGGCTTGCCTTCATGGTAACCGCGTGCAACCCACATACGTGATTCTGATGTAGGAGCGCGACCCGCTTCTTTGAGAACCTGCACAACCGTTTCATCCATTCCTATAAACGGTGAGCCGCGGATATGGCTTTGCATGGCTGAGATAATTCTATCCAGGCGGCTCGCTGAACGTATCGCAAGATAAGCCATTGTACCGTGCCATAATAGATTCCTGGCGGTAAAACGGAAGCGCGTCAACATACTTTGCGACAAGGAAAAATGCAATAGTTTGATCTGAAACTATTCTTACCGGCAGAAATGATCCCTTGTCTAGCATTTTCGATTCATCCTGTACCTCTTCACGAGAGTGTACAGAGTATTCCAGATATTCAAAGATGGGGTGAAATTAGCGCTTACTATGAGTCTATATGAATTCAAAGTCGAAAAATACTTAACCTGTTTACAGTTTCAGGAAAAAACGTTACCACCGAAAACACAACCGTCTGCCTCAGTTTTGTCCCGCAAGTGTAAGCATCTCTACCGTTGCCTCTGCGGTTTGTTTCCATTGGTCGACAGAAGAAATTGTTGCACTGTTGTCTCCTGGTTGTGGGCCATAGGCGCCGAAGCCTGCATGATTACCGCCAACTATGTGAACCCAAACGGTGGATGGAGGGAGTAATGAGCGAGAGGCTGTAATTTTTTCAGGTGTAGCGAGACCATCACGCGTACCGGAAATAGAAACTATAGAAATGGCTGATTTTACAAGGGATGCGTCAACCGGGTATGAAGCCCAAAGAGCGATACCGCCGACCACGTCAATGTGTTTTGTTGCAAATATGGTAGCTGCCACACCGCCAAGTGAATGGCCACCCACTGCCCAATGCGTTATTTCAGGGTAAGCGGCTAGAACAGGAGCGGCGGCGTTTATATCGAATAACGCTAAGTTGAGGCGAACTGGTACAATAACAGCAAGGTATCCCCGCTCAGCAATTTGGCGCATTACGGGAGCGTATGCACGCGGGTCGACCCGAGCGCCAGGATAGAAAACAAAACCAGTAAAAGGCTGAACACCAGCTGGCGAAAATTCCATCCAACCATGTGTGGATGTTACCGTAACTTTGGTGTCTGAGCGAAGCGCTTCTTGTGCAGAAAGTTCGCTTTTAATCGGATTCTCCGCCCAGATGACGAAACCGAGAATAGCTAACACAAGTGTCCCGATAAGAATGGCTAGAACTGTGGAAATTATTTTTTTCGTTTTTAGTGTCATATATTTTTCTCCCCTGATGAAATGACCGTTCCTATCGTGCTATCAATAATGTTGGTGGTTTTACAAGAACAGCATTCCTACCCCGACAATCGAAAGTACGGCACCCGATATTTCGCGAACTTTGATTTTCTCGTGAAACAAAAAGATCGCGGGGATGATGAGTAAAACCGGGACAATCGAAATAATGGTGGACACAATGCCGGTGCTCGTAAACTGCACTGCCGCGAGCGAAAAAGAAACACCCAAGAAGGGCCCGAAAAAAGCGCCTGCAAGCATAAACTTGAAAGCAGGTTTGTCGCGAAGTGCCCGAACGACATTTTGTGTCTTTTTGCTCACGATAATTATAATGATAAAACCGACAATACCGGCAATGATGCGGATCTGCGTTGCAACAAAGGCATTGGTAGTACCGATGCCGAATTTACTTATGACCAGCCCGCCACCCTGGCCCAAGGCTCCAATAATTGCATAGATAATACCCAATAACCGTTTACGAGCGTCGGTTTTCGAAGCAGACGCTCCAGGATGACCGGCGACGACAATGGCTATGCCGGTGATCGTTATAGCCATGCCCATCAGCTGGAGCGGCCCCAAGGTTTCGCCGAGGAGCAAAAAACCGATTCCGGCAGCAAAAAAAGGGGCAAGAGCCATCAAGAGCATAGAAACTCGGGCTCCAATATAGATATATGCCTTGAACAGAAAAAAGTCCCCCAGCACAAAGCCAATAAAGCCGGAGAAGAGCAGCCACTTCCAGGTAAAGGCAGACACATGCAGAGGAACGGGCGATCCGTTGGTTATGAAGGAATAAATACCGATAAAGACAAATGCTATAACGAGTCGTATTAAATTGAGGGCAAGCGTTCCGACCCGTTTACCGGCAGCTTCGAAGGAAAGGGACGTTACTGTCCAGCAAAAAGCGGTCAAAAGTGCAAGAAATTCTCCGGTTTTAATCATGATGTACTCCAGCTTTACAATAGAAGAGACCGAGATACTGTGTCAACGAAAAAAAATCACTGAACGTCACTGACCGGATTTCCGGTAACCTAGAGGCGTTCAAGACGGAATAAGGTTGTGAGCCTTCCAACCAGCTTCATTGACACCTCCTTCGATCTGCCTTTATACTGACGTCCTCAAAGCTTACTACTAAAAAAGCGAGGTTTTTATGAGCGTGATTGGTTTATTGGTTGTAATCATTCTGGTAATAGTAATTATCAGAATTCTTTGATCATCCTTGTACTGTATGCAGCTTGAGGTTCGTGATTTATCGAAAGTCTATCCGCTGAAAAGGGGACTTTTACCTATAACCTTTTCAGTCTCGAAAGGCGAGCTTATTGCGGTAGTCGGCCATAACGGGGCAGGAAAATCGACGCTTTTGAAATTGCTTGCCAATGCAATCGTGCCAGATAGCGGGCAGGTCTCGATCGAGGGAATTCCGTTGGCCCGAAGGGCAGAAATTGTCAAACTTGTCGGGTATGTTCCCGAAACCCCGAACCTGTATGATTCCTTTTCAGTCGAATACAATTTACGCCTGTTTTCCCGCCTTTTTGGCTGCGAAAGCCGGAAAATCGTGGAAATGCTGACCGAATTCGACTTGCTCGCTTTCCGGCGAACGCCCGTACTAAATCTTTCAAAAGGTCTGAAACAACGGGTCAACATTGCCCGTTCTTTATTAAGTGATCCTTCCATCCTATTGCTGGACGAGCCGACTTCCGGTTTGGATTTCGACATGACCAACGAAATGTACCGCTTGATCAGGCGTGTCAATGAACAGGGCAAAACTATTTTATTCACCTCCCACCGGCCGGAAGAAGTCAAGTCGCTGGCAACGCGGATTCTCGTTGTACATCAGGGCACGCTCGTATTTGACGGCACCAACGATGCCTACTATTCATCCGGCTTTCACGAAAAGTTGTACGTATGAAGACGAATATAGGCACCCTCGTGTTCCATGACCTGGCAATCGCGTTCAAAAACAAGACATTTATTCTCTTATTATGTATTCCTTTGTTTGTGTATGGATTGATGGCCGTCGTGAATAAGACTGCCACATCCGATTCCCGGATCTCTTTGGCGCTAGTAGAAAACGGAAAGACTGATCCGTCGATAACGGTAGCTATTAATTCCATTCCGGAGATATTTTCTTTTAGGGAAGTTCATACCGTCGAGGAAGGGCTGCTTCTTCTGAAAAACGGTGAGATTGACGGCTTGCTTACTGCTGCAGAAAATAATCGTGCACAGGTTGGGCTTACCGTTCTGAAAAAAGACAGCCCTGCGACTCTCGTCATCACACAGGCTTTTTTGTCGTTGCAGATTGCAACAATGGGTACTGGTTCTAGCTGGATTTCTGATATTTCCGCTGTTCAAGCTTCTGCTCCAGAGCTGCAGTCCCTTCCGACCTGGATACTTATGGTGATTTTGCTTGTTGCCCTGTTTGTGCTTCCGGCGCAGGTAGCCGAGGAAAAGGAAAAACAGTGGCTGTCGGGCCTGCTTCAGACCCCGATGACCGAACAGGAATGGCTGGCTGCTAAAGTGATTTTTACGACACTTTTGATGTTCGTCACGGTACTTGTCCTGCAGTTTCTCGGTGGGCAATTTGCCCTTCCCTGGACCTATTATGTTACCGTGCTACTCGGCGGATACTGCTTTAACTCCATAGGACTCGCGGTGGGTCTTCTCTGTCGAAACCAGGCGACAGCCCGGACGTTCGGCGTGATTCTCTATTTGCCACTGCTTGTGCCGGTCGCCCTCTCGGATGCATCGACACAATTTTTGAAGATTGCCAGATGGACCCCATCTTTCGCTCTGTACGAACCATTACAGGAAATTCTGCTCTATGGCGGCACAGGTGCGGTTTTTTTCTGGCCATGGATTTTTCTGGTGGTGCTTGGTTCTGCTGCCTGCGTTCTTTCCTTCAAACTGATCCGGGTCCGTTGGGCGATGCATTGATTTTATTCGTGCATCCGGTCCCGACAGTTATAACCGTTTTTTAAAGCAGACGTCGACTTCAAAGGGCCCGTTAGGCGTCGAGAAAGGAATACCAATTACTTGTATGTTTCTCGGCCACGCTATCTGATGGTTTTTCCCGAAGATCACCAGAGGCGGTGCTATTTCGATCTGTACATGGTTGATCGCGGAGGAAGCATTACCGGCAATTATATTGGTCAGCTCTCCGATCATGGCGTATACGGTATCGAGGCGTTCCTCCTCTGTTTTCGAAACTACTCCGGACTTGGCTAACATTTTATCGGCCAGAATGCGATGGAGGCGAAAACTGACGATTCCGGTATAATCGCCGGTAACCCCGAGGATGCCGGATATTTCCCATCGGTGTACGGAATGCTCGATGAGTAGATAGGGTGTTCCCGGTTGTGCCGTGATCCCGAACATTCTCTCAAAAATATTTAGGGCAGCAGTCAAAAACGGGTTGATCAGGGAAACATCCACAATTGTTCCTTTTGGTTCATACGGTATACTATACAATATAAAGGCATGTATATGTTGATGAAAATTAAATTTGACACCCGGTAACCAGACGCGACAAAAGCCGTTGTTGCAGTCAATCCAGTATACAGAATAAGTGACAAGAGGAGTTGAATATGTATTTTGATTTATCACTGAATGAACTGCAAACGTATAATCCTGTTCTTGGCGAGCCGGTCGATTTTGACCAATTTTGGGCAACTACTTTGGAAAATGCTCGGTCATATCCGCTGAATGCGGTTTTTACCCGAGTTTCAAATCATCTTACTTTGATTGATACTTTCGATGTGAGTTTTTGCGGATACGGCGGCCAGGAAATTAAAGGCTGGTTTCTGGTACCTAAGGGAAGCTCGGGGAAATTGCCCTGCGTGGTCGAATTTATCGGGTATGGTGGCGGGCGGGGACATCCCGAAGACTGGCTGTTGTATCCTTCGGCTGGCTATGCTTTTTTTGTTATGGATACTCGCGGACAGGGTTCCACCTGGCGAACCGGCGACACCCCCGATATCGAGATCGATGGTGGAAATCCGCAAATACCCGGTGTAATGACGCGGGGAATTCTTTCGAAAGAAACGTACTATTACCGACGGGTGTTTACTGATGCTGTTCGTGCTGTCGAAGCTGCGCGAAGTCATGCCTTGGTCGATCCCGCGCGGATTGCCGTAGCTGGTGGTAGTCAAGGTGGAGGCATAACCCTAGCCGCTGCGGGACTCGTTCCCGACATTAAGCTCGCGTTGCCAGATGTTCCTTTTTTGTGCAATTTCCCGCGCGCCGTTACCCTCGTTGATACACATCCGTATGCCGAAATCCGTGAATACCTGATGCGTCATCGCAACAACGAAGAAGCCGTATGGAAGACTCTTTCGTATTTTGACGGGCGGAGTTTTGCCCGCAGAGCTCACATGCGCTCTCTTTTCTCCGTTGGCCTGATGGATGAAATCTGTCCTCCCTCCACCGTATATTCGGCTTACAATCTGTGGTCAGGACCGAAAGATATCAGAGTGTGGCCGTATAACAATCATGAAGGTGGTGAAACCTTTCAGACAATCGAACGACTTGGGGCCTTGTCCTTGTATCTGTAAGATGGGCGAAGAAGCTGATGCCACTCTTACAGCGTAATTTCCATTTCTTCCATGAGCGCCTCAAAGGTTTTTTGAAGGTCGGAAAAGCGGAGCGTTGCGCGGTCATCCAGATGGGTAGGCTGATCGTTTACCAGTACAAGTTTTCCGCCTGCTCGTAACGTTCGTTCCGGAAGGCCGGCAGCTGGTTGAACAATGAGGCTTGAGCCGAGAACTATCATCAGATCTGCCTTTCGGGATTCTTCTATTGCACGAGCAATTGCCTGCTCAGGCAGCGCTTCTCCAAAAAATGTAATATCTGGCTTCATTGCTTTGCCACAGTCTGGACAGAGCGGAATCGTTCCAGAATGAGCGACGGGGGCAATTTCGGCAAAGGTTTGTGTTTTTCCACAGGAAGGACAATGATGAATCGAGGGACTTCCGTGAATCTCGATAACCGCGGAGCTTCCCGCCTTAGTGTGTAACAAATCAATATTTTGAGTAATAACTGCATCCAAATAGCCCTTTTTTTCGAGGGCAGCAAGAGCTACATGAACAATAGAAGGTTTTTTTTCATCGAGCCCATAAATAAAGTCACGTGCTAAATCGTAATAAATAGAAGGATCCAGAAAAAAAAGATCTATGTCGAACATTCTGTCCGCATTCATAGTGGTATACAATCCGTTTTTTCCTCTAAAATCGCGTATCCCTGAAAGAGTACTTACTCCCGCTCCTGTAAATGCGATACGATAACTAGATTCCCTGATTAGGGTAGCAAGTGCAACTATATTTTCGTTCATACTATAGTCAGTATATCATATCGGAGGTGCAAAATGAACAGATTCAAAATTGTGTTAGTGAGTGTCGTGTTGCTACATGTATCACTTTTTATAAGTGCGACTGATCCGGTAATTGTTGCCAATAGTTCTGTTTCTATAGGTCATGATGCTGATTTTTTAAGAGGAGTAGTAGCCGATCCTTCAGTGGCACTTTCGGGGAGCTTGAAGCTCGTGAACAATGATATCACCTTAAAGGGATCGAAAGATTTTATGTTTACCGACGGAAAGTTCAGTTTCGTTCTAGATGCAATTGCTATTGCAAATGAAAAGAAAGCGGCAGCTTCCGGAATGATAATTATAAATCAGGTCTCCGGAACGCCAGCCATTTTCCCGGAAAATCCCAATTATCAAGCATATGGGCATGCCAATTATTGGCCGTTACCTGATGTTGGTACGCCATTGGAGAATTGGCAAACTTTGTTTGTTCAATGGGCAAAGGCATGGGATTTTGAGATTGGCGGTAAAAATTATCATACGATCTGGATCGGATCGCAAGAGCCGTCTCATACTCTTGGGGTGCCGCTTGATTCTACTGCCAGTTTTCAGGATGAAAATCTGATCCGGTTTATTGATTACTGGAAACCTATTGCAAAAGGCCTGCGTGCTTCCGGAGCAAAAGTGGGTGGGATTCAATTACCTGCAGGCGCAAAAGGATATTATCAAAAAGCGGTTGACCTGCTTAAACAAAAAGAGGTGGAACTGGATTTTCTGACTTTTCAAATTTATACGTTAGGATCACCTAAAGCGTTGGATGAGGCAGTGAGCGCCCTAAAAAGCTATCGCGAAAAATATCCACATGCATCCATTTTAATTGATCGAGGTTTGTGGTTCAAAAATATTCAAATGGAATCAGGTGAAAAAGGAAAAGAAGATAAAAAACAAGGGATAAAACTAACATCAAACGATGGCAATAATACTAGTGATGGGGCTATTTGGTTTCTTCGTGCAGAAAAGCAGGTTCAGGAACAAAGTGAATTTGTTTCAGGGTATTGTATTGGTAAGCCAGGGGATAGTGAAGACATGACATGGACTATTTTGAAATGGTTGGAAGCCGCTCCACAAGGAAGGCAACAACTGAGTGGTATGCCCAAAGGAATCGATGGCTTTTATTTATCGAACAATACTAACGGAAGCATTGCATTGTGGAATAACGGTTCAGACGAGCAACAATTTTCAATCGATTTAACGAAAGCAAGTAGTTCAAATAAATTGGAAATGAAGGTTTTATTTGGGAATGAAACTGAAGTAACAGATATGTCAAAAAATATTTCTCTGTCGGGTAAAAATATTAAAAACCTTAAATTAGCTCCTCACCAATTTATACTGGTATCATTTTAAAATCAGGTGTCTCTTTGTAAGGCGATAAGATCGGGGAACGTGGATGAGGAGCTTCCCCTGTAGCGTGCAAATATGGTATTCTTACCGTCCATGTACATAGGCTTACTAAATCAGACAACAGAACAGCGCAGGAATCTGATTCTTACCGGTTCTATTTCTCGAACTATAATCCTGCTTTCCATTCCCATGCTCATGATGGGAATCGTTCAATCCCTCATGCCTTTGATGGACGGGCTTTTTATAAACAATGTGAATGGTACCCTCGTAGCGAGTGCGGTAACTTTCAGCGATCCTGTTGTTAATATGGTTACTTCGTTTGCGCAGGGATTGAGTGTCGCTGCGATGGCAATTCTGGGGCAGTTGAATGGTCGCGGAAATTTTGCCGATTCCAGAAAGACTGCCACGCAGATCGTCGTGGGTGGATCCCTTCTGGGCGTATGCTCGGCGCCGTTCCTAATTGTAGCCTCGGTGTTTATCTCGCGATCGGTTAACCCGTTAATTTCGGGAAATGTTTTTTTATACCTGTCCCTGTACGCATTGGTGCTTCCCTTTTCGTTTATGGAATCCATTTACAACGGTATAAAGAATGCGAACGGAAAGCCGGAAGCCCCGTTCGTTCGGATGGTTTTGCTGCTTATCTTAAAAATAATTTTTAATTTCATATTCATCTATAAGTTTCGATTCGGGATCGTAGGCTGTGTTCTAGCGTCTTTTTTTTCAAATGTGACTATTACCGGCTGGATGTTTTACGAACTGTTTATCAAGGAAGCTCCCGATCAGCTCACTCTGAAAGATTTCCGGTTTGATCCGGCCATTATACGCCAGCTTGCACGGATCGGATTTCCGGCAATGCTCACCTCGTTTATGCTTAATCTCGGGTTTTATCTAATAAATCGCGAAACCGAAAAGTATGGACCAATTGTGCTGAACGCGCAAGGAATCGCAGGCAATATTTCGTCGGTATGCTTTATTCTGCCGGGTGCATTCAGCGCAGCAGTGACGACAATGGTTAGCATGCATATCGGCTCGGGGAATCCTGACAAGGCTAAGAGGGCCTGTCTTATCGGTTGCCTGATCAGTGCAGGAACCGCGACGTTTCTTATCGCCACTATAATTCCTCTTTCGTCCAGCCTTACCATCCTCTTTACTCGTCAAGTCGAAGTACTCGAGATTGCAAACAGGGCCCTACACATTTATACATACTCGGTAGTCGGCTTCGGCGTGTGCATGACCATACAAGGAGCCTTTATCGGGCTCGGCCGGACGAAATTACCTCTCCTTCTGGGCATCCTCCGTATCTGGTTTTTTCGCTATTTGTTCATTCTCGCCACCGAGCACCTATTCGGCTACTATTCGGTATTTTGGGGAAACCTTTTTTCAAATTACCTCGCCGCGATTATCGCTGTCATTCTCGTTCTTCGGGTCCGGTGGGTATCGGCCATAGGCATTAAGCAAATCGTTATTGATAGGAACTAGTATCAGTGGATATTCGGCTCAAAACCGGAGGACTTCTTGCGTATTGAAAATGCGTTCATGAATTTTTCAGATATTGATCGCCTGAAGTTGATCAACGAAGTCCTGTAAAAAAATATTGAAATGTGCACGTCAATGTACAGACAATCATCACCCCACTGTTTATTTTTACAGTAACGTAGGTCTTGGGTCATTTTCCAAATCATTCCAGGTACGCCAGGTTAAGAAAGCTATTGATAAGTGGGAGGCCGATCATGCGAAACGCTAATAAATATACATACCGAGAGGAATGGTCCGAAGAAGACGGTGTATATATTGCCCGTTGCCTGGAATTCCCTTCTCTTGCAGCCCATGGACCTACGCCTGAGGAAGCCTTCAAAGAGATTCGCGAAGTCTTCGTCTTCCTGAGGCATGTACACAAAGAAGTATCAATGCGAGCTGCCGGGGAAGGCGTATCCATAAATAGTTATATCGTATCCTGTCTTTCTTAGGGTAGTCGAGTTCCCATGCGACTTCCTGTGCCTGGAGGCCCGATTCGAGGAGGCGTTCTGCGGCGTGGTTTATCTGAAGGCGCAGCAGGTACTGATAGGGCTATACATGAAAACGAGCAGGATGATCATGCAAAGGAGCTTTTTGAACTGGTAACGAAGAAAGAAAATGCGTGTCCGCAGTTCGTTCATTCTGATAATGGCAACGTGATGAAAGGAATAACACCTGTCGCATTTTATTATCAGCAAGGAATTGTGTCGATCTGTTGATTATCCAGCAGGGACATAGCCCGGATAAGGTTCGCTGCTGCGAAAGCGAGATCGCGGCGGCTGTCCCGGATCATGGCGTCCAGTCCGACTTGACCGCAGGCGATGGATGAGGCGTAGTCGTAGGTTCCCGTCAATGCTTTGACATCCCCGCTTAATGCCCCCGAAAGCAGAGCTACAGGAACCCCCGCCGCTTTACTTTCACGGGCAACCATGGAGCAGAGCTTGCCCCCTGCAGTTTGGGAATCGGTCATGCCTTCGCCTGTTATTACCAAATCGGCGTCTTTCAAGGCTTCGAAAAACCCCGCGTAGCGCATGACCAGCAAGGCGCCGGATTCCATGGATGCATGCAGGCAGATCCGCAAGGCCGCACCTATGCCGCCTGCTGCGCCGTCACCGGGATGCTCCACGTCTTCTGCCAAACCAGCCCGTTTCCACGCAGAGGCAAGACATGCCAAACCTTCATCCAGAATCAGGACCATTTCCGGAGTTGCGCCTTTTTGGGGACCGAAGACGGCAGCTGCCCCTTTGGGCCCGAGAAGCGGGTTAGTTACGTCGGAGGCAACCTTGATAGATACTTCGAACAGACGGGGATCGACGCCTTCGGATGAAATTATTTTTATTTTAGCAAGAGCTGCGCCACCCAATCCTACGTCCTTTCCTGCACTGTCAAGAACACTGAAACCCAAAGCCTTGAGCATGCCGACCCCGCCATCTACGGTAGCGCTCCCGCCGATGCCGATGATTAGTTCACGAATTCCTGTATCAAGGGCAGCCTTGATCAATTCCCCGGTTCCAAAGGTAGTTGCCTCCATCGGATCCAGACGGTCCTGGCCGACCAGTTCAATACCTGAAGCCGCGGCCATATCCAGAACGGCAACTTTCCCGTCATTTATAATACCGAATTCGGCGTCCACCGGATCACCCAGAGGTCCCATAACCCGAACTGTGAGAAAACGGCCTCCAGCGGCCACTGTTATAGCCCGGGCCGTACCTTCGCCGCCGTCTGCCAAGGGAATTTTTCGTATGTCTGCGGCCGCTTCGACGCTGCGAATACCTGTCTCCATGGCATTGCATACTTCCAGTGCGGTCATGTTTCCTTTAAATGAATCGGGGGATAATAGTATTTTCATCTGTGGAATCTCCTGAAACTATTGTACACTCGTCCCGAGGCCGCTCCCAGCGTAACTATGTCATAAATTACTCGTATTTTTGTGCATCATGCATAATTGTATTCCAATGAAGGCTGAGCAGTTTGAGATATTCCCGGGCACTTGGATTCAAACGCGGATCTATACCCAGCAGATCGATAATTTTTTCCAGCCTGCTGGAAACAGTGTTCCGGTGCAGGTGAAGAGCCGAAGAGCTTTCCCCCACATTAAAATTATTTTCGCCGAGGACCCGGAGGGTTTCTAAAAGTTTTGTGTGGTCTTCCTCCATTTTAAGTCCGTCCAGGGATTCGAAGAGTGCCACAAAATCCTGCGAAGGAACCAGAGAAACCAGATATTCCGAAAGATGGCGGGTTATTAAAATCGGACCAGTCAACGCGGAATCGGAAAGGGAGTACCTCGAGCGAAGCCACACTGCTTGCCGGTAGGCCAGATGATAGCGGGAAAGATCCCGCTGGAACATTCCGGAAAAAGTGCGAATTTCGGTGATGGATTTGACGGCGGTGAAGAACGAAGAGATCTGGTCTTCGAAAGAACCGAGTATACCGCGCGAGAATGGTTCCATGCGACGGAACACCAATAGATCCCCATCTGCTGTCGGCGCGCCGATATCCTGCGGGTCGCGAATGCCGCGTCCTTTGAGTTCGCGCCAAAGACCTTCCGGATCATCCCCCCGCAGCGGGCTGAGAAGTACCGGGGCGCGAAACATTTCCGGTACATATCCCATCCGTAAAGCCGCGTCCTTCAGGGAGGCCGCGTTTCCGGACCCGGGATTGATCAGACGGCCGACCAAGGTGTGCCTGCCGGATTGCCGTATCAGTACATGGTCCTTCACCAGCTCGAGTTCCGCCATGCTTTCCACGCTGATCTTGACCGCGTATGCCAGTTCCCGTATTTCCCGCGGGTCTCCGGTCACACCGACGACTCCGACTGTCTCGCCCCGCAGCAGTATGGGCAAGTTCACTCCGGGACGAACCCCGGGGGCAGGCGCTCCATGGATATCGACGTCTTCTTCTGTTCCGCCGGAAACGATAAGGTTGTAAGCCGCTTCATGGTAGGTTCCCAGACGACCGGGATCCCCGCTGGCAATAATGACCCCTTCGCGATCCATAATATTCACGTTTCGCTGGATATGCTTACCCAGCTTGGCCAAAAAGGCGCGGGCTAATTCCGCTGAAAGTCTGTTCGGTTTCATGCTTTGTAGTATACGTGAGAAAAGGGGAGCGTCAATTACTTCTGTTCTTCTTCATAGCCTCTTCGGCCAGTTTCATACGGTCTGTTAAGCAAGGGCTTGCTTAACAGACCGTATGAAACTGGCAGTACAGAATCAGAATAGAGACATTCCCGGAAACTGTTCGAGATGTTCGCGGGCAGACTCGAAGTACCTTGAGGATCTTGTAAAACTTAGAAAGTTTTGCAAGATCAACCAATAATGTAGGTGGAGAATTCTAATAAGTTGTTGCTTTACAAAGACTTGTTGGAATTCTCCAAGAGCCTCACTTCTGTATCAATAAAAAAGTATCTTGAAATTACCCATACGATTCCACGAAAAGTCTCTTCAGGAATACCAAGCTCTGCTTCGCGTCGGTGCTGAAACTGTTGGAGTAGGCTTCGATACTAATTCTTCCCAAGTATCCGATACGGGCGAGAGTATCAAAAAATTCTGTATACTCGCAACCATCGGCAGGTGAGGGGAAAATTCTGCCTTTGGGATTGGCCAAATGAAGATGAACCAAATGAGAAGAGGCAACCTCCAGAATCCGGCAGTCTTCTTTCTCTTCGCTTAAATGAAAATAGTCAACCAGAAGTTGCACCGATTTTTCCCTGACACTATGAACTAAGGCCAAACCTTCGGCGGCCGTATTGATGATATTGCATTCCTGAGCCCGCAGCGGTTCGATAGCCAAAGTCAATCCAAGGGTTTCTGCCGGCCCGGAAAGAGCCCTCAAGAGCTCGGTCAATTGATCCCAGGCCTGAATTTTGGGAAACCCTTCCGGAACCATCTTGGCGGGACCGCTTCCAAATACAATGATCTTTGTCCCCAAGGCCGCCGCTCGGGTCATGGCCGGTACTGCGTACGCGAGCAGAGCATCGAGATCTCGTTCAGGACCCGTTAAACGAAACCAGGGGGGAAAGAAATTGTTACAGGCTTCGCATTGCAGTCTCGCAGAAAGCAACCGGCTTTGCAGTATTTCGAATTCGGAGTGAGAGAAGGCTGCGATTGTGGCCAGGGAAAGCTCGATATAATCAAAACCCAGTTTCTGGAGATCTTCAATAATTTCAATTCCAGGATCTTTTGGTGTTCGGGCGAGCATACTCCCGCAACAACCCCACCTCACAATTCTTCAGCTTTGACATCTTTGTCCCAGCCGCTGGAAATCAGCTCCCGACAGAGTTCTTTAGACGCATTTCGAATGGTATTTTCAATAATTGCACTCGCTTGCTCGGCGTCATGTTCTGCGACGGCACCCCAAATCTCACGGTGCCGGGAGATGGAGGTCTGGCCCCAGGTTTTTGCCCAATGAACGTCTCTTTTGGCCACTGAGCGTGCTTGTCGAGTTCTGGCCCAGAGGCCTTCAATGAGTTCCTGAAGTGGTTCATTATCGGCAAAATTGTAGAGAGTACGGTGAAAGTCCCAATCCTTTTCGATAAACGCAGTTATATCTTCTGTTTCAAGAAGTATTTTTTGCTCATCGATGATCGCCTTGAGTTGGGCGATACCCTCGGTTGTAATCCTCTCACAGGCCAACGAAATCGCATAGCTCTCATTGATACGACGAAGTTCAAAGAGATTTTGCACAATCTTGGGAGAAACCGGTCTGACAATGTCGCCTCGCATCGGTATGCTCACAGAAAGTCCGCGACGTCGCAAGTCCATCAAGGCGTCGCGGACAGGGACCCGGGAAACCTGAAATCTATGGCATAAGTCCATCTGTACCAGCCGCTCTCCGGGAAGCAAAATTCCATTCTGGATTTCTTCGGCAAGGCGATCTGTAATTACCGATGCCACTGTCTTGATGGATCTCATGTCGATGGCGTCTGGAGATGTGTTCATTACTGTTCCTTATAGCATTTCATTTATTGTGATACTGCAATACAGAATACAGCACTTTCGAGTCCTTCCACAATCCTGGTGAGCGAGGACACTCCCCTGAAGGGAAGCTTGTTGACGAGAATCGAAAGGCATCCTCGCTCACTAACATAAGAATAAGGTATCATGACTTTCGAAGCTTAATCCCTTTTTGAATCACTGGCCAGAATGTCGAGAACAAAATTACCCCGATCAAGACCAAGGAGATTGGTCTGGTGAAAAATCCGAGCGGGCTACCACTGTTGAGCATCAACGTCCGGCGGAGGTTGAAGTCTATCAGCGGTCCCAGGATCATGCCGAGGACTAAGGGCGCCCCATTGAAGTTCAACTTGTGGCAGATATAGCCCAGAATACCAAAGGCTAACATAATGCCCACGTCAAACAAGGAAGATTTGATGGCATAGGCTCCGATGACAATGAGCGCGCTGATTATCGGCATCAGAATAGTTGGCTTGACTTTGAGGATTTTCACCATAGGCTTGGTAAGAATCCAGCCAACAAAAACGGTCAAAAAGGTGCCGACAAAAAGTGTTGCCGCAATTTGGGGTATTACTTCCGGACTTTCCTTGGCAAGGAGGGGTCCTGGTTTCAATCCGTGGAGCATGAGAGCTCCCATCAGAACCGCTGTAGGAGGACTTCCCGGGACTCCAAGGGTGAGCATAGGAAGGATAGCACCGCCAATGGCACTGTTGTTGGCCGTTTCTGGTGCTGCAACCCCTGCTAATTTACCTTGACCGAATTCCGGACCTTCCGGGTGGTTCTTTTTCGCATCGCCGTACGCAAGCCATGCGGCGACATTTTCGCCTACACCGGGAAGAGCACCGATCCAGACTCCGATAGCCGACCACCTAAATATATGGAAGAAGTTGTCTTTCAGGTACTTCCAAATATTGATTGTGGACTTACCCAAGTTCTGGGTAAGAATTTCAGTTCGGGTATGGAGAGCTTCAATAATCGATGGCAGCCCGAAGAATCCGATCATAGCGGATATGATCTCTACACCGGTGAATAATTCTGGTTGTCCAAAGGTAAAGCGCTTCTGGGCAAAGATGTCTTCAATCCCTATGAATGAGATGAGCAGCCCGATCAAACCAGCAACATAACCCTTCAGAGGGGCCTCGGGGCTGGCAAAACTTCCACAAATCATGATTCCCATGATCCCGAGCCAAAAATATTCCGGCGAGCTAAAATTGATGGCCAGATTGCTAAGAATCGGGGCAAAGAGCATGAAGAATAGAAGACCCCAAATCGTTCCCATCGCGGAGCACCACCGACTGACCAAAATGGCGTCGGTGGCCCGGCCCGCTCTGGCCATTGGGTAGCCATCAAGTAATGTTGCTGCGGCAGATCCTGTTCCGGGGATGTTGATAAGAATGGCCGATATAGAGCCTCCGAACATGACACCGATGTACAGGGACATCAATACCGCAATGCCATACTGAGGCGGAACGGCGAAGGTCAACGGGGTGAGCAAAGCTATGCCCAGGGTCGCATTGAGACCGGGAAGGGCCCCAATGATAACCCCAAGGCTCATGCCCAGGACCTCGAGTAAAAGGTTTGTTGGGCTTAAGAGAATAAGGAAATTGCTTCCATAGGCCGCGAGTGTAGAAAAGAAATCCATTGCAAATACCTCCGGGCGTCAGATTTTGGTCGACATCAGGGCAGAAGAACCCTGAAGAGGGTCCCAAAAATGAAGAATGAGCCGCCAGAAACCAGGGTAGCGATCAGCGCGGCTTTCCAACCAAACTCACCCAAGAGTGTCATAAAACCGAATACGAAGATCGCGGTTGATGCCCAATAGGGAATATGTGGAAGCAAGACAAAGATGTAGATTACCAAAGCGCCGACGGTTTTGTAGACAGCCATCGCCTCGGGGCCTTTGAGCGCATTCCGAAAGTCTTTTGACCAAAACCAGCCCAGTCGGCCCCCGTTGCGGAAGGAATCAACGAGAATCACCCCGCAGAGAATCATGAGAAGACAAGCGACCACTATGGGAGTAAAACCGGGCGTCTCAAAAAAGGTCGCTTCGCCCGCGGCTACCATCGTGAGAGCAGAGGTAACTGAATTCACAATCACCAGGACTCCCAATACAAGGCAGGCGAGGCAAAAAACAAGATCACCGCTGCGGGATAACTTCTCGTTTTTCATTGTTTACTCCGCCCAGTCGGGCTTGTTGATTCCCAAGGACGCAGGGTCAAGTTTGGTGACGCCTATTTCCTTTGAAATCCACGAAAGGAAGGATTCTGATTTGATAGAATATTCCAACCCGGCCGATCCCCACAGTCCGATAGGAACCAAGTAACTCTTCTGAAGGAATTCGACCATCGATGGGTCTTTCATTGCGCTGTCGAAGGCTTTTCCCAAAACTGCAATAACGGCAGGCGAGGTGTCTTTTGGAACAGCAAAACCCAACCACTGAGACATGGGGAAATACTTCTTCATGGCTGGGTAAGATTCCGTGATGGCCGGGATAGATTTGAAGGCAGCATCGGTTACCCGGGTTTCCTCTGTCAAGGCAAGAATGCGCAACCCTCCAGCTCGAACCTGTTCAGAACACTCGCTCAGGGCACAGGTGACGGCATCAACCTCGCCAGAAAGGACGGCCAAGATCGCAGGGTTTGAGCCATTGTAGGGAATATGTAAAAATTGAACTCCGGCGGCCTTCTGGAGGATAACGGCTTTCATGTGCCAAAGCTTGCCGTTTCCCGAATTCCCGATCTTGATACCACGTGCTTTTACCTTGGCCGCAGCGATGAAATCGGCCACGGTCTTGTAAGGTGAGGAAGCCGATACCGCGATCACTCCAGGGGATCCACCAACAATGAACCATTGCCAATCTTTGGCTCCGTGTCGAGTCGCTTCATTAACCAGGAAAGTTGATGAGGTTTCGGAAACACCCAGGAGCGAATAGCCGTCATGGGGTTGAGCCCAGACATATTCGGCGGCAGTGCCTCCCAAGCCCCCGGGCATATTACTTACCAAAATGCTTTGCCCCAGCTCTTTTCCCATACGGGCCCCGAGCTGACGATTGACCAGATCGGTCCCCCCACCAGCTGACGAGAACACAACATCGTTGATGCTTTTGGTTGGAAACGTCTGGGCAGAAACCATGCCGGTTCCTACCAAGACGAAAAAGACAACCGAAAGAACCCATGACAGTACCTTGTTCATACAAACCTCCTGTTATTTTTACCGCTATACGGCGGCGTGAAACCAAAACACTTTCAATGGTACCGAATCCACAGCGCGTCTGAGACAATGTTTTATCCCGGCGGGGACAATGAACGCAAGCTCGGGTTCAAGGGAAAAAGTTTGATCGCCAACCCGTGCCCATCCAGTCCCCTCCAATACGCAAAATCCTTCCTGGTCCTCGTGAACCCCCGGAGGAGGGAACTCGGTAGTGGTGTGGATGCTTATTCCGGCACAACACCCCGTCTGGCATCCTTGGTCCATTTTCAACATTTCATACGTATCATGGGTTCCCCGGGAAAGGGGAACGACCTCGCGACGATGAATATAGTAGCTCATCAAAACACCATGTCATACATTGTCATCAATGCTCGAACAGGATTGCGCAACTTCATGACGTCTTTCATCTGGGCCCGGTCAATTTTTGCTGCTAATCCTTCGATTTTACGGGTCAACTTGACCACGGCGTTGAAGGTCTCCGTGGTATCGACTTCTTTAGACATAACATCGTAGGCATACCAATCGTCCGTATACCCGACCTCCTTCAGATAGAAGAAGAACTCGATCATTTCAACCAGGTTGAAGGCTCCAGGAAGCATATCCCAGTCCCATGCCCGGTCATTGTCGTTAAGGTGCACGTAGAACAGTTTATTCGCCTTGTGAAGGAGGGCCGCTGCCTGAGCCGGCCGCTCGTGAGCGAGAATCGAGTGTCCAAAATC
>JBBRWY010000029.1:0-47072 GCA_038248875.1 Treponematales bacterium
GGTGCCCAAGGGAGAGTCGGAAGCAGCGGGAAGATCGGACATGTGGGAGCGAAGACCTCGACAGGAAGCAGGAACGCGAGTTTAGGTCGGAGCCGCGATTCGCTCAGGCGGCGTCCCGATACAGGGCGAGCACTGCAGCACTTTCTGCTGAATTCATAGCCATCGGTTTTTCGATGAATAGCGGCAGGCGATATCGACCGGCAAGCAGAGCTGCTTCCGTGTGTCCTGCGTCTACGAGGGCGCAGGTTACGGCGTCGCAGGTACACGCCTCGAAAAAAGAGGCAAGGTTGGAATGCGGATCTGCGATATGCCATTTTGCAGCGAACTGCACCGCGCGGACCGGGTCCCGGTCAAAACACGCAGCGAGTGTGACACCGGGAAGCGGGGAGAACTTTCGTGCATGATATTCGCCCATGCTGCCGCAGCCGATAATACCCAATCTGATCATGTTTGTTCCTCCACGTTCACGGGTGCGGGGCTGGACCGGTCGATTCGCGCACGACGAATCCGGTATCAAGCCAAGAGTGAACCGGTAATTCCTTTTGGCCGCGTAAAATGCCGATGAGCTGCTCCACGGCCTCAAATCCAGAGCGCGTAACAGGATTGTCCACCGTCGATAATGTAGGCTTCAGGTCATTGGCTGGATGCAGATTGTCGTATCCTATGACGCTGATATCCTGTGGCACGTGAATATTCTTTTCGGCGCAATAATTCAAAACGCCCTGGGCAGCCCGGTCCGAACTGGTCATAATAACCGAGGGATGAGTTGGTGCTGACAAGATTTCGGCAGCGCCCTGATACCCGGAGGTACGCGAAAAATCTCCCCCGATCACATTTGTTTCGACACCGAATTCCTCGCTCAGCAGATTGAAGGCGGCAAGCCGGTCGACCGCATTGCGATAGCGGAGATCACCGCCGATATAACCGAACCGGCGGTGCCCCAGATTGTACGCATGCGAAAAAGCCTGCCGCATGCCCGAAAGAGGAAGTGCGTCGACGCTGTTCAATTCGTCGTGATAATTGTTGACAAGAATAAACGGAATGCCGTCCTGTTTCAGCTTGAGAAAGGGCTCGAAATCGGCCCGGCTGATCGCGAATATCAGGCCGTCGTAGGTCCGGCTTTTAACGAGCGTATGATAGTCGCGAAAAGTAGTCTCGACTTTGTCGAGCACAATGGTGATCGCATAGCCGTGTTTGTCCGCACTCAGAACGACCCCGTCAAGGAGGGCCGGAAAATACGCGCGCGAAAACGGCGGAAACGAAGAATAGGTGGGGATGACAAGGCCGAGCGTGAACGTCTGCATTTTGGCAAAGAGGGATGCCTGTCGTGACGGAATGTATTCCAGGGCCAATGCAGCGGCTCTAACCCGATCTTTTACGCTTTCGGTGATAAGCGGAGAATCTGACAGGGACCGTGAAACGGTCGATTCGGCAACACCTGCCAGTCGGGCAACGTCAGCCCGCGTCGGCTTTTTGTTCATAGATTCGGTTACGGCCATTTTTTATTATAGACCGTAACAGTCACTACCAGCAAGGTAAACGCGGACAAAAAAAAAGCCCGCCCCGGCTTTCGTCCGGGCGGACCTCGTGGTTACGTACAACCACATGTTTCGATCAGCATACTTGCAATCAATAGATCGAGGAAGGCTGGTAATATGCTTTGGCGTTTTCTTTGGTAATCAGTTCAGCAGCGAGAACGATTTTCGAGGGGATCTTACCCTGATAGAAACCGGCGAGGGGCTGGTTGCGAGCACCAAAAACTGCAAGGGAAATACCGGATGCAATCATTGACGGAGGATAGGTTACGTCGGCAGTTACGAGAGGATCGCCGTCCATGATCTTCTTGATCATAACTTTCGAGCCGGCTCCACCGAGGAACACCTTGATATCTTTGCGTCCGGATTCTTTGTAAGCTTGGAGTACGCCGACGAGCATATCGTCATCCTGGCACCATACTGCATCAATTTTCTTGAATTTCTGCAGATAGTTGGTCATGATTTCGAGTGCTTTCTGGGTGTCCCAGTTACCGGGCTGTGAATCAAGAATTTTCATGGCAGGTGCTTTTCTGGCGAGGGTTTCCTTGAAGGTGTCGACACGTTCGGAGTTGATCACGCAGGGGATGCCTTCGATAACGACGATGTCGCCCTTTCCACCCATAGCCTTAGCCATCCATTCTGCAGAAACCTGTCCAAGACCGGGGTTGTCACCGGCGATATATACGTTCTGTGCCGGTTCGGTCAGACCACGGTCTACCGATACGACATACACGCCCTTGTCATAGGCTTTCTTCACGACAGGGGTCAGCGGTGCCGAATCATACGCCAGAACAACGAGTGCGTCGATGCCCTTTACCAGAAGATCTTCGATATCATTTACCTGCTTTGCGGGGGAATCGGCGGTTACCAGGAAGAACTCGACATTCTTGTCCTTGGCTTTCCATTCCTTGATCGCGGTCTGAGCCCAGTAATTGATTCCGCCCGTCCAACCATGATCGGCTGTAGGAATGGAAACTCCGACTTTCAAAGTCTTGGTCTGGGCAGTCAACGGAAGCGCCAGAACCATGACGAGAGAGAGGACGCACAGCATCAGCTTTTTCATAACATTCTCCTCAAACAAAATTTTCTCCCCGGACGGAGCGAATCGACGACCCGTATTCCACCGGTTTTAGAACATAGTTACTTTTTTGCCGCGGACTTGAAGAACGAACCCCGCTGGATGAATACCGCGACAATAATGACCGAACCTTTTACTAATCCCTGCAGATACGGGGAGACGCCCAACATGTTCATCATGTTATTGATGATGCCGAGAATGATAGCACCGATTACTGTTCCCCACACCGTACCTTTTCCACCACTCATCGCCGTTCCGCCGATGACGACTGCTGCGATCGCGTCCATTTCATAATCCTTGCCGGCGTTGGTAGAACTTATAGAATTGAGCCGGCTCGAAATGAGAACTGCAGTAACTGCAACCATAAAACCCGCGATGACATAGGTAAGGAGCCGGATGCGATCGACATTGATCGCCGAATACTGGGCGACCTTGGGATTTGAGCCGACCGCGCAGGTATAACGGCCGAAGCGGGTCCCGTTCAACAGGATGCTCAACACCGCAGCGAGCAGGATGAATATCCACACCGGTAAGGGTATTCCCAGAATGCTGGACATTCCCATGTCTCCATAAAAACTGTTCTGCGAACGGAATTCTCCCGCGCTGCCGATATACAGCGTCAGAGAACGGTAGATTGCCATGCTGCCGAGCGTCGAGATGAACGGCGCAATCCGGGCCTTGGCCACAAGAAGACCATTGATCAATCCGCCAGCAGCAGCGACCGCGAGGGCGGCGATACTTGCGAGGGCGATAGGTACTATTGTTGTGAACATGACACCCGTTTCCGCGCTCATTGCCATGGTTGCCGCATTCAGCACCAGCACTGCGCAGGCACCGGCGAATGCGGTAAGCGAGCCGACCGACAAGTCGATTCCGCCCGCTATGATGACAAAAGTCATGCCGAGCGCAATGATGCCGGTATACGAAACCTGACGCAGGATATTGAGCAGATTCTGGATTTCGATAAACCGGGGATACAAAATTACGGAAATAATGACGAGAACAATCAACGCCAACAGGGATGCATACCGTTCCAGATTTATGTGTTTTGGCAAGGCAAGCTTCATTGCGCAACTCCTTTTATGCCCGTGGCAAGGCTGATAATTTCTTCTTCGTTAATCCGTTCTCCTGACAGCGTTCCGGCAATGTACCCGTCCTTCATGACGAGAATGCGGGTGCACATGCCCATCACTTCTTCCATTTCGGATGAAATGATGATGACCGCCATGCCCTGGTCGGCCAGTTCACGAATAAAAGCATAAATGTCGCTCTTGGCCTTGATGTCGATGCCGCGGGTTGGCTCGTCAAAGATGAGGATGCGGGGATCCACATCGAGGCTTTTCGCAAGCGACACCTTCTGCTGATTTCCTCCGGAAAGCTGTTCCATGATTTTATCCAGCGAGGTTGTCTTTATATTAAAACGCTTGACATAAAAATCAGTTTTTTCAAGTTCTTTGCGTCGCTGTATAAATGGTCTTGCGTACTTTTCGAGAGAAACGAGCGTGACATTCTTGTCCACCCCGAAGGAGGTGATGATACCCGAACCCTGGCGGTCCTCGGAAACATAGGAAATCCCCGCACGAATCGCATCCCGGGGATTTCTGACCGTCACCGGCTTCCCGTCGATTTTGATAGTACCAGCATTCATTTTTCGTATACCGAGAATTGTTTCCGCAAGTTCTGTCCGACCCGCACCGATCAGCCCCGAAAAGCCGAGGATTTCTCCGTGACGTAGATCGAAACTGATGTCATGCAAAACGTTCGACACACACACACCGGAAAGTTCGAGTGCGATCTCGCCACTTCCCATTTTCTTTTCGGGGAAAATTTGGCTCAGGGTGCGACCGACCATGCTGCGTGCAATTTCTTCCGTGGCCATGCTTGCGGTTTCCTCGAGGCAAATGAACTGTCCATCGCGCAGGACCATCACCCGGTCGCAGATTGTCTTGACTTCCTGCAGCTTGTGGGAAATATAGATTATCGAAGTGCCTCGCTCCTTAAGCGTGCGCATAATGCGGTACAGGATGTCGATCTCGTGTGTCATGAGCACTGTGCTCGGCTCGTCCATAATTAAAAGCCGGCTTTCGGCCTTTATCGCCTTTGCGATTTCAACCATCTGCTTTTTTGCGACGCTGAGACCAATTATAGAAGCTTCGGGATCCACATCCACGCCGAGCTCGGACATCAGTTCCCTCGTGCGGCTGATCATCGCCTTGCGGTCAAGGAGCCCGTTCGGGCGGCGGATCTCGTCGCCGAGGAACACGTTTTCGTAGACATTCATGTGTTCGACCAGATTGAATTCCTGGGGAATCATACTGATGCCGAGGGCTTTCGCCTGGATCGGTCCGCGGATTTCAACCCGCTTTCCTGCAAATTCGATGGTTCCGTTTGTAGGCTGATAGATACCCGAAAGAATTTTCACGAAGGTGGACTTGCCCGCACCGTTTTCCCCTACAAGGCCAAGTATTTCTCCCGAACGAATCGATACCGAAATATCGGAGAGAACTTCGACCGAGGAAAAGGATTTGCTGATGCCTTCAGTCCTGACCAGGGTATCACTCATTGTTTCATTGCCTCATCGAAGGCTAAAGCAGACGGTGCAAAGTCGACACGACGGGTGAACTCAAGCGCTTCTTTGGCACCGAATTCGCGTTCCATGCCGGAATCTTCCCATTCTATTGAAAGCGGTCCCTGATAATTGATGGCATTCAATTCGCGGATAATGTTTTCGAAATCGACATCTCCGTGTCCGAGCGAGCGGAAGTTCCAGCCGCGGCGATTGTCGCCGAAAGCAAGATGGCTGCCGATGATGCTCGAACGGCCGTCAAGGGTTACGGCGGCATCCTTCATGTGTACGTGGTAGATGCGGTCCGGGAAATCCCTGATAAACAGGTGGGGTGTCATACCTTGCCAGATAAGATGGCTCGGATCAAAATTGAAACCGAGCGTCTTTCGGAATTTGAAAGCTTCGAGCAGGCGCTTGGCGGTATAGAAATCAAAGGCGATTTCGGTGGGATGAACTTCGAGGGCGAACTTAACATCGCAGGCATCGAATTCGTCAAAGATGGGTGTCCATACACGCACGATTTCGGCGAAGGCGTTTTCAATCATCTCGTCGGAGGTTTGGGGGAAGGAATACCAGTACTTCCATACGGGCGAACCCATGAAGCCGGTGACAACCTTGCAGCCCATCGCCTTTGCAGCCCGGGCGGTTGCCTTCATTTCTTCAGTGGCCCATTCCCGGATCTTGTCGGGTTTTCCTTTGCAGTCATCAGGAACAAAATTGTCGAGCCGTGGATCCCAGAGGTCGCCCACACATTGACCGACAAGATGTGCACCAAGTGCCCAGACCGAAAGGCCGTTAGCGGCAAGCACCGCTTTTTTCTTCTGTGCGTAGGCGGGATCCTTTGCTGCCTGGCGGACATCCATGTGGTCACCCCAGCAGGCAATCTCTACGCCATCGAAGCCGAATGCCTTCAGCTTGGAACACAGAGTTTCGAAGGGAAGGTCGGCCCACTGGCCGGAAAACAGGGTTACTTTACGTGACATGGCATACCTCTCAAAGTATTGTTTTTTTTAGTCCAGATGCACCCAGACAGAACCTTTCCGGGAGCTTTCCACGCATTTATTGATAAAGGCGACTCCCGCAAGGCCGTTTGCGACGGTCGGGAAATCCATTTCGTCAGCCGCTATTGAACGTTTTTCGACTTTAGCGAGCAGGGTACGGCAGAACGCAACATACACATTGGCGAACGCCTCGAAATAACCTTCGGGATGGCCTGAAGGGATGCGGGAAAAACCCTGTGCGTGCGGAACGAAGGGATCGCGTCCGCGGGACCAGACTTCAGCGGGTTTATCGAGCATCGTCACTTTCAAGTAGTTCGGATTTTCTTGTGCCCATTCGAGACTGCCCTTGGTGCCGTACACACGAATGCGAAGGGCATTGTCGCTGCCGATAGCAATCTGGCTGGACCAATACAGACCTTTTGCTCCGCCAGAATATTCGACCATGATGCTGGCGTTGTCGTCGAGCACCCGGCCGGGTAGGAATATGTCGAGTCGCGCACACAGACGGCTGATGTCGAGACCGGTGATATAATGCACGAGATTTTCGACATGACTGCCGATATCGCCGACGCAGTTCGATTTGCCGGTCTGGGCCGGATCGGTCCGCCAGGCTGCCTGACGCTGGCCGCTGGTCTCGATCGGGGTGGCAAGCCATTCCTGCGCGTATTCGGCGTTGACAAAACGGATATCGCCAAGTTCGCCCAAGGCGATCATTGCCTTAGCCTGTTTGACCGCAGGATATCCGGTATACGTATAAGTTACGCAGAACAATAAATTTTTCGACTTGGCCAGAGCGGCAAGCTCTTCGGCTTCTGCTATTTCGAAGCACAGGGGCTTGTCGCACACTACATTGATACCTGCCTGCAAAAAGGTGCGCGCAATGGAATAATGGGACGCATTCGGCGTAACGATGACTACGAAATCGATTCCGTCCGAACGGGTTGCCTCTTTTTTTGCCATTTCAGCGGCATCGGTATAGAGACGCTCTTCCGATATCCCGAGTTCCGCGCCGGTTGTGCGGGTGTTTGCAAGGTCGCGGGAAAAACAGCCGGCCGCAATTCGCGCCAGACCGTCAAGGGCGATAGCCTTGCGGTGCACGCCGCCGATAAAAGACCCCTCGCCGCCGCCAACCATACCGTAGGTAAGGCCGACCGAAACAGGACGGGTACTGCCCCCTTCAATCATTTGCTCCCCCTTTTTATGCACTCGCGTGCATTGCATATAAGGAGATTATAAACCCACTTTTTCCAGTTGTAAAGAAAAATATGCAAATACTTTTTCCGGGTATAGGCATAAAAACAGTGCCCTGCTAACATGAAAGTAAAGGAGCTCACCATGCGTTTTTCCTGCTCGAACTGCGGCTATGTCTACCGCGCCGACAAAGGCGATCCGACACAAAATATCCCGCCCGGAACCGAATTCGATGATCTTCCGGACGACTGGGAATGCCCGCTCTGCCACAAGGGAATTGAATATTTTGACGTTCATGACTGAAAATTTCCTCCAGAAGGTTTATACATAAGTATATGAGCCTCTTGCAAAAGTCAGTTACTTTTGCAAGAGGCTTTTGCAGAATTCTAACAAGTCTTTGTAAAGCAACAACTTGTTAGAATTCTCCACCTATATTATTGATTGATCTTGCAAAACTTTCTTAGTTTTGCAAGATCCTCATCTAACCTGGAGAAATTATCATGAAAAACAGTACAAGAAAAAAATTGCTGCTGGTCGAAGATGAAGTTATTCAGGCGATGACAGGTAAAATGACCCTCGAAAAACACGACTACCAGGTGATCACGGTGGACAGTGGCGAGAAAGCGGTGGAATTGGCTGCATGCACATCGGATATTGACCTCATTCTGATGGACATCGATTTGGGAAGCGGAATTGACGGAACCGAAGCCGCGGCGCAAATCCTGCAAAACCGTGATTTGCCAATCGTTTTTTTATCTTCTCACACCGAAAGCGCGATAGTCGAAAAAACCGAAAAAATCACTTCTTATGGCTATGTTGTCAAAAATTCCTCCATTACAGTTCTCGATGCATCCATAAAGATGGCATTCAAGCTGTTCGACGCAAAAATCAGCGAACGAAAAAAAAAAGAGCAACTCAAGATCAGCGAACAAAAATTCCGTACCCTTTTTGACCATTCGCCCATATCAATATGGGAAGAAGATTTCTCCGAACTGAAGAAGCAGTTTGACTTGTTGCGTCCGACCGAAGGAAAAAACTGGCGCTCCTATTTTGAAAAGAATCCCGGCGAGGTCGCCCGGTTCGCCTCGCTCGTACAGGTTGTCGACATAAACAACACCGGTATCAGTTTTTTACAGAGCGACAAAAAAAACCTGCTTGGACCGAACCTGACCTTCGGGTTCAACGCAGATTCCTTTGAAATGTTCAGGGAGGAGCTGATCGCACTTGCCGAAGGAAAAACATACTTCGAGACCGAAATTTCGGTCTCTACATCGTTGGAGGGAATCAAATCGGCTTTTCTTGGCCTGGCTGTCGCACCCGGCTGTACCGATACCCTTTCCTGCGTGATTGTCTCGTGTTTCGATATTACCGAGCGAAAACGGGCAGGACTTGCTCTGCAGCAGCAGAACGAGACGTTGCAACAGACCGAAGAATCCGCTCGGGAAGCGAATGAACTGTTCCAGACTATCCTCGATACAATTCCGCAAGCTATCTGTTGGAAGGACATCAATTCGGTTTTCCTCGGCTGCAACGCCAACTATGCAAAAATGGTCGGACTTTCCGATACCCGGGCTATCATCGGAAAAACAGACCGGGACTTTGCCTGGACAAGCGAAGAAACGGATCATTTCCTCAAAATGGACCGGAAAATTATGGAAACAGATACAGTACAAACTCATATCGTCGAAACCGCCTTCAAGGAAACAGAAAATGAAATACTCCTGGAAACGAACAAGTCCCCGCTGCACGACAAGAACGGAAAGGTTTGCGGAATAATGGTGTCCTGCATGGATATCACCAGACGAACGGAGGGGCGCTAGATTTTTTGGTGCACTCCCGCTATTCTGTACCAGTTTCCGACAAGAGAGGTCCAAAGCTGCGCGTCGCCAACATCCCCATTAATTCCGGTTACGGGACTACTCTTTCTTGCCTGGAGACTGCAAAGCAGACGGTTCTTTCGATTATTGTGCCGGTCTACAACAATCCATACACCCTCGAAACACTGGTTAAAAGGATCGAGAAAGTTCCGGCCCTCGAGAATTTTTTATGGCATCTGCTCTTTGTTGACGACGGGAGTACCGATGCTTCACGCAAAGTCCTAATATCGCTTGCAGCACGATATCCCCGGACCGGATGGATTGGTCTTGAAACAAACACTGGACAGCAGAATGCTCTTTTCTGCGGACTCGCCGCCGTACGGGACTTGTTTCCCGGCGATACGAATGGCTGGGTTGTAACCATGGACGACGATCTGGCCCACCCGCCTGAACTGTTAACCCAGCTCCTCGAACAGGCTGCTTCGGGTTTTGACCTGGTTTACGCGGTTCCCAAGGCCAGCGGCACAGGATCCATAAAGTCGGGCAGCCGGATTCGCGACCTGTTTTTCCGGTTTTGTCTGGGCACCCCGAAAGAAACACCGCGGAACCTGCGGATCGGCAGCTTCCGCATATTCAACCGGAACCTGATTGATAGACTCACCGAAGTCCGGCCAACCTTCCCCTATCTGTCGGCACAATTTTTTGCTCTGGGACAGACCCGGCCCCTGCAATTGACGCATATCACTTACGATCCCCCGGCCCTTGTTTCTCCACAAACCGGACCTGCCTCACGGTACCAGCCGCTCACCCGTTTCGCCCTGTTTGTAAGACTCATGCTGAACTACGCTCCGGTATTCAAGGCATTTCAGAAAAAGGTGAATCCGGATGCGGCAAAGGACCAATGGATAACACCTTCGACCGGTGGCGGATATTCAAGCCTTTTTCGGCTACACATTCTTGGAGGCAGTGCCAGCCAGATTGCAGCCATACGGCGGGCAACCGATCTGGGTATCAAAACCGTAGTTTCCGACAAAAATCCGGAAGCACCGGGGCTTGCCCTCGCCGATTTTGTCTCCCATGCCTCCACCTTCGACAGCGATGGGGTCGCCGCAGATGCCCACACCTTTGCAAGCCGCGCGTTCCTCGCAACAGGAACGGATCAACCGGTCCTGACCGCAGCGAAGGCAGCAGCTAAACTTGGCATCCCCTACTTTCTCACTCCGACTCAGGCGGCACTCGTCACGAACAAGCGCGAAATGAAACGGGCTTTTGTCTCCTTCGGAATACCAACCAGCCCCTTCAGGATAACGGACGAGAATTTTACTACTGTCGATATCGAAGGGCTCGCCTTCCCGCTCGTAATCAAACCGTTAGATTCGCAGGGACAGCGAGGCGTGTTCCGCGTTGATTCAATAGATGAAATCCCCCCTGTTTTTCCGGTCGTCCTATCCTTCTCGCGCGAAAAAGTAGCCATCATCGAGGAGTATTATCCCTCCGGAGAAATAACCGTCAGCGGGTGGATGGAAAGCGGGGTGTTTTGCCCCCTCACCACGACCGATCGCGTTACGGTGGACAATCCGCCCCATATCGGAGTGTGCCTCGCCCACCATTACCCGTCACGATTTGCGGACCGCGAGGGGGAAATCCGTGCACTTACCCAAAAAATCATCACCGCATTCAATCTGCAGACCGGCCCGTTCTATGCCCAATATCTCGTCGGAGAAAAAGGCATACGCGTGAACGAGGTTGCCTGCCGACTCGGAGGTGCCTACGAGGACGAGTTCATTCCCTGGATAACAGGGGTAGACATTCTCGGTACGATGATCAGACGGAGTTGCACGCTCGAATACGATACAACAGTTTTTGACCACGTCGACGAAGAAAGCCGAAATAAGGCCGTATCGCTCCAGATGTTTTTTTATTCCACGGGAGAGATCGCCCTACAGAGCGGAATGGACCTCGTGCTTGCCATTCCCGGCATAATGAACGGAAAATTCCTTCTCGCGCCGGGCACCCGAATCAGAGAGAAGGAAAACTCGACACAGCGGGCCGGATACTTTATAGTATGCGCAGCTTCGCCCGACGAGGCGGACCGGATCACTTGCCTCGCTGTCAGCTGTCTTGTTGCAATCGACACGCACGGAAAAAGTATGCTTTCCGCCGATACTTTCATGCTTATGAACAGGAGCTTAAAATGAAAAAACTGATAGCCACACTTGCAGCCTGCGTTTTCACTGTCCTTTTCGCGACCTCCTGCACACCGGAAAAAAAAACGCTGACGATAGCCGAACAGTACGGACTTGCTTACGCACCGATCCAGATACTGAAAGAAAAACACATCCTCGAGAAACTGCTCCCGGACACAGAAATTCGCTGGGTACAGATGGACAATACGGCCGCCATTCGTGAAGCCGTTGTCGCTGGCAAGGTAGACGCGGGCTGTCTTGGTATACCCCCATTTCTCATCGGCCGCGACAAGGGAATGGAGTGGAAGATACTTTGCGGTCTGTCCCGTTCACCGGTCGGCCTCGTCGCCGATTCACGCAAACTCGCTTCGCTTTCCGACATCACACCGGATATGCGCATTGCCTTGCCTCAGCCCGGCAGCATCCAGCACATCCTGCTCTCGATGGCCCTCGAGCGTATAGGGAAAAACCCGAAAATGCTGGACGGCCAGCTCGTAACACTGAACCATCCCGACGGCATGGCGGCACTCCTTTCCGGCGGGGTCGAGGCGCACTTCACGGCGCCACCATATCTTTTCCAGGAAACTGCTGCGAAAGTGGATAATGACCGGCCATACAAGGTGATCGTTTCGGGAAACGATGCCTTCGGCGGCGCCTATTCCTTTATCGTTGCCATGGCCGCAGACCGCTTTTTGAAGGAGCGACCGGGAGACGCGAAAAAACTCCGAGCCGCGATCTCGGAAGCGATCGAATTCCTTACTAAAAACCCAAATGAAAGTGCGAAGATTCTCGCACGCCTGTACGGAACGGATGAAACGGTCCTGCGCGACTATCTTTCACGGGAGGGCATGACCTTTTCCACGGAAGTGGCCGGTCTCGACCGATTCATTTCCTTCATGAGCGCACAGGGCTACCTCAAGTCCGCGATGACAGCGCAGGAGGCCCTTTATCGGTAACGAGAAAAAAGGCACGAACCGACTTCCACCCTGGATTAAACCAGTATGGGCGCTCATTTTCCTCGCGCTGTGGGAAGGGATTGCACTTTCGGGACTGGTATCCCCGCTCATCATACCACCCATCGAGTCGATCGCCCTCGCCTTCGTCACCGAAAGCGTTTCCGGAGCACTCTTGTCCGGCACCGCCAGATCCATAGCCCTCGTCTGCGCAGGACTCGCGGGTGGTACACTACTCGCCATCCTCCTGACCGCGATCGCCTATGCCAACAGGTTGTTCCGCAGTTTTCTCGAAGTACTCGTATCCGTTTTCCATCCGCTACCGGGCATCGCTCTCCTGCCTCTCGTGCTGCTCGTGTTCGGCGTCGGAACCGGGCCGGTATTGGTCATCATTCTTCACTCGGTTCTGTGGCCGCTCTGCGTCAACCTGCTTTCGGGTTTCGACAACGCAGAGCCGCTCTATCCGCGTATCGGCAGAAACTATGAACTTTCTTTCCCCCGGTTTTTTATATCGATAATGATTCCCGCCTCCTTTCCCGCGATGCTCTCGGGATTCAAGATTGCCTGGGCTCGTGCCTGGCGAGCCTTGTTAAGTGCAGAGATGCTTTTTGGTGTTTCAGGCGGCCGCGGAGGCCTCGGGTGGTATGTGTTCAACCGCCGTGTATTCATGGACACCCCAGGTATGTATGCGGGACTCCTCATGCTGATCCTCATCGGCTTCACGGTTGAAACTGTTCTGTTCGGGCAGCTTGAACGGCGTACACTGCTCCGCTGGAATGCATCGACATGAAAAACACCGATACTATCCTTGACTGTAAAAACCTTTCATTCTCGTATCCCCAAACAGACAAGAAAATACTTAAAAACCTTTCCTTTACTCAAGGTCGAGGTGAAATCATCTGCGTGCTCGGTCCTTCAGGCTGCGGCAAGAGCACCCTGCTCAATCTTGCGGCGGGCTTCCTTTTCCCGAACGAAGGAGAGTTATTGTTCAACGGAATCGAAATACGAAAACCGGAGCGAAGCCGCATTATGGTTTTTCAAGGATATGCCCAGCTCTTTCCCTGGCTTACTGCTACCAATAATGTGCTTTTTCCGATGCGAACGAAAAATCGCGCCCGCGCGGAATCGCTTCTGGCGCTGACCGGACTCGCAAACGCAGGACACCTTTTTCCGTCCCGCCTTTCGGGCGGCATGAAACAACGGGTGGCCCTCGCCCGGGCGCTTGCGGCCGATCCGGAAATGCTTCTTCTCGACGAGCCCTTCGAAGGACTCGATGCACCATCCCGGAAAGACCTGCAACGTACACTTATCTCGGTGCGCGAATCGACCGGCACAAGTATCCTTATGGTAACCCACAATATAGACGAAGCGGTTCGTACCGCGGACCGGATCCTGCTACTTGCCGGCAACGGCGACCTTGCCGGAGAAGCCTCAGTCGAGCTTTCAGAAAATGATGTATTGCGGGAGGAAGAGATCAAGGAACTTAAGAAGAACATCTATCGCACGATTTCCTCGTCGGCAACCCGATAGACGCGTACTTTCCAGTCACGAGTGTATCTGCGCGAAACAATCCGCATTCCATACCCCGGACTGGAAAACTCGCCCAAAAGCGTGCAATGCACCGAAATAAAATCCCGAAGTTCGGGATACCAGCGCGCAGGATTTCCATAAAGAACGTTCCACACCGGCCTTGAGGCATAGACAAAATCAAGCTCGTCCGAAACGATGATGCATTCAATTTTATTTTTTATAATATATTCCGAAAGGCTCTGACCTGCATTTTCCAGAAACGCGAGATTGCGGATGTCGACAAGATTTTCCGTTTGCAGCGGAATCCCCCAAGAGAGGTTCCCGAGCGTCCGCGTACCCGGCAACACAAAAGCAGTCAGATTGTTTTGAAAATCATCGTACGTTTCAGTTTCTTTCCTTGCATCCGCTATTACTCCATCAAGTGAAAACAAGGCAAGCAGTACGGCCAGAATGGCAATAGGCATCCGTGCATACCGAAAAGGCCTTTCGCCAACAAGGGAACGTGACAGAAGTGACGTAAGACAGATATAGAGAAAGGGGATTAAAAAAACAATCGAGGGTTGACTGAATTTTCCCAGAATAAAAACACCCGCTCCCGTTCCGAAAATGCCCACGACTCCGGCCTTCTCCGCGGAAGTCCAGCTTATAAAATAATTACGCTTTTTAACCAGTGACCAAACGGCTGTACCCGTGGCGATGCAAGTGGCAGCAAAAAGAATCAACAGTTGCGGTCTGATATCCGGCGTGTAATACGTACCGCTGATTCGCTCAAAGAGCTTGAAGAAGAAATGAGGAAAATCTGCGAACCGGCCTGCGAGCCCCGATCGTACGCCGATGCTCCTGCCTAAAGCCGAGTAATTCGATAGAAAATCAGAATTCATCATGAAACTAGAAAAAATAAAAATAAGGGAGGCCAATGCCGCGGCTCCGACGAAAACAAGTCCTTCGCGAATTGTACGCCTGCGGTTTAAAACCGTCACAACGTACAATAGCGAAACAGGCACGGCTACGATAAATGCGTTCGGATGCACCCCGAGAGCAAGACCGGTACAAAACCCGACGCACATCGCCCGAAAGCGGGGCCGACGAGTCTCGCCAAAAAATAGCAACAGGCCTGCAAACATGAAAACTGCAACCAAAATTTCCTGTCGTCCGAAATGTGAAGCATACAGAAACTGCGAATCGAGTGAAAGCATGATCATGCCCGCAAGCGACGCACCCGGAGAAATTCCGGTGACGCGAAGCAATTTATAAAAAAGCCAAAGCCCTATAGTCCCACTCACAAGAGAAAAAAAACGAAGTCCGAATACAGTGAACCCGAATAGTTGCAGAAAAAGGGATTGCCCTGCATGAAAGAGAATTTTCAGAGCGTGTGGCTTGCGTGTCTGGAGATCGAAAAAAGGTTCGGTAACCGCGAAGGATTCGTTTTGCACCATAGTGCGCGTCAGTCCGCCAAGCCAGATTTCATCAGAATGGACAAAAGGGAAACGGTCAAGACAAAAAAGGTTCGCTAAAAACCAGAACACCAGGAAATAAACTGCATGTCTCGGTGCGATTGTCATAATGCAGGAGCCTCCTGATTCTTCTAGGAGTTTGTCGGACTTGTCCTTCAAATAATGGAAAAATTGCATTATATGCGATTTTTCTACCTTTCAAACTCCCAAAGGAGCCCTTATATCGGGATTTTGAGCGCTTATTAGCACTCAAAATCCACAAGTCCGACAAGCTCCTCGTAGAAGGAGGATCTTGCAAAACTTAGAAAGTTTTGCAAGATCAACCAATAATGTAGGTGGAGAAATCCAACAAGTTGTTGTTCTACAAAGACTTGTTAAAATTCTCCAAGAGCCTCTTGCAAAAGTAACCGACTTTTGCAAGAGGCTCGAAGCGTAATAAAAAAAAACCAAAGTAGCAAGCATAATTGTCCGAGGAAATGATTGCTTTAAGCAAGTAATCATTGTATAATAAAGCATAACTTATCGATAAAATTTTATTTGGAGGTTTTATGGGCGATGTCCCCGAAACAACCGCTGCCACGGGCAGCATCCGGCGCTCGTCAGTGCGTGCAGGGTCAGGCAAGAAAAAAAAGGACCTGATACCTGTAGGTATCCTGACCGGCGTCATTTTGACAGCTGCAGGAATCTTTCTCGGTGTAATCGATCAAAAATTGGCGATTTTCTGGTTTACCGGAATCGCATTCGGCTTCATCCTGCAGCGCTCCCGCTTCTGCTTCACCGCGAGTATGCGCGATCCTGCACTTACCGGCAGCACCTCAGTTACACGTGCCGTTCTGGTTGCTTTTGCGATTACCTCACTCGGCTTTTGGGCAATCAAGTACGGTGCCTTCCTTAAGGGTCAACCGATACCCGGACAGTCCTTTGTGGTTCCGGTCAGTTTCGCCACAGCAGCGGGAGGAATCCTCTTCGGCATCGGCATGGTAATTGCAGGCGGCTGCGCGTCAGGAACACTGATGCGTGTCGGCGAAGGTTTTGTCATGCAGATGCTTTCTCTGGCGTTTTTTATTGTTGGCTCGCTCTGGGGCGCACACGATCTCGGCTGGTGGCAGCTGAACGCCATCTCGAACGGCAAGGCCGTATTCCTCCCGGACGTATTCGGATGGGGCGGAGCAATCGTTGTACAGCTTCTCATAATCGGCTGTCTGTACATCGCGGCGGATAAATGGGAAAACAGAAAAAAGGAACAAGCCGGGGAGTGATTTTTCCCGGTACACATTTTACAACCACACAATATCAAGGAGAAACAAAATGGCTGAATACACACTGGATTGTCTCGGAGAAGCTTGCCCTGTCCCGCTCGTAAAGACCGAAAAGAAACTCAAGGAACTGAAGGTCGGCGATGTCCTCATTGTCCAGATCGATCACAGCTGTGCGATGAAAAATGTTCCCGAATGGGCGCGCAAGGAAGGCCACAACGTCGAAGTCGAAGAAGTCGAAGACGGTGAATGGGAATGCATTATCGAAAAGGTGAAATAAGGTACCCGAATGGAACTTAAAAAGAACAAATTTTATCTCTTGTGGTTCAAGGACGCATGGCCGTATGTAACCGGAGCAATACTTCTGTCCGTATTCCAGATCGTCACCCTAGCCACGACCGGAAATCCATGGGGAGTTACCGGGGCCTTCTCCAACTGGGGAGCCTGGCTCTTCCAACTTTTCGGAGGTAACGTCGACAAATGGTACTATTTCTCGTCTGACGAGGCACAGGCCATTCTTGCACGGGGATTCTTCAAAGATCCGGCGACAATCCGGAATCTCGCGATCATCTTCGGTGCCCTCTTCGCTACGCTGATGGCTTCGCAATTCAAGATCAAAAAGATCAAATCCCTGAAGCAAGTCATTGCGGCAGTGCTCGGTGGCCTTCTTATGGGATATGGCGCGCGGATAACCTTCGGCTGTAATATCGGGGCTCTATACAGCGGCATCGCCTCGCTTTCACTGTCGGGATGGGTATACGCGATATTCCTGTTCCTCGGCGCATTCATCGGAAGCAAACTTCTGGTGAAATTTTTCATGTAATCTGGAGAACAACCTATGTCAGCGGATAAAAAAATTGAAACATACGATGTCGTGATAATCGGGGGCGGAGCAGCCGGCATGACGGCCGGTATCTACTGCGGACGCGCCCGGCTTAAAACCCTGCTTATCGAAAAATCCCTCGTAGGCGGCCTTGCCACTTACACAAACGAAATCGAGAACTATCCCGGTTTCCCCGAAGGAACGACCGGTCTCGGTCTTATGCAATTATTCGAAAAACAGGCGAAAAAATTCGGCGTGCAATTCAAGGGAACAGATGTCAAGAGCGTCGACTTTTCGGGCGAGATGAAAAAAGTTGAAACCTTCCGCAACATCTTCGAATCGAAAGTCGTCATTATCGCCTCGGGTGGACGCCCCCGTGTAACAGGAGCACAAAACGAGGAGAAGTTCCTTTTTGACAAAGGAATCTCTTTCTGCGCAACCTGCGACGCCGCCGCGAATTCAGGCAAAGACATCCTCATCATCGGCTCCGGCGACGCCGCAATCGAAGAAGGCATTTTCCTCACAAAGTTCGCGAACAAGGTTATGGTTTCGGTAATCCACGACAAGGGAAGAATGGATTGCAACGAAATCGCCAAGGCAGAAGCCCTGGCCAATCCGAAAATGGAATTCATCTGGAACAGCGCCGTAAAACGATTCGAGGGCACGGATCATCTCGAAACCGTTATACTCGAGAACGTCAAGACACGCGAGGAAATTCCGGTAAAAACACCAACCTGTTTCGAGTTCATCGGCTACATTCCGAATTCCGAAATATTCATCAACCATGTTGAAGTCAATGCCAAAGGGTATCTGCCGGTCAACGAAAACAAGCAAACACGGGTCGACGGCGTATTTGCAGTGGGCGACATTACTGAAAAATTCCTCAAGCAGGTTGCAACAGCAGTTGGCGATGGCGCTATCGGCGGTTATGCCGCGGAAAAATACATTGCCGAGCTTGAAGTCTATCACAACCAGATTCTCGGCAAGGACGGAGTCGTGTTTGTGTACGATGCCTCCGAACAAGCATGCCGTGAATACCTGTGCGACATAGACCTCATCGAAAAACAGGCGCAAGGCCGTTTCCATGTTTCTCGCGTGGACGTTTACAAATCGAAGGGTATTTCGAACCGAATGAACATCCACCGCGTTCCGAGCCTCGCTGTAGTGAAAGATAAAAAGATCATAAAGGTCTTTGAAGAATCATTCACCTGCGAAGCCGTACTGAAGTCCCTCGGAATAACGGATTGCGCCTGCAACTGACGCGTGCAGAAAAGGATTAAAAGATGGTTATCAAACATTTGTTGAAGTATATCCCGCTCCTCGCGGTACTTCTTTTTACGGGATGCAGCGGTACATACGAGAAATCGGGAACGCTTATCGTATCGGCGCGTGAAGCTCTTTCGCTCGTGAAAGAAGGAACATGGACTCTTGTGGACGCACAGAAAGCAAGCTCGTTCACGAAAGGCCATGCCAAAGGAGCCGTTAATATCGAGCGTGCACAGATCACCGGAAACATTCCGGTAGACAACTGTATCGCCGCACCCGACGTCGTCGCACTTGCTGCAGGCAGCGCCGGACTCACGACGAACTCCGGAATCCTGATCTATGACGGTAATAGCAACATGGACTCGGGCCGCCTCGCCTGGACACTGATGGTCTATGGCCACAAGGGCGAGATCAAAATCGTTTCCGGGGGAATCGACGCGCTAACCGCTGAAGGTGCCGAAATTACAACCGGAGAAATGACGGTTACGCCGGCTGTCTACGAAGCAGGAGCATTCAACACGGCTCTCGTAGCAGACAAGAGCGAAATACTCAGTCTTCTGGACAACCCGAAAAAGGACACAATCCTTCTCGATGTCCGTACCGACGAGGAATTCGCCGCAGGCACGATTCCCGGTTCTGTGCATATCAATTTTGAGAGTAATAATTTTAAGGACGGCACGTATAAACCGGTACAGCAGATCCGTATTCTCTACAAGGAAAACGGGATCATGCCGGAAGACACCGTCATTATTTACTGCCAGACTTCGATCCGCGCAGCACAGACTTTTGCCGCCCTGTACAACGCGGGGTATCGAAATCTGAAAATCTACGATGGTGCATGGCTTGAATGGAGCGCTGCCGAGGATGTTCCGGTATACACCGTCGCAACACCTGCCGAAGCGCAGCCGGTCGTCGAGGACGCATCCTGATCCGGTCAATAACGTATGGTTTTTGTTAGGTCAAGAATATATGGAGGAATTGAAATGAAGAAAATACGGATCGCCGTACTGGTAATGGCAGCACTGCTGCTGAGTAATCTGGCTGTGACAGCACAGTCGACAAAGATGACCCCGCTCGAAAAAGCGGCAATGGCTTACTTCGCCGACTTTCCGAGCTCCAGGGTCATTCCCGCAAGCAAGGTGTTCGCCTCGATCGACGCAAAGGAAAAACTGTTCCTGCTCGACATCCGCACTGCTGCAGACTATGAAAAGGGTCACCTCAAGGGTGCCGTAAACGCACCGTTCGGTCCTGCATTGACTGCAGCTCTTGCCTGGCTTCCCGATGCTGTGCCGGTATACGTCAACTGCTATACCGGACAGACAGCCGGCCAGGCGGTCGCCGTTCTCGTCGTAGCAGGAATCAATGCCCAATCCATCCAGTACGGATGGAATCTCGGGATCACGAAAACCGAAGGCTATGAAGCTCGCGTGACCACGACCGCAACTCCCGCTCCGGAAAAAACAGGAATGAAAATCGACCCGTCCATCATGACCGCAGTCGAAGCTTATTTCGCCGCGATCCCGACAAAGGGAAACAACATCTGGGCAGCCGACAAGATCAAGGCCGCGCTCGATGCCAAGCAGGATCTCCTTGTAGTATCTGTCCAGCAGGCCAAAGACTACGACGCAGGTCACATTGCCGGTTCCATCAACATTCCCTTCGTAAAGGGCATGCAGACCGGTTTTGCACAGCTTCCCAAAAACAAGACATTTGTAGTGCACTGCTATTCCGGTCAAACCGCCGGCCAGGTTGTCGGTATTCTCCGCCTCCTCGGCTACGATGCCGTCTCGATGAAGAGCGGCATGGGCACCCCGGTCACCGCGCCTTCCGGCTGGGTGAACGAAGGTTTTCCGGTAGTCAAGTAACCGAAAACAGATTGATGTAGTGTTGAAGCCGGTCTCCGCGAGGGGACCGGCTTTTTTATTGGGGTGGTGTGAACCAGCACACTATACCTACCGGTAGGTATATAACAATCGCCCAAACCACTTCCCCATCAACCCCGCCGGATGTACACTATTCCAAGGAGACATTCATGCTCAAAAGAATACAAACAGATTTACGCACAGGGCTCGACGAACTCTACGCTGTCTCGAAAGCCGAAGAAGGCAGCATACTCGTCGTTGGATGTAGCACGAGCGAAGTAATCGGTAAAAAAATCGGAACCGCTGGCAGCCCCGAGGTAGCGAAGGTGATATACGAAACCCTTGCCGAATTCTGTCACGAGAAAAAACTTTTCCTCGCGGCCCAATGCTGCGAGCACCTGAACCGGGCACTGGTGGTCGAAAAATCGACAATGCAAAAACTCGGCCTCGAACGCGTCAACGCCATCCCCCACCCTCATGCAGGCGGGGCCTTCGCGACCGCTTCCTACGCGGGAATGAAAGAACCCGTCCTCGTCGAAGCAGTCACCGCAGATTTGGGACTCGATATTGGCAGCACCCTGATCGGCATGCACTTGAAACGCGTCGCCGTACCCGTACGGACAAGCGTCAAAACGATTGGCGAAGCGTCCCTCGTGCTCGCTCGTACCCGCTGTAAATTTACCGGAGGCGAGCGTGCAAAATACGATCCGGAATTAGGTTGAGGCACAAGGCTTAAAGCAGCGCGAAAGTCTATCTTCGGAGCCCCCTCAATCGGACTCCTTTTTTTATACCCTGAGCAAACCGTCTATCTCGGCAAAATGGGCGTCGAGGGTCAAAAGTGCGGCTCCATGTTCCATACAACTCGCTGCTATCCAGACATCATTGATCGGTATAGGGCGTCCTTTTTTACGGAGAATCCGTTTAATTTCGGCAAACCACTCGGCAGTATTGTCGGTTATCGGCACGCAAACGGTGCGGGGTTTTTCCCGAAACCGGTTCAGTATCGCCCGGTTTTCTACATTCCGCGTTCCGTTCAAAAAACCGTCATACAATTCGGCAATAACCACCGGTGACAGCAATATTGCTTCGTGTCTGCCCAGAATATCCGCGATGCGCCCGTCACCACCGATCAGGGCAGTGTATGCATTTGTATCGATCAAAATTCTGCTCATGATTGCCAATCACCTGCATCAATCTGTACATTTTCAGCCTGAAAAGAATTGAAGGTGTCCTGCTCCACGGAAGTCCATACACCGCAGAATTCACGATACTCGTCAACAAAACGCCCGGATACCGGCAAACCCAACGCACGAGACAAGGTTTCCTTGATAAACTGATTCTTGCTTATCTGATTCCTTTTTGCCTCTTCGGACAACCTGCGGTCCAGCACCGTATCCAGTTCATGAATCGTGATTGAACTCATGGTTCCCTCCGTGGTTCAAATATCATACTATATGGTTCAAAAGTCAAGATCAGAAATGATTAATCGCAGCGGCTTCCTTTTCTTTTTCCGTCGGTACCGGTATACTATTCCCCATACGCCGCAGGAGATACAAATGAAAAAACGCAACACGTTCATTTCTGCCTTGGTCATTACCGTCGTGACCCTCACTGTCGCGCTCTCCGCAATCGGGTGTGCCACCGAAAAAACCGTCAGAAAAGCCGCAGATAAAAAGCATCTCATATTCGGTACGGCGATTCAGCCTGCGTCGATTACCACTCCCGCGGAGAGACAGCTGATCAAGGACAACTTTAATCTGATTGTCCCCGAAAACACCATGAAATGGCAGAACCTCCGCCCCAATGCCGACTTCTGGAACTGGTCGGATATGGACGCCATGGTCGCGTTCGCACAAAAAAACAAGATCCAGATGCGGGGACACACCTTTGTCTGGCACCAGCAGAATCCCCCGTACGTCAACAACCTTAAAACCCGCGAAGCGGCAATCGCCCTGCTCGATGACCACATTACCACTACCATGACCCGCTACAAGGGGAAAATTTATGAGTACGATATTGCCAATGAAGTATTGAACGAAAATGGCACCATGCGCGAAAGCCTCTGGTACACTGTGCTGGGGCCGGACTATGTCGATATCGCCTTCATCATCGCGAGAAAAGCCGACCCCGAAGCACGGCTCGTGCTGAACGACTACAACAACGAAAACAAGGGCAACGCCAAAGCTGATGCCTTTTTCGAACTCGCCAAAGGCATGAAAAACCGCGGGATCCCGATCGACGGGGTCGGCATGCAGCTGCATCTGTCGGCCGATTCGCCTCTCGACGAGCAGGCTATCAGGGACAATATCAGGCAGTTCAACGACTTGGGGCTTTTTGTAAACTTCACCGAAATCGATGTCCGCGTGGCGATGCCGGTCACTCCCGAACGCGAAAAAGCTCAAATAGCCATATACGAAAAGCTCCTGGTAATCGCCCAAAGCGAACCGAACGCACACAATATAATTGTGTGGTGCTACACCGACAAAAATAGCTGGATACCCCGAACCTTCCCCGGCTACGGCTCCGCCCACCTTTTCGACGTCGACCTCAATCCGAAGCCGGCCTTCCTCGCTCTCGCCAAAATGATCAGAGCAAAAACGGGAAAGCTAAAAGACTGAAGACCAGGCTGCGAAAAGAAAGAAAGATATTTGAGCAAGGTCAAAACTATTGCATCACGCAAAGGTTTTGACTTACTTTCTTCAAAAAGAACAATATTGAGAGCAGTAATTAAAGGACGCGACTTGATTGCCGTCGCTGTCGAACACGCGGACGAGGCCATCCGACAAATCGATGCGCGGAACGTTCAGGTCCGACAGAGAATCGGTGTCACCGGCATGCACCGCGCATGAGAGGATAGACGATCCGGCAACTATGGTACCGCGAAGCAGGGGAATGAGACCGGATGACTCGAGGATATTCAGATTCGGCTCGGCTTGCACTTTTCCCGCACACCGTGGAATCGGGCCAAGATTGACGATACGGGATGAGGCCCACGGGTAGCGGATTCCGGCAGATTCTCCATCAAGAAGAATTTCGGGCGGGACTGCCTTGTCGTGAAAGTGGAATCGGGGAAGGGAAAACCCACCTTCTGCCGTTTCGAGGGCACGGGCGCTTTCGATGAGATGAATGCGCACATGCCAGGCGCCGAGGCCGACCAGTATTGTCCGTATCGTCACATCTGACCAGGGTTTCCACGTGCTCGCTGTCCAGTTGGCGCCGCATACCTGATCAGTTGTTTCGCGTCTTTCGCGCCAGTAATTGTCCCCGTCCGACAACAGCAATGCGGAATCGCAGCCGGTTTTTTCGAGGGTATAGTTTCCGTGTGAAACACTAAATCCGAAGCGGGCGGAATACGCGAACTTTCCGTATTTGGCTGCGGCCTGCACGGCTTCCCAGCCGGGATACCATCCGGGCGTCAGGAGCTGCACATCGGAAGCGCTGCGCGTGACAATATAGCGAGGAATCGGCAGCGAGGTGACACTCGCGATAGGTGGAAGATGCGCTTCCTCCGCACTCCAGAAGGGATGACTTCCGTCCAGAGCGAGTACGAGGTACACCTTGAGCGCCCAGTACGGGGAGCCAGGCGAATTGTACTGCTCCGCCATCAAGAGATCAGGATATGCATAGCCGACACTTAAAAGGCCTGCAGAGTCGAAGATAGGCTTTGAAAACCACCAGCGCACATTGCGGAGTACAATGCCTTTCATCACGCCCCAGGGAAGCACCTCGACTCCAGCATAGGCACATGCCGAGAAAAAAGAAACAGCAGCAAACCGGTAGGTCAGGCTCCTGCCGAATGGAACAAAAGAACCGTCCTCCCGGAAAAATGGCAGAAACTGCATTGCGAATTCCCGGGCACGCGAGCGAAATCGCTCGCAGCGTTCGGGATCTCGCTCGGAGGCGAATTGGGCATACACCATTCCGTAAAAATGGAAGGCGAAGGGATTGTATAGGTCATAGGTGTTATTCGCGCCGTCCACATACCAGCCGTCTCCGCGAAAGCACGATTCGATCAGATCGAGCGATTCCTGTTCCGCCGCCTCGTTGACGGCGAGACCACGTTTCCGGAAAGCGCAAGCGACCAGAACGCGGAAAAAATGCCAGTTATTCTGCGGAAGTTCGTGGGTCTCGATTGCCGAAAGCCAGACATGCAACTGCTTTTTCTGCGTATCGGTAAGGGGATTCCAGTAGAACTCCGGCGCGATTAAAAGACCAAGAGCCAGCGCGGCCATTTCGACATACCGCTGGTCGCGATCGCCGGGAAGGTCCCAGTACCCGCTACTTTCGGGATTGATCCCCTGTCTGAGTGTTTCCAAATGAAGAGCGGCATCGGCATACTGTCCACCACCCGCTATAAGGGGTGCAACACCCCAAATAGTCCGGCTCCAGCCTTCCATTAGCGCGACACGTGGTGAAAAATGTGCACCCGCATTGCCGAGATAGAGACCGCCTTCGGTATAGGCAGCAGAAAGCGGCTCGAGTAAGCAGCGCAGGTTTTCCTGGAGGTCTTCGCGCGTGTGCAATGGATTGGCCGAAAACGATATAAACGGAAAACTCATGGAAACATCCTTATCTACCAATACGATGCAGGGCTACCAAGCAACCTTCGAAGCGCCTCGACAAAATAGTAATCACCCCAGGCAACGCATTCGTCCACGCCGTTACCCTGCGGCTTGCCGTATACTCCGTGAACAAGAATACCATTCGAATCGGGAAGTGAATGGGCGAGGTACGTCCGCGAAAGAGATTCCATCATCTTTAGCGCAGCAGACTCGAACACCTTCTTGTCGGGATCCACGAGCGGCAAAAGCGACGCAAGCTCAAGGAGGCCACACGCGGCAATTGCGGCCGCAGAGCTGTCGCGTTCTTCATCACCGTTTACAAAGACCAAATCCCAGTACGGAACCAGGTCTTCGGGAAGATGCTTCAGAAAATAATGAGCCGAGCCCCGGGCAGCCTCGAGAAGGGCGGGATCCCGCAGATATCGGAAAGAAATCGCGTTGCCGTATATGCACCAGGCCTGCCCGCGGGACCAGCAGGATGTATCGGAATATCCCTGGTGCGTCACACCCCGGAGCGGAAGTCCAGTTTCGGTATCAAAATAATAGGTGTGGAAGGTCGACCAGTCCGGCCGAATAAGGGAGGCATTCGCCTGCCGGATATGTTTTTCGGCGGCTTCGCGGTAATAGGGATTTCCGGTTTCTTCCGAGGCCCAATAGAGAAGTGGAAGATTCATCGCGCAGTCGATGATGATCCTTCCCTGCATAACCGGATTGGACAAGTCACCCCACGCCTGGATGATGCCCGCCTTTTCGAAAAAGCGGCACATCAATAGGTCAGCGGCCTTGAGCGCTGTCGCTCGGGCATCACGGTTTCCGGTCAGCCTCCATGCGGTGACACAGGACAGGGTATACAGAAAACCCAGGTCATGGGTTTGGGTTGAAATACGGCCATCAAGCCGTGCACGGTAGTCAGGGAGATGAGATTCGGCAGCGACGCGAAACACCGCATCCCCCGATTGTTCCCAAGCCTGCCACAGCATGCCGGTCCAGAAAGCGCTGGTCCATAGGGTGTTCGCGACGGGCTGATATATGTTGTCAACACTTGCCGGAGCGGGGTATTGGCCCGGGCCAAAAGTGGATATGTTCCGATGGATTCTTGTCAGCGAAAAGGAAAGGGCTGCCTCAAAGGCCTCGCGGCTCGAGTCGGCCGGGGCGGAATACTGTTCCACTTTGATGTTGTCCATTCTTGCTCTCCATTCGATATAAAAAAAATCCGCGGCGGCCGGATTAACTCCAGCGCCGCGGCAAATGAACTAAAACCGATTACTTCTTTGCGGAGCGGCGATCGTAGGCGGTCTGATAAATCTTGACGACTTCGTCGAGGCCGACTTTTTTCATGTCAAGGACAGCCTTATCGAAATCGGAAACGCTCATGGCACCAACCATCACTCGTGCCGCCATTTCGGTGGTCAGGAGCTGGATCTGGCTGTATTTTTCCTTGATGATTTCTGTCTCGGCGGGCGTAAACGAAAGGGTCGGGAATTTCTCGACGATATAGTTTTTCATATAATCCAGGCGGGCTGCGGTAGCCTGGGCATTGGCAAACTGTTTCTCGTAATCGATAGACTGAATCATACCGATCTTCCACTGCGCACCATTCGTAACCAGTGCTTCGTGCATGCCGAGTCCAGCCGGATTTTTAGTAATTTCGGCAGTGTATACCGGAACGCCGTCTACCATGTTGTAGGTCTTGCCTTCGATACCGAAATTGGTCAGCTTGATGCCTTCAGTCGAATAGACAAAGTCCATCATCTTGATAGTCTCGACGGTGTTCTTATTTTTCGCAGTGATGGACCATCCACCGTCCGCACGTACCTTGGACATCTGAATTCTGGTGAAGGGTTTTTTAACCGTCCCGAGAGGGGGCGCAAAATGCTTCAGGGCAAAACCGGGAATGGTTGCGCTCAACTTGTTCAGATCTGCGGTAGAAGCAAACCAGTCATGGAGTGAGCCGGTAATATTTTTGGAAAGCAACTCGTCCCGGGGATTTCCCTTGCGTGTCAGGATTTCCTGATCGAGGAGCTTTTCCTTGTAGAGGCGGGCGATATAGGCGAGATACTCTTTGTACTGAGGTTCGGAAGGTCCATAGGATACTTTCCCTTTCCGCACGACCCACTCGACATCTGCATCAAACGCATAGGCAAGCGCGCCGAGGTTGTACATCCAGTCGTCGCCGCGGCGGCGAGCCACCATGGGGATTTCGTCCTTCAGGCCGTTGCCATTGGGATCTCCGTCACGGAAAGCAACAAGTACATTGTACAGATCCTCGGTTGTTTTCGGTTCTTTCAAGCCCAGTTTTTCGAGCCAGTCGGTACGGATAAACCAGCCACGTTCTGCGTTAAGAGCGGAAAGCATCGGCACATAATAAATGTGTCCGTCGGGCGCGGTTACGGAAGCGCGCACGACCGGATCATCAAGAATCACCTTTTTGAGGTTCGGTGCGTATTTTGCGATCAGATCCTCGAGTGGAATAAAGGCTCCCTCGGATCCGAGCTTTTCGATCGCGGTATGTCCGCCGGACTTTTCATAATAGGCGATGATGTCGGGCAAATCGCCGGCTGCCATCATCAGGTTGAACTGCTGATCTTTAACTTCGGAAAGGGTGCTGACGAACTTCCAGGAAAGATCGGTTCCTGTTTTGTTCTCGATCACATTCCAAGCCTCGATCGTATCCGGCGTGAGCGGAATTTCCGCAGCCATAACCGACCATACCGAAAGGGGAACTTTACCGCCCGAAGCGGCAGCTGCACCATCTTTTCCGCCGGAAGCGAAAACTGTTCCGAAAGAGAGCGTAACGGCCATTACCGTCACCAACAACTTATTCATTTGAACCTCCTGTGTTCATTCATCAGCCTTTGATTGATCCAAGGGTAACACCCTTGACAAAATATTTCTGGATAAACGGATAGACCATTGCAATAGGAAGCGTGGAAACTACGATAGCTGCATACTTGACAGCCTCGGCGGTTGTGCCCGCCTTGTCGATAGACATGTCCATCGACTCGCCCATCTGAGCCGTGACAATCAACTGACGCAGCACCACCTGAAGCGGAAGTTTCGCGGCATCGGTTATAAAAACCATCGCCCAAAAATAACCGTTCCAGCGGTTTATCAAATAATACAGTCCGATGGTTGCCAAGGCAGCTCCCGAGACAGGTAGCGCGATACGGCCCAGCATTGTCCATTCGGAAGCGCCGTCCATCAGAGCTGACTCGAACAGCTCCTCGGGTATGGTGGCGAAAAACGAACGCATGAGAATTATATAGAAAGGTGTAGCGGCGAAAACAATCAGCAATGACAACCGCGTGTCCAGCAAATGAAAACTCTTCACTACCAAAAAAAGCGGTATCATCATACCCGTCGCAGATATGAACATGGTTATCGAAATGAACAGGTTCATAAACTTCGCACCGCGGAAGCCTTTGCGGGAAATCGGATACGCAGCAAGAATCGTTATGCCCAAGTTTACCGCCGTGCCGACGATGGCGTAATACAGGGTGTTTCCGTATCCCTGCCAGATGCGCTGGTCTGCAAAAACAAGCCGGTACGCTTCAAGGTTGAGCGGGAACACCGGGCCGAGCACCACACGGTTTGCTCTGATTGCTTCGGGTGAGGAAATGGATGCCGAAACGACATATACAAACGGATAAAGCATCAGCGCACAGATACAGATCATCAGGATATGTACAGCGGCGCGGGAAAGACGTGATCCGTCGGTTCTACCAGAGTGAAGAAGCATTTTTAAACCTCCGCGCTATCGAGTTCGAACTGATCACCAAAATCAGCGCTACCAGAGTTTCGAAAAGGCCGACGGCCGTTGCATACGAATAGTCTGCGCCGATAAGCCCGCGCCGATACACAAAGGTAGAGATAACTTCCGATGTTTCAAGGATTACTTCGTTCTGAAGCAAAAGTACTTCTTCGAAGGACACGCTGACAATGTTTCCGACACGAACGAGAAACATCAGAACGATGGTCGGAACAAGCGACGGCAGGGTTATGGAGATCATCTTCCGGAAGCGTCCGGCACCATCGACATCAGCTGCCTCGTAGAGGGTCGGATCGATTGCCATGAGGGCGGCAAGGTACACGATTGCTTCGAAGCCCGATTCCTTGAACACCCGGATGAACGTATAGATACCACGGAAATATTCCTGCTTCTGCATGAAGAAAACCGGCTCGATTCCCAGAAACCCGAGAAATGCGTTGACTACCCCGGTACTTGGAGAGAGCATATTTACCGCAATACCGGCGATGACCACGAAAGACACAAAGTGAGGCAGTAGAGTGATGGTCTGATAGGTTTTTTTAAGTGCCCGGTTTCCGATCCCGTTCAACAACAGAGCCAGAACAATGGGCGCAGGGAACGCGAACAACAGATAATAGAGCCCGAGCACGAGCGTATTACGAAGCACACGGACAAAATAAATAGAAGCGAAAAATTGTCTGAAGTATTCGAATCCATTCCAGGGGCTCCTGAAAAAGCCGAGGAACGGACTGTATTTTTTGACCGAAATGGCAATTCCGATTACCGGAAGATATTTGAATATAAGAAAATAGGCGATGACCGGGATTAGCATCAGCCACCAGGCGCGCTGGTCTGCCAAACCCTTTTTATGAACGAACACTATTCGCCTCCTTGAAGGTACTTAAATAAGTTTATACCATACAAGAAGCATCTGTCAACTGTTTTTTACCGGTTTTGTATCATACAAGATTAAACGCGAAAGGCAGACTGCCGAATGATCATACTGGTTCCTATCTGCTCCTCTATCCGGCAAGGCTGCTCCCGGGATTCGAGTGTATCGAGCAGTGCAAACGCACGGTGAACCAGCTCCTGCCGGTCAACCCGGATAGTTGTCAGCGGCGGTATGGCCAACTGGGCGAGAACAATATCATCGAAGCCGGTAATACTCAGGTCGTGGGGAATGGAAAGGGACGCACGAGAGGCAAGCCCGTAAAGCCCAACGGCAGAAACGTCGTTATAACCAATCGCTGCAGTAAAGCCGGCGGAAACAAGAGAAGCAAGGCGATCCGAATCCCTGCCAGGAACATCCGAGTAGATGAATACTTCCACGGCATCAGGTGCAAAGCCGCAAGAAGCGACGGCGTCCCGCAGGATCTCCAAACGAGTATCGAAGAGAACTGTCTGGTCAAAGCGGTCCGACAGGGCATACAGAAATTTCGTATGCCCGAGACTCATCAGATAGTTCACCATCTCCCGGATCTGACCTTCGGGAATCAGGATCGACCCTATCCGGCCCGCTCCTGGCGTGATATGGCGGTTTATAACGACTGAAGGGATGTTTGCTTCTATTAAATACTCGAAACAGAAATCAGGCAACGTTCCCTGGATCAAAAAAGCCGAAGCCTCGCTCACGGCAGCTATAAACTCAGGGGACGGCGGAGCCTCCCGGTCGAATACAACAAAACCGGAGCCGAGGTTCCGCGCGGAAGCCTCCATCAGGTACGAAAGGTAAATATCCTTGCCGTGATAATTGGCCAAATCATTGAGATCCGACAAGAGCTGTGCGCGGCGCCGGTCGATAAGCATAAGCACTTTTTTAGTCCTGCCCGGCACGGCAGCGGGCGTGCGCACCATTGAACCCGCGCCCCTTCGGGGTTCCAAGAACCCCGATGATTCGAGATACGCCGTGGCCTTATTGACTGTCTGCGGGTTTGCTCCATACCGTTTTGCCAGTTCCCTGATTGGTGGAATCCGGCCCGCCTCTGTATATACCCCGTTCTTGATATCCGTTCGTATTTTCTCGGCGATAACAATATATTTCTTTTCAGCCATTGCGCACCTTCCTGTATTACAAAATCGCTCTCTTGTACCATACAATGATTGTGCGGCAAATACAATAGCGAGCCAGAAGCTGCCATCAACCTCCATTTTTCTTTATTTATATGCAATCGATCCAATATCAAGCGCAATGAAGGGGATAAAGCTTCTATCTGCTCGTTGCAGAATTCCCCCCCGAAAGGCGGCGCCGAAAGCATCGGAAATCTTCACGCCGATACCCAAAGTTGCATTCCAATGGTATAAACGGGAAACCGTATCTATTTCGTGCAGTTCATCAATACAAGCCCCTACCGCCGCATGCATCAAAATGAAAACCGGAAACTTGATTCCCGACGAGCCAGAGTTCATGTTGTACTTGAGTTCGAAACCGAGTCCACCGATATGTTCTGCTATCCGCTCTGTACTGGTAAGCGGGCCCGGAAACATGCGCCTGCCTGAAAGATCCGGTTTATAAAATGAAGGAACCGAAAGCGTTCCGTCGGTATCTGCATTGATTACTGTTCCTGCCTTCCACAAGAGGGCTGCAGAAAGCGCTTTGTTGAACGGAAAAAAAGTGCTGCCGCGGGTTTCAATCGTCGCGAAAGATAGAGGCGAACCGATTTCCGGACGGGACAAAAGCACTTGGACGGTCGCAAGAATACCCTTTACCGGAAATATCGGCGAGTCGACCCGGTTAAGCTCGAAGCCTGCATGAACAATAGACAAGCTTTCATCACTGGTTACCCAAGACAATTCCTGATTACCCCTGTCGTCGATCCAATCATTGCTCCACCCCAAACTCCACTCAAAACCATAGCCAGGTTGCAGAACAAGACGCGCCCCGACCGTTCGTGAGATAGTGCGGAATTGGTACGGAATAGTATTAGCCGAAATCAGCGTGTTAAACTCGTAGCTGTATCCAAAAAAGGGACTGAAATACAACTGGCGATTCAATGGCTGAATAAACCGGATATCGAATCCCGGCGCATCAATCAGTTCCACATCTATCAGTAGACGCGAATCAATAGTTGTAATTCCTGAAAATGAAAGTGCGGGAACTAGATCCAGATCGCTGACAAGAACATTGGAAAATGAAGACTCGTAGGAAAAATTCACCCGCAGCATATTTTCATCAATTTTCTTTTTAGCCAGGGTAATCACCAAAGGTTGATCTGAATTGACGAAGTCTCGCTTGACCCGTATCGTTTCCTTGTAACCCGACTTGTCTATCTGGTGATACAATTCCTGAAGCGTGACGATATCCGGTACCGTTCCGATGAGCGGCTCGAACAGTTTTTTTATTTGATCGCTTCTTTTTTTCGATGCCCCCTCAACCACTATCTTCCGCACTGGTACTGAAGGAGTTAGGTGCGTGGCGAGCACCTCCGCGTAGCCGGGATATCTTTTGGATAAATCAGATAGGGCGGTCAATTCCGTTGTATAATTTCTTGCACTGTGTTCGCCAACATCTATAATTTCCCTCGTCTTATCGAAATCAGAAGGGCTGAATCCGGTCATGTCAACCGGAATGACCAGATCGGCGCGTGAGAGCTGCCGCTGCACATTCGCATTAACCAGGATATCGAAAGACCGGCCGAGGGAAGATAATGGCGAACGGGTATCGGTATCGGCGTTGAATGGCATTCCGTTAAACAGATCAACTGCAATAATAATATTGGCGCCCATCGAGCGGGCGAGATCGATAGGCAGATTGTCGACCAAACAGCCATCCACCAGATACCGGCCATTCAGAAAATATGGCGCAAACACACCGGGTACGCTCGAGCTTGCTCGCATCGCGTCCCCCAGCGATCCGCTGGAAAGGACAACCCGTTCACCAGTTGCGATATCGGTGGCAACAGCCCGGAATTTTCGCGGCAGATTGTCAAAATTTATCGGAGAAGGCACAGACAGCGTAATAGAATCGGCAAACCGCAGCATCTTGTGACCGGTCAAATAGCCCGTTCCTATGCTGAACCCTTTTCTGTCGAAATGAACCGCCGCCGCATATCGTGAACGATCGGTCATATACATGAAAGATTCGTTGTCGGAAATGGTGTCTTCATCGATAAGATGCATCCAGTCCGCTTTAGTTATGATTTCGTCAAGTTCTGCAGCATTGTATCCCAACGCATAAAAACCGCCGATTATCGATCCCATACTCGTTCCTACTACCATATCGACAGGGATTCCAAGCTCTTCCAGAACCTTGATAACACCAATATGTGCAATTCCATACGCACTCCCGCCGGCAAGCACAAGCGCAACCTTCGGCCGAACTTCAGCCGCCGCCGCTACTACTTCAACTTTCTGCGCGCTCGCAGGATATACCAGAAACTGCAACAAAACTAACAAAAAAAATACATTTCGTCCCATTTGTGTATCTTCCTTTAAAAATAAAAGACTCACCGATTTATTTTCACTGTAGGCTCGCGACCGCGTAACAACCACAGAAACATATCAGTATTATTTTTTTTTCCATTTAGGAGAATACAGGATTTGAATATCTTGGCCGAAAGTGCGGCACAACCGGTTATAGTCAGCAACAACAAAAAAACAGACAGTATAATTTCGGTGCTGTTGGTTTCTCCGAGCAGTATTCGAATAAACATGACAATAGGGGAAGTCAGAGGAAAGAGGGACAAGGCCACTACAACCGGCGCACGGGGTGCAGCGATAATGGATGCAAGAAGAATAATTGGAATTATGAGCAGGATGATCACCGGAAACGACATCTGCGCAAGCTGCTGTTCATCGTGACATGCTGCCCCGATAGTCGCATAAATGGAACAATACAGAAAAAAGGCAAGAATAAAATACAGAATAAGATACATATAAATTCCCTGCGGCATAACGATTCCGGATGAAAACCCAAAATGAGGACCAATCACCGAAAGCAACGCAATGCTTGAGACAATCCAGATACCATACTGTAAAAGACTCGCAATAGCATTTCCAAGTATCTTACCGAATAATATATCAAGCGGACGGACGGACGAAAGAAGTATTTCGACTGTCTTGTTTGTTTTCTCCATAAGAACCGATCTGCCGACAGCCTGCCCATAAAAAATTATAGTCAGATACAGGAGGGAGGCAAATATTAGGGAAGAGGTAAATATCGTTATAAAATCAGGACTTTTCGCTTTTGTACCGTTTTCTTTCAAATGCAACATGTTAATAGCGACGGGTTGTATAATCGCGTTTGCTTCGAATTCTGTTATGCCAGCCTTGGTGAACTTTCGAGACATCATGACTTTTCCCACTGTTGCCTGAAGGATATCGCGCATGCGGAAATCCGTTGTATTTTTCGATACAAATTCAATCGGTTCGACAGACGGGAATTCTGGTATGGCAAGGTATCCGTCGATAGTTCCCGAAATAATTTCAGAATCAAGCAAAACTTTAGAACCGTGTCCTTCAATAATTTCGATCTTTTCTTGAATAAGATTGCTGCGTATTGCAGAGAAAAGCTCCGGATCGGCACCGAAGATAGCTATTTTAGTGGTAACCGGCGCGAGAAAAGCACCTGATGACGCAAGAAAACCGGGCAGAATAGCAACCGAACAAATGAGTAATGGACCACAAATCGTAAGCAGTGCAAATACTTTATTTATCGCCGTACGGCGAAACTCCATTTTTGCAATTTTCAAAAGTTTATGCATATGCAGCCTGTCCAACCAAATCTACATATATATTGTGAAGAGAAGGCGTTATAACTTCAAACTTGCGTATTGTTACCTGATCGATGAGCTTTCTCAACAGCGAATCCGGATCGTAGCCCTCTGCCAATACGATTTCCGTTGAACGTTGATTTGTTGAAATGGAATGGGTCATATTTGACAGTAATGAACCATCGAGTTTTCCGGCAAATTCCACAGAAACAGTTTTTGTACCGAGACTGGACTTAAGGTCGGCTAAATTACCCGAAAGCAGTTGCTTCCCTCGATCCATTATAATAACAGTCGAGCATAATTCTTCCGCAATTTCCATATTATGAGTCGACAGGATTATATTTTTCCCTTTATTAGCCAAGTCGACAATCGCTTCTTTGAGCAAATCGACACTTAATGTATCTAATCCCGAAAAAGGCTCATCGAAAAAAAGAAAGTCGGGATCATGAAGGATAGCCGCGATGAATTGCACTTTTTGCGACATTCCTTTCGACAAGGTTGCGATAGTCTTGTTCTTCCATTCACTCAATCCAAATCGATCGAGCCACATATCAAGATTTTTTTCCGTTCGGGTTGTATTGCCATTTTTCAAACTGGCCAAAAAAAGAAGCATTTCGTTTATTTTCACATTACGGTACAATCCGCGTTCTTCGGGAAGGTACCCAATTCTATCTTTATCTTTTTCGCAAATTTCATTTCCGTCAAGCAGGATATTTCCCGAATCGGGGACAAGCACATTCATGAGCATTTTCATGATAGTTGATTTACCCGCCCCATTCGCTCCGAGAAGACCAAATATTTTTCCTTCCTTACTGGTGAAGGAAATTTTATTAACCGCACGATGTGTTCCGTATTTTTTGCTTACTGATTGCACTTCTATCATTATGAGGCCCTTTTTGCGACAGGTGGAAGGATCAGCATTTATTCACTGAGCCTTCCACGAACTGCGATCTCAATCAAACGTTGGATGCTTCGCCGATTTTTACAAAATGGCAATAACAACAAGAACGATAAGAACAACACCGAAAATGGCTAATATGCTCATTTACTACTCCTTCCCCGACTTCAACCGGGACTTGTTTGGATAACCTAAGTATACTGCTGCTTTTTTGAGAGTTCTGTACGCTAGCGTACGGATATTCGTTCTTACATTTAATACATTATAAGAAGATTAAATTTCACAGGAGGCAATTATGAAAAAAATGTATGGATTTGCTGTTGCACTTTGCGTTTGTGGTTTATTTATGGCATGCCAAACCGAAAAAGGTACAAATGTTAAAGTGAAAACCGAATGGCCGATCTCGCCGGGAAAGAGTATTATTCAAGCAGATATTCTGGGATTCAGTCCGACGTCTGCAACCGGGATTACGACAATTAAATTTTCACTCTATTTCGCAAATTCCGATCAAGTAAAAAAATGGGACCTCGAAGTGTCAGCTATTAATGGAAAGAAAATCATTCAGAAATCCGGCACTAGTTCATATCTTCCCTCCAATTTTACTTGGGACGGAAAGGATAATTCAGGAAAATATGCAGCGGAAGGCACCTATGTTGCGATTTTGAAAGTCAATTACGGTACCGCGTTCACTGAAACCACCGTAACAAGCTCCCCATTTATTCTTGACATAACACGACCAACGGCGAAGGTACAGGTTACCCCTGCGTACTTCTCGCCGATCTCGGATATGGATACTGTCAACATTTCAATCGTTCCGGATAAAGATATTGCGAGGCTTTCCTCATGGGGAGCGGACATTTACGATCCTGCTTGGAACCTCTTTATGACTTTCAACCAGAAATGGCCAACCAATTCCATCGCCTGGAATGGACGTGGAGTAAACGGTGATCTGGTAGTATCGGCCGAAGATTATCCTGTTGTTGTCACATTGCGGGACGAGTTCGGTAACATCGGAATCATCAAATCGGTAATTCCTGTAGATATCCTTGTCATCAAGGACGGAGACAACTACCGAATCGAAAATTCGAGAGTCTACTTCAAGGATTTTACTGCTGATTATCAGGATGTTCCGACTGAACTTTCTCAAGAGAATATCCTGCGACTTGATCAGCTCGCCGAAAAACTGAAAAAATATCCCGAACATAAAATACTGATCATCGGTCATGCAGTCATGATGAACTGGAATGACAACAAACTCGGTAAAATAGAGCAGGAAGAAGTGCTTATCCCTCTTTCAAAAGCACGTGCCGAAGCAATAAAGAAAGCAATGGTTACGCGGGGAGTCAAATCCGCTATGATCTCGACTGAAGGCGCAGGAGCGTTAGATCCGTTGGTTCCCGACAGCGATTTCGAATATCGCTGGAAGAACAGAAGAACGGCTATATTTCTTACAAAGTAAAAGGTCCGAAATAGTGCGATTTTCCCGGTATCTATGCCGGGAATTTTCCTTTGAAGGAGGATTTTAATGAAACCTATCACTGTTATTGGTCTTTTTTTTATGATCGCCGGTATGCTTGTCATGATCTATGGCGGGTTCAGCTATACTAATAAATCAAATATCGCAAAACTGGGTAGTGCTGAGCTTCCCGTAAAAGATAAACAGAATGTATATATACCCTTCTGGCTCGGCATTACCTGCTTCGTGTCCGGTGGCGGCATTCTTCTAGCGAGAATTAAAAACTAGTAATGATTTGTACCGAGGGAGAATAACCATATGCCACTTACCGATCCTACGTTTGCAGCCAATAAAAACTCGAATTGGTACAATCGGGAAGCCGATGCAGTATTAACCGAGTTTGGAACAATGATCGACGGGCTCAGCGCAGAAGAAGCCGCACGAAGGTTAACAAACGACGGAGCAAACGAACTGAAAGAAGGCAAGCGGACCAATCCCTTCCATATTCTATTCAGACAGTTTAAAAGCATACTCATTTGGATTCTCATTGCTGCCAGCATACTATCCGGTGTACTTGGCGAAGTATTTGATGCGATTGCAATTCTGATAATTATACTACTAAACACCGGGATAGGTTTTACCGAGGAGTTCAAGGCCGAAAAATCAATAGCATCGTTAAGAAAAATGTCCGCACCGCAGGCCAAAGTTTTACGCGACGGAAAGATAGCTTCGATACCCGCTACAAATATTGTTATCGGTGATATTCTTGTTTTTGAGGCTGGTGATCTTATCGCTGCCGATGGGCGTGTTTTAAAAGCGGTGGCACTCAAATGCAACGAATCTGCACTGACCGGCGAATCGATACCGGCCGAAAAGAATCCGGGGGTTTTACCACAAGAGGAAATAGCGCTCGGAGACCGGAAAAATATGGTATTCATGGGGACAAGTGTTGCAGCGGGATCCGGTCACGCAGTGATCGTCGCAACAGCGATGAATACAGAACTGGGGAGTATTGCACTTTTATTGCAAGAGGTCGACAAGGAACAAAAAACCCCGCTTCAAATAAAACTTGATTCGTTCGGACGCATTCTCGTCTGGGCAACACTCGGAATTGTCGCTTTTTCGTTTGGCTTGGGGTTGTTGCGCGGAATGAACATTCTTGATTTGTTCATGACCTCGGTTAGTCTCGCCATAGCAGCTGTACCTGAAGGTTTGTCTGTAGTGGTCACAATAGCACTCGCACTCGGTGTAATGCGTATGGCTCGTCGGCATGCGCTCGTCCGTAAACTACCTGCAGTTGAAATCCTCGGCTCTACCAGTGTCATCTGCACTGATAAGACGGGAACACTGACCGTAGGCGAAATGACCGTCCGGGTCCTCCATTCGGCGGGCAGTTCCTTTGAAGTCTCCGGAAACGGATACAGTCCGGATGGTGAAGTAAAATTCGAAGGAAAAATTCCCGACGCACCACGGAGCGAGTCGCTCAGGGAACTTGCGATCGTTCTTCTGGCATGCAACAATGCACAACTTGTTCAAAAAGAGGGAATATGGAATGTGATCGGCGATCCAACCGAAGGCGCATTGCTTGTCGCTGCTCTTAAAACAGGGCTAACGATCGAACAGATTGAAAAAGACATGCCGAGATATTTCGAAATACCGTTTGATTCCGATCGCAAACGACGAACCGTAATTCGTAAGATGCTCAATGGCGCACTCAAAGCCTTCATCAACGGAGCCCCGGACGTATTACTGGAAAAATGCACGAAGGTTCTTGCCACTGACGGGGTTCGAGAGATGACTGATGTTGATCGGCAAGAAATATTGGCGCAAAATACCATGATGGCAAAACAGGCACTGCGTGTGCTCGGTTCGGCTTATAGGGACGTGGATACTGTCTCTACAGACTTGCTTTCCGCGGATAATGTGGAACACGATCTTGTTTTTGTCGGACTTTCCGGGATGTACGATCCTCCAAGGAAAGAGGCCAAAGACGCCATCGCGAAATGCGTCGCCGCCGGCATCAGAGTTGTTATGATTACGGGTGATCATCCGGATACAGCGATCGCCATCGCCCGTGAATTAGGGATAGCTTCAAGCGACGACCAGTCCCTTACCGGAATCGAACTGGATAAAAAAAGCGACGCCGAACTACTGCAATGCATACGAAAAACATCCGTCTACGCACGCGTCACGGCCGGCAACAAACTGCGTATCATTCGCGCCTTGAAAGCCGACCATGCGGTAGTCGCCATGACCGGTGACGGCGTCAATGACGCACCCGCCATCAAGGATGCCGATATCGGTATTGCAATGGGAACCTCCGGAACAGAAGTGACCAAGCAAGCCGCCGACATGATAATCACCGATGATAATTTCTCCACGATCGTCGCTGCGGTTGCGGAAGGCCGAGGTATTTATGACAACATACGAAAAACGCTTCAATATCTCCTGGCAGGTAATACAGGAGAACTCCTTCTTATGACCGCTTCCGTATTAATTGGATTGCCAGTACCCCTGCTACCGATTCACCTGCTTTGGATCAATCTCGTAACAGACGGTCCACCGGCGCTCTGTCTTGCCGGCGATTCGATAGACCCCGAAGTCATGAAGAACCCTCCGCGCAACAGTTCAGAAAACATTGCAAACGGAAATTTTATCCTTACAATGATCGTTACCGGATTTTTGACCGCTACTGTCGCATTCTGCGTTTATTGGTATATGTTGCAAACAGGAACTGTCGAGGCCGCCCGTACGTATGCGTTCACGGTTTTGGTATTTGCCGAACTTTTACGCTCTTTCGGAGCCCGAAGCACAGATAAACCCGTCTGGCAAATCCCGTTTTTCAGCAACAGCAAATTGTTCATCGTGGTTTGTGTATCCATTGCGCTCCATGTGTGGAGTCAACACAATACAATACTGGGAAAATTCTTGAAAACTACCAGTGTGTCTTTCTTCGACGGATTTCTCCTTCTGGCAATAGGCTCCATACCGTTCGTTATTCTCGAGATATGGAAAGCTGTACGACAAAAAAGTATCTGTACATCGAAATCGGTTGTTTCGGGTTGAAAAAGGCGGAAACCTCGACTTTTCCCCTGATTTTCACTCGGAAGAAAACCGCATATGATGATACAATGTGTGTGTAAGTAGGTAACCTCATTGGCGTCTGTACGGGTGTAATCACTTTTACAGGATGAGCGTAAGGACGATACAGGCAGACAGTTGCCCTACCGCCGTGGAATCGCCAGGCTAGTTTTCACTTGCTTTAAAGGGTATATATGTCAAAAAAAAGCGCAACCGATATCCTTGACACTTCACTTTCTATCACGGGCGTAGCAAAAATACTGCTCGTCCTTACCGTAACTATTCTGCTCGTAATACTGAGTGTCTCCGTTACCGTCCTGTTCAGGAGACAGATGTTTATCATTATTATAATGACCGCCATCCTGATGCTCCTGTCCGCCTTTTTATTCGGATACCTGCTGTTTACAGAAAACCGTAAGCGAAAGAAAAATGAGCTGTATTTCAACACGAAAAATCTGCTCGTAATTCAGAAAGAAACGAGCGAAAAACTCTTGAATGCCAACCTGATCCTGCGAGAAAGCGAGGAACGATTTTCTGTTACAATCGATTCGATCGGGGACGCAGTGCTGACCACTGATTCGCTCGGATTGCTTACCGGTCTAAATCCGGTAGCGGAAAGGCTTACGGGCTGGAAAATAGAGGACGCAATTGGACGGCCGGTTGATGAAATATTTAAAATAATCAACCAGAAAACCCGCAAACCCTCGAAAATTCCGGTAATGACAACCCTTGAGCACGGTACGATCCAGGGGCTTGCAAACCATACCATCCTGATTTCCCGCAACGGCGGAGAATGCTCTATTGCAGACAGTTGCGCACCGATTCGGAATCATCAAGGTATCGTAATTGGAGCAGTCCTCATCTTCCGGGATGTCACAGAAAACTACGAGATTCAGCAAAAACTGCAGGACAGCTCTTCGCAATTGCAGGCGATACTCAATACCGTCGGAGAAGGAATCATCACCATGCAGGCGAGCGGTGCTGTCATTACGACAGTCAACCCCGCTGCAGCAAAAATGTTCGGTTATCAGGCAGAGGAACTTACCGGAAAAAACCTCGCCGACCTTATACCGGAACTTGACCGGGACAAACTAAACAGCACGCTCGAATATTACAAAGAAAGCGATGACTCACGCATGGCAGGTATCGGCCGCGAGGTCACGGGCATGCGAAAAGAAGGCAGCTCGTTCCCTCTGGAAATCGCGATGAACGAAATGACACTGGCCGGCGAGCGTTTCTTCATAGGTGTCCTTAGAGACATCACAACGAGGAAAAGAACCGAAGAGGCACTACTCGCTGCAGGTGCGCTTCAGCGAGCTATTTTCGAAAGTGCGAATTTCTCATGCATCGCAACCGATGCCAGCGGAGTCATACAGATATTCAACGTCGGCGCGGAACGAATGCTTGGCTATGAAGCAGCCGAAGTGCTGAATAAAATAACACCTGCCGATATTTCTGATCCGATTGAAGTGATAGCGCGGGCGTCAGCGTTGAGCATTGAACTTTCTACAGAGATAAGCCCCGGCTTCGATGCACTGGTGTTTAAAGCCTCCCGCGGTATCGAAGATATTTATGAACTGACATATATCAGGCAGGATGGAAGACGATTTCCCGCAGTTGTTTCGGTTACGGCACTGCGCGATATATTGGGAACTATCATCGGATACCTCCTGATCGGCACCGACAACACGGCACGAAAACAAATCGAAGAAGAACGAAAAGCACTAAATCAGACTCTGCTGGATAAAAACGATGAACTCCAGATAGCAAAATACCGGGCAGAAAAAGCGAATCTTGCAAAATCCGATTTTCTGTCCAGCATGAGCCATGAACTGCGGACTCCATTAAGCGCGGTACTCGGTTTCGCACAACTTATCGAATCGGGAACGCCGAGCCCTACCCCATCGCAAAAAAGAAGCATCGACCAAATACTCAAAGCGGGTTGGTATCTTCTTGAATTGATCAATGAAATCCTCGACCTCGCACTGATTGAATCAGGAAAGATCACCCTCTCGCTCGAGCCGGTTTCGCTTTCCGAAGTGCTGGAGGAATGCCAGGAAATGGTGGAGCCCCAGGCAAAAAAACGCGGAATCACCATTTCATTCGCACAGTTTGGCATACACTACTTCGTACTGGCAGACCGCACACGATTAAAGCAAGTATTTCTTAATCTCCTTTCAAACTCGATCAAGTACAATAAAGAACACGGAATCGTCGACGTAGAAATCACACTGATTCCTCCCAATTCGATACGGATAAGTGTAAAAGATACTGGAGAAGGCTTGTCCTCTGAACAGATAGGTCAACTGTTCGAGCCCTTCAATCGCCTCGGAAAAGAAGGAACAGCCGAAGAAGGAACCGGTATCGGCCTCGTGGTTTGTAAACGCTTAATCGAACTTATGGGTGGCATCGTGTGCGTGGAAAGCGAGCCGGGTAAGGGAAGCGTATTCGCCATAGAAATGACTTTGATGGACGAACCCGGATCACATGCCGCAATGCCCAAACTGATCTCGAACGAACAACCAAACAACGAATCTGCTAAGCCGAAGAGAACCCTTCTCTATGTCGAAGACAATCCGGCGAACCTGATGCTCGTCGAAGATCTGATCCAACGTCGATCGGATTTGCGTATCATCAGCGCACGGAACGGCATAAGCGGAGTGAGTATGGCGCTTTCATTTCTGCCCGACATCATTTTAATGGACATAAATATTCCGGGCATCAGCGGAACAGAAGCGCTGAAAATCATTTCGGCCGATGTGAGAACCGCACATACCCCCATCATTGCACTCAGTGCCAACGCGATTCCGCGCGATATCGAACGGGGAATGAACGCGGGGTTTTTCCGGTATCTTACCAAACCGATCAAAATAGAAGAATTTATGGAGACCTTGGATCTAGCTTTGAATACAATAGAAGGAAAATTATGACAGTCAGCCCCGCCGATATTCTCGCAGCCAGTATCTTGATCGTTGATGACCAGGAATCGAACGTAGACCTCCTCGAAACACTGCTTTCAGAGAACGGCTACACCACTGTATCCTCGACGACGAATCCGGAGGAAGTCAGCGCTCTGTACCAAAAGAACAAGTATGATCTCATACTGCTTGATCTGCAAATGCCGGTGATGGACGGATTTCAAGTAATGGATGGACTCAAGGCCTGTATTGATGGCAATTACCTGCCAATTCTCGTCATCACTGCTCAACCCGGACACAAACTCCATGCACTGCAGTCAGGCGCCAAGGATTTTATAAGCAAGCCCTTTGATATTATCGAAGTCAGTACGCGTATACACAACATGCTTGAAGTCCGTCTTCTGTACAAGAAACTGGATGAGTATAACCGGACATTGGAAAAAGCCGTTGCAGAGCGGACAGTCGAACTGAAGGAAAGCGAAGAACGATACAGAAGCCTTACTGAACTTGCATCTGACTGGTATTGGGAACAGGACGAACATATGCAGTTTTCCAAAGTGTCTGGACCGGTCCGAGAAATGCTCGATCTCCAGGATGCAGGAAATATGGGGTGGAACGACAAGGAACGGGCGCCACTACTGTCGAAAATTTCAGAACGACAGCCATTCCTGGATTATATCGTCAGCCGGAAGAAAGCGGATGGTAAAATACAGCAATATCAGGTCAGTGGGGAACCTATGTTCGACCGCACCTGCCGCTTTATCGGATTCCGTGGAATCGGAATCGAGTTGGGTAATGGCTGATGTTCATACCGCATAGCCCCACACAGAATCATCTGCTGGCATCGTTAAATCCCGACGAGTTTAAAACTGTCGCACCACATCTGGAACTCATTCAGATGCCCCTCGGAAAAATGCTATACGAACCTGACGCACAACTCCAGCATGCATATTTTCCTTCGACGTGCATTGTGTCGCTCCACTATGTAACCGAATCAGGTTCATCAGCCGAAACAGCAGGTGTTGGTAATGAAGGCGTTGTGGGAATATCTCTGTTCATGGGTGGCAACACCACACCAAGCTCCGCGGTAGTGCAAACAGCGGGCTATGCGTATTTCATGAATAGACAAAGCCTGTTGCAGGAATTTAACCGCGCAGGAAACTTTCAGCGATTGCTGTTGCGTTACACCCAGGCGCTGATAACGCAGATGTCACAAACCGCTGTCTGCAATCGGTATCATTCCGTCGAACAGCGATTGAGCCGCTGGCTTCTACATACTATGGACAGACTTCCCTCAAACGAGTTGATCATAACGCAAGAATTGATCGCAAATATACTCGGTGTCAGGCGCGAAGGCATTACAGAGGCTGCCGGCAATTTGCAAAATGAAGGTATTATAAGTTATCGAAGAGGTCATATTTCGGTTATCAACAAATCAGGCCTGGAAAAACATGCGTGCGAGTGTTACGGTGTTGTCAGAAAAGAACTGAAGCGGCTCCTCTCCGACGATACTGAAGAAAAACCCCTCACATCTGTTCGCTAGCGCACGGACGGCAGTGTAGCGTATGCGTATTATTACGGGAGTACAGATTCCTGAGGAGGAATATATGACCGTAATCCAATTAGTTATTACTCTTGTCGTCGTCGGTGTTATTATGTGGCTTATCAATGCGTACATCCCGATGCAAAGTTCGATCAAAAAAATCCTGAATGTCGTTGTCATTATTGTAGTGATTCTCTTTGTACTGAGCGCATTCGGAGTTCTCGGCTCCCTGTCCGGAATCAGACTGGACAGATAACAGAAAATCGTCGTCATGAAGTATAGCATCACATCACCAGGAGTAATCTAATGACACTCGCAATTTTTTTTATACTTCTGATAATCTACAGCTTTTTAGGCTGGGTTCTGGAAGTGGTGTATACACTCATTACCCGGAAGCGTCTGGTTAACCGGGGCTTTCTATACGGTCCCTTGTGTCCCATCTATGGAGCAGGTTGCATGTTAATCGCAGTCGCTCTTGCGCCGCTTGGCAATAATGTCGTGCTGATTTTTATAGCGGCCAGTGTTTTGACCACCAGCCTTGAGTATGCAACAAGTTGGGCGATGGAAAAAATGTTTTCGACTACCTGGTGGGACTATTCTAAAGAACCCTTCAATCTCAATGGACGGATATGTCTCGTCAATTCTCTCGCCTTCGGTTTCATGGGCGTATTCATCGTGTGGCTGGTTCATCCGTTCTTTGTTTCGCAGTTGTCCCGTATTCCTTCCGGAATCCTGAACAGTGCTGCTGTCTCGCTTTTCATCATCTCGCTTACCGATTTTATCCTCACCCTCAAGGTGCTTATCAACCTGGACAAAAAAATCGGAGAGCTCAAGACTTTCATCAGCGCCCATATCCTTAAGACCGAAGATAGTGAATGGTTTGATGCAAACGATCTGCGAAGAAGTTACGCCCGACTGAGGACAATGTCGATTGCAGACGCCGTGGACGCTTATGCCGACCGCTTGACCCATCTGGAAAAGATACTTGCAAGATCCGCGGGGATGCGGCGATTATTCAGATCATTTCCGGGAATGCAAAGCAAAAAACACGATTTCTCACTTAATGCATTCAAACCTGGTAAGCCGAGCAAGTCTGTATCCAAAAAATGATCAACCTGTCAGTACGCTGACGAACAGACCACAGCACTGCATTTGAGTATTTTATACCTAGAAGAAATTCCTTAGGAGGAATATATGACTATTATCCAGTTGATTGTTTCATTAGTTGTCGTAGGTGTTATCATGTGGCTTATCAATGCATACATTCCAATGCAGAACTCGATCAAGCAGATCTTGAACGTCGTCATCGTCATTGTTGTGATTCTGTACGTGCTCTCCGCATTTGGTATTCTGGGCTCGTTCTCCGGGATCAAGCTGCCAAGGTAAGGCGAGGAGCATTCAAAGCAGATTTTTAGAAAACAGAAGAAGTATATGATAAAACTGAGCTGATATTCAACGTTAACAAGTCCTGCATCGAAACGCAAACCGTGCTGGGCTTGGGAAAAACAAAGATCGGTAAATGGTCCGCTGACGGAAAGACCATCACCCGAACCTAGTCTGACAAAACAGTGGATGTCCTGTATTACACATTCAATTCCGACGTTTCTGAAATGACCTTATCGTCAGCACCAAACGGATTGTCGACTACGTACACTAGAGGCAAATAGCTACTTCATAGAATGCCCAAACGATTGCCCCAGCCAGGATAGCTCAACCTTTGACGGCTTAGTTATCCTGGCTGATGGACCGGAAAAAGGTTGAGAAGAAATAAGAAACAGAGCAACACTTTTAACCAGATATTTTCGTTGTCCGGATTTATGCTGTCACTACACTTACTTAGAAAACAATCGGTGACACAATATTTCGCAGCGTATTGACGACACTCCAGCCTGCAATGTGGGATGTTTCGCTGTACACATCGATGACCGCTCTGACGTGCTCATTGCGTATTTCTACCCGATGGGTATCGCCAATAAATCCGGGTATCGAGGTAACGGAAACGGAAATATTCTCAGGACCAGTCGAGGCGAGTGACGCGGCAACCGCTACGTTTACTTTCGTGGGAAAAAGGGCAATGGCTTCGGTTGCCGTTCCCCGGAAAACAGTTCGTTTTTCGTTTTGCAATGAATCATCATACACCGGAGTATTTTTAAGCGAGGCTGGCCCCTTTTCAGTGTCAATTGATGCAGTGCATGGACCCATGAGAGAGACGGTGCGCAGAACGTCGAAGCCGCCGATAGCACCCGATGCTAGATAGACGCGGGTATTGTGTGCGCGCGCAATTTCGGCAATTTCAGTATATAACGTAGTATCTGCGAATGCACCCATTGAAAGGGTTAATTACTGCTATTAAAATTGTTGGTACCAGTATTTCCATCCTTTTTCAGCCAGCTCTCATCCCTTACGCCACCAAATGCCGAGCCGTCCATGCTGTCCCGGGCTGCCCTTTCTCCTTCACCGCCCCTGTTATCAGATCCACAATCGGCGGATTCTCTTCTTTCATCAGCCAGATACTTTCGCTCCACTTCGTCTGCATCTTTTGATGACTCCACAGATGCCGGTGCGTATACAGTCGCTCGAAAGCTCTCTTCGCTTCGGCAGATTCAAGTAGCTGCACCTTGTCTCCATGCGTTTCGAGTA
>JBBRWY010000030.1:0-40497 GCA_038248875.1 Treponematales bacterium
ATGACTACGGCCTTGGCCGCATCGATAACCCGGTTGATGTCTTCTGCTCCGATTTCGCGATTGTCGCGCCCCTTGCCGGTTACCGCGACTACGCCACGGGAATTAAGCCCGTCAAGATGTGTTCCACCAATACCGATCATGCAGTGTGTGACTTCGATACCGGACATCATTTCAGCGGCTTCTATAGCTTGGGAGACAGCCCGTACTGTATTTTCGATATTGACCACTACGCCTTTGCGCAAGCCGGTCGACGGACTGGTACCCACCCCGGTTATCTGAAAGACACCGGTATCGGAATATTCACCGATTACTGCACGGATACGGCTGGTTCCTATATCGAGTCCAACAACGACATCGCTCAAATCCGTTCCCCTTTAACCCGGTACGCCACAGTTCCGGCCCGGATATCGATTTCGTCAATATCAAGGGTAAGATCGTGCACGACGTCCAGTACAAGCATCATATACTGTAATGTATCTTCATTCAACGCCTTGTCAGTACGCACACGCACTGGAGTATTAACCGGATATACGACCAGATCGTATCCTCCCCAGGTTTTTGTTTCGATTTTTATCTCTGAAACAGAGGATAACAGAACCGGATTGGTGTCTTCCATTATAGAAAGCTGCTCCAAAAGAGGCCTTAGACTAGCATGAAGGTGCATTCCCGCTACCGGGTTTTCAAAGGTTAGCCCGGTCAAAAGCGGTACATTGGCTCCTGAGGGTTTGTTTCCAATGCGGAAAGCGACACCCGTGCGGTCAATCTCGACTGGAACGGTGCGCCCGTTGATCGTACCAAAGGCGACTGCTACTGGAACCCGTTCGGTTACGGTTATGGCTACGCGATCGGGAAATATTTTTTCGACAGTGACCGATTCAAACAACGGATTTGAGGCGAGCCTCGAGGCTGTTGCAGCGGAATTAAAGTCAATCCATTTTTCCGACCCGGAAAGCCCTGCTGCCGCGCACAGTTCATCATACCCGAGAGATGAGGAACCGAGGAGTGACAAATTTATACGGGAAGTGGTAGGAACGACAATGGTGTAGAATGCAAATTCAGCCACAATGACCACGAGCAAAATTCCAATCAGAATTTTCAGGAGATAGGGTTTCCAGTCTTCGTTCACCACAGCATTTGCATTTTTGGCTACATACATGTCAGACATTTTATATCTCTCCTTCCATTTTCCACCGCGAAACATTTATAATCAAGCCGCACAGGCATAGTGTAATGAGTAAGGACGATCCACCAGATGAAAAAAAAGGAAGCGGAATGCCGGTAGCAGGAAAAAACCTGACGACAACTCCACAGTTGATCAATGACTGTAACAGTATTACCGAAGTACAGCCAAAACCAAGCAGGCTCCGAAACCGTTCGTTGCAGGCGAGGCTAATCATAAAACCACGTACCGAGAAAACACCAATCAGGACAAAGTAAGCACATACGCCGAAAAAGCCCATTTCTTCGGACCACACCGCGAAAATAAAATCGGACTGAACTAAGGGAATGCTCGAAATCTTTTTGATTCCGTTTCCGAGTCCCCGACCCCAAAAGCCACCCTCACGAAGGGCATCCAATGCGGCATTCACCTGATAGCCCGAACCAAGAGGATCCCGATCCGGCCGAAAAAATGAAAGAACCCGTTCCACACGGTATTCCTTTGTAAGCACCATCAGAGCGATAAATGGCATGCAAATCAGGCACAGAAACAGGAACCATTTCAGATTGACACCGGCGATGTAGAACATGACAAGAGCCACGAACAGGATTAACATTGATTTTGAAAAATCGTTTTGGATGTATACGAACAAAATAAATACGAAAGTCATGATCGCAGCCGGGTAAATTGAAACACGAGGTTCGTCGAGCCGGTTATGTTTTTTATCGAACAGGTTGGCAAGATATATGATCAAAACCAACTTCACCAGTTCAGAGGGCTGAAAGGTCATGCTCCCTATTCCAAACCAGCGGGAAGCACCGTTCTTGGAGACTCCTAACACGGGGAAAAATGGCAGTATCGAGAGAATCAGTGTAAAAATCACCAGTTTTGGCAGGTGTTTGCGAAGAATTTCAAGATTAACTGTTGAACAAAGAAGGAGCGCCACAAAACCGACTGCGAGAATGAGGGCCTGTCTTTTTACGAAGTACAGGGAATCATCAAAAAGCCGTTCTGCATACGCCAGAGAACCCGAATACAAAGTAATCATTCCGATGCCGCACAACAGGAACACCAGCAAAACAAATGGAATATCGAATTTTTCAGGAGTTTTATTTTTTTCTGCAACAAAGTGGTTTTTACGCATGAATAGCCCCATTACTTGCTGTACAAGTATTCCCTAGTACTTTGATACCAGAAACGGCGCGCTCAAGAGCCATACCTCGCGATCCCTTGACGAACACAAGATCGCCAGTCCTTGCAATAGAACGGAGGCTTTCGCCGAGAGCGCAGATATCTGCGAAAAAACGGATATCGGTGTCATTCCACTTGATGCTCCTGCCAGCGGCAACCATTTCGTCGCCGAACAAAAATACCGAGTCTGCGCCGGAACGTGCGGCCTGCATGCAGACAGCTTGATGGGCAGCGGGTGAATCGGAACCAAGTTCAAGCATGGAACCAAGTATAAAAAATTTTCTACCTTTCCAGTCAAGACTGGAACAAAAATCGAGAGCGCTTTCCATTGAGTCGGGATTTGCATTATAACAGTCCATGATGATAGTGACGTCGCCGCGGATAACCTCTGCACGTCCGAATAGCGGTTTAACGGCTTCAATGCCCTGTTTGATCTCGGACGGGGAAACACCGGCATGGCGGGCAAGGGCGATGGCTCCCAGCGCGTTTTCAAGGTTATACGTACCAGGAAGCGGAAAATGAATTTCCAGCCCTGCATACCGTATGAGAGTTCCGTCGATGCCGAGGTTTTCGGATCCGAAAAAACCCTCCGTCGCGGTTTTCCCGAACAGTTTGATCGATCCTGAGGGGATTTCCGAAAGAAAAAACTTCCATGGTTCGTTTTCAGAAATAAAACCGGTACAATCGGCAGTAAAAAACGAGAAGATTGTTTTTTTTTCTTCAGCAATTGCACCCTGTGTACCGAGAATTCCGATATGGGCAGTTCCAATGTTAGTGATGAGCGCAAGCGACGGAGAAAGAACCCGCGCAATTTCGGAAATTTCGCCCTTACGATTCATGCCGAGCTCGAAAATACCCGCTTCATGTTCTTTGCGAATTTTAAAAACCGAGAGGGGTAATCCCGTCTCGGAATTAAGGTTTCCCTCGTTCATCACCACACAGTATTTCTGTGCGAAAATAGAACCAATTATTTCCTTGGTAGTTGTTTTTCCGCTCGAACCGGTAATACCGATTTTTAAAAGCGACGGAAAAAAGCTCACGTATTTTCGAGCTGTATCCTGTAAGGCGCGCAACGTATTGTCGACCATGATAATGCAGGCATGATGCTGGCGCGCGAGATTGCAATAAAGGCTCGTCGATCCGTCCCCATGCGCAGTATCGATAAAAACTACTGTAGCGCCATTTTCGAGTGCTTTTGGTATATATACATGTCCATCCTGGAATTCACCGATAAGGGGCACAAAAAGAGAACCCGGCAGCACGTTTCTGCTGTCGGTAGCGACGGAAGAGAATCCGTCAAGGGTGGAATAGTTGCACAGACATATGCCGCCAATCGCGTCAAGCAATTGACCAATATCCATTAAAAGGAGTTCATCACCCACCGAGCTCCCCCTTTTTCAGTTCTATACGCATTATTTCGCCCGGACGCGCCTTACGCATCCCGAGATCTTGCATAGCAACGCGTTCGATGCGTTCGGGTGTAGACAGCACGGTTATACCCGAAATGAGTCTTTTGTTAACAGCGATCACTTCGTATTGTTGTCTGTCGAGGCTAACAACCTCGTTCTCGAGAAATGTATAGCGGCTCGACTGCCAGATGCAGGCAAACAGGACGAGGGGTATGGCAAGTGTCATCAAAAACGAACCAATACTTTTAATCATTTTTCAGGATCCCCATATGCAATTTTCCTGACACCGCGTAGTCGGGCACTGCGTGACGGAGCATTCCGCGCAATTTCCTCATCGGAAGCAGAAATAGATTTTCTGGTCAGAAGATCGACTTTGGGTCGTCCTCCGCATTTACATATCGGCACTTCCGGCGGACAAATACAGGCTTTGCTCATGGTCCTGAAGTAATTTTTTACAATCCGGTCCTCGAGGGAATGGAAGGTGATGACACCAAGCTTTCCACCGGGGGCGAGTACATCAAGCGCAAGTGCCAGAAGACGCGGAAGCCGTGAAAGTTCCTCGTTTACCGCGATGCGGAGCGCCTGGAAGGTTTTTGTCGCCGGATGGATGCGACCGTGCCGGTATTCGGCAGGAACAGCCGAATATATGCAATCCGCTAAGGCGCGAGCGGTCGAAAACTTCGAGGATTTTCTCGTTTCGCAAATTGATCTTGCAATACGCCGTGAATATTTTTCTTCCCCAAACTGGTAGATGAGATCAGCAAGGGGTTCTTCTTTCATGGTATTGACTAGATCGGCCGCACTTTCACCCGAATGGGGGTCGAGACGCATGTCGAGTGGCTCGTCCGTGCGAAAGCTGAAGCCCCTGCCCGATTTTTCGTAATGGAACAGCGAGATACCGAGATCAAGCAAAATACGGTCCGGCCTTTTTTCTTCTGCGGGGTATTCCTTGAAAAACACATCAGACCAGCCGGGATAAAAACAGATCCGCTCACCGAAGGGGCTGAGCCGTTCTCGGGCGCGCTCCTGGATTCGCACATCAGCATCAATTCCTATAACACGCAGGTCAGGGAAAGCGACAAGGAAGGCTTCGGTATGGCCGCCTTCGCCCAAGGTTCCATCTATCATAAGCGAATTGGGTGTTTCCGGGGCGAGAAGATCGAGCGTTTCCTGCAATAAAACGGATGTATGTATAATTTCCATTTTTGTTAGAGACAGATGGAACCGAGGACCTCTGTGGCCTCGCGGAAATCTGCCTCGCTCTCCTCTAAATAAGTTTCGTATTCGCCTGAATCCCACAATTCAAAATATTTGTTTATGCCAAGAATTACGCATTCCTTTTCAAGCCGCGCGTACTCGCGAAGACTCTGAGGAATCGATACCCGGCCGGCCTTGTCGATCTCCACTTCCTGTGCGGGAGCTACGAGGCGGCGTAGTATCGAGCGGGATTGAGATTGAAACAACGAAGCAGATTCCATAACTTTGTCTGAAAGAATCCGCCACTGTTCCGGAGAGAAGAGCCATAAACAGCGGTCTATCCCGCGTGTCAGGATGAGCGTCGATCCGGTTAACTCTGATCGCAACCGTACAGGGAACATAATCCGTCCCTTCTCGTCGAGTGTGTTGCGATATTCTCCGGTTAACAGGCTGGCTTCCACTTTTTACTACTTTCTCCCACTTTTTTCCACAATACCCTTATTCTAGCACCAAAATTTTGATTGTCAAGCCATTTACGGAAAAAAGAAATAAAAATGAAAATGAAAAAGACTTCTGGTTTACAGAACCTTCCTGCACAGTTATAGTACCGGCATGACTTTGTATGAATTTCATCTGGTTTTTCCCGATGGACAAACGCAGGAAATCACCCATCAGTTGCGGGGAAGCGAACTGGTCGATGTCAACGGACAACCGCTTTCACTCCCCCTGCAAACCAACCGGATGCTGGCCTACCGCATTTCTCGCAAACGCACGGCCGAGGACCGGGGGTTGGTGGTCACCTGGTATTTTCTTGAACAGATGACCGCTCTCGACTTGCTCGAATACACATGATCAATACCTGGAATGAAAGCTTGCTTCATGAGGAACTGAAGGATTACTATTGCGGGGAGCAAGGACAGAAGGAAGTACCGCTCGAAGGCTCGATTTGCGACATTGTCCTTGCGGATGGCTCGATCGTCGAAATCCAGACAGCCCATTTGGGTAAGCTCAAATTGAAGCTGGAGAAGCTTCTTAAAAATCATACGGTTAATCTCGTGTATCCCGTTGCAAAAAACGTACTAATCGAAACGTATGACGAAAACCGCAACCTGCTCACCCGCCGAAAAAGCCCGAAACACGGTACGATTTACCAGCTGTTCAAGGAACTTACCACTCTCTATTCACTTCTCGACAATCCAGGTTTCACAATGACAGTGGTCTTTGTCGACATTCTGGAAATACGGGTCGCTGATGGAACCGGGTCATGGCGAAGAAAAGGGATTAGAAAGGATGACAAAAAACTGATTAAAATTCATGAAACCATGCTTTTCAACAGTAAAAAGGACTACGCAGCCCTAATTCCGCAAAAAGTATCAGAATTATTTACCGTACACGACCTCAAGTCCTCAGGTGCGGGAGTACACGCCAACTACATGGCTTGGGTGCTCAGAAAAGCAGAGATTATCGAGTTGTGTGGAAAAAAAGAACGGTGGTACCTATACCGTCGGTCGCAAAGTTACATCAACAGTGGTAGTTCGATCGTCACTCTGGTTCCCGAACCGAGAGTGGAGACCACTGTAACCGTACCGTGATGCGCGTCGACAATACTTTTGATGATGATCATCCCGAGACCGGTGCCTCCCAATGCGGCAGATGAATAAAACGGCTCGAAAATGCGGGCAAGAACTTCGGAAGACATACCTTCCCCCGTGTCGATGACGTCCAGAACAAGTACATCCGGGCCCGCGGACGCCGAAACAGACAGATTTCCACCTGACGGCATTGCCTTGCAGGCATTCTCGGCGACGTTTATAAGGACCCGCAAAATACGGTCACTGTCAAGGATAACCGGTTTTTCAACGCAGTTGTGCACTTCTATGAGAATCTGCTGCCGTTCTGCTTTCAGGACCATAGTGTCCATAAAACGCTCGAACAATTTATCTAAACTGCAAATGGACATCTGGAGACGTATGTCTCCTCGGGCATAGTCAAGAAACTCGGCCGCGAGCGTTTCCATGCGAGAAATATCGCTGTTTATTTTGAGGATTGACTGCGCAAAATATTCGGGATCACCCCGGTTAAGCTGCAGAAGGTCGATACGACTCTTGAGTGCTGACAGGGGATTCCTGATGTCGTGCAGGATAAGGGACGAAAAGCGGCCGACAACCGACAGTCTCTCGCGGCTCACGAGTTCGTCCTGTGCGGCCTTCAATTCGATATACGCTTTTGCAAGTTCCCGGTTTTGACGGTCAAGATCGGTAATATGGGACTGGTTGGATCGTCGGACCATCATCGTAACCGACCGCAGAAGCGTCACACAGATACTGTTTTCGGTAACAAGCAGGTTATTAAAATCCTCGGCCTGGATCACCAGAAGCCGCACCTGTGTTCGCGCGCGGACAGTGGCGCTCCGGGGCTGGTTGTCTATCAAGGCCATTTCGCCAACCGGTTGGCCTGAACCGCTCACCCCAAGCAGTATTTCGTCAACCTGCCCATAGCGTTTCCATATTTCGAGTTCCCCGTCAAGAATTACAAAAAAACAGTCACCAGATGTATCCTCGAAAAATACAACCGAACCTTTTTCGTAGGTCTTTTCCGAACACAGCGCAAGAATCTTTCTGAGCGAAACATCGGTCATGGTGTGATAAAAGTAAATGTTTTTGAGAAACTCTATTTTCTTGTCTTCTTCAACCCGGTTCAGCATTTGCACCTATCTACCATCCAACCTACGTTTTATAAAACCAAAAAGCCGCCCGTATAGGCGGCTTTTCGGCTACGTACGCGTTACGGACAAGTCCGCGTAGCTACGTTTACCAGTTATCATACATATCATCGGTATCACGGGCTTCCATTTCGTACAGATCTGAAACAACTCGAATATCGTCGATATATATATAGTAGCTACCGTATGCATTTTCAGGATCACATTCAACCTTAAAACCGACAATCTTCAGTCCCATTTTGGTACTGTAGTGATAGTCTTTCTGGACGATGCCAGCTTTTCCGTCCGGATTCTGCGGAGGGATTGCGACTGTCATAAGTTTCCAGCCGGAATGATTAAGTTTTCCCATATACAATTCGAACTGGTTTCCCCAATAATCCTCGAGGAGCAACTTCAGAGTATGATTATAATTGCGGCCAACCACCCACAAGCTTACAGTTTTTGCAATACCTTCAACAGGTAGTGGCTTGACTGCAGTCATGGTGAAGGTATTGTATCCGCGACGGAAATAATCTACCCGAACGCCGAAAACCTTATCGTCCGGAATTTTCTTTCCTTCTTCGGCGGGAATAGGTTTCTTTCCACCGGGAGAACCGTCAAAAAGACGACCCTTGATAATGCCTTCATCAGCAGACATACCGACGGACCAGGTTCCCTCGTTTTCGAACTTTTCAATAGATACTTCTTTTAATTTTTGTACCGCTGAATCGTTACCGATGAGCGCCGGATTGGCAGCATCGAGGTTCAAATCGGCAGAAGAAATCTGGGCGAAGGCAAAGGTGGCAAACAGGCAGCAGACTACCCCGATAATTACCTTTTTCATTTACCGCTCTCCTTATTCTGGGATTCAAAATCCGCACCAACGAGTTCGAATCCATCATAGGAATCCACAAAGGTATCAGTGAGTGCCTTGAACTGGTCAAAGAAAATCTTGAAGCTATCGACTCGTTCCGTAGGACGTGTCCGGAGGCGGAATGCGACAAAGGACATCTGCTGAATCCCGCTCAAATAGGGGGAAGCCTGCTGAATATATGAAGGAACAAGAACTGACATGTTCTTCCATCCTTCATGATTAACCAGTCCAACCGGTAGGGAAAATACACGCCCATTACAGTCACGAACCAGAATTTCCAGTTCATAAGCATAGTTGGCACCCCAAACCCACATATCAAGGCGGGAGATTCGGCCCTTAAACGGAACCTCATAAGGAACGACTTTATTGTCCGAACCTTTTTTCGAGGGAACAATATCGACCCAGTTATCACCTTTACGGTCAAACTTTACTTCGAGACCAAGGAACTTGTAGGTACCTTTAGGATCGATCTGGGTTACACGAATCGAATTGGGCATACCGTCAAAAAATTTCAAAACGGGATACCCTTTTGTTACAAATTTGCTTCCTGCAGCAATCCATGTCCAGTCCGTATCTGGGGAATCAAAGTTATCCACAATATACGTTTCATAATTCACTGATCTGCTCTGGGCCGTTACCGGCGCTACAAAGAGGGTGAACAGCAGGACAAGGCTCGCGATGATTAAACCGCCTTGTTTCATCCCAAACTCCTTTTTAAAACTACACATCGGAGAGAATACACAGCCAGTTATTATTATATGGTGAAGGATAGGCTTTGTCAAACCGTTTATTTTTCGTATTGACCAAAATCTTCTATATCTCTACAATTAAAATATCTTTTTATTGATAAAGGAGTTCCCGATGACCAGCTATAAAGATCTTGGTCTTGTAAACACAAAAGACATGTTCGCCAAGGCAGTTAAGGGCGGATATGCAATTCCGGCCTATAACTTTAATAACATGGAACAAATGCAGGCAATTATAATGGCTTGCGTGGAAACAAAATCACCCGTAATCCTTCAGGTTTCTTCCGGAGCGCGCAAGTATGCCAACTCCAACCTGTTGCGTAATATGGCCCGCGGCGCTGTCGAATACGCGCACGAGCTCGGCTATGACATACCGATCGTCCTTCACCTTGATCACGGCGACACCTTCGAACTCTGCATCGACTGTATCAAAAACGGGTTTTCCTCGGTCATGATCGACGGATCCCACCTGCCTTACGATGAAAATGTCGCGCTCACCAAGAAAGTCTGCGAATACGCCCATAAGCACGGCGTTTCGGTTGAAGGCGAACTCGGCGTTCTCGCCGGCGTGGAAGACGAAGTTTCACACGAACACAGCAATTACACCCAACCTGAAGAAGTCGAAGACTTCGTCAAGAAAACCGGTGTAGATTCCCTCGCCATCTCGATCGGAACCAGCCACGGACGCACCAAGTTCACCCCGGCACAGTGCACCAAGAATGCCGACGGCGTCCTCATTCCCCCGCCCCTCCGCTTCGATATCCTCGAGCAGATCGAAAAACGCATCCCGGGTTTCCCGATCGTTCTCCACGGCTCCTCATCGGTTCCGCATGAATATGTAGAGCAGATCGAAAAATACGGCGGACATCTGCCGGACTCTGTAGGCATCCCCGAGGAACAGCTCCGCAAGGCTGCAAAAAGCGCCGTTTGCAAGATCAACATCGACTCCGATGGACGCCTTGCCATGACCGCCGCCATTCGCAAGGTTTTCGCGACCAAACCCGAAGAATTCGATCCTCGCAAGTACCTCGGACCGGCACGCGACGAGCTCAAAAAACTCTATGCCTACAAGAATATCAATGTTCTCGGTAGCGCGAACCACGCATAAATCTTCCGGTGTTGGGCGGAATATGGATCATTTAATCCGTACTCCACTCCAAAAAAAAACGGCCCGTTTGAAAAAACGTGCCGTTTCTTTTTGGCAGACAGTACTGTTTTGGTTTATTCAACTTTTAGCAGTCGAGAGCTCAGCCCTGCTTCCGGTATTTGAGCAGCCTGAGTATTAATGAAAGAAGAATGATACCAATTGAAAGTGGCAGGTAGAAATACAGCGGCTTTGCGAAAAACCAAAGCGTTTTGCACAGATCTGCAAGAATAAGTACAAAAACAACTGGCAAGATCGAAATAATAAAATCGGCCGGATCAACCCGGGCTGAAACCGATTTGATCAATCGTCCGATAAAAAAATCGGCCAAAAACAGGATTGAAACGAACATCACTGGTGCAAAAATAACCGACCACAGATCGGGATTATTCCAGCGGGTAAAAAATAAATACGGTAAATAAATTGTACCAATTCCAAAAAACTGTCCTCGCATGTTTGAAATACGCAGTTTGATGGGAGCATCCATGATAAAATACAGTGCGGTGAGGCCGCCCGCAACAGGAAGTATTGTTTCAAATACAAACGTTGACACGAATTTTACCCAAAAAGAGGCTGTATCCATGGGAAACAGCGGCAAAAAAAGGTTGCCGGTCAGTAAAACGACAAGTCCTGCGGTAATTCCTGCAAGAAAAGCGAGAATAGTGTCTGATACATCGGAATCTTGGCATCCGGCCAGGTAATAAATAAAAGAGGCCGGTACCAGAAAAAAATATAATAAAAACATACAATTAAAATAACACAACAGTTCCACCCGTTGCAAGCGGAGTCCTTATCTTGACAGAAAATGCCAATCTTTGCTATAGTTTATATTGTAACTTTGCTTAAGAACGTGCGGCCGTAACAGGCGGCATACAAGGGGGATCGTTGGCGGACAATAAAGGTTTACGGATTAATGAACAAATCCGTGCACGAGAGGTTAGACTAATTGATGATCAAGGCGAACAAAAGGGTATTGTCCCTACTCCTGAAGCGCTGAAGATGGCACGTGAACTCAGTCTTGACCTGGTAGAAGTTGCACCGCAGGCTAACCCGCCCGCTTGCAAGATTCTTGACTACGGCAAATATCGTTTCGAGATGGAAAAGAAACTTCGGGAATCCAAAAAGAAACAAAAATTGCAGGAGCTCAAGGAAATTCGCATGCAGCCTAAAATCGACGATCATGATCTCGATTTCAAGTCAAAGCATGTGAAGGAATTTCTTGCTGACGGGGACAAGGTAAAGGTTACGATCCGATTTCGCGGACGCGAATTGGCTCATACCGAACTTGGTCTTGTAGTTCTTAAAGATGTGTTAAGCAAGCTTGGGGATGATTTTGTTATGGAAAAACAGCCAGCAATGGAAGGCCGTTTCATGTCCATGACTCTCGCACCCAAAGCAAAAAAATGATGAGGTAGTGGTAATATGCCAAAGATGAAAAGCAAAAGATGCGCCGCAAAGCGTTTTTCCTTCACCGCAACCGGTAAGGTCAAGTACAAGAAGATGAATCTCCGTCATATCCTGACGAAGAAATCAACCAAACGCAAGAGAAATCTTCGTCATTCTGGTATCGTTTCAGCGGCTGATTCAGCCAAAATCCGCAAGCAGCTTTTGCCCTACGGTTAATTTTTTTTCAGGAGATTCAACATGCCAAGAGCTATAGATGGAAGCAAACGTAAAGAACACCGCAAGAAAATACAGAAACTGGCTAAAGGGTTCCGCGGACGTCGCAGTACCAGTTTCAAGGCAGCAAAAGACGCTGTTGTAAAATCTCTTGTCCATGCATATGTCGGCAGACGTGACAAGAAAGGCGACATGCGCAGCATATGGATAACCCGTATCAACGCCGCTGTCCGTGAGGACGGCCTGTCCTATTCACGTTTTATTGAGGGGCTTACGAAGGCTGGTGTCATCATCAACCGCAAAGCCCTTTCAAACATGGCAATTGAAGATCCGACAGCTTTCAAGGCTGTCGTCGCAGCTGCCAAAAGCGCAATAGGAGCATAAGATGCTTAATCTCGATCAGGTCCGGCTCCTTGAAAACCGGGTAGAAAAAGCGGTCACGAAAATCCAGTCTTTGACCACTGAAAACACCCATCTGCGTTCCCAGCTTTCAACTTTGCAGACACGCGTCGGCGAGCTTGAAGGACTGGTTCGCTCTTTCAGGGATGACCAGGGCAGGATCGAAGAAGGCATTCTCAACGCGCTCGATCGTTTGAGTGCGTTCGAAGATTCCGCTTACCATGCCGAAGACCCGGCGTCTGCCTCTGTGCAAGCCGCCGCGCCTTTGACAAAAACCCCGGTTTATGACTCCGAGGATGAAGAAATCGCAGCAATGCTTGCAGAAACAGAGCCCGCCCCGGCCGGCGTAACACTTGCAGGCCCTGACCCCATCCAGATCAGCGCCGACTGGCAAAACCCAGTCAAGGACAATCGCACAGCAGCACCCACATCCGACGGACAGATGGACATATTCTGACAGGCGGCACACCAATGGCGAAAGGCAGTTTGCAAATAGATTTGCTTGGCTCCTCTTTTGCCATACAGGCCGACGAAAAACCCGAATATCTTAACGCGCTCTACGGACATTATAAAAAAACAATCACCCAGATAGAAGCAACCTCGGGTTTAACTGAACCACTTAAAATTGCTATTATTGCCGGCATCCTGTTAGCCGATGAATTATACAAAGAAAAAATGAAACATTCCGATCAGGCAAGTTCGCTCGATCTTGCTGAGGCCGAAAAAATGGCACTCGGAATGATATCCCGCATAGAGCAGGTAATTAATTAACCCATGAAAACATTGTATATACTCGATAATTCCATTCAGCCCTATGCATGGGGTTCAATTGACGGCATTTCGGCATTTACCGGCATGCAGAACGAAACAGGTACCCCAATGGCCGAATTGTGGATGGGGGCACATCCCGCTTCTTCGAGCAGGATCACCGCAGAAAATAGAGATGGCGAACCCATAAGCCTTGATTCCTTCATCGGCCAAAATCCGGAAGCGATCCTCGGGAAACAAACTGCCCGAAAGTTCGGCAACCGACTCCCCTTTCTCTTCAAGGTGCTTTCAGCAGGCTCCCCTCTTTCGCTGCAAGTACATCCGACCAAACAACAGGCCGAAGCAGGTTTTGCCCGAGATAATGCAGCAGGTATTCCGCTCGGCTCACCCGACCGGAATTACCGGGATGACAACCACAAACCCGAAATCATCATGGCTATAACGCCATTTATTGCCATGTGCGGTTTCAGAACTGTCGCGGAGACAACCTCGCTTTTTGCACTGTCCGGTATACCCGCGCTCGAACCGATTCTCGCTACTCTGCAAATATCCGAAACATATACCTCTTTCTGCAAGCAGCTTCTCGATTTATCGAATATCGAATCGGCGGCCGTGATATCTGCAATTTTAAAAAAGGCTCGCCAGATAATAGCAGTATCAACAGACCAAATAGCGGTGCGTGCATTCACCCTCGTACTGGATCTCGCCGCTTATTATCCGGTGGACATCGGCATTCTCGCGCCCCTGTACTTGAATGTGATAGACCTTGCACCGGGTGAGGCGCTGTACCTCCGCGCCGGCATTATGCATGCCTATGTCAGGGGAACCGGACTAGAACTGATGGCCAGCTCGGACAACGTACTTCGCGGCGGCCTTACGCCCAAACATATCGATATTCCTGAACTCCTGTCCATCCTTGATCCTGCACCTCACACAACCGCTGTTATACCGCCAGGAAAAGAAGCGGGTGTGTACCGCTACCGGACTGAGTCTACCGAATTCGAGTTGAGCCGCGTTACGGTAGACGAAACGGAAATTATCATTACATCCGATTACCCGGCCATCCTCATCGGCGCTGACGGCAAAATCGGGATAAAAACTGAAACAGATGAAAAAGCTGAACTCGCCAAGGGTAGCACTTTGTTCGTCGCGGCCACGGGAGAAAAGCTGGTATTCTCGGGGAAAGGGACATGCTACATGGCATCGATGCCTAGCAGGTTGCAGGAGAGCACATGATCATCTGGATTGATGCCGATTCCTGCCCGCGCCAAGTAAGAGATCTTGTGTGCCGGACCGGTCTCCGGCTGAAACTGGAGGTGCAGTTTGTGGCAAACCATCCGATACCGATCCCCGAAAGCCCGCTGTTTGTCATGTCGATCGCCGACAAGACGCCGGACGCCGCAGATGACCTTATAGTCGAGCAAGCCAAAGAAAACGATCTCGTGATAACGCGCGACATACCCCTGGCCAAACGGCTTGTCGACAAAAGAATCAGGGTGATCAATGATCGGGGAACTGTGTATACCGAAATCAACATCAACGAGCGACTTTCGATGCGGAACCTGATGTTCGACCTGTACAACAACGGAATCTATCCAGAGAAAACCGGTCAGTTCGGAAAAAAAGAAATCCAGGACTTCGCGAATGCTCTGGATCGTGAAATACAAAAACTGCTCAAACTGGCGACTATTCTTTCTTGAGTCCTAATCTTCTGTATCGGGAAAGCGCTCGCGAATAGCCTGGATTGACGGAAGAATCTCGAAAAAAGCTTCGACGACTTCCGGATCAAATTTCGTTCCACACATCTTCCGGATTTCAGCAAGAACATTTTCTTCAGTCCATGGTTCCTTGTATACACGCTTGCACGACAGAGCGTCATAAACGTCGGCAAGGGCCACAATGCGTCCTGATATCGGAATATCGAGACTTTTAAGTCGAAGCGCTTTTCCCGTCTCGGGATCGATCTCGATGGCTTCGCCCGTTTCGACTGATACTTTTCCCGGATAGCCGGTTCCGTCCCAGTTTTCATGATGGGTAAGGGCTACTTCGCGGGCAACCAGGTCAACCGCCGATTCGATTTCGTTAAAAAGCTTGGCACCGAGCCAAGTATGGCCCTGCATGACAAGATATTCTTCAGAAGTAAATTTTGCCGGTTTTTTGAGTATGAGATCGGAAATGGCGACCTTGCCAACATCATGCAACATCGAGGCGATCTTGAGCGTATCGCGAAATTTTCCGCTTTCTGCTTCATTTATCGAATGGTTGAAGGCCCACCGATCATAAATTTCGACGGCATAGCTCGAAACACGGTTTACGTGGGGACCTGTCTCTTTCGGATCGCGAAGCTCTGACATGCGTATCATCCGGAGAACCATCGAGCGGGTCAGATGCGCATGTTCGAGGGCAACAGTCGCGTTTGCGGCAAAATGGCTGATATAGAGCTCGTCATCCTTGTCGAAAGAGGTAACGATGTCCTTTTCGTCAAGGGCATTGAGTACCTGCAGAACGCCAAGGATAGAGCCCGCGGAGGTTCGAAGTGGAATGGTCAGGTTGGAAACCGTCCGGTAACCCGATACTGCATCGCTTTGTCTGCCGAACTTGTACGGTTTGTCCGTGGAAATTTCGTACACATCGCTTTCATTAACAAGCTGATTTGTTGCTGCACTGTAACCGGCAATGGTCGTTTCGTTTATCGGAAAAGAAAAATAGGAATATACAATTTTTTGACCGGGGGGAAGCTGCTTCTGCAATGTGTCATTCTGGGCATAATGAATAGCTAAACGATCTCCATCTCTAACATAGATAGATCCTGCATTGGCATGCACGACTTTTCTTGCCTCGGTGAGGATTCGCTCCATAAGGACATCAACGTCTTGAATTTTATTCAAATAGGTTTCGGTTTCAATTATTCCGGATAGTATTTCTTCTCTACTCTGTTTTGCATAAGGCATTCCGGGATACTCCTGGGACGTTAAATAAAGTATCAGTTTACAATACTTTTTTTTTTGCGTCCAGCGTTAATTCCTGCTTATAGTATATCCCAGCTCAATCGATGTTTCACCCTTCTATAGTGCTTTTTTTATAGAACAGAGCGCGTCGAGCAGGATCCGGTAAAAAATTGAATGCACATACCGGGACCAGCAAAAATGAGGTTTTTTTTCGCCGGTCTTTTTGCTTACAGAAGGACTTTTTCGACTGCCTGCCACAGGGCGTCGCTTTCGAGAAGCGGTGCGTGCACCGTGACAGAAGCTCCGCTTACGGGATGACGGAACTGGATTGCCCAGGCATGAAGCCGAATGCCACCAAGCGAGTCGCTCCGCTTGGCGCCATACTTGAGGTCGCCCTTGATAGGCATGCCGGCGGCAGCGAGTTGGGCTCGTATCTGGTGAGTACGGCCGGTCTCGGGTTGTATCTCGAGGAAAGCGTACCGGTCGCCCATACCGATCAGTTTCCAGGTGAGGATTGCATTTTTCCATTCGGGGCCGGGTTTCCGGATTTCTTCCCTGCTGCAGGCGGATGCCTTGTGATGTTTGTGGTCGAAACGGATCATATGCTCGAGCCGTCCGCTTGATTCCATTTCGCCAGTCTTCGGTTTTTCGACGACAGCGAGGTATTTTTTATGGATCGCCCCTGTTGCAAACTGTGCGGAAAGGGTTGCAAGAGTCGTATTGTCAAGAGCAAGAAGGACACAGCCTGAAACCGGCTGGTCAATGCGGTGTACCGCCTCGAGACCTGCAAGTTTTTTACCGGCGGCAGTTTCAATATCCCCGCGGAGATTTTCCACCAGTGAAAGAGTCTTATCTTCGGGATCGGATTCACAAATTTCACCGATTTTTTTTGACACAACTGCGAGATATTCATCCATATAGAGAACACGTTTCGGCAGTTTGTCAGTTTCAATTATCACGGGATTCCTCCAAAATTCGGTCTCCATAGGCTTTTGCCCGATTAAAGGCAGCTTGATCAAACCGGAAAACAGTTTTAGAAATTCCGGCGGACCTTGATTTACTATAACTTTGATGCGCAGTTTTGACGAGTCCCGCGCGATACTTCAGTTCAAGAATATGAATAACAGCGTCATCAAGTCGATGAGCAAACGCCGCATCCCTGCCCGCTTCCGCCTGTACCGCTTCCGCGATTGATCGTATATCGGAATCGGAGGTCATTACCATATCGCACCCTGCCCTGAGAGCCAAAATGGCAGCTTCGGCAGAGTCGCATCCGTAACGGGCGATAGCATCCATTGAAATGTCGTCGGTAAGAATAAGGCCGTCATACTTGAGTTCGTCGCGGAGAAGCCCAGTGACCCCTTGTGGAGAAAGGCAAAACGGGCGGGCGGGATCCACGGCCAAAACGATTATGTGCGATACGAGCACTGCGTCTGGCTCAAGGCCTAACAGTTGTCGAAAGGGCTTGATATAATCCGCGTCGAACTCTTTTCTGCTCACGTCGAGCTTTGGTAAGCCGGTATGTGGATCGCCCGGTCCGTTTCCGGGAAAATGCTTGAAAACAGTCAGGATGCCGCTCGAGCGGTATCCCTTGACTGCAGCTTCGGTATAGGTAGCAACGGCTTCGGGGTTGCCCGAAAAGGTGCGCGAACCGAGAAAATCGGCATTAGCTTCGGTGCGTGCTTCGGTGACCGGAGCCAGATTAACTTGAACGCCAAGGAGGGAGAGCTGCGCACCCGTTGCCCGGAAGAGGGACTCGGCCTCGAGCGGGGAGAAACGGGAAGCAACATCCAGTGCCGAAGGAAGTCGGGTTGTCAGACGTCCGGTACGGTAGACGTCTCCCCCTTCATGATCAATGGCAAAAAGAACCGGTACGGAGGCATGGAGCGATGCAAAAGCGTCGTTGCAGGAATCGAGGTACCTCGCGAATGCTGCGGGACTATCAGCCACATTGAAGCCGAACAAGAGTACCGCACCGGGAACCACATTGTCAAAATGGCTGTACAGGTATGGCGCGAACCGTTCCTTTCCGTCGATACCGGTCATCAGTACTTGTGAGGATTTTTGGGTAAGGGTCATGTTTTCGAAAGCGGATTGGACCGTCGCCCGCATCCATTCCTTGCTAGAAAACACAGTCGTATTTTCGGATGTTCCGACAGAGGAAGAAAGTCCGGTTCTACCGGTGCATGAAAGCAGAGAAAGCAATAGACAGGCGATCAGGGGAAATATGTATTTCATCAGGCTTCAGAGTATAAAAAAAAGAATAAACAAAGGCAACAGGGTGCAAAACGCCCTTGTTTCGAAAGCGTCTTGCACCCCTCTGATTAGCTACGAATTTCCGCCAGAATCTTACCAGCGGTTATCGACGTCCCCGGCAGAACCAGATAATGCAGGGCTCCGGAAGCAGCGGCCTTGATCTCGAGCTCCATCTTCATCGACTCGATGAGAAACAGCGGCTGACCAGTAACAACTGAAGAGCCTTCGGCTGCGAGAAGCTTGAGCAGGGTACCGGAAACCGGCGCAAGCACCGAAACCAACCCTTGAACAGACGAGCCGGAAGAGGCAGACTGCGTGGGTGCCGGAGCAATCGAAGACACGGAAGCGACCACCGGTGCAGAAGCTGCGGCGCTTGAAGCTGCGGCGCTTGAAGCTGCGGCGCTTGAAGCTGCGGCGCTTGAAGCCGCGGAGGTTTCCTTGAAAGTGACTACATACGGCGTTTCGTTTACAGTCACCTTCAAGGCAGAGCCTGAACGTGCCGAATCAACCCGGTAATCGGTACCGTTTACAGTCACGATGCGAAGACCGGCTACCGCGGGAGTAACAGAAGAAACAGAAGGAGTTGCACTAAAAACAACTGGACCAGTTTTTCGTTCAGTAAAAAACTTTGGGGCTATTTTGGGAAACATCGCATAAGTAAGGACATCCTCGACCGAAACGGTCGCGGTGCCCAGTTCTTTTTTCGTTTCTGCCTCGAGTTTGGAAAACTCGTTTGGAATATCGTCCGCAGGGCGGTGAGTGATCGCGTTTTCCATTTTCAGGTCGGAAAGAGCTTTTTTGACAAGATCAGGATTGCAAGGTGCTGTCGTTTTTCCATAACGGCCGACAAGCAAGTCCTTGGTCTCAGCAGTCAGACGGTTGTAACGCCCGAACAAAACATTGAAGACTGACTGGGTACCCACAATCTGGCTTGTCGGGGTAACGAGCGGAATATAACCGCAGTCCTTCTGTACAACTGCAATCTCGCGAAGAACTTCGTCGATCCTGTCCGCAGCTCCCTGTTCCTTCAGCTGGCTTTCAAGGTTCGAAAGCATTCCTCCGGGAACTTGGGACACGAGTATGCGGGTATCCGCGCCGAGGAAGCTCGATTCGAACTGCGCATATTTTTTGCGTATTTCGCGGAAATAGGCTGCAATCTCCAAAAGCAATAGAACATCGAGCCCCGTGTCCATGTCGCTTCCACGGAGGATTTCGACGATGGTTTCGGTCGGACTGTGGGAAGTTCCCATGGACATCGACGAAATCACTGTATCGAGCACATCCGCACCTGCTTCGGCTGCCTTTACGAGAGTGGCGACCGACATGCCCGTGGTTGCGTGTGTATGAACCTGAACCGGAATGTCGACCTTTTTCTTGATGGATTTTACCAGTTCATACGCATCGAACGGCTTCAGAAGACCGGCCATATCCTTGATGCAGATGGAGTCGGCACCGGTATCCGCGTATTCCTTGGCAAGCGCCGCATAGGCTTTGAGTGTATGTACAGGTGTTGTGGCATACGAGATAGTGAGCTGCACATGTTTTCCTGTTTTTTTTGCGGCTTCGGTGGCTCGCTTGAGGTTTCGCGGATCATTGAGTGCGTCGAAAATTCGAAACATGTCAACTCCGTTTTTCGCCGCTGCAGCAACAAAGGCGTCCACGACATCATCAGCGTAATGCCTGTAGCCGAGAAGGTTCTGGCCGCGAAGCAGCATCATGACCGGAGTGGTCGGGAGTGCTTTTTTGAGCGAACGGAGGCGTTCCCAAGGATCTTCATTGAGATAGCGTATACATGAATCGAAGGTGGCGCCGCCCCAAGCTTCAAGACTGAAATACCCGATCTTGTCGAGCTTGGAACAGACAGGTAGCATGTCCGCGGTAGTCATACGGGTAGCATGAAGCGACTGGTGGGCGTCCCTAAGGACGAGCTCAGACAATTGCACTTTTTTCGTCATCGGCGGTCTCCTTCAATATGAAAGTTCCTGATAGTATCTTACGACTTGATATAGGGTATTGTAAAGGAAATCCTTGTTGAACCGTATAAAATTGAGTATAATCCAGTGAAATCACCAGTAAGAACCAAGGAGAACACTATTATGGAAAGAGACGCCATTCTTGCCCGCGCGAGGGCTTATATTACCGAAGAAAAAGACGAAAAATTTGCCCTCGAGGTCAGGGAACTTGTTGAAAAAAATGACATGAAAGAACTCGAGGACCGTTTCTACCAGGATCTCGAATTTGGTACGGGCGGACTCCGTGGCGTCATCGGCGGCGGCACGAACCGCATGAACACCTTCGTCATCAACAAAGCAACGCAGGGACTTGCCAATTACTTCATCAAAACATTCCCTGATAAAGCAAAAAACGGTACTCTGAGTGCGGCGATCGCCTATGATTCTCGCCACTATTCCGAGACATTCGCCGAGGCGACCGCGTTGATATTCGCAGCGAACGGTTTCAAAACCTACCTTTTTACCGGTCTTCGCCCCACTCCCGAACTTTCGTTCGCAATCCGCACGCTTGGCTGTGATACCGGCGTCGTAGTCACCGCATCCCACAACCCTCCCCAGTATAACGGCTACAAGGCCTACTGGAACGACGGAGCGCAGGTTACCGAGCCCCACGACGCCCTCATCATTGACGAAGTTAACGCGGTGACAAGAGTCAATACAATTACCCGTGAAGAAGCACTCAAAAGCGGCAAGCTCGTTATGATCGACCGTGAAATCGATGAAAAATACTGGGCTATGGTGAAGGGAAAACTCTTTCGACCGGAACTGATCAAGGCGAAAGCAAAGGAAGTAAAAATTGTCTATACACCGCTCCACGGAACTGGAGCAATGCATGTCGAAACGGTACTCGGTGATCTCGGTCTCAAAGTAATCACTGTACCCGAGCAAAGACAACCGGATGGCAATTTCCCCACCGTTGCATTCCCAAATCCCGAAGAATCGGCTGCGCTCAAAATGGCTGTCGAACTCGGCGAAAAGGAAAATGCAGACGTAGTCATGGCAACCGATCCGGATGCTGACCGTTTCGGAAGCGCGGTACCTGGTCCCGACGGAAAGTTCGTTCTTATAAGCGGCAACCAAATGGGAGCCCTACTCACCGACTATATCTGCCTTTCGCTGAAAGAAACCGGCAAAATGCCCAAAAATCCCGCAGTCATTCGCTCGATTGTCACATCGGAACTGGGCGACCGCATAGCAAAATCATACGGAGTCGAAACAGTTGAATGCCTGACCGGTTTCAAATGGATAGCCTCGGTCATGGCAGATTTCGAGCAGAAAAAGAACCATTCCTATGTGTTTGGCTACGAGGAAAGCTACGGCTACAATGTCGAAACCGAAGTTCGCGACAAGGATGGAGTATCGGCTGCAGCAATGTGCGCAGAAATGACTCTGTACTGGAGAAGTAAGGGAAAAAGCCTTCTGGACCGGCTCGGCGAAATATGGCTCGAACAGGGATATTTCGAAGAACGCTCTATCAGCAAGGGATTCCCCGGAGCTTCCGGCGGAGCCACAATGAAAAATCTCATGGCACGCCTGCGTGCTGAAGGTCTTACCGCTCTCGGTGGTATCAAGGTTGCAATCATCCGGGACATCAAGGATGGAACACTCGTTCGTCCATCAAATCCGGGTAAAAAAGAGAAAACTAACATTCCCGCAAGCAACGTGCTCCAGTTCTTCCTCGAAGATAGCACCGTTGTAAGCGCCCGTCCGAGCGGAACCGAACCGAAAATCAAGTTCTACATCTCTTGCCCGGTCGTCGTAGAAAACAAGGATCTATCAGCCGCCCGCAAGAAGGCCGCGGAAAAGATTGCCGCCATAGAGGCCGAACTCCGCGCCATTCTCGACAAGGCATGAGGACCTGTACTCAAATGAATCAATTTGACTGGCTGGTTGCGGCGTTTCCAAAAACAGTCTTTACCGTTTTTGATACGGAAACAACCGGCCTCGATCCACGCACCAACCGGGTAGTCGAAATAGGAGGCATCCGTTTCGATACAAAAGGAATCTCGGCCCGCTTCAATGTGCTTATGAATCCGGACACATTCATGCCGTCCGAAGTCACCAGAATAAACGGAATAACGGACGCGATGCTTGCCGGACAACCGAAAGCTGCTTCGGTCATTCCTGACTTTTTGCGCTTTATCGGAGATTCGGTGCTTATCGCGCACAATGCGCCTTTCGATGTGAGCTTTATAAACGAGGAACTCTTGCGCCTGGGGCTTTCGCCTTTGCGCAACAAAATTCTGGATACCCGCATATTCGCAAAGGATATTTTTGCCGGGCTCCCGAATTATAAGTTACAAGATTTGGCTCTCCGGTTCGGGATAGAAGCGCTTAATGCACACCGAGCCGAGGACGATGCGCGGGTTTGTCGGGACCTGTTTCTAGTATGCTTTGACAAAATGAAGGAAAAAAATCCGAAGCTCGTCGAAGCAGCTATCGAGGCGGCGCTCCAGGCGGAACGGTTAACAAAGAGTGAACCGTCGCTTTTTTCTGATCCGGCAGCGGTGGCTCCCGTTACTACTGCATCAGATACACCCTACAGCGACGATCGGTTCGCAGATGACATGGAAAGCGAAGAAGAGTTTTGGGACGGTCAGTCCTCGTAGAAAGCTTCAAGCACTTGGTGCTCGCGAAGCTTGCTTATCGCCTTGCCCTGAATCTGGCGAACACGCTCGCGGGTAATCCCGAGGAGTTTACCCGTTTCCTCGAGCGTGAGCGGCCCCTTGTCGGTCAAGCCAAATCTCAATTTTATAATTTTCATCTCGCGCTCGCTCAGCTGACTCAATACGTCATCCATGGTTTCCTGGAGGGTGGCGGTAAAAACAAGCTCGAACGGTTCGATGAGCGAGTCATCACTGATCAGGTCGGAAAGGCGCGTATTATTATCTTCGTCAACGGTTGTATCAAGGCTGGTTGTTTCCTGTGATAGGCTCATGATCTCGCTGATGCGCTTGGCCGGAATTTGGAGGTACTCTGACAGCTCTTCGGGGCTTGGATCCCGTCCAAGATCCTGAGTGAGCTGTTTTGCGACAAAAAAGCACTTGCTGATGGTATTGAGCATATGGATGGGAATACGGATGATTCTACCTTTGTCGGCAAGGCTCTTGATAATCGCCTGCCTGATCCACCAGGTTCCATAGGTGGAGAACCGGCAGCCACGTGTATAATCGAAACGCTCGACAGCCTCGATAAGTCCTATGTTTCCCTCATCTATGAGATCGAGCAATCCGAGTCCGCGATGTTGGTAGTTTTTGGCGATAGAGACAACCAAGCGAAGATTCGCGGTGATCATCCGATTTTTTAAATCTCGAAGCAGGGCCTCGAGTTTGGCCGATTCCCGAATAAATACAGGATCGGCAGGCCGGTCAGCATACGCTTCTTTGAGCGAGACGATCGACAGTTTGGCATGCTGAATTTTCTGGCCAATATCCTGCTCGTCTATGATAGTAAGAAGAGGATACCGGGAAATCTGCTTGAGATACAGGGCCAGTGGATCGGTATCCTTGGGCGGATTGATTGTTTTAGATCCCTTGCGGGCATTCATGGGTACCGAAGCTTTTTTGGAAGAAATTTTCTCGCTTTGTTTTGTTTCAACTTTCATGTGTTACAACAATACCCTTTTATTTTCAGTATCCACGGGGTGCCTTTGCCGGATCAACCGGAAGATCTTTATTATATACCATCAAATATAACCGGGGTTTACCAGAAAGTGAATCGGAACCGAGTGTACCGATCTCGTCACCGAAAGCAAGTGAAGCTCCAGGCCGGGTGAGAATCGAATCAAGTCCACCGTAGACATAGATGAAACCAGCTTTCGACTGGAGAAAAACTACTTGGCCGAAACCTCGATACGGACCCGTCGAGAGCACCGTACCCGAAGAAATGGTTTTTACCTTTTCTCCCTTGAAGGAAGTTATAGATACCCCGTATACCTTTCCGGAAAGATAAGAAATTTCCGTGACTGATACAGGCCAGATTATGGTGGAATCTACCTTTTTGCTCTGGAAAGAACGCGGATCGGCGAGCGTACGTTGCGAAAGAATCTCGCTAGCAGGAATCGTCGTCTGTTCCGCGGATTTTCCTACAGATGTTTTTGAAGTCGAAGTAACAGAGGTTCCGGAGGGAATATACAGGGTCTCGCCTGCTTTGATGGTCGAATGGTCATCAAGCTTGTTCGTCTGCATCAAGGTTGCTACCGGAACGTCGAGTTTCCGGGCAATACCGTAGAGGGTATCACCTTTTTGAACGGTATATACATCGGGAATTCTGATTTTCTGACCGGCCTGGAGTTTGTCGGGGTTTGCAAGGGAATTCCAGCTCAACAAGGTTTCCGGAGGCACATTGTACTTGCGGCTGATTCCGTACAAGGTCTCGCCTTTCTGCAGCACATGCACCAACTCTTCTGCTTGTGCGGCAGTAAAAAGCAGGAGGAAACAAAGATAAGGGAAGTAGCGTATTAGTTTATTTCTCATATATGTTCGTTTCATTTTCGGCTCAAGTGAGCACATTCCTTATCAAAACCGTAAAATGGAACGTATTTTGACATCCAGGAAACTCAGGTAGACAGAATTTCATCTACAGTTAGCGGAAAAAGGGTTTTCATTGCATCAAGATCTTCGGAAGTCACGAGAAATTCCTTTTCATAGGCGATTTCTTCGTTACACGAACGCAATTTCTCGAGAAGACCGAAAACAATATACGTCATGATCACAAGACCCGCTTTCGGATGCTTGTTTATATATTCAGAAAACTTTTCGCGCGAAAGGGCCATGATGAGAGAAAGAGATTTGACTCGAACAGTGGCCGTACTCGGCTCGTCCTTGAAAATTGATGTCTCGCCGAAACTTGCCCCATTAGAAAGGGTATTAATGGGTATTTCTTCCTTCATGTGCCCTTTTTTCAGAATGCTGACATCTCCAGAAAGGATTGTAAAAATGCTCGAGCTCACTTCGCCCTCGGTAATAATTTTTTCGCCCGGTTCGTAAGAAAAAAGATCACAAATCTCGGGAAGATCGTCGAGGTCACCACGATCGATGCGGGAGAACATCGGAATATCGATAAGGCTCGCAAAAAGGGCTTCAGGAAAAATATCAACTTTATTCATCAAAAACACTCCAAAAGAAGGTTACTATAGATATTAACACATTTTTAAGAAAAAATGATATAACTTATATATAATGAAACGTTTTACCACCCTGACCTTCTTCTTATCCTTCCTGGCCGTTTTTATCCTCGCACCGGCATCTGGCGAGGATATATCTGCGACCGAACTGCGTTATTCAGGAAGTTCCATTTATTACTTCGTCGAGCGTTCAAACTGGTCGACATATATAAACGGAAAATATATTGGTCTCATGCACCGTGAAACCCGCGCAAATCTGTCGCGGGTACCGGAGACCGGAGCCAACAGCGCCTATAACGGCCATTTTTATATTCTCGAAGAAACCCTCAAAGATATGACGCGCTCTGCCCGCGGTCTTGATGGCATCGTAAAAGCTGCTTTTTCAGTATCGCCCGATGGAACCATGAAATTCACGGTGGACAATGGATACCCGCAACTCAGGGGATTTCCCGCATATCCGGAAAATCCCGTTCATATCGGGGACAGTTGGCAGGCCGCAGGATTTCGTGTGGTCGACCCACGAAATGATGGAAAAAAGAGCGTCCTTCCGTTGCTCGCTGATTATCGGTTTGTCGGCAGTGAAACATGGCGTGGAATACCTGTATACCGAATACAGGCCCGGTACGCCAACCGGATTTCCGTGGAAGCAAACCGCAAGCTGATCGATCCTGACTTGCGCAGTGCAAGCGGAAGCCATCAGCTGGACATCCTTGTTTCCTCGGAAACAGGAGCAGCCATCATGATGCTCGACAAGCTGGACGAGACCTTTACGTACGCTGACGGAGGTACCGTCCGCTTCAAGGGAAGCACAGCCTTTTTCACCGATGCCCCTGTTCCGGTCAACTCGGAGAAATTACTTCCAAAAATTGCGGAAATAATCGCCGAAAGCGACACCAAGGCACCCGGGGCAGCCAACATTCCCGAGGAATCAACCGAATCGACTCCGTTCGTCGTTGAAAAGACCGATCAGGGAGTCAGACTGTCCGTGCGAAATTTACGTTTTCTTCCCGACAGCGATGAACTCATTGCAGACGAAGAAAAGCGTCTCGACAAGATGGCAAGAACCCTGGCTCTAGTCCCCGGCGGCAGATTTTTAGTCGAAGGTCATACGGCTGCGATAGGTAAAACTGCCGGAGAGCTGGAGCTTTCAATAAAACGCGCCATAAAGATTGTGGAAGAGATGACGAAACGGGGGCTCGCAGCCGAACAATTCATGTACGCAGGCTATGGCGGCACGAGACCCGTTGCCAGCAACGATACGGAAGAAGGACGAGCTCAAAACAGGCGGGTAGAAATCACGATTCTGGAATAAAGATTAAAGTATGGAAAAGGCTCCCCTCTTACCGGGAAAACTCGCGCAAAAAGGCTGCAATTTCCATGCCGTTAATTTTTTTCCCGTCTGGGTAGATTGCGAGGATATTCTTGCGACCATCGCGCAGATGGTTCGAGGTGATGCCATAATTGATCGAAGAGTCAGCTTCAATGAAGGCAGCAATGTGGTCGGCAGCACGAACCAGCTTCCCGTCTACCGGTCTGAAGGTATCAGTGTTGTAAGATTCCTGCAATTCAGCAAACGACACAATTTTGGTTTTGCCGGTTTCATCACAGATCCGGTTTTCAAATTCATTGTTGATAAAATACAAGATCTCGTCCCGGTAACAGCTGTCCATGAGCGGCAGTAGCTCCCGTTTGACTATCTGGTCCTCGAGCTCTTTAATAATTCCCGGCAAATGGTCAGTAGCCTGCTTCACTGGCGAAATAATGTCTCGAGTGACAGCTTCGGGCAGGTCGTGGAACAAAGCAGAGAAAAAATTATTGTAGGAACGTACGCAACAAATGTTGAGGTCTCTTCCCATGAGGAGTGTAAGAGCTGCGACGTAATACGAATGACCAAGTACGCTGGTACGCGGCACTCGGGGAGTCTGATTCCAGCGCGTCTGAAAGCGGAGTCGTTCTATCTCCATTAAAAATTCGTAAGGCTGTTGTTTACTTATAAGAAGCTGTAACCCTCGAAGATCGAGAAAACCCTCTATATCCTTATGTATACCCTTCTCGATACCAACGAGCCGAAAGGGTTCATTCACCATACGAAGCATCTCGATTTCGCGCATTGTGGAATATTTGTGAGCAGCACGAAGGACTCTCCAGGTCAGATCGTCTGTCGCTGGTTTTTCAAGGATATGGCGGGAAAAGTCGTCCATCAGAGCGCTGTCGGAAATAACGGTGCGGTACTGCTCTATAACCCAGCGGTCAAGTTTGGCATATTCTTCCGGATATTCGGCATGCAGCAGTCGCTGGACGGGTGCTTTGATGTCGCACAGAGCTATCTTGCGCAGGAGGTCAAAAAGGGAACCATAGATAATCCGGTTCCAGTCGATGACATGGCCCTGCTTTTCCTCGAACTTTCCGATCATGTAGGCAATGACCATTTTTTCGGCCGTCTTGTCCATCTCGATAATCTCGACCGGACGAATCAGATCGTTCCACCGTTCTATAGAAAACCCTTCGAAGAGCTTGAGCGCGAAATCGCGGCTAAACATGCGTGATTATCCGGGATGCTGGCATACGTATTTTTTCGCGGTTGCCTTCAATCGCACTGTAACCGAAAACGGTAATAATGCCGGTTAGCCAAATATCGGGGTCTAGGCCGAGCACTGACACAACGTGCTCATTAGAAAAGCCTTCAATCGCACAGGAGTCGATTCCTGCGGCTGCGGCTCCGGTCATCATGTTGGCGCAAGCGATGTAGGCTTGCGCGCGTGCCCAGTGGTCTACAAGATCGTTTGCTGCAAGGTATTCATAATACCCGCGGTAATCGTCGACAAAAATATCGAGTCCACCAGGAAAACGGCCTCCCCGTTCGGTAACAAAATCGGAGCCGGGTTCGTAGGCAGATCCGCGCCGACAAGCAGCAACGACAATGAGGGCAGCAGTTCCAACTGCATCCTGTGCGAAGCAGGCCTCTTTCAGTTCAGCGATTTTTTCTAGCGTAGTGACCGCAAGGAACTGCCAGTGTTCGAGGCCGAAAGAGGATGGAGAAAGGCGCGCACACTCGAGAATAAAAGAAATATCGTCACTAGAGAGTTTCCGTGCAGTATCATACAACTTGCACGCATAGCGGTGGTGCATTGCCGCAAGAAAAACGTCACGACTGGTCAAACGGCGGCCTCCAATGCCACAGTGAACATGTTGTGCAGGGCTATCATTCGCTGATCTGCAGGAAGCCCTTCACCGGTAACGCAGGAATCGGTGTGCGTGAGGATAGAGAGTGCTTTCTTACCAAGCCATGCCGCGTTACAGTAGAGCGCATATGTTTCCATGTCCTGAACGAGACAGCCCATTCGTGCCCATGGTTTCCAGGAAGCCTCGGGACCAAGGGCATTGTATTCGGAAAAAAGGTCCGATGAGAAAACACCACCTGCATGGAAGGGAATCGAGTGACTTTTCGCCGAGGAGATCGCCTTTTCGAGAAGGGTAAAATCAGCCGAAGGGGAATAAGTTCCCGGCAACCGATACTGATAGGCATAGTTGGAATCTGTCGATGCAGTGAGCGCCAGCACAATGTCGCCAACCCCAATTTCGGGTTGAAGTCCACCGGCTGTCCCGATGCGGATTATTTTTTCCACCCCATACAAATGAAAAAGCTCGTAGGAATAAATTCCGGCAGAAGGTCCGCCCATGCCCGAACCCATCACTGTAACCGGAGTGTTGTTCCAGGTACCGGTAAATCCGAGCATGTTTCGTACCGCGGTAATCTGTACAGCATCCTTGAGAAAATGATCCGCAATGTATCGGGCGCGAACCGGATCCCCGGGTAAAAGCACTGTTTTAGCGATCTGAATTACAGATGCTGCATTATGCGGTGTGGCCATGCCTAACTTGATCCTTTTTCATACACCTTGCCGGATGCCAAAGGTGCATAATTCTTGCCGCTGAAAAGAACCAGGGTAAGTAGCGTAATTGCATAGGGCATGATGTTGAATACCTCGGTCGGCATCTTGCGTAGCAGTGTGTAGTCGTTGGCGATAATGGAAAAAGCTAGTGCAGTTCCGAACAAAAGCGAGGCGCCGGCAATACCAAGCGGTTTCCAGCGGCCGAACGAGACGACGGCGAGTGCGATGAAGCCATGACCATTTACTGTTGTCGAATTGAATTGTGTATTTGTCGTAAGCACCAGACAACTACCGGCAAGACCCGCAAGAAAGCCAGAGGTCAGAACGGCAATATATCGAATGGTCATAACATTGATGCCTACGGAAGCCGCAGCTTGGGGATTTTCACCGCAGGCACGAAGGCGAAGGCCGAAGGGTCGCTTATAAAGCACAAACCAGGTTAAGACTATCACAACGATCGCGATGTACGCCGTGGGGTAGATGCCACCGATTCCGGGCATCATACCAAGAGTAAATTGTTTTGTGCGGTCCTGCTTGAAAAAAATCTGGGAAAGAAAAATCGTCAAACCCATCGCAAGTAGGTTAATTCCGGTTCCGGATACCGTCTGATCCGCATTGAGGGATACAGAGGCAAACGCATGGATATAAGAAAAAACCATGCCGGCAAGTGCTCCTATCAGGATGGAAGCCCATACAGCGTTGGCTCCAAGAATAGGATAAAGGAAATACTGTGCGGTAGCAGCCGCAAAAGCCCCGAACACCATCAGGCCTTCGAGCGCGATGTTCACTATGCCTGAACGTTCGCATATCATACCGCCGGTAGCAGTAATAAGAATTGGAGAAACAAGCATCAAAATAGTTGGAATTTTGCCTAATATGCTATTCATTGGTGACGATCCCCTTTGCTATTTTTTTCTGCATTGAATACCTGATAAAAATCCGGAACCCTGCCCGGATCGCGATAAAGACAACCACCAGTCCCTGGATGATAAAGGTGATTTCCTTGGGGATGCTGTTGGATTCCATCAGTGGCTGTGCAGAAGAAAGCATACCGAACATAAGGCCGGCAAGAAGAGTTCCCATCGCAGTATTGTTTCCGACGAGTGCGACCGCAATGCCAGCAAAACCGTATCCGTCATTGCCTGCAAGGACCCGCCCGAATTTGAACGATCCAAGCGACACGATACCACCGGCCAGTCCCGCAAATGCCCCGGCGATCGCCATTGAAAGAACGATGCTGCTTATGACCGGTATACCGCCACAACGGGCTGCTTCTTTGTTGAAGCCGGTTGCACGCAGTCCGAATCCGAGACGGGTCTTTTCGATTATAAACCAGTATACAATTACAGAAAGGATAACAAAAATGACACCGAGATTTAGCATCGAACCATTCGTCAGTTTTTCGAGGAACGATGAGCCAAGGAGCGCGGTTGTCGGATAATCCGCAGTCTTGTAGGTGTTGGTTCCCGGTAGCCTCATTGTAAGGATGCGAGAAAGATATAATGCAATGTAGTTGAGCATGATCGTCGCGACAACTTCCGATACTTCGTACTTGGCTTTGAGCCAGCCTACTATTCCACCCCAGCAGCCGCCGCCGATCATAGCGAGAATAAGCGCAAACAACCAGTGCAGAACGGGAATATGGGGACCCATAAGCGCAAAAAACTGCGCAACGGTAAGTCCGACGATGTACTGCCCTTCCCCGCCGATATTGAATAGTCCAGAGCGGGCCGCGAACGCCATGGCCAAACCGCACAGGATAAAGGGCATCGACTGCGCGAGCCATTCACCTACATACCGTATATTCCAGACGCCCCGATCGATATTGTAGCCGGTGACCACCTGAAAGATTGCTTTGTACATGCCCAGAGGATTCCTTCCGACAAGCAGGATCAGGATGGTTCCGCAAAGGAAACCGAGGAGAACTACCATGACCGAAATAGCACCGTCGGAACCGAGAAGCAGCTCCCGGAGGTTCAATTTCTTTTTCGCATGAATCATTTAGCTTTCTCCTTGCCAGCTGAACTATTTTTAGAACCGGCCATCATGAAGCCGATCTGTTTTTCATCTATCTCGCCTGCGTTGAATATACCGACAATTTCACCCTTGGAAATGATCGCAATGCGGTCGCACAGATTCATAATCTCGTCGAGTTCGAACGACACGAGCAGCACGGCGCGTCCCTTGTCCCGCTCGGCGACAATGCGCTTACGGATATATTCAATTGCACCGACGTCAAGCCCGCGAGTCGGCTGGGCGACCACGAGCACGTCAGGGGAAAGATCTATCTCGCGGGCGATAATTACCTTTTGCTGGTTTCCTCCGGATAAATTACGTGCTTTCATCGAAGAACCTTCTCCGGCACGGATGTCGTACTGGGAAATAATATTGTCAGCATGGCTGGATATTTTTGCAAAATTGAGAATCCCCAACGGCGAAGAATACGGAAGCTTGTCGTAATTTTTGAGAATACTATTGTCCGCGATCGAAAAGTCAAGAACGAGACCGTGCTTTTGGCGATCTTCGGGTATATGACCGATACCTGCCTCTATGTGCTCCTTGACGCTCATAGAAGTGACGTCTTTACCGTGCACAGTGACGGTACCCGACTCGACAGGAGAAAGCCCGGTAATGCCATAGATGAGTTCGGTTTGTCCGTTTCCATCGACGCCGGCTATACCGACTATTTCACCGGACCGCACCTCGAGAGAAAGATTTTTAACACCAAGTGTACCTCGGGCGTTCTTGACGTTAAGAGAATCAATCTTGAGATATACCTCGCCGGGATGTGAAGGACCTTTATCGATCTCGAATTTAACTGCGCGTCCCACCATCATTTCCGCCATCTCTTGCTCGCTCACGTCGGCGACATCAACTGTCCCGATATATTTTCCGCGTCGAAGAACGGTACACCGATCAGCTACAGCTTTAATTTCTTTCAATTTATGAGTGATGAGAATGATTGTCTTTCCCTCGGACTTAAGGCGTCTGATGATATCCATCAGCTCGTCAATTTCCTGTGGGGTAAGCACTGCGCTCGGTTCGTCAAAGATGAGGATATCTGCATTGCGGTACAGGGTTTTGAGAATTTCCACCCGCTGCTGCATACCAACGCTGATATCTTCGATCTTGTCCCGGGGATTAACCATCAGACCGTATTTTTCGGAAAGTTCTGCAACACGTTTCTCGGCAGTCTTAAGATCAAGCATTCCAAGCGCAGTCATGCTTTCTATGCCGAGAATGATGTTCTCGGTTACGGTATAATTATGTACCAGCTTGAAATGCTGATGCACCATTCCTATACCAAGTGCAGTGGCTGCATTGGGGTCCTTAATTTTAACTTCTTTTCCGCGGATTTTTATAACACCCGAATCGGGGTCATAAGATCCGAAAAGAATCGACATAAGTGTTGATTTACCCGCTCCGTTCTCTCCGAGGAGGGCATGAACTTCGTTGTTTCGTACAGAAAGGTTGATATTGTCATTGGCGATTACGCCTGGAAAAGTTTTTGTAATACCAAGCATCTCGATCGCGTTGTTTTCCATCAAAATCTCCGTATACGTGTCTTCGTAATATAAAAATAGGCTGTCTGATACACTACATATCAGACAGCCTCTGTGTCAGCTTAACAACAATTAGTTGTCTTTGGCACCAAGTCCTGCAGGTACTGCTTTTGCAGCAAGAGCGTCCTTGTAGGAAGCATGAATCTTGACTTTTCCGTCGATGATGTCTTTCTTGACAGCTTCAACTTTAGCAACGATATCCGCACCAAGTTCGGTGTTTTTGTCGGAGAAACCGACACCGTCAGCTTTCATGTCAAGAACGATTACGCTTGCAGCGAAGTTCTTGGCTTCAATGGATTTCAGTGCATACAGGGTAGAAGCTTCAACACGTTTGAGCATGGAGGTGAGGACTGCAGACTTTCCGTCTGCGTACACGCCTTCTTCATACTGGTCGGAGTCTACACCAATTGCCCAGACATTCTTGCCCTGGCTGCGGTATTCTTTGGCCTGTGCGATAGTTCCGTTTCCGGTACCGCCAGCTGCAGAATAGATCGCGTACACGCCGGAGTCAAACCAGTTCTTGGCCTGTGCTTTGGCGAGTTCGGGCTTGCCCCAGTCGTTCGCATAGTAGTCAACAACTTCAGCAGTCGGGAGAATCGACTTGATTCCCTGGATATAACCCATTTCAAACTTGGTAATTACAACGCCGGGTACTCCGCCGATGAATCCGAATTTCGGGTTTTTGATCCCGTCGGCCTGGGCCTTGAGGGCAGCAGCTACACCAACGAGGTAAGAACCTTCGTGTTCAGCAAAAGTGAACTGCATGACATTGGGAAGGCTGACCCAGTCAACGTCAACGATCATGTACTTCTGCTCGGGATAGAGTTTTGCAACTTCACCGAGAGCATCAGCGAACGTGAAACCGGTAACGCAGATGAGATCATACTTCTCGTCAGAAGCCTGTTTGAGGTTCGGGATATATTTATCCTGAGTCTGGCAGGTAACTGCATCATAGAGCTTGCCGCGGCTGACCTGGTTTTCCCAAGTGTCGCCATAAAAAGCAAGAATTCCGCGCCATGCTGCCGCATTGAAAGACTTGTCATCAATTCCGGTGGCATCAGTGATGAGCCGGATTGTGGGGCGTACATCAGCCTTAACCTCGGCCTTCTTGGCACAACCGGTAAACACGGCGAGTGCTACCATCAGAATCATGAGGCTCGCAAAAAGTTTCTTCATATTTCCTCCTGTTTTACTTGACTCGCTTTTGGCGAGTCATAACAAAGAATAGTGTAAACGCTTTTTTGAGATAATTCAAGAGAAAGGATATACAATGCAGTATACAAATGACGATTGACGCGCGATTTTTATTGAATGGCAGAATATTGACGAAAAGCCTCTGCAAGCATTTTCCAGAAACGTTCAACGTCGACCGACAGTGCAACATTCGCGTTAAGCGGCAGTTCGGTCACTCCTGTCTTGTCTACGACAGTACGCCCACGTGTGTACGTACCCGCTGTCTCGATTTCGACATGAAATGGTTTGCATTGGAAAAGTGTCGGCTCGGCCACATACGCAATACAGCATGGATCGTGCATCGCTGGACATTCGCCAATATACTTTAGGCAAGCGGCTGTATAGTGTTCCATGCTCGCCGAAAAAATCTCTGCAGCACGACCTGGAATCTTTTTCATTTGCATTAACCGTTTTTCATCGAGAAGAACGGTAGTGGTTACATCGAGTCCAATCATGGTAATAGGAGCACCGCAGGTGAAAACAATTGATGCGGCTTCAGGATCTGCATGTATGTTAAATTCCGCTGAGGGTGTAATGTTCCCGCCGGCAATGGAACCGCCCATAAGCACGATTTCTTTTATACGCGGAATAATAGCAGGCTCGAGGCGGACAGCCATCGCGATATTGGTTAGTGGTCCGACAGCAACTATAGTGATTTCGTTCGGAGAAGAATTCAACAAACTCTGAATGATGAAATTGACCGCGTGAAGCGGGGCCGCATCCTTTGAACAAGTGGTGAATACCGGCCCCTCGAAACCCGATTCGCCGTGGATATGCGGAGCGGGTTCGAGATCTATCAAAAGGGGCCTTGTCATTCCGGCATGCACAGGTGCTTCTATCGAAAGAGCGGAACAGAGATTAAGTGTGTTACGGAGGGTCTTCGGAAGAATCTGGTTCCCCGCAGTAACGGTAATACCGATAAGTTCAAGCGCGGGATTACGGGCGGCCATGATTATGGCGACGGCGTCATCATGACCGGTGTCGACATCAAGAATTATTTTTTTCCTGCCGATCATTTCTTTGACGCCTCGCTTTTCTTGTGGTCTTTTTCCATTTTTTCTTTCCAGATATCCGATTTCTTCTTTACTTCCTCCGCTTCGGTTCGTTCATTGAGAATAAGATGAACACGACGGAGGGCTAGCAGATAATTTATGCCGAGCCGAAAATCATCGATACGTCCGGTTGACAGTTCATATTTTTCGCGATATCGGTCGGCAGCCTGCTGCAGAAGTCGTTTGACGAGGCGAAGATGAAAAATCGTATTATCGTAATCTGCTGAATGTGGATCGAGTCCGTCTTTCGATGCGGTCTTGAGGTCAAGGATATTTTTTGCCACGGTCGCGAATCGCGCCTCGAGCTCGACAAAGGTCCATCGCCATTTAGTATTATCCCCGTACGCGTCGACAATAAGGCGTATCGAAAGGCCGAGCTTTCGGATAAGATAATAGCGTTTAGTCTGGGGCAGATTTTTTATCTCGTCTATTTTCACTTCGTATTCCGAAAAAGAGGAGTCGATAAAATTGGACACCACTTCCTCGAGATAGATGACTGCCTTGTACAGGGTTTTACGAGCATCATTGAGCGCATCTTCATTTTTTACACCGAGGACAGAAACAGACAGGGAATGCTTGGCAAGATAGAGAGTCGACAGAAACATCATTTCGTCGCAAAGCATGAGTCGTTTGTACGATGCACCATTTGCATCCTTCTCGATCATCATGAGTACGTTTTTTTCGCGGATCAGCAGGGCGTCGATCTGCTGCTGGTAGATGGCTACCTGTTCGCCATAGGTTTGCCGAGCCTCATCGGTCACTTTCGCCATTGATCAACTCCTCGATAACTTCGGGTCAGGACGCGGAATATTTTGACAGAAGCTCTACCGCATGCTGCATGGACGCCGCACTGAATCCGTCGCCCGCAAGCATACGGGCGATTTCTTCCACCCTGGGCTGGCCAGAAACGGAATACGCACGGGTAATCGTTTTACCCGCGTCGGTAGTTTTTTCGATCTTTATCTGATTATCGGCATGAACTGCAATACTCGCAAGATGTGTTATGCATAAAATTTGCTTTCTGCCCGATAATTCCCGTAAATGTCCGCCTACAGCGAGCGCTACCTCGCCTCCGATACCGGTATCGATCTCGTCAAAGATGAGCGTACCGGATTCGTCGGCATCGGCAAGCACTGTTTTGAGTGCCAGCATGACGCGGGAAAGTTCGCCACCCGAGGCGATACGCGCGAGCGGTTTCAGAGGCTCACCAAGGTTGGCGCTTATCATGAACTCAATATTGTCGAACCCGTAAGGTCCGGAGCGCTGCATGGTGTCGCTTCCGTCACGAAGGGTCAACTGGACGCGGAAACAGGTTCCTGCCATTCCGAGATTCTTCAGGATCAATTCGACACCAGCCTGCAGCGAAATGGACGCTTTTTTACGCTTCTCCGAAAGCTGTGTTCCCGCTCGAAAGAGGGCTCCTTCAAGCTCGGCTATTTCTGCCTCCATGTGCGTCCGGTTGGAATCCCACAAAGAGAGTTGCTCGAGCTGTACTTCAGCATCTGAGGCATAAGCAAGAATATCTGAAATCGTAGCTCCATATTTTTTTTTCAGTTTGTAAATAAGCGAGAGCCGTTCCTCTATGAATTCAAGGCGGGCAGGATCGAAGGAAAGAGTGTCGCGGTATTGACGGAGCGTATCTGCCGCATCCTGCAACTCGTAAAAGCTGTTTTCGATTCGGGCAAGAACTGAAGATAACGTTACGTCAATGCTGGCAGCAGATTCGAGAGCAGCACGAGTTTTTTTCAGGGCAGGAACACTGCCATCGGTTCCCGAAAGATTTTCGGTAATCTGCTCTACCAAGGCAAACAGTTTTTCGTGCTGGGAGAGCCGTTGTTCTTCGGCTTCGAGCTCCCCTTCTTCAGTGACGCCGAGCGCAGCACGTGAGATTTCCTCGATAGCAAATGAAAGCAGTTCGGTTTTCTGGGCGCGTTCTTTTTCACTTGTATTCATTTCGTCGCGCAGCTTCCGTTTAGAGGCGAGGGATGCATACTGGGCAGTGAAGGAGGAAACATCTTCTTCGATAGCGGCATAGGCATCCAGGAAGCGACGGTGTTCGTCTACTTTCAGAAGGGACTGATGGTCGTGCTGTCCGTGAATGTCCACAAGCAGGGAGGTCAAATCGTTTAACTCGTTCCGCGTAACCGGAGTATCTTGTATCCAGGTACCGCTTTTTCCGTTCGAGCGAAGCGTGCGGCGCAGAAGAATGCGGTCATTGTCGGTTTCGATACCCTTGTCGGAAAGCCATGCCCGTGCGGCTTTGGCAGCTGGCTCTAAATAGAGAGTTCCGGATACACGGGCTTCCTCAGCACCGGTACGGATGGAGTCGGGACCTGCGCGTCCCCCGAAAAGGAAGGTCAGAGCGCCGATCAGGATAGATTTACCCGCACCTGTCTCGCCGGACAGGATATTGAGTCCTTTTTCAAAATCGAGCGTAACAGAATCGATAAGGGCAAAATCCTTGACGGCAAGATCCTCAAGCATGCGTTCCTCCGTTCGCTTCAGTATCACATAATACCGGTGTTCCGGACCAGTTCAGTTTGGAGCGCAGCGCACTATAGAAAACATCAGCATCGCAACCGATAAGCCTGATACGGTCGGGTGCTTCATCGATAAACACGGAATCGCCTTCCTGCAGGGGAAAAACCTCCTGACCGTCAATCGAGAGAATCGCGTCTTTATGACGCATACCAAGCACTGTTATTTTCATGGTTCCCGAGGATGGAAGCACGATCGGGCGGTTAGAAAGGGAGAAGGCGCAAATCGGGGTGAGAACGAAGGCCGAAAGGTCGGGACCGAGAATCGGACCACCTGAAGCCGCAGAATAGGCAGTCGAGCCGGTAGGCGTGGCAACGATAACCCCATCTGCCTTGTAGGTACCAAAGGACATGCCATTAAAAAGCACTTCAAGCCTGACAATTTTAGCGATACCGTTTCCAGAAATGACAGCATCATTGAGTGCATCTGAAGTGAAAACAGTAGCGCCGTTTCGTTCCACCCGTGCAGTAAGCATCATCCGCTCGTTGCTGTGTTTATTGCCGTCCAGGTAATCGAATAGGGGCTTTAGCCAGGAATCTGGTTGAATGCCGGCAATAAAGCCGAACTCACCGAGATTGACGGGGAAAATCGGGATTTTTTTTCGGGCACAATAGCGGGCCGCATAGAGAACGGTGCCGTCACCGCCGAGTGTTATAGCAAAATCGTAAGAGTCAAAGGGATTCTGAACGGAGATACCATCATACGGAAAAATGTCACAGGAAACTGCGCGAGACAAAAGAGCTTTTTGAATGTCGATGGCTATGGACGCAGCCACTTCCTTGTACGTATTGACGATGGCTATAGCTTTTTTTACCTTGTGCATCTGGTATCTCCGATATGTCTCCGCGACCGGTCAGGGAAGGGTTGCGAGAACCTTTGCAATTTTGGTCGCGTTAGTACTGCCGAGGCGCGGATACAACGGAAAAAGGACACAGCGCATGAGCAGAGATTTCGCGTTAAGACAGCCTTCGAGCGTTTCGCCGAGTTTCGAAGCGACCGAAAAGGCAAAGGCGAGCTCAATCTCGATTTCCTTTCTGCTGACATACTGTTTTACTTCCTTATAACCGCTCGACAGAACCACCGGGAAGGAATAAACAGCCGGTATGCCCTCACCCTGTTGAAGTATCGTTTTATGTCGACCCTGCAAGAGGGACCGGATATACAGGTTGTTCATATCCCTGCGGAGGGCAGTATTTCTGCCCATTTCTTTGAGTTGAATGTAACCGAGAGCACAATTGATGTCCGGAAGGATATCGGTAGCAGGCGCTTCGTCAACCAACTTTTTGAGCACGAACGATTCGCGCCGATTTGGTGCCACAAGGACTGCACCACCACCTGCGGTAAGCAGGTCACGTTCTTCCATACCGAGGATCGAAAAAACCCCGAACAGCCCCGCATTTTTTTCAGTGAAAACAGCACCGATACTTTCGGATATATCTTCGATAATGGGAATGTTGAGCGCTAAAAGCGCGGTCATGTCCGGAAGAAAACCGAGTGCTTCATGCAGCAAGAGAAGCCTTCCGCCCTGCCGAATACCTTCTTCGACGCCGGCCACGCTGACCAGGGTCGTTTCCGCATCGACATCAATTACAACCGGTACGTACCCGAGCTGTACTATGGATTGGTAATGCCATGCCGGAGAAAGGGCTGATATAATGATGCCTGATTCTTTCGGTAAATCGAGAGCCGTAAGGGCATAGAAAAAAGCTATTGATGTACTGCGAAACGCAGCAGCTCCCTCAACGACAAGAGTTTCACGAACAAGCTGAACCAATTTCTGGTTAACTTCGCCGGGACCTATTTTTTCGGCGACCATGCAGGTAAGGACTGCATCCATTTCCCTGCGTCGAATTGTTGAACTATAAACGGGTAATTTCATGTACACCAAACATTTGTTTCAGATTTTTGTAAGCTTACAGACTGGCGAGCTTCTGCAGTTCCTTCGGATTGAACAAGCGGCGGATGTCGAGAACGATAAGATAGCTGTTTTCCTGACGGACAACACCGTTAATATATTCCGCTCCGATTCCGCTGATCATTTGTGGGGGTGGCTTTATTTCGCTTTGTTGCACCATAACAACCCGTGCGATGCGGTCAATAATAATACCAAGCTTATTCCCTTCAATGTTCAGGATGATGAAACCACCGAGGTATTCGTCACCGTCCTCGAGAACAGCCTTTTTCAAATGAAACCGCTTGTGAAGGTTGATAATGGGAATAATTTCGCTTCTGAGGTTGAAAATGCCTTCAACATAGTAGGGTGCATTTGGTATGGTTCGGACATCCTGGATACGTACAATTTCTTTGACATCCATGATATCGACACCATACAATTCTTCGCCAAGCTGAAATGTCACAAGCTGAAATTGAGAATCCCCTACAGCCATAAAAAACCTCCAAGCAACAATCAATATAAGGATACTATGCTTTGCCCAAATCTTCAAGGCGCAGGAGAAAAAAACTGACTCCGAACTGCACATGCTTTATTATACAAAAAAGCCCTCCGTTTTGGAGGGTTTTTGGGGAAAAAAATAAAAAAGCCTGGCAGCTACCTACTTTCCCACTTTGCAGCAGTATCATCGGCGTAAGAGAGCTTGACTTCCGTGTTCGGGATGGGAACGGGTATTACCTCTCCACTATGGCCACCAGGCATTATTAACATAATGTAG
>JBBRWY010000031.1:0-39979 GCA_038248875.1 Treponematales bacterium
ATCTACCTCCACGCCTAAAAAAGATATACAGTGAGGCACAGAGGAGTTATACGATTCCTATTTCTGTTTTATTTGACATGGATGGCGTGCTGGTGGATTCGGAGCCGGTCATCAATGCGGCGGCCATCGCGGGACTTGCGGAATTCGGAGTTCATTCTAAACCTGAGGATTTTATTCCGTTTATTGGAACCGGCGAAGACCGGTATATTGGCGGAGTGGCCACAAAATACGGTGTGCCCTATCGCCTGGAAATGAAAGAGCGAGTGTACCAGATATATTTGGATATTGTAGATACACAGATACACATTTTTGAAGGTATCCATGAACTTTTGGTCATCCTCAAAGAAAAAAAAATGCGTTTTGCCCTCGCCAGCAGTGCTGACCGAATCAAAATCAATGCCAACCTGAAGGCCGCGCACATCGATCCTTCGCTATTCGAGGTAATCCTTTCAGGCGAAGACGTACAAAATAAGAAACCCTCACCCGACATATATCTGCTTGCCGCGAACAAACTGGGTGTACCAAGTTCAGACTGTTTTGTGGTCGAGGACGCACTGAACGGTATCCAGGCTGCAAAAGCAGCACACATGCGCTGTATTGCCGTTTCGACCTCATTTTCTGCAGAACAACTCGTGAAGGAAAATCCAGATTTTATCTGCAAAGATCTGTTTGAAGTCAGAAAGGTGCTGACAGGGGAGTAATACATGGAAAAAATAGTAGTACAAGGAACCGAATCCTGGCATATCCGTACTCAGGCGGTAGACGCACACGTGACGGAACACGGCGGCATGATGGCTCCGGTCGTTTTTACTCTAGACGGCGGGCGAACGGTACGTCCGTATTACGTGAATCCCTGGGCGGAAGAGCACCTTGATGACCTTGCCCCGCCGGTTCTTCGGTATCTCCGCGGTGATTTCTATTGTCTTCCCTTTGGCGGGGACAATCTGGTGGGAACCGAGGACCACGAAGTTCATGGAGAATCTTCCTTTGCTCCATGGCTTCTTGAATCCACTGTCGAGACAAGGGATGAAACCGTTCTTTCATTGAAACTAGCATATACGAAGGCGCAGGGGACAGTACGGAAAATTTTATCTGTAGGAAATAGCGCTCCTTACATCCGGACCGAACACCAGATCTCAGGTTTTTCCGGATCCTATCCGCACGGCCATCATGCAACCCTTTCCGGCGGTAAGGACGAAGGTATATGGAAAATATATGTTAAACCATTTGACTTCGGGATGACCGACGCGAGTTCCATCGCCCCGAGTTCCGGCAAGGAATACTACTCCCTGAAAAGCGGTGTCACTTTTGACAACATCGAGAGTGTTCCGACCCGCTGGGCAGATACCCCCGTAACCGATACCTCTCTCTTTCCTGCCCGTGATGGATTTGTAGACATACTGGCCCTTTACCGGAAGGTTTCTACTGCAGATGCCTGGAAAAATCGAATCAGCTGGACAGTTGCGGTAAACCGGAAAGAAAACTATGTGTGGTACTCGCTCAAGGACGCCTCTGTTCTCCCGGCGACCGTGATATGGATGGAGAATCGGGGTCGCCACGCGGCACCCTGGTCGGGACGAAACAGTTGTATCGGTCTTGAAGAAACCTGCTCCTATGGTGCAACCGGAAGGAAGCCGTCTATCGCTAAGAATCCTGTATCCGATCGAGGTATCCCGACCGCCCACGAATTTGATCCGTCCAAGCCTACCGTTATTCGGACCGTTCAAGGCGTTCTTCCTGTCGACTTAAAAGATTCTGCCATTGTCTCGCTTGATATAACCGATGATGGAAAAGGCGTTTTTCGCACCGCTTCGGGAACTGCAATACCGCTGCCTGCCATGATCGATCTCGGGTGGCTCGGTAGAAAAAGCTGATCTTCCTGCACAGTGGCTCGGGGCACATATTCAGGGTAAAACTCTGTTCGAACCGATTAATATCGCCATAATTGATCCGTATTCCAAGTCGCCCCAAGAAGCAATCGACAAATTAATCACGGCGTGTAAAAAAAATGGGTATGATGAAGAATACGGTCATTCTTCGGGTTATATGGGGTTGATTGACAATGTCTTGTATAAGGGGCAGTACCTATTTATCGGTTCTTTCAGTACGGAAGCGTTCAAGCTTGTGGACCGCGTACATCATTTGTATCGATCGTTCACTTTTGCACGGAATGATTTTTGTTTAAAAATCTCTTCTGGCAGCGCTTACCGGATAATCGGATCCTTTAACTTGGGAAACAAATTGATGAACAGTGTTTCGAGCACCGGTGATCATGATGGTTACTTGACTGTACTCGAGGCTTCGAAGTAAAAAAAAGATCCTTCCCCGAAGGGAGGATCTCTTTATGTACTGCGGCGAAGAAGACTTGAACTTCCATACCTCGCGGTACCAGCACCTCAAGCTGGCGTGTCTACCAATTCCACCATCGCCGCATGTAACGAGGGAAAATGTATCAAAATCGGCAAAAAATGTCAAGCGGGAGTCGGACTAAATACTTAGACCGACCATCCCGCCCACTTTTGTTTATACCGAAGTCTTCCATAATCCGTGCAGGTTGCAGTATTCATATACGGCAATTACCTTGTCATCTGCGGTGAGCGCGAATGATGTTTCCGGTTTTTCGCCGGGCTTGAAGCATTTACGCTGTCCGCCTTTTTTTGTTTCGAGGTATACCCATTGGATATAGTGTTCTTCGGTCATCGGATGCTCAACCAAACCGATTTTTACGGATACAGTTGTGCCCGATACAGTGACAACTGGCAGATGCTTTTCTTTTGCTGCATCTACTGTATTAGCTTTGAGTGCGGTCATTTCTTCGCCGCAGCAGATCATTGGAACACCTGATGCGTGGAGCATCCCGACGAGATTACCGCATTTCTTGCAGACATAAAACAGTGGTTCTGTGCACATATTTGTTCTCCTATTACATATAGTATACCTCTAACCTGGTATTGACGCAAACAGAATAAAAAGGTAGTATGTCGAAGCCTTGTGAGAACAAAGCATTTCGGGCAATTAGCTCAGCTGGTTAGAGTATTACCTTGACATGGTAGGGGTCACTGGTTCGATTCCAGTATTGCCCAAAACTGGATTTCCGAAAGGAAGTCCAGTTTTTTTTTTGTCCTGAACGGAAAACTTCTTTACCAATATGTTTACTTAGGTAAACATATTGGGTATATTTTGTTTTTAGGAGATACTATGAGCAAAGAAGTTCGGGTGGCCTTTTTTGATGCGAAACCTTATGACCGTGCATATTTTGATCGTGCCCTTGCATCGACACAGATTACGGGGCTCGATTTTTCGTTTGATTATTTCGAGTCCCACCTCACCGCGGCCACGGCAAGCCTTGCGCGGAATCATGATGCCGTGTGTATTTTTGTAAATGACCATCTCGACAGGACGGTCGCAGATATCCTGTATAGTTACGGCATTCATCTGGTGGCCCTTCGCAATGCGGGATACAACAATGTAGACTTCGAGTCTGTACGCGAAAAGATTCACGTCGTGCGGGTTCCCTCCTATTCACCGTATGCGGTTGCCGAACACGCTTGTGCCCTACTACAGACCCTGAACAGAAGAATACACACGGCATATAACCGAACCCGGGACGGAAATTTTGCCCTGAGTGGACTTGTTGGACGTGACCTGCATGGTCAGACGGCCGGTATCATTGGAACTGGAAAGATTGGTAAAATTCTTGCGCGCATCCTGCATGGCTACGGGATGCATCTCCTTCTGGACGACCTGTATCCGGATCAGGCATTTGCAGAAAGCCTCGGAGCGCGGTATGTGGATCGGGATGAGCTTTTTCGCTCTTCAGATGTGATAAGCCTACATTGTCCCCTTACCCCCGAGAACCATCATCTGATCAACCGTGAAAGCCTCGCGTTTATGAAAAGTGGTCTCATTCTAATCAATACTGGACGTGGTGCCCTGATAGATACAAAAGCCCTGATCGAAAGTCTCAAAGACGGGAAAATACGCGGAGCGGGACTTGATGTATACGAGGAAGAGGAAAAATACTTTTTCGAGGACTGGTCTTTGGAACCCATACAGGACGACGTTCTCGCTCGTCTCATCCAGTTTCCCAATGTGTTGTTGACTTCGCATCAGGCTTTTTTAACCGAAGAAGCGCTGACCGAAATCGCCCGTGTCACGATAGATAATATCGCTGCCTGGGCAGTCGGCGGATCCATCCCGAACGAAATCTGCTACCATTGCACAGAAAGCGGTACAACGGCTGACTGCGTCCGGGAATCTTCCGGTAAATGCTGGTAGGAAAACCGGGCGGATACTGGCTTATGGCTCCTGCACGGTTACCTATTTTCAACTGTTTACTCGTTCCTGATATTCGTTTGATTCGGTGTTTACCATGATTTTTTCGCCGGTCTTGATGAACAGTGGAACGCGGACAACGAGGCCTGTTTCGGTAAGAATCGGTTTTGTCGTGCCGGAAATAGTTTCACCACCCACGATGTTTTCGCTCGTTACGACGAAAATCATTTTGGTCGGAATCTTGACGTCGATCGCTTCTTCTTCCCAAATAACAATATCGTATGTATCGCCTTCGCGGAGAAAATTCCGCTTGTCAGCTATTGTTTTTTCCGACACCATAATCTGTTCAAAACTTTTGGTATCCATGAACACAAAACTTTCACCATCATTGTATTGAAACTGCGCAATGTGGGTATTGACTGTGGCGTCTTCAACCAGGTCGGAGGTTTTGATGGTCTGAGTCAAGACCGAACCGTCGCGCAGGTTTTTCATCTTGACGCGGGCAAAGGCAGCCCCTTTTCCGGGAGTGACGAATTCGCGGTCCACGATGAGATAGGGAGTTCCCTTGTTCAACAAAACAGTGCCTTTCGAGATTTCTCCGCCTCGTATCATTTCAATATCTCCTGTAGATAGTAATTTTAGTGGATAAGTTACCTTTTGGCTAGCGGAAAGGGGATAACGCTATCGATCGACGTTTTGTCGGCGAGCACCATGACGAGCCGGTCCAGCCCGACTGCTACGCCCGAGCAGGGCGGCATACGAGCGCATACGTCGACAAAATCTTCGGCGGCAGGATGCGGAATCCGCGCTGTTGCCTGTTTAGCTGCATTTTCTTCCACAAAATACGCGCGTACGAGATCGGGATTCCGTTCCTCGGTATAACAATTTGCGAGCTCCACACCGTTCGCATACAATTCCCAACGCTCCTTTGTTCGCCACTGGCTTCCCTGTTCGGCAGCGAGGCAGGGCACCCGGGCCGGATAGTCCATAAGGAAAACGGGTTTTTGGCGGGGAAGGGCTGGTTCTACAGTGTGCACGAAAATGAGTTCGTAGAGGTCATCCCATGGCTTCTTGGCCAGCTCTTCTGCATCCCCGAGACCGAGTCGTGATGCATGTCGGGCAAGATCCCCACATTCGGGACAAAGGGCGAGGGAAAATCCCGCATACTGTATAAACGCGTCGTTCATGGAAAGCCTGATAAAGGGCGGCATGAGGGAGGCTGGCACTTCCTCCGGGTGCATTTCTACGAGGAGGTGGGCAAAAAGTGCCTCGGTAAGCTCGAGCGATTCGAGGTAACCGGCATGCATGGTGTAGTACTCGAGCATGGTGAACTCAGGACTATGGATTTTTCCGACTGACTCTACGTTCCGGTAACATTTGGAAATCTGGAACAGCGAAATTTTGTGGTCAGCGATGAGTCGTTTTAGGTATATTTCTGGAGAGGGGACAAGGAAGAGCGGTCGTATCGAACTGGCTCCGGTCTTCCATGGTATGAGATATTCAGTGCGGAACACCTCGAGGCAGGTTTCAGGTATCAGGGCGGGACTCAAGGCGGGGGTGTCTGCTTCGAGATACGCGCGCGCAGAAAAAAAAGAACGAATGTCCGCGATGCAGCGGGCGCGAAATTGCAGCATTTCAAGGTCCATATTTTTAGTATAGTAGCATAAGCGACATACTGCGCAAAGCGCTCATTAGGGAGGAATTACATGACAAAGAAGATAGATGCATCGGTGTTGCGGGTGCGGCTCTCCGCAGAACAGTTTCGGGTAACACAGGAAAATGGTACAGAATCTCCGTTTCAGAATGAATATTGGGACAATCAAGAAAAGGGCATATATGTTGATATAGTGTCGGGCGATTTGCTGTTCACGTCGGAAGCTAAGTTCGACTCCCATTGCGGCTGGCCGAGCTTTTCGCGGGTGGCTCTACCCGATGCAGTCATCGCAAAGAAGGATTCCACTCACGGCATGGTGCGGACCGAGGTGCGCTCGGCGGGGTCGGATTCGCACCTCGGGCATGTATTCGACGACGGTCCGGGACCCGACGGACTTCGGTACTGCATCAACTCGGCCTCGATCCGGTTTATACCCGCGGCTGAAGGAACCGCACTGTTCGCCGCCGGCTGCTTCTGGGGAACGGAGGGATACTTTCGCCAGCTCCCCGGGGTGTTGTCTGCCTCTGTCGGCTACACGGGAGGATCGACTGTTAACCCCACATATGAGGAAGTCTGTACCGGAAAAACAGGACATGCCGAGGCAATAGAGATTTTGTTTGATCCCGAACGAATTTCTTACCAGGACCTCTTGCGTCATTTTTTCCGCATGCACGACCCAACGACCAAAAATCGGCAGGGCAACGACATTGGCACTCAGTATCGGTCGGCGGTGTTCTGTTTCAGTCCCTCCCAAAAGGAAGTTGCCGGGGCGCTTGTAGCCGAGCTGGATCGTTCGGGGCAATTTTCTGGTCCGGTAGTCACGGAAATAGTTCCCGCAGAGATCTTCTATCCTGCCGAAGTATATCACCAGCAGTATCTGGCCAAAAATCCGGGTGGATACTGCCATGTAAATCTCGGTCTTGCAAAAAAACCGCTGTAGATCGGAAGAATATAGCTTATACTGAAAAGTATGGAAAATATAATTGAACACAAGATAACGATCGGTGTTTCGGCCTGCCAATTCGGCTGCAAGGTTCGCTATAACGGGAAAGGGCAGGACGTTACCCGGCTTATCGGCCGCGAACGTGCCGATTTCATCTGGCATCCGGTGTGCCCCGAGGTTATGAGCGGCATGGGCGTTCCCCGCAATCCGGTGAGCCTGCGAAGTGGTAACGGTGACGATTTCTGGGCCGGAAAAGCCGACATCAAGTCGCGGGACGGCGTGAACATGAACGAATGGATGCGTGCCGGTTCCGAATCCTGTCTTGCCGCACTGAAGCGTGCCGGAGTGCGCGTGTTTGTGTTCATGGAAGGAAGTCCTTCATGCGGCGTCTACCGCACTTCGCTCAAGAACAAGCGACTCGGTCATCCGCCGGGCATTTTCGGCTCGGTTTTGCTCCGTGAGGGATTTTTTGTCATTCCGTCAGCCGATCTCCAGAGTCCGATTCGCTGGTGGGACTGGCGGCGGCGCATGTTCGCCTTTGTCTGGCTATCCGACAAGGCGTTCGACACCGCTCAGGAAGTCGTCGAGTGCTGGCATATTCTCAAATTCCTGTGTCAGGAACTCTCCCGGAAAGAAGCCGACGAAATGGGAAAGACCATTGCTAATCTCAAATCTGTATCGGCCGCGGACTTAGCTGTGCTGAAGCGTCAAATTCTTGATCTGCTGCGCCGCCCCTCGGAGCTCCGCAAGATCAAACAGTCCCTGTGGAAAAACTACATATTCCTTAAAAAACGTTTCGGCATTGAATCCGATTTAGTTGGTATGCCCGAGGACGAACGGGGTATGACTCGGATTGCCAGCGAGCTGTTGGCTCTGGAAATCCTCACGGCAAAAGCGGGGCTCCTCTTCGGTCCTGTGCCGATCCATTACCGGCGAGCCGACCGGCAGGACGCAGCGGAAGATCCGGTACTCGAAGAGGACGCAGAGACCGAAGACTAACAGAAAATTTTAAACCCGGGATTCGTATGGGAATTTTGGGAATCTAACTGTATACTTCAAACCGTCTTTGCCATTGAAATCACCGGCGCCGCGCAATTGCTGCTCGATGATGTTGCACACGAGTTGCATGCCGAGTGGGTCTTGCGAGCGGAAATCAAAATCCTCCGGAACTCCCTTTCCATTATCGCTGTAGATCATCGTGGTTTCTTCATCTGCATCGGCTTCGAGCGAGATAGCAATATGACCGCCGTTCCCATCAGGGAATGCATATTTGTATGTGTTGGTTATCAGTTCTGTCAGAACAAGTCCGAGGGGAATGGCTGTGTCAAGGAGATATGGCCGATTTTCTATGTGGAGTGTGAACGTCACATTCCCTTGTTCGCTTCCGTGGCTTACTCTGATCAGGCCGATAAGATCGGTTATATAATTTTGTATCGGGATACGCGATAAATCCTGCGACGCATAGAGCATCTGATGCACGAGAGAAATTGCCTGGATACGGTCGTCGGTAATTTCGACGAGCTCGCTTACCGGCTGGTTATCGGGAAATTTTGCTGCCTGGAGCTTTAGTATACCGCTGATGATCTGCATGGTGTTTTTTGTTCGGTGATACAGCTCGCGGATGAGTGTTTCCTTCTCGCATAGCGACTGTTTCAGATTCCGGTTGGATGCTTCGAGCTGGGTGGTCCGTTCCTCGACTCTCTTTTCCAGTTCCCCGGTGAGGATTTCAAGTTCACTGGCCTGTTTTTCGATCCGCTCGTGAGAAAGGGCATTGCGCAGTGCGAGGGCAATGACGGGTGCCAGATGGGTCATGATGGAAACGGTTTCGTCAATGCGCTCTATTCCGGGCAGGTCGAGCAGAATTAAGGTACCGACAAGTTCGTTGTTGCCACGTAGAGGAAAACGCACCACCGATGCAATACCTTTTTCGGTAAGAATTTTCTTGAGCGGAGTGTCGTCCGAAAATTCGGTAGTTATCCGGGGCAGTTTGCCTGGAGTACTTTCGGGGAAAATAGGTGTACTCTCCGTTCCGGGGTTGCGTGGATGATTTCATGTAAGTTCGATCCTATGGTATGTGTAACAAGAATGACCGTTTTTGCACCGGTGATTTCCTGGATCTGTTCCGTCAGTTTTTTACCCATATGCGCGGGATCCGCAGAGGCAAGCAGTTCGGCGAAGACATCGATTGCAAGCAATTGTTCGGCAACGGTAGCAGGTATTGTCTGGTTTGTACGTATCATTTTTGTTCTCCTTCGGTTTCACGAAGCAGTGCCAGCAGATTGTCGAGTCCTGTTTCTTCAACACGGTATGATAGCCCCGTGTATTCGATGCAGGCCGGTATCGAGGTATACTATCTCTTTCTGGTGTTCTCCCATTAATTCTTTTGCAATTTTGCTGGTAAGTCCCAGCTCTGTCTGCAGTATTTCCTTCCAGCGCAGCGCCCATTCGGGAAGGAGGACAAAAGATTCTGCAAGCATCAGTTCTCGGTAGTGTTTTCGTCCCGTGAGCATCTGGACGCAGTTGACTGCACCAATACGGGAGCAGCCGCTGTCTCTGACTATATCCAGCAGGTGAGCTGAGCCGTCACCGTAGAGCACAGCTCACCCCGGTATCCGATTGTATTCGGCGTAGTACTTGCTTGCATCCATCATCGCCTGAATAGTTTCGGGCGCCGTCGCGAGTGGTATGTCGGCGCCGGAATTTGCCAGGATAAAGTGTCCCCGGCGAGCACCCTTATTCAGGCATGACAAGCTTTTGGTGTACAGTTCCGAGGCACTGGCGGCTGCAAATCCCAGGTTATCAAGGTTTCCCGCGAGCAGAAAATTTGAGCCTACCAGTTTTCTGGCTTCATCCAGGTTATCTTTAGAAGAGACAAGTGCGCCGATTATGTTGGGCAAACCCGGCACGAGGTCGAGTATGTGGTTGATGCTGCCTCCGCCGTGATGCAGCATAGCCGATCCCTTGAGACAGGCGAGCCTTTTTGTTATCGTCGGCAGAAGTTTTGTTTGGAACATAGTGCGGGGCATAATCTCGGCAGCCGCCATGGATTCAACCAGAATAAGCCCATCAGCTCCCGCATCGAGCAAGGCATTGGCCCAGGCAAGCCAGAATTGTTCAGTATAGGCGAGGGCCTCGCGCACGGAGGCGGCCGCCGGCTTTCGCAAGTTTGGCGCCTGATTGGCGAAATAGCTAACTTGCCCCCCGAAAGCTTCACCGAGCGAGCTAAATTCGAACGGGGTAAGAATCATGTCGATACCGAAGGTTTTTTGGATGGCGGTCTGGCTGTTGGCATATTTTTGCGGGTTACCGAACAAGGTTTCCGGATTGGTGCCAGTAAGCCGCCCTCCGTAAATGCCGAGTACGGCAATCACAGGAACCCGGTCTACCGACAGCCCCCCGATGGTATTCATTACACGTTCATACGAGTTCATACGCCGGTTTTCGCCTTTGAAAGCCCTGCAGCTCGAGAAACAGTTCGTGAACTTTGGCCGCGTTCGCCGCGGTTCCGTCGCCTCCGACTTCTGTTACGAGCTCGGGGCGCCAGTTGAATACCGCACCACCCACTGCTATTTTGATTTTTTTGTGCAGACCCCGGCTGTCTACCAGGTCGCGGAGCTTTCGAATATTAAGCGCCGTTGTCTGCATCATGGCCGACACACCGATCACGGTGGCATGCACTTCGATGGCCTTTTCGATGAACACTTCGGCGGTTACGTCGTTACCGAGGTCATGTACTTGCCAGCCGTTGGCTCGCAGGAAGGAGGCAATTATTCTTCGTCCCAGACTGTGAAAGTCGTCTTCTATATTGCCGAGTACTGCGATTCCGCAGGGCCCGGCCTCGGGACCGGCACTACCCTTAGGGAGGCACTGCACAAGCACATCTTCCGCTATTTTCGCTGCCACGAAGGTCTGGGCGAGGGATACGGTCTCTGTTCCCCACAGGTGGCCGAGCTGCAGAAGTGCCGGATCGAGCATGAATGAAATGACCGATTCCGCAGCTATTCCTTCCGCAAGGGCTAATCGCACGAGTTCCCCGGCTCCGTCCCGGTCTGATTCGACCATGAACTTGAGAAGCCGTTTTGACCAGGATGGCAGTAAATCAGATGTTGAAGTCATACTCTGAGTATAGAGTCCTACAGTAAAAATTGCCATTTTCGTGGCTGTTTTTACAAGCAGCTTGACTGTCGCCTCTTAAAAGACTATTATTCATTAAGGAGGCAGAATATGAATGTCAATTCAACCGGTTATACAACCGAACCTGGTATGTACTCACTTTCAATCCGCTCCGGAGATGTAGAAGCCGCAGAACGGCGACCCGATAATGAGGCCACAGAAACGCTTCGAATCAAGGCACCACTGGCCGATGGCCAAGGTATGAAAATAGATCTGCTTGCATAATCACTGGAAATCCGATAAAAAGACGGCTTTGGGCCGTCTTTTTTTATCTTCGCATCCGTTTTTACGTTTTTGGTTTTTCGATAAAATATTCCGGGTTTACCCGGCTGCTTTTTTCTTTTAGTGCTTTCGAAAAACCGAATTTCGGAGCAAACCCGGCCGGTTTAGCCGGAACAAGAATTTCTTTGCCGGTTGCGGGATGGATCATAACGCGTGCTTTTTTGGCCGGCAGTGGTTTTAGAGACACGATTCCCAACTTACCAATGGAGACTTTTTCCCCGAGCAGAATTCCTGCCTCGACCGTCGATACATAGTCATCGATCAGGGCTCGGGTTTGCGCTTGTGTTAGCGAGTGTTTTTTTGCCAGATATGCGACAATTGACTTGACGGTGAATTGATCGATATCGGCTGTAGCCATCTCTCCGAGAGTCCGGTTTATTTTTACAAATCCATTGGTTAGATAAATAGTAGCTTCCCTGATTCGCTGTTCCTGATCCCCTGTAGTGGTACCTACCGGGCAAACGGCAATACGATAAATTGCCGAACTCTGTCTGAGCGCGCAACCATCAAATTCCGCAGTTTCGTCAATCCGGATGTCCTTCGGTAAGGTGATTCCCTTTCCTTGTACAAAATCGGGCACGTCATGCCTAAATTTGATGGAAGCATATTCCAACGATCTTTTCCCGCCAGTTGCCGGTCCGATGCTTATGAGCGAGCCGGAATAGGTGAGGAGTATACATCCCCGAGCGTCGCTCATTTCAAGACAGGTTACGAAATCCATACCAATATTCGCAATCTGGCCGGTAAACAATTCGAGCTTGTTTTTCCAGATTTGTGCGTATTTCTCTTTCTGTTCTTGAGTCGCAGGTTTTGCGCCTTCTTCGAGCAATGACTCGATTTGGCTTCTGATTTCCACGGGAAGTTCGTCAAACACTTTTTCGTTCATTTCATGCCTCTTTTGGAAAAATACGTTTTTTTGTCAGGTTCTATAATATATACGTATACTATACGTTAAACAGGAGAACAAATGGAAAAATTCAATGCTTTATCACCCGTTATCCAGAATCATGTCAAATTGATTGCCAAAACATCGGGCATGCCGGTCAACGATGAGACTTTCGAACTTCTTGCATCTGCATGGATGGACAAAAAACAGTGCTTCGAGGACGCTCTTTCGGAGAATCACCTCGAAGAAGTCACCTTTTTCGACAAGGATAATGCCCGCGGTGCACTCGTACTGACCTATTCGGGTTCAATTGTAAACATCGGCCCGCTCGTTTCCGGTCAACGTCGTGCAGAATACACTTCGATCGGTTTGCGAACGGATGTGCCGACTTTAGCGGTTGAAGAAAAATCCCTTCTTTCTGCGGATATCGAAATTGATGCCCCTGCTGCGTTCTCGAAAGGTCCGATCCAGCAGAGCTCGCCCATTTTCAAGATCGCGATCACTACCGCAGACCTCAGTGCAGTCGAGGAGGAAGCCCTTCTGACACGCATCTCCTTGGAAGTCACCGAGGACTTTATCGAAGTAAATAAAACTATCATCCAATAATGATGCTCAGGGAAGTCCTTGGCGCGATATATGGGCGAAAAGAACTGCCCCTGACGGACGAGTATCAACGGCTGACAGAGCGTGCGATTACTGTCCTCGAGCACGAAAGCGCTTCGATTCGCCCACATGATTCCTCGGGACTGCCCGGCGGCCTCCTGCGCTTGAGGGAAGATTTGCCTACACTGATTCTTCCCGATCTGCATGCACGAACCGGTTTTTTTCTTGATGTCATGGATTGCCGTTTTGAAAAAACGGAAACGGTGCTTCAATTACTTGCAGCGGGTACACTGCAGGTATTGTGCCTTGGAGACGGCTTCCATTCGGAGAAGCGGGGTGCATCCCGTTGGCACGATGCGTTTCTTGAATATACGCATGGATATAAAAAACACCGGGCAATGGATGCCGAAATGCGCGAAAGTCTTGGCGTGATGGAAATGGTCATGGAATGCAAGCGCGCCTTTCGTGAAAACTTTCATTTTTTGAAGGGAAACCACGAGAATATTCTGAACGAAGAAGGAAATGGCAATCATCCGTTCCGGAAATTTTCCTGGGAAGGCGAGATGGTGAAGGATTGGATCCTTCGCTTCTATGGAACCGATTTTCTGGAAACCTATGCACTATTCGAACGAAGTCTGCCTCTTTTCGCCATTGGTCCTCGCTTTCTTGCTTCACATGCAGAACCGTTCGCCCTGTACGAAGAGAACGACTTGATCGAAACGAGAATGCGTCCCGACGTGATATTGGGCCTTACCTGGACCGACAACGGAGCTGCGGCTGACGGTGTGGTCCAGTCGATGCTCGACCACTATCTTGACGGTGTCGCAAATACCGTGTATTTCGGCGGTCATCGGACGGTGTCGGGTCAGTATAACTACCGTGCTGGAAATAAATATATACAAATACATAATCCGGATGTGCAAAATACCGCGCTGGTACTGCAGGACCGCGAATTCGATCCGTCAACGGACTTGCGGATTATCCCGAAAGGAGAACGGCGTGGCTGAAATACCTGAAACAATCGGTAAATACAAAATTGTATCAATTGTCGCAAAGGGCGGTATGGGTGTTGTCTACAAGGCAATACATCCGACTCTCAAGCGGCACGTAATCATTAAAAAACTGACAATCCGGGGCAACACGTCAGTTGTGGAACGCTTCAAGCGCGAAGCTCAAATTCTGATGGATTGCAACGATCCCCACATCGTGCATCTGTTCGATTATTTTAAGGAAGGCAATTCGCATTATCTGGTACTCGAATACGTTGATGGTGTTTCTCTTGACGTGCTGATCCGGAAACGGCGCTACCTCTCCGGGGAATTGTCTTTGTATGTGTTTCTCGATGTGTGCCGCGCACTCAAGTATGCGCATGATCACGGTGTTATCCATCGCGACATCAAACCCGGTAATATTCTCATATCCCGTAGCGGCGACGTGAAGCTGGCAGATTTCGGGATTGCATCAACCGAAGACAATGAGGACAGCTCGTTAACGAAGGAAGGAACCATGCTCGGGACTCCCTCGTACATGCCGCCCGAGCAATTCGAGAATTCGAAGAATGTAGACAAACGGGCCGACATCTACGCGATGGGTGTAATGTTATACGAAATGGTAACCGGAAAAAAACCGTTCCCGGGGAATTTTGCCCCTGACACCATCGTTATGATTCAAAAAGGTCGCTTCGTCCAGGCGAAACGAATAAATCCGGATCTTCCGCCGGTGATTAGCGCCCTTATTCATAAGATGATCCGTCCCAATCCCCGAAAACGGTTTAAGGATATGGGAATTCCAGTTAAGATAATTGAAAAATATCTGAAACGGTTTCGCTCCGGGGTGCTGCGTCAAAGCCTTGTTGATTGCATGACCATTCCCGATTGGGAAGAATCACAGTATAGGCCGCGGACGAAGAAACGGTCTGTGTTTTTCGCGGTGACGGCGATTTTGGCCCTTGTGGCAGGGATCGGGTATGTCGGCTGGACTGGCGGTTATATTCATCAGTATCTGCTTCCGGCGGTTTTTGGTCCCTTGCGGGTTTCTGTTCGAATGCCTGCGTCAATAAAGGCTTCCGACGATATATTTTTGATGGCCAAACTGTTCGTCAACGATCAGCAAGACATGCCTGTAGCAGATGCAGAGCCGCTGGTATTTACGCAGAAGGAAAATAGCGGTGCAGACACGTCGATCACCTTCAATTCAAATATCCTGTACCTGAAGCCGGGCCAATACCGGTTGAAGCTCTACGCCGAACAGCGAATTTACTGGCATTCTTTTACAGTTGCCTCATTTGCGGATCTCGGTGAAAACAACGCGGATGGAAACATCATTTCAATAAGCTTTGATGATATTCCTGTCAGGCCGATCAAGGCTAAAACCGAGGCCTTCAATGCGATAACCGGAAAGAATATTTCCGCGGTTACGGAATACCGGGTGCTTGATGGCAATCGCTGGGTTTTGCTGGAAGAAATACCCGCAGCTCGTTTGGTAACTGGCGAAGTGCGGAAATTCAGAGCGGAATCGCCGGGCTATTATCCGGAACTTTTCTCGCTCAAGATTGCGCCGTATCAGGATGAATTGCGCCTGCGTGCCAATCTTGTTCCGCTTCCCGCTACATTAAAAATCTCGGCTCCGCCGGGTCGTCTTTCGCTCACCCTTAACGGATCCCGGACCGTCATATTTGGCGGACAGGATATGCCGAAAGGAAGCCTTGCCGGATTTCGCGGTGGCGAACTGAGCTTGAGTCTTCCGTCGGGCAGATATGTTCTCGAGGTCGGTTCCGGCCGTAAAGCGGCACGGCTTGATTTTACCCTCACAGCCGGGCAGCCGGCAAAACTGTCGGTCAGCGAATCCGGCGGCGTTCTGCACATTCTAAAGGAGTAGCGTATGTCCCTGTTTCTAAAGCGTCTTGTAATGGTTTTGCTCGGTGTGTTGGGTGCCTTCATGGTCTGGCCTTGTCTATTGACAGTGCAGTATTTCCAGGGTGCATTTCATGGTTATTTCGCCTTTTCCCTCGCTCAGGGAATTGTGCTCGGTCTGATATTCGGTGCAATTTTTGGTTCGTTCGAAGGGCTTGTTGTGTCGTCCCGACCAAAGGCATTTAAGGGCTTATTGTTCGGCGCTATCGCCGGTACGATTGCGGGTGCGTTCGGCGTCATCTTTGGACAATCTTTCCTTTTTCAGGCTGCTGAAAAAATCTTCACATCGACAGACAGCCCACCCGGGTTCGCTATCGCACTCGCGAACGGAATTGGTTGGGCGCTCATCGGCGCGTGTATCGCTATGATAGAGGGTCTTCGTTCACGCTCGTTGCGGAAAGTCATAGTCGGCCTCGGAGGCGGCATCATCGGTGGATTGATCGGTGGGATAACGCTGCAGGCTTTCCTGTATTTCTTTCCGGGGAATTCGATTGCACTTCTTGCCGGACTCGTTCTTTTCGGTTTTTCCCTCAGTTTCTTCTACACACTTTTCGAAAACCGTTTTTCGCTCGGTTCCGTCAAACTACTAAATGGCCCGCTGAAAAACAAGGAATATCATCTGTCAAAAAGCAAGATGAGCATCGGAACGAAAGACAGCTGCGATATCGTTCTTTCAGGTTATCGCGACGTGGCTCCTGTTCATGCCTATATACTCCTTAAAAAAGGTCGAGTTGTATTCAGTGCCGCCGATCGAGGAAATACAGTACGAGTAAACGACGAGAAAAAAGATGAGTCGCCCCTTCGACGGGAAGACGTATTCGCAGTCGGTAATGCGAAATTCATGTACGGAATTTTTTCCTGACGGAGGATGAATACTATGAACAAAATACTAAAGAGACTGCTGAAAGCTTCACCATTTTTCTTGATTGTCGCGCTGTCCGGGGCATTCGCAGAAGAAATAACCATAACCCAGATTGATACGTCCCGCCTTTTGGCCTTCCAGAGTGTGCGCCTGTATCTCGACCTCGAGCTTCCGGCCGGGGATGCCAGTGTGGTCGCCGAGAAAATTACCGTAAGCGAATCATCTGACGGGAAAGTCTACACCAAGGTCCCTATACGCAAAATATCGCGAACAACGAATAGCGAAGAAGGAATATCCTTCTTTTTACTGCTCGACAATTCGGGAAGTATGTGGGACGGACTTGATGGTAAACCAACCGTGGATCCAGAAAATACACGAATTGCTCATGCCAAAAAAGCAGTGAAAGATTTTGTTGGCGAACTGTCTGTGATGGACAGGGCTGGACTTGCAATATTCAATACACGCTATAATTCCTTGCGAACAATTTCCGCAGATTCGAGCGGTATTCCTGCTTCCCTGGACCGTATTCAAAAACCGTCCCGCGATGAAGCCTACACCGAGTTGTACTCATCGATAGAGCAATCCCTGGTATCCTTTGGTGAAACAGGTAGACGCAAAGTGCTTATTGTATTGTCCGACGGTGAAAACTTTCCCCTTGATGCTGCCACGAGCGTCGCACGGCCGGAGGACGGAATCGAAGCTGCCAACCGCGAGGGCATCACCTGCTATGTGGTTAATTTCGGCACCAAAGGCGATTCTCAGATACCTCGCATAGCTGAAGAATCGGGTGGGTCTGTATTTGACGCGCACGATTCAGGCGAGCTGTTGGGAATTTACAGCGCCATTCGTTCCGCCGTGCTCGAAGAATATGCGGTAACCTATACGGCGGCGATGTTTCCCGGTGACAAACGGTTCGTCAGGGTAACGTATCCCGCCAAGGACAGGACGAGCGAAACTGAGCGGTATTACTATTCCGGTACAGTTCTCGGCTCGAATACCGCACGTCCTTCCTGGATATATCTACTGTTATTTTTCGTGCCGCTCTTGATTTGGCTCGGCTTCCTTATGTTCAAACTCGAGCGCGAAACCTCAGAAGCCGGTATTCGTCTCCTGTACGGAGCGACAGCCAAGGGGACCAGAATTTTCACGTTATCAGGCGCCCAAACAATAATTGGCGGAGATTCGACGGCGGATATTACGATTGCCGGTAATCCTTCGCTTAAATCCAATGCTGCTACGATCATATTCGACAGTGTTGCTTCGCGCTACACGGTGACCGCCGCCTCCGATCTGACGGTCAACAATAGACCTGTCAAAACGAAGCTGCTCGAGCCGGGAGACGTGATAAATATGTCGGGTACAGTAGTTGTATTCGACGACAAGGCGCCAAAAAAAAGAAATTAACACAAACTGGTTTGTCGGTAGAGGCCTCACAGAAGCCTTTGCCGACAAAGTCAGGACTGTTCCCTTTCGTTCTGCTTTTTGTTAGTATCACTGGTATGGCTAATCCGAAACTGTTCCGGGCGATCGACCATGGGGTCGCCGAATATACTATGATAGAAAAAGGCGACCGGATCCTGATTGGCGCTTCGGGCGGAAAGGATTCAACGGCCCTTATCGAATATTTCGGCTCGCGCCTCAAGCGGAAAGATGCTGACTTCGAAGTTGCAGCTTTCCATGTAGCTACCGAAATCGGTTCGCCCCTCGCTCCGGAGTTGACGGACCGGTTTGTCGAATGGAGCGTTCCACTTTATACAAAGACGCTCTCCGTGCTCGGAAGGCTCAAGCCGGGACATACGATGAACTGTTGGTGGTGCTCTCTGCAGCGGAGAACCGAGCTGAATGAATACGCGATGCGTGAAGGCTTTAACAAGATCGCCCTTGGCCACCACATGGATGATATTCTCGAAACCCTGCTCATGAATGCACTGACCAAAGGCGTTTTTTCGACCATGCCGCCCCGGCTCAAGTACGATAAATATCCGGTCACCCTGATCCGTCCTTTGTGTTTCGCGGACATTCCGATGATCGTGCGGCACGCGACCGAAGCGGGTTACATAAACTCGACCTGTACCTGTTCTTACCAAAACAATTCGGGCCGCAAGGAAGCACGCCTTCGTCTCGAAGGGCTTACCGGCGGTTCTTACGATGAGAAGCGTCGCCTTTTCGAATCCCTTCGATCAATCAACACCGACTATTTGCCGTGATCTTTGTGATCTTTATGATTACGGCAAAAGCGTTGCTATTTTCCAAAACTCTTCATGAAGCGGATTTTCATTTCACGAAGACTTTCTGTCAGGGATACCTTGTAGATGTGGGGGTTAAGGATGCGCAAGTGTGTACGGTCAAGCTCGCCAAGGCCGGTCTGCACCAGTTGCCTGATTTCGGCTAGGGTAGGCTGCACGCCCTGCCGTTTTCCCTGTATCATTTTTAGCGAAAGCATGGGCTTTGCACTGGCGGCCGCAAAAGTAAAACTCTGATAATCGTTGATAGGATGAAGGAACCGCTGGGATTTGCCGCTTTCGAAGATCTCTCCATCGAGAGCGAGGACATCTGCCTTGACCGATCCGTTATCATGGTAGAGGCGCCAGACTTGCTTGACTCCCGGATTGGTGGTTTTTTCGGGGTTGTCCGAAAATTTCATTGTGGGCACAAGAGAACCCTCACCGTCGGTGCGAGCTGCCAGTTTGTACACGCCGGTGAAGGATGCTTCGTTTCCGCCGGTGACCATGTGCGTGCCAACACCCCAGGTATCTATCGGCGCGTTGTTGAGCACGAGCGATTCGATTATTTCTTCAGTCAGTTCGTTCGAGACGGTAATGGTCGCCTGGGGAAAACCTGCGGCGTCGAGGAGTGTGCGCACCTCGCCGCTCAAGTACTGCATGTCGCCCGAGTCGAGGCGCACACCGAAGCCGTGCCCTTTTGCCACCAGCTTTGCTCCAGCTTCAATCGCCGCCTTGATGCCCGAATCAAGGGTGTCGTAGGTATCGATAAGGAATACGGCATTTCCCGGATAGATTTCCGCGTACGTGTCGAAAGCTTCTTGTTCGGTCTGAAACGACATGACCCAGGAATGAGCCATCGTGCCCATTGCCAGAATGCCGAATTCCTTCGCAGCGAGAGTATTGCTCGTTCCTTCGGCTCCACCAATATACGCTGCACGGCTTGCGCTCATCGCCCCGTCGTTACCTTGTGCGCGGCGCAAACCAAATTCCATGATGTGTCCACGATTTGAAGCAAGCCAGATGCGGGCCGATTTGGTTGCGATGAGACTCTGAAAGTTTATGATGTTGAGAATCAGTCCCTCGATTATCGCGGCTTCGATGACGTTTGCATGCACGCGGATGAGCGGCTCGTTCGGGAATACGATTGTTCCTTCGTTCATTGCCCATATATCTCCCGAGAAACGGAAGGCAGCAAGATAGTCGAGGAATCCTTTTTCAAAGATGCCGATCGAAGAAAGATACGCGATATCATCTTTTGAAAAATGAAATTTCTCGATAGCCTCGAGCAGCGGGCCAAGACCTGCGAAAACCGAGAATCCACTGTTGAAGGGCTGGCGTCGAAAAAACATATCGAAAACGGCAGGGGTATTCATCTTCTGTTTCCAGTAGCCTTGGGCCATAGTCAGTTCATAAAAATCGGTGAAGAGGGCGCTTTCAATCATTGTAAGTCTCCTTTCGTATTGTTGAACCTGCACCGGTCTTGACGATTTCGATGCGGTTGGGGATGCGAGTGCGTAGTTCGGCCACATGCGAGATGATGCCGACCATGCGTGTGCCGCGAATTTCGTCGAGTATGCTGATAGCACGTTCGAGACTCGACTCGTCGAGGGAGCCGAAGCCTTCGTCGATGAACACCGCATCGAGCTGGATGCCGCCCGAGCGCGACTGAATCGAGTCGGCAAGTCCGAGGGCAAGGCTTATGGATGTCATGAACGTTTCTCCGCCCGAAAGAGTTCCCGAAGGACGGGTCTTTCCGGTATAGGCGTCCAAAATCTCAAGATCAAGACCCGAGAGGCTGTTGCCCTTCCGGTAGGTTTCGTTCAGTTGTATGTGGTAGCGGCCTTCGCTCATGCGCACGAGTCGGGTATTTGCGTAGGCGGTGATTTCATCGAGGTACATGCCGAGAATCCATGCGTCGAACGTGGTCTTGAGGGAATTGTTTCCATTCAGGTCGGCGGAAAGGGATACGAGCCTTGCCGATGCGGTCGAGCGGTCGGCACGTTCTTTTTCGAGTTCGTCCCAGCGGTTCTTGAACGAGTCGAGTGCAGCGAGTGCGGCCGAACGTTCTTCGAGTGCACCGTCAGCTTCCGTAATGCGCGTGTCGAGCACGGCAATGTCAGCTTCGGCTTTTTCGGGATCGGGTCCGTACCACAGCGACAGTTCACGTTCGATTTCGAGCCGTCGTTTCGTGCTGCCGGCCCGGTCCTCTCCGAAAGAGACAATGCGGTCCTCTGCCTGCTTTTTGTCTTCGCCCGAGCGGAACGCAACGAGCACGGCAGAACCATCCGCAAAGCCTGCTTCAATACAATCCCGGGCAAACGCCGTAGATTCATTTTCAAGTTGTACCTCGATCGAAGCAAGGGATGCTTCCATTTCGGTTTTTTTGCCCGAAAGCGAAGCACAGGTTTGATGAGCTGCCTTCAGTGCTGACTCATGGTTGCCGATGTCGGCTTCGATACCGAGGATTCGGGACGAAACCTCTTCGAACGCCTCTGCTGCATCGGCAGGATCGGGAAAGGCTCCGGCGGTCTTTGCTTCGAAATCGCCTGCCTGCATGGGAAATGCTTCGCGGTACCGTGCTTCTTTGTGATCTATACCTGCCTTCTGTTCCGCTGCAGCTGTTTTGACTGCGTCGAAATCAGCTGCAAGAAGGACCATTCGCTCATCAATTGAAGTTTTGACCCGTCGAATGTCGCTGCTTTCGCGGAATGCTTTTTGCGAACGGGCGAAGGCATCGGCAGCTTCCTGCATGACGAGTGAACCGGCTCTGACGCGCTCTGTCGCTTCATCGGGAGTTGGTATTTCATCGCCGGTGATACAAGATGCTTCGGCACCGCAGTATTTCTCTATGGTAAGCGCAAGCCGTTCTTCGGCATTGCGGACGTCAGCTTCGCAGCGCGAAAAGATTTTTCCGAGATTCGTGCCCTGTCCCTGAAGCTGTTCCTTGCGCCTTTTACCGGCGGCAATACGTTCTGCGAAACCGAAACGTCCGAGTGCGTCGCCGATAGCGGGAGTCGGATGATGTATCGAGCCGCACACCGGGCAGTGTTTGCCCTCCACCAGATGGATAGCGAGACTTTCTGCGAGCTCGCTTGTTTCCGCTTCTTTCTGTTCGGTTTCGAGAGCGGCAAATTCTGCTGCAGCTATTTCATCGTCCCGCCGGTTGACTTCGATTTCTGCGCGAGTGTTCGAAAGCGCCCCGGTGTGAGCGGCCAATGCCCGCCGATCACGGTCGTAGTCGTCAGCGAGCACCTTGAGCTGCCGGAGCCGTTCGAGTGCTTCCCGTGCACGATTGTGTTCCTTTGTGTGTTCGTCGAGGTGCGAGACTTCCTCTTCAAGCTCTCCGAGGCGTGCAGTGTGTGCGTCTGATTCGACCTTCAGTCCTGCTTGTTCTTTTTTTCGGGAAGCAAGTTTCCGAAGAGTTTCGGTAAGTACTGCTTTTTCGGTTTCGAGACTGCCTGCCAGGTCGACGGCGATGCGGAGCTGTTCCTTACGGAGAAGAAGTGTATCCTTTTCTTTTTTGCACGCATTCATCCGTCCATTTTCAGCTTCGAGCAGAGAGAGAATAGTGGTGCGCGAAGCGAGATCGCCTCTTAGTGAGTCAAGACTTTTCGCAAGTTGTTCTGCCCGTTCTTTTGTACGGGTGAGCTGTGAATGGCGCACGAGCAGAGGATCGGCACGTCTTGCCGCTGCGAGCATTGTTTTGAGGTGTTCGATCTCCGGTAGCCGTCGCTCGAGTTCTTCCAGATGCAGGACGAGAATGCGGTGTTGTTCTTTTTGCGCCGACACGGCACGTGCTTGTTCGAGGAGGGCTGCTTTTTCGCCCATTTCGCGGCGAAGTGTGGCTTGCACTGTGCGAAGATTAGTAGTCTCTAGGGCACAAGCGGTACGGTCCTCGTCGTATGCAAGACGATTGAAGTTTCGCCCGAGTGCTTCGATTGCAGCATGGGTATCTTTGAGCCTTCCTTCTTCTTCGCGGGCGCGATCGCGGGCGAGGGCAGTGACGCGGGTATATTGGTCGACCGGAAATAACTTTGCGAGCACTTCTTTTCGCTCGGTCGAATTCTGTTTGAGGAACTGAGAAAATTCTCCTTGTGGAAGGAGGACAATGCGTGAAAATTCCGCTTCGGAAAGACCGATAAGGTCGAGGATTTTACGATCGGTTTCGCTCTTGTTTGTGGACGAACGGTTTTGCCAGACGCCGTCCGAAAAGTGTTCAAGGCTCACTTCCTCGGGCTGTGTCTGCAGCTTGCCGCTTCGCGAACCGACGCGTTCTACGGGTAGTTTTCTCCGAATACGCCAGCGTTGTGCGGCGAGAGTGAACTCGAGTTCGACGGCGCTTTCATCGGTATCCGCGGCAAAGTGGCTGCGCATCTGGCGCGCGAGGCCCTTCCTGCCACCGGGGGCGTCGCTGTAGAAAGCGTAGGAGAGTGCGTCAAAGAGCGTTGTTTTTCCAGCGCCGGTTTTTCCATACACGAGGAAAATACTGCCAAGTTCTGTGAAGTTCACCGTGTGGGTGCCGAGGAAGGGCCCTATGTTTCGAAGGGTGAGTTTGTCAGGTCTCATCGGAACACTCCGCGAGAAGCTGGGCAAAGAGTTCTTTTTTGGCTGGATCGGTCGTGCCATACAGCAATTCTTCGAAGCGGCAGAAGTCGGCAATTGCATCACGCTTCGTACCGGTGCCGTCTGTGGCCGAAATATCGGTTGTGATAGTGTTTGCGTGACGGCTGTCCGACGTGATGCTGTCGATTCCCGCGCCTTGTTTCAGGCTGAGCAGAAAGGGGAATTTCGGCCTGAGGAGATTCATCGGATTCGGCACGAGTTCTCCATCTGTCAGACTGATTTCGAGATAGTCGCCGGCATGCCTGTCGTGCTCGTTTCCGATATAAAAATCCGAAAAGGGTCCCGAAAGCCGGGTAACCTTCCTGAACGGGGTGACGGGAATCTCCTTGACGGAAACGGGAAAGCCGGGCGTTTTGGTATCAATGTCGACTTTCAGGAATACTTTCGAGCTTCCCGCTTCGTCGAATGCGTAAGCAAGGGGAGAACCGGCGTAATACATGCGGTCGGTTATCCGTTGGCTCTTATGGAGATGGCCGAGCGCTGTATAGCTGAAGCGCGAAAAGAGATTTGGGCCGACTTGTTCTGCGCCGCCGACAAAGAGTCGCTCCGAACCTGCTTCGATACCGCCGCGGGTAAAAAAATGGCCGACGAGCACGGCAGGAAGGCCCGCAAGAGCTTCGTCGTCGAGGGCGGCTTCCAAGCGGCGCGCTGCCTCGGCTGCAAGTTCCACTTGAGAAAGGAGAATGGGCGCTGTGGTCTCCGAAAAATCGAATTCGAGGGAACCGGATTCCTTTGTACCGTGAGCGGTTTCGTCCGACGGCTTGAGGCTTCCGGCTGAAAGGAAGGGCAGTAAAAAGAGTGCTAGCTTTTCTCCGTTTTTGGCGGTTATAATAGGAGTGAAGGACTGTTCCGGGCTGCACACGATATGGATGTGCTGCTGTCCGAGAATCCGGTCGGCATATGAGAGCCGCTGGGCTGAATCATGGTTGCCGGGAATGAGGCACACGGTCAGGTCCGGGAAATCGGAGCGGAGCTCTACCAGAAAATCGCTGAACAGTTCCACTGCGTCGGCGGGGGGAATGGTTCGGTCGTAAATATCCCCGGCGACGAGAAGAGCGGCGTAGTCGTCCTTTTTCAGTTCTCCGAGCAGCTGGTCGAGCAGAAATTTCTGGTCTTCCAAAAGCGAAGTTTCGTGCAGGGTTTTTCCCAGATGCAGGTCGCCGGTGTGGAGCAGCTTCATACCGTATACTGTAAGAATATTTCCACACTCTGTAAAGGGTTCAAATTGATGAAAAACGGATTCAAAATTGTACTGTTCAGTATGGCCCTCGTGCTGCTTCTCAGCTGTACCGCTGGGGTATTTCTTCTTTTCGTCGCACCAACAAACCGGCTGCAGTCGGATTTTGATTCCTTTGCCGCCCTCGACACTGCACTTGCGGGCCTCCAGACCGAATTGCACAAGACCCACGGGTACCCGTATTCCTCGCAACTGACCGCTATCGAAACGACGCTTGAACAGGCTGGCTTCGCCCTCGACCGCCTCGATGCGGGATCCTTCATCCGGTCGCGGAGCAAAACAGTTTCGTTGATTGTTGCCGAACTTCCTGTCTGGAGGGAAACCATTGCCGGTGGTACTCAGAAGGTGCTCACCCTGTATACTGCATTGCAGGCGGATCCAGCGCTCGAAAGATCGCTGCTTGATGCGGTGATTGCTCTTTCGGCTAAAATCGGCGAAATCCGCACCGGTCTTGTCGTGCAGCTGCCCCTGGTTGGAAACGGCATCCGTTCCTACCGCTCTCTCTCCTTTGCCGTATCTGCTGCCATCATCGTTTGTACTTGGCTCCTGGGTCTTCTTGCTGTCTGGCTTCTGTCCCGCTCCCTTTCTCGCATTACCCGGCATTTCACCTCGATCCTCAATTCAGTTTCGCCGGGAACTACCAGTAGTGATGTACGGGGAAATACCCTGCTTGTGCGAATGGAAGCCTTTGTGACGGGAGTGCGTGCGATCGGCGATTCGATGAAAAGCGAGGTATCTTCAAATGTCGAAGCGAGCACCCGCCTTTCGGCCTCGCTCGACAATACTGCGTCTACTTTCGAGGTGGTTGACGGTTTCATCGAGAGTATCCGCGGTGAGGCACAGGTGCTCGAGGAACAGATTCGCGGAGTAAAAGCTTCCCTTTCGCGGGTCATGCAGGGGCTTTCCGACCTCGACACCGGCATCGTCAAACAGAAATCGGTGGTGGAAGGTTCGTTTGTTTCGGTCAACGGTATGATCCATTCTATAGCGGAGATGGCCGCAGACGCGAAACGCGACGAGGCCGTCGTCCAGCATCTGGTACAGTCGTCGGATTCAGGGCAGACTCATTTCGGCTCAACCTACGAAAAAATCAATCGTATCGGCGCCAGTATTTCCCGTATCACCGGAATGGCCGCAGTAATCGAAAATATCGCCGAACAGACAAACATGCTTGCCCTCAACGCGGCAATCGAGGCAGCCCATGCCGGCGATACCGGAAAGGGTTTTGCCGTCGTCGCCGAGGAAATGACCAAACTTGCCGAGGCAAGTGCCGAGAGTTCTCGCGAAATTGCAGAATCCATCGAAGAAATCGTGCAGAATATCACGGCTATGGCAGCTTCCAGCGGAGAGCTTGATCGTGCTTTCGGTGAAATGACCGGAGACATCGGTGTTGTCTACGAGACTATCGTTAAATTCGCGACAGGGCTGGACGCTTCCAACCGTGCCGGGGTGCAAGTTCTCGACACCATGAATACCCTCGAGAACGCTTCACGCAGCGTTTCATCCGATTCCGCGGTGATGGCTGAAGGTGCCGGGGCTATCGAAAAATCAATGGCCGAGCTCGATATGATCTCGAGTCGGGTATGCGACGGAGTTGGTGCGCTTTCCCTGATGATAGAGGGACTCAAGGACGTAATGAACGAATTTAAGGATTTGGCAGGTACAATGAAAAAATCGGGTCTTGCGATGACCGACAGGCTTGCGCAGTTGAAATAAAACAGGTTTCTGTGGTATTTTTATCTATATGAAACTGAATGCCGACCTTACGAACCTTAAGGATGCCTTTCCGGAATCCTTTTCCGAAGCCGAAAAAGCGCAGGCAAAGACCCTATTACTCAAAAAACTGTCTCTTTTAGCCCACGAATTCTATGGCGGAAAAATGCAGACCCTGCCCAAGTGCGGAATTTACGGTCTCAATTGGTTCAATACCTGGTATACCCCCGGCGTTTCTGCCGTCTCAACTTCTATTCGCGATAACAACGATCTCTCCTTCACCCTTTCTAATCGGGGAAACCTGGTTGCGGTTGTTAGTAATTCCACCCGTGTGCTCGGTGACGGGGATTGTACCCCGCCCGGCGGCCTCGGTGTCATGGAAGGGAAGGCGATGCTTATGAAATATCTCGGCGGTGTCGATTCCATCGCCCTGTGCGTCGATTCGCGCGTGCGTGCGGACGAAGCCGAACGGCGCGGTCTACCTGCGGGAACTCCCGACGCAGACAAGATAATCGAGTTTGTCCGAATGCTCGAGCCTTCGGTCGGCGCGGTTAATCTCGAGGACATCAGCCAGCCCGACTGTTACAAGGTGCTTGATGCGCTCCGCGAGGTCTGTGACATTCCGGTATGGCATGACGATGCGCAGGGTACTGCCTGCATCACCCTTGCGGGCCTTTTGAACGCGCTCAAGCTCGTAGGCAAAAAACTCTCCGAAGCGAAAATTGTCCTCCTCGGCGCCGGTGCGGCCAATACCTCTATTGCCCGTCTCATCCACGCAGACGGCGGCGATCCTTCTAAAATGATCATGTTCGATATTTCTGGAGCCCTCCATGCCGGTCGCGAGGACTTCATGAAAGATCCCCGCTTCAACCGACAGAAGGATCTGTGTCTCAAGACCAATCCGGGCCGGGTTGCGGATATCGCCGAAGCCCTTACCGGTGCTGACGTGCTCATCGCCCTTTCGGCCCCGGGACCCGGCACGGTGAAAAAGGAATGGATCGCAGCCATGGCTCCCAAAGCGATTGTCTTCGCCTGCGCAAATCCGGTTCCGGAAATCTGGCCTCACGAAGCCAAAGAAGCTGGCGCGTTCATCGTCGCTACCGGCCGCGGCGACTTTCCAAACCAGGTGAACAACTCGGTATGCTTTCCCGGCATCCTCAAAGGCGCGCTCCTTGTACGCAGCCGCAAGATAACCGACGGTATGGCTATCACCTGCGCCCACTCGATTGCCGACTATTCCGAAAAAAAAGGCATAACTCCCGACCACATCGTGGTGACCATGGAGGACACGGCCGTGTTCGCCGTCGAGGCTGCAGATGTTGCGATGAAAGCCATCGAAGAGGGCGTCGCCCGCATTCACTTGTCTTGGCAGGAAGTCTACGATCGCGCAACTGCCGATATCAAATCGTCCCGCGAGGCGACCAAATTGCTCATGGACACAGATCTGATCAAGCAGCCGCCACAGTCAATGCTCGATGACTCCCTCGAATGGGCGATCAAGAAAACGCTGGACGCACGCTCGGGGACAGGATCAAAGGGCGGAAACTGAATGCAGTTTCGCGAAACAAAAGGGATGGCTATTTCATCCCTTATTCTCTGTGCCTTCCTGTGGAGTTCCGCGGGCATTCTGATCAAGCTCGTCAGCTGGGATCCCTTCGCAATAGCGGGAGTCCGCAGTATTGTCGGTTTTCTCACGATGTTTGTCTTGATCGGCAAGCCTCGTTTCACTTTCTCCTTCAATCAGATCATGGCAGCGCTCGGTTACAGCGCAACGATGATCCTGTTCATTCTTGCAAATAAGATGACTACTTCCGCGAATGCGGTGCTTCTGCAATATACCGAGCCCGTATTCATTGTACTTCTGTCACGCTGGCTCCTCCGCGAGGAAAAAACAACCCTCGTAGACTGGTTTGTCATCGCAGGTGTGTTCGGCGGCATGATCCTTTTTTTCTTCGACGACCTCAGTTTCAGCGCAAGCGCGGGAAACATACTCGCCGTCGTGTCGGGCGTGACTTTCGCACTGACCGCCATCTTCATGCGCCGCCAGAAGGACGGACGGCCTGCCGATTCCTTCATGCTTGCGCATCTGATTACCTTTGCCATTTCGATTCCTTTTATCTTCCGCGCAGGGGTGCCCTCCGCTACCAGCATGGCCGGCCTCGCACTCCTCGGCGTCTTCCAGATGGGAATTCCCTCGATCCTGTATGGCCGGGGTGTTGCCGGCGTGTCAGCTATCAGTACGGGACTCATCACCATGCTTGAACCCGTCCTCAACCCAGTATGGGTGGCATTTTTTATCCATGAATACCCGTCACCCCGCGCGCTTTTTGGAGGTGCCATCATCCTCGTGTGCGTAACTGCACGTACTGTTCTCAAAGTAAAAAAAATATAATATACTCACCCGTATACATTTGGAGGAATTATGGCAATACAAAGAACCTTTGCCATGCTGAAGCCGGGAGTGCTTCAGCGCAGGATTGTGGGCGATGTCATCGCGCGTTTCGAACGGAAGGGCCTCAATATTGTCGCTCTCAAGGTGATGACGATACCGCCGCTTGTCGCGACGACCCATTATGCCGAGCACAAGGGCAAATCATTTTATGAAAACTTGATTTCATATATAATCTCCGGTCCCGTTGTAGCAATGGCGATCGAAGGAAACGATGCGATTCAACTTGTCAGGCGCATGTGCGGACCGACAGCCGTCTGTGAATCCCTTCCCGGGACCATACGCGGTGACTATTGCCTGCACACGAATAACAACATTATCCATTCTTCCGACTCTGCCGAAAGCGCCGAGCGCGAGTTAAAACTTTTTTTCCAGCCAAAGGAAATGGTTTCCTGGAAAGATGGCAACGAACAATGGTTCTAAGGAGCTTTTTATGAGTCAGTCAATCGGTGTAATCGGAGCGGGTGCCTGGGGAACTGCCATGGCCATGTCGCTTGCGCGTCAGGGGCATTCGGTCGAATTATGGGCACTCGAGGCTGATGTAGTCGAGTCGATCAACACGAGGCACGTGAACGAGAAATTTTTGCCCGGGTTTTTGATGCCGGAAAACCTTGTCGCTTCGACAGACATCAAGCGGGTAGCTGCCGACAAAAACTTCCTCATTCTGGCAAGTCCCTCGCTGTACCTTGCGAAAACCATGCAGGGTCTTCTCGACATTCCCACTATTAAAAACGGTACCACCTGCATCGGTGTGCTTACTAAGGGATTCATCCCATCGGACAAGGGCCCGAGGCTTATTCTCGAAACGCTCGAGGACGTGCTTCCCGAAAGCTACCGCAAGAGCCTTGTGTATATCGCAGGTCCGAGCCACGCAGAGGAAGTCGCTATGGGCAAGTTGACCGGTCTTATAGCTGCAAGCGAAAACCCGATGAACTCTATTCGTTTCCGCGAACTTCTCAAATCGAAGGGACTTCTCGTGTACTCGAGCCTCGATGTGATTGGCGTGCAGATTTGCGCAGCGGCAAAGAACGTAGTCGCCGTGGCTTTCGGTATTCTCGACGCCATCGCGGAAAAATCCGATTCGTTCGGAGATAATACCGAATCGCTTCTCCTTGCTGCCGGACTCAACGAAATCCAGAAAATCGGTATCGCTATGGGTGCCACCCACCCGGAAACCTTCACTTCGATTTCGGGTGTCGGCGACCTCGATGTAACCTGCCGCAGTAAATTTGGTCGCAACCGCCGTTTCGGCCACGACATTATAAAAAACAAGATTCTGGACCGTTTCACGAGCGTGGACGACCTGATCAGCCGCATCGGCGAAGTCGGCTACCTGCCAGAAGGCGCGGTAGCCTGCAAATACGTACACCAGCTTTCCGAGATGCAGAATATCAAACTGCCGATTTGCAACGGTATTTATCGATTGCTCAACAAAGAACTCGGACCGCAGGAATTTATCGAACAGCTGCTTGACGGCGTGGAGATCTAGCGCATGCTTGAAAAAGTAACGAATACATTCAGCGATATTGTCCGCAAGATTGGCGGCAAGTCGAGCATTACCGAAAAGAATATCGAGGATGCCGTCGAAGAAATAAAGATGGCTCTTCTCGAAGCGGACGTTAACCTACGTGTTGTGCGCCGCTTCGTCAACGCAACGATCGAAGAAGCGAAGGGAGAGAAGGTCCTCCGAGCCGTCGATCCGGGCCAGCAGTTTATCAAGATTGTACATGACCGGATGGTCGCACTACTCGGAGACTCGAAGCAGGATCTGCACCTGAAAGGTCCCGATACCCAGTCGGTAATTCTGTTTCTCGGCCTCCAGGGTTCGGGAAAGACTACGACCGCCGCGAAGCTTGCCGCTCGCCTTTTAAAGCAGGGACGAAAACCACTTCTTGCCGCGTGCGACCTCGTGCGTCCGGCTGCGATCGAGCAACTTTCGGTGCTCGGCGAAAAAATCGGTGTCCCGGTTTATAAAGAAGAAATTACATCCAGCGAAGCTGGTACCGCTGCCCTGCGTGTCGCGAAAAACGCCCTTCAGTTCGCCAAAAAGAACGGTTACGACACCCTCATTATTGATACCGCCGGCCGCCTCCAGATTGACGAAGGCATGATGAAGGAAATAGCCGACATCAAGAAAGCTCTCGACCCAATCGAAACTTTGCTTGTTGCCGACTCTATGACCGGCCAAAATGCGGTCGAGATTGCACAAACGTTTGACGAGAAGGTGGGTCTTTCCGGAATCATTCTTACCAAGTTCGATTCCGATGCCCGTGGCGGTGCGGCCCTTTCACTCAAAACAATTACCGGTAAACCCATCCTCTTCATTGGTATGGGTGAAAAAATCGAGGACCTCGAACCGTTCTATCCCGAGCGTATCGCCGGGCGCATTCTCGGTATGGGCGACATCGTCAGTCTCGTCGAAAAGGCGCAGGAAACGATGGACGTCGTGGAAGCCGAAAAGCTCCAGAAAAAAATGGCAACCGAGAACTTCACCCTGCAAGACATGCTCGATCAGTTAGAGCGGGTTGGTAAGATGGGTTCAATCCAGTCCATGCTCGACATGCTTCCCGGCATGGCAGGTCAGGTGAACGCTGCAGACCTCGATACTTCGGGTCTCAAGGTGCAGAAAGCTATCATTCAATCGATGACTGTGAAGGAACGGGGCAACCACTTGATCATCGGACCGTCCCGGCGTAAGCGCATCGCGAAGGGCTCGGGTACCTCGGTGGGCGACGTCAACAAGCTCCTCAAGCAGTTCGAAAAAACCCGGACCACCATGCGCAAGTTTTCAAAAAACAAAGGTATGCAAGCCAACATGCTCGCTCAGATGGGTGCGATGGGAGGCAGATAGCTGTTAAGATGAAATTTCGGTTTCCGTTTTTTCATTTTAAGTGATTTCGTTCAGATGCTTTGCCCGCTCGAGCAGACCCTGCATAAAAAGTGAGCTCCGGTTGCGTCCTTCGTGCTTGGAACGGTATAGGGCCTTGTCGGCGTCCCCGACGAGGATGAGCGGACTGATGCCCAGTCGCCCCCGATACCGTGCATCGATCATGCGGGCTCCGATGCTGACCGTGACGGATAGGGTGTCTTTTCCCGATGTGAGGTGGATGGCTCCGATTGCCATACGGATACGTTCGGCGACATGCATCAGGGTCTTTTCGTTGCAGTCTGACACGAGCACGGAAAATTCTTCACCGCCGAAACGCGCAGCGCAATCCTCCGTGCGCGTCGATTGCTTCAGAACCTGCGCTATTGCTTCCAGCACCAGGTCGCCCGTTACATGCCCCCAGGTATCGTTAAACCGCTTGAAGTGGTCGACATCGAGCATCAAGATACCGGACAATGCCCTATGCCTTCCCGCGCGCGCCATTGCTTCGTCGAGTCTTCTGATGAAATAATCGTGGGTATATAACCCGGTTTTGTGGTCGGTGATCGAGCTTTCGTAGTGAAGCCCGTTTTGCATGCTGACGGCCAGGAAGCGAATCATCCGGTCCACATATTTTTGCTCGAGTTCGGTATATTCGGTGTCAATAATTTTTTTTCCGAAAATAACCGTCCCGTAAATTCCGCCAATCCCGAACATGGGGAAAATTATTTCCGGCTTTAAGGCCCGGAAATCTTTGGCGAAAACATCTGCTCCTAACTCTCCCTCCAATTCGGCAAAAGTCGCGTGCACGGGATTCCGGGTAAATCGTTCGGTAAGAATTTCGTAATAGACAGGTGCTATCTTTTCGTCGGTTTTTTTGAGATTCCGGTAGCAAAACTGGCGGAGCGTATTTCCCCGCGGGGGATGAACCAAAAAAGCAAGGAATTCGGGAATAAAATGGTCAAGGAGCTTGGCAATGACGTATTCCATCATAGAATCGACGTCCGTATTGGCCACGATCAGGGCGGCATCAGTAATAATCCGTTCCAGTTCCCTGTTTTCTTTCCGAAGATCGGCCAGTGCGTCCAAGGCACCGGTTTTTTCTAGATAGTTGAATTGGGCAAGAACATCGGGTGAATTGGCCATTTAACTATTATAAGCGATTTTTTTCGATGCCGCCAGTGCTGATGTCCAACAAAACCACAGGCTGTAGCCGCCACATGGCCGGCACATTGAAACCATGTCCCCGGTAATGAACAGGCCGGGGATTTTCTTTACTTCCATTGTAGAAAAATCCAGTTCTGAAAGATCGCAGCCACCTGTCCATCCCATTGCCTCGCTGCGGGATGCGGGAAGTTCAGGCTTTGCTTCGAAGGCTTTGACCAGAGTAGCGAGGCGGAGTATAGACGCTTTCGGAATTTCCGCTGAAAGAGCTTCCGGGTTGATGTCCGCTTTTTCAAGAAGTATTCCTGCGAGAACCCGCGGAAAATACTGGGTCAGGATCTGAACTGCCTGTTTTCGGGGATGTTCCCGAGCGAGAGTCTGCATCGAGACAACGAGTTCTTCTGTGCCGAGGGCTGGCAGGAGATCCAGCTGGAGAAAAGGGGATTCTTCTGCACATTCATGGACAGCAGCACAGATGTCGAGAATGACCGGCCCGGAAAGGCCCCGGTGTGTAAAGAGAAGCTGGTCTACAGGCGTCCGCAACAATTCTTTTCCCAAGGACTTCGTCTTGAGTGTGACCCTTGCGGGAATGACTGTTCCGCTCGAGGCGGCGAAGGGCCAATTTTTGACCGGAATAGGACCCATTGCCGGCATTCCCGGATGTATGGCAATACCGAGACGGTCAAGTATACCGTTTCCCGAATCATTCCCGCCGATTGCCGGATATGAAAAGCCACCACTTGCGAGGATGACCGAGCGGGCCGAAATAGTTGAACCGTCGTCAAGCTGGATATCGAAGCCGCTTTCCACAAGAGGAGTGATTCCGCGCACCTTCGTATTGTAGCGGAAGAGTGCACCCGCTTTTATTGAACGTCTGCATAGTTCCGCAGCAAGTCCCCGGGCGTCGAAGTCAGCCGGGAACAGTTTCCCTTCTTCTTCGCGGAGCGCGATGCCGAGTCCCTGGAAGGTGCCTGCAACCATTTCACGAGAGGTCCACAATGTTTCTACCAGGGTCGGTGGATATGCAAAAAAGAGTGTTTTCAGCTGTCGAACCGGTTCCTCGCGGAAGAGCCCTGTTTTCGGATTTTTTGCATACTTGAGGTATCGGGGGGCGAGTTTCGCACTTTCTCGTTCGACCGGACCGACATTGCAGCTACCGCCTCCGCAAAGGCCCAGTTTGTTTCCTGCCCGGGATTGGCCTTCGATTACGAGGATTTTTTTACCGGTCCGGGACAAAAGCAGAGCAGAAAAAAGACCGGAGGCTCCGGCACCGACAATAAGTACATCCAACATACGAGGAATTTAACATTGAATGATGGTTTTCATCTATACTTACCAGTATGAAAAGAAGAAATCCTTCTGTCGGTGTGTGCGCCGGATTTTTAATGCCCCATCCTCCCATCATCATACCTGATGTGGGCAAGGGAAAAGAACAGGTTGCCAATGCGACTATTACCGCTTGTACCCAGGCCGCCCGCGATGCTGCCGGACTCGGATGTGATACAATCGTTCTTTTTTCACCGCATGCGCCACTGTATCGCGATTATGTCTATGTGTACGGTGGGAATGAACTCACCGGTTCTCTTGCATCTTTCGGGGCACCCGAAACGCGCTATGTATTTCCTTCTGATGTCGAATTCCAGGATACACTGATTGCCCTGCTCGAAGGAGCGTCTATCCCTGCCGGAACAAATCCGGTACAGGAACTCGATCATGGTGCCTTGGTTCCCCTTCATTTTATCCGGGAAGCATTCAGTATTCCGGTGTGTATAGTCGTAGTCGCATCTGCAGCTTTCAGTTCCGAAAAACAATATCTCATCGGTACCCTCGTGCAGAAGGCGGCTCTAGCGTTAAACCGCCGGGTGTGCATTATCGCAAGCGGGGACATGTCTCACAAGGTGAATAGCGAAAGCCCATACGGCGCAGTCCCTGCGGGTGCAGCATTCGATCGAAAGATACTAGCCGCGCTGGAATCCTCCGACTGCGCCTCCCTCCTCGGTATTGACGCTGAGCTTCGAGAAAAGGCGGCCGAGTGCGGGTACGGTTCGATCGTCATTATGTGCGGCGCTTTCGACGGTATCCCGCTCGAAACGCATCTGCTAAATTATGAAGCTCCGTTCGGGATCGGCTACTGCGTCGCATCCTTTTTGCCAGGAAAAACGACTGGTAGTGCTTCTAAACTGAAGGATCGAAGCGACGAAGCGAAGGATCGAAGTGACCTGCGTGTCAGGATCGCGCGACTAACGATTGAACAGTGCATACAGCATCGCAGAATGACCTCTCTTGCTGAACTGGACAGCCTTTGCGATGGGCCGGAGGATATAGCTGTTCTGCAAACACTTTTGCACGAAACAGCCGGAGTGTTCGTTTCGCTCAAGAAGGCGGGAGACCTCCGGGGTTGCATTGGCACCATCGCGCCAACCGCGGCGAACGTTGCGGAAGAAATCATCCGAAATGCAGTGCATGCGTCTACAATGGATCCTCGCTTCGATCCCGTAAGGGTCGACGAACTTTCCTTGCTCGTTCTGAGCGTGGATGTCCTTGGAACACCTGAACCCATTGCGTCCCAAAATGATCTTGATCCCGCGCGTTGGGGCGTTATTGTAAGTGCACATGGCAGGCGAGGGTTGCTGCTTCCTGACCTCGAGGGTGTCGACACGATTGATGAACAGCTTTCCATTGCCTGCCGCAAAGGTGGGATCGATATGAGTAAAGCGTTTTTGATTGAGCGATTTTTAGTAACGAGGTATCGATAATCATGCATATTGCCCGCTTCCAGAAACCGGCTGAAGAGTCGGCCGTCGAGTGCCTTCTGTGCCCGCATCTGTGCCTGATCCCCGAGGGCGCCTCCGGTCGTTGTCATGTCCGCAAGAACTCGGGTGGTATCCTCTATGCCGAAAGTTACGGCGTCATTTCGTCCCTCTCCCTCGATCCCATCGAAAAAAAACCGTTATTTCAGTTTTATCCAGGATCGAACATCCTGTCTGCCGGGAGCTGGGGTTGCAATTTGTCCTGTCGGTTTTGTCAGAATCACGAAATTTCTCAAACCAGTTGTCCGCCCAGTTCGGGTCGTACCGGCGAGCGATTCATGGCTCCTGTAGAGCTTGTCCAAGCCGCAGTAGAGACTGTTCCGCGCGGAAATATCGGGCTGGCCTTTACGTACAACGAACCTTTTGTAGGATATGAATTCGTGTTTGACACGGCACGTCTCGCGCGGGAGCAGGGTCTTAAAACGGTGCTCGTTACGAACGGCTTCGTCAATCCTGAACCACTCGCAGAAATTCTTCCCTTTGTGGATGCGATGAATATCGACCTGAAGGCTTTTACCGACGGGTTTTACCGCAGGATATGCGGTGCCCGCCTCGAGGCGGTTCTCGAAACGATCCGCTCAAGCGTGGCTGCCTGTCATGTCGAAGTGACCACCCTGGTGATTCCGGGCCTCAATTCGGGTCCTGCCGAAATCGACGCGCTTGCTTCCGCACTCGCTTCGATTTCTCCCGAAATTCCGCTACACCTGAATCGTCACCACCCCGCCTGGCGCATGGCCGAGCCTTCCCCAATCAGCACGGTGGAACTGCAGGCTCTCGCCGGTATAGCGCGAAAGCATGTATCGACTGTGTACTGCGGAAATCTCGGCTCACTACGGTGAGCGGCTTACTGTAGTGAAACGGCGATCTCTGCGGCGAGTCGGGCGTTGTTGTAGACAAGTTGAATATTCGAGTCGAGCGAATCTCCCCCGGTCAATTCTTTGATCTTTGCGAGGAGGAACGGGGTCGTCTCTTTTCCCCTGATGTTGAGCGTTTTTGCTTCGGCAAGAGACGCTTCGATTGCCCGGTCTATCAGCGACGCATCCATGGCGTACTCGACGGGGATCGGGTTTGCAATGACAACGCCGCCTGACAAACCCATAGCCCATTTGGCATCGAGCATGTGCGCGATGTCCGCAGCGCGGTCAAGCCGGTACTCAACTTTGAGCCCCGAGTTTCGGGTGTAGAAAGCGGGGAATTCGTCCGTGCCGTATCCGACAACGGGAACGCCGCAGGTTTCGAGGTATTCGAGGGTAAGCGCGATGTCGAGGATGCTCTTGACTCCGGCGCAGATCACTGCCACCGATGTTTTAGCCAGTTCCTGCAGGTCGGCCGAGATGTCGAAGGTGTTGTTACCGTCACGGTGTACTCCGCCGATGCCGCCCGTCGCGAAAATTTTGATTCCTGCCATCTGTGCCACTATCATCGTTCCGGCAACTGTCGTAGCTCCATCCGCCTTGTTTGCGATCACGAATGGAAAATCACGCCGGGATACCTTGGTTACATCATGTCCTTTTTTTGCTATGTATTCGATTTCTTCGACGGTGAGGCCGGCTTTGAGCTTACCTCCGATGACAGCGATAGTGGCGGGCACCGCACCTGCGTCGCGCACGATCTTTTCCACCGCAATGGCTGTTTCCCTGTTTTGAGGGTAGGGCATTCCGTGGCTTATTATGGTCGATTCGAGGGCGACTATCGGTTTTTTAGCCTTGAGGGCGGCAGCTACTTCCTGTGACAGTTCGAGATTTGTGTTCATGAATATGCTCCTTTGCTTTTTAGAGTTCCTGTATAGTGAGCAGTGATCGTGCGACGGTACGCGCATGATCGTGCGACAATAAATCCGAAACGGTTTTTTCCGAGGCACAGACAATGCTTGCACAAGCCTGTCCGAAACGCGCTGCTTCGACGATACTCGCCCCTTCGCCAAGGGCCGATACGAGGCCTGCCGTGAGCGCATCCCCGGCGCCAGAAACGTTGACAACCGGCATGTCTGCAACCGCAGTCCTTCCGCTCGCGCCGTCTCCCGACCAGAAAACGCCATCTCGGCCAAGACTGATGCAGACATACCGGATGCCCTTAGCATGAAAGAACTCCGCCGCTCTGTGCGCGCTTGTGGTATCGGTTATTTCGATGCCAGTGAAGGCAAAGGTCTCGAGCCGATTTGGCTTGATGGCGTGGAGAAAAGGGAGTATCGACGTGCAGCGGAGGCACTTGGCTTGCGAAACGGTATCTGCGATCAGAAGTGCGTCGGTTTTTTGCGCAGCGCGGGCAGCCGCTTCAAGAACTGCTGTCTGCACATTCATATCAATGACAAGAATATCTCCTTTTTCAAGGGTCGAAAGTGCTTTTTCTACCGGTTCTGCCTGAAGCCCTTCTATAATATCCATATCGGCAACTGCACCAAACAGCACGCCTTTCTCGTCAAGGATACACACGTAGCTCGATGTGCGCGCGCCGGGTACAGTTACGGAGGAAGATATATCCATGCCGAGCGCTTTCATGCCGGACACCAGCATTTTGGAGTTTTCATCGTCCGAGAGGGCCGTGATGAAACGCACCTTTTCACCTAAAAGGCACAGATTGTGGGCGATATTTCGGGCAACGCCGCCGGCGGTGGTGGTAATGCGCCCCGGAGATGAATCGCCGGGCGAAAGGCGTCGTGTTACGAAAGCCTGAATGTCGGCATTTGCCGCTCCGAGTACAGTTATCATTGAATCTCCCCAACAATATTGCACCTTTTTACGTCCTGTGTCAGCACCGAATGCCTTAAAATCGTAATGGAGGTGCATATGCTTGCAGTGTCTCTGGTGTCGTTTTTCTGTGTCGTAATCTACTTTTTTTTCGATGATGCAGGGTTCCGCGCCAAATCTCGAAATCTGCATTTTTTGGAATCGTTGGTATCTGCCCTTTTCCTTTTTTAGCCTCGGTCTGCTCATGCACTTTCATCTCCTGCTGTGGATCAAGGGCCGAAAAGCAGTTTTTTTTATTGTCGCGGGCTATATTCCTTCCCTGTACTTCATCTTTCACGTATTCAGTTGCAGTTATTATATGACCGATTTTCAGAAAGGCAGCCTCGGCTGGTATCCGGCAACCATGACTGCCCCGAAAATAGCTGTGTTTAACGGACTTGTTTTTCTGCTGTTTTCCTTGATCGAACTGTTCATTGCCTTCCGGTACGATTATACGAGCCGTTCTAAACGCATCAGGCATCAGTCCGTCATACTTGTCGTATCAATTTTGCTGGCATTCATCGCAAGCGGAATCTATCAGTCAACGATCATCGCCAAACATTTACCGGTTCCTTTTCTGCCGTTTACAACGATGCTCCTCTGGATAGGGGGAATTTGGTATGTGCTGTACCGCTACAATTTTCTCGGGTTCAATCTTTCTCTTGCTTCACCTCAAATTGTGTCGCGGGTGAACGAACTGCTCATTTTGGTTGATCGTGACTTCAACATCATAGAAGTGAACAATCGCTTTGCCGCTTTGATAGGCATCAGTGCCGAAAAATTCGTACAGCAGAAAGTCGCATCCGTGTTCAGGGGTAAAGAAATAGAACGGTTGCTCGACCAGCTGCTCTCATCCCGTCATCAGTATTGCAAGGGAGAAGCATTTCTCGAAACAGCTACTCACGAGCCGATTCCCGTTTTAGTCCAGTGTTCCGTAGTCACCAACTCACTTTCGGACGTCGAGAGCATTAATCTGATTGCCGAAGACCTGCGGTCGCTCAAGCGTCTCGAAACGCTCAATTCTAACAATGAGGCACTGCTCAAAGAAAAAGAATTCTCATGACCGAAATTCATCACCGCATCAAAAATAACATGAACACAATTTACGGACTCCTGCACCTGCAGGCCGGTACCTTGAAGAGCGAAATCGCTGTCACCTCACTCGAGGATGCTGGCCGACGCGTGCAAAGCATGATGCTCCTCTATGACAAGCTGTACCGATCGAGCAACTTCACCGAACTTCCGGTCGCTGAATTTATTTCGCCGCTCATCGACAGTATTATCGATAATTTTCGCAGTGGAGACATGCATATCGAGATTGAAAAGGATATAGGCGATTTTGTCCTGGAAGCCAAAATCCTGCAACCTCTTGGAATTCTGATAAACGAGCTCGTGACAAACAGCATGAAATACGCCTTCGCGGGAAGAGATTATCACTGCTATCAAAATTGTTGGTACCAGTATTTTCATCCTTTTTCAGCCAGCTCTCATCCCTTACGCCACCAAATGCCGAGCCGTCCATGCTGTCCCGGGCTGCCCTTTTTCCTTCACCGCTCCCGATACGAGATCCACAATC
>JBBRWY010000032.1:0-38537 GCA_038248875.1 Treponematales bacterium
CATTCTTTCAGACCAGAAAAAGATGGATTCTCCCGAGGGGGTCACCATCCTCGCCGCAGCTGTCTTTGATGACGTGCTTGGCATTATCATGCTGGCAGTCGTTCTTGGGATTGTCGCAGTAATAGAGGGTGGTTCGGGCGACACACTCAGTGCCGGCGCCATCGAATTGATCGCTTTCAAGGCGTTCGGTATCTGGCTCGGTGTCACCGCGCTCGGACTCATATTTTCCAAAAAAATCGCCGATTTCCTCAAGTTTTTCAAGCATTCCTATGATTTTTCGATCTGTGCTCTCGGCATTGCCCTACTCCTTGCGGGGCTTTTCGAAAAACAGGGACTTGCAATGATCATTGGCGCCTATGTCACCGGCCTCTCGCTGTCGAAAACGGACATAGCAGCGGTCGTGCAGGAACGCATCCACGGCCTGTACGAATTCTTTGTACCTCTCTTTTTCGCGGTGATGGGCATGCTCGTCAACGTCGGCGCCCTCATGTCGATGGATGTGCTGATCTTCGGACTTATCTACACGGCTGCAGCAGTGCTTGCAAAAATTGTCGGATGCGGACTGCCAACGCTTGCACTCGGCTTCAACCCCAAAGGTGCACTCCGTATCGGAATGGGAATGATCCCGCGCGGCGAAGTCGCTCTCATAATCGCCGGAATCGGAATCACTGCAGGAATTTTGGACGAGAAATTGTTCGGCGTTACCATCATGATGACCCTCCTGACCACCCTGGTGGCACCGCCACTCCTTACCGCTGCGCTTAAGATTCAAGGCCGCGGCACCACAAAAGAAAACAAAAGCGACAACATGGAAACCCTTGAATGGAATTTTCATTCTGACGAGATCGCCGATCTGGTTATCGACACCCTCCTCAAAGACCTGAAATCAGAAGGTTTTTATGTACAGATGATGAACATCGACGACGGGCTTTCCCAGGCGCGCAAAGGCGACGTAGTCCTGTCAATTACAGAAAACGATCACAAGGTGACTATCGAAACCGCAACCGAAGACCTTTCTTTCGTCAAGAGCGCGATGTTCGAGGTAATCGTCAAACTCCACGAAGCAATAGAACAATTGAAGACAACCTCTGATCCCGCATTGCTCAAGATGGACCTGCTCTCGGGAACGGCCAGAACCGATAAGGATCTGTTCAAACTGATAAAAGCGCGCTGTATTTCAACGGATCTCAAAGGAACGACAAAGGAAGAAATCATCGCCGAAATGGTGGATCTTTTGGTACATTCAGGAGCCGTGACCGACCGCGAAATGGTTCTGCACGATGTTCTTGTCCGTGAGCATACCATGAGCACCGGGATGCAGTACGGCATTGCCCTGCCCCATGGCAAATCTGACGGTATCTCGTCCATGTGCGTATCGATCGGCATCAAGAAAAACGGAATTGCCTTTGACTCTCTCGACAACGAACCAACAAAGCTGTTCATCATGGTTGTATCGCCGAAAAAAATATCCGGTCCACATCTACAGTTCCTTTCCGCCATCGGCAGCATCCTCAAGGACAAAGCACTATACGACCAGTTGGTATCAAAACACACACCGGAAGAAATCGAAGTATTCTTTACCGGTTACCACGCCTAGCAAGGCTAGAATACAAAAAAACCGGTGGAGTGTTCCACCGGTTCATTCGAGCGCGATAAAAACCGAGCTCAGTTCTGCAAGGAAGATTTCGGTTTCGTCCTGCATTGTCAGATAGCGATCGGCTTTCATGCAGTTTTCGAGCACAATGGCACTGCGGTATACCTTAGCTATACCTAGATTCGCCGATACTCCTTTTATTGAATGAACCAGCCTATATGCTTCTTCCCGCTCGGCCCGTTCGAGGAGTGATGGCAGGGCTTCGGCGGTATTTTTGTATGTATCATGGAATTTGAGCAACAGGCGCTGAAGCAGAGCCTCGTTTCCGCCCAATCGTTCCATAACTTGGTTCATATCTTCAATAAAAAGATAAGTTGTTTGCATCAATACTATTGTAGCGATATTTATCCCGGAATTCCATTGAATTCGTTTTAACCAGCTCCGTAATCGGTCGATTATAAAATGGGAGACTATTATCAAATGATTAAACCAGCACAACAACTTTTGGCAGCCGGTACGCTTTCGGCAGCATTTTTTCTGACCATATCCTGTTCATCGCTTCCGCAGCCGGTGAACAACAAGCCCGTCGCAAAACCGGCAACCGAAGAAAGTCTTGCGGACCTGATTTCCGCAGGAAATACCGCTGAAGTAAAAAAACGGTTTACAAACACAAATGCCGTCAATCAGAAAAATGCTGCAGGACAGAGCCTGCTTCACATCGCTGCCGTTAAGAACGATGCAGAAATGGTTCGGTTTCTGCTCGGTATGCAGGCTGATCCCGAAATTCGGAATACCGCGGGCGAAACTCCAATGGGGACAGCCGTTGCCGCAGGCAGCAAGGACGCCGTACGGGTACTTGCGGAAGCGGGCGCTTCCATTTTTGCCCGAAACACAGCGGATAAGAGTGTGTTTGCAATTGCCCGAGACAAGGGAAACGAGTCGTTTTCGGCCATCATATCGCCGAAAACGGTTATTCAGCAGGATGAAAACGGGAAAACGGCCCTCCATTACGCGGCTGAACTTCTCGACGAATCGGCGGTCAACGTTATACTCACCGCAGGTGGGATCGCCTCTCTTGCCGACAAAACAGGAATGACTCCACTTGCCTCTGCTTACCGGGATCCCCTCAATCCCGCGAGTGCCCGCATAGCTGCTCGCCTCCTCCTGGCCGGCGCCGAACCCGCACGGGGCAACTTTGCCTATTTCGAGACCGCCGTGCTCAAGCGAAACTTGTCGATGCGATTTGAAGAGGGTAAAACCCCGCTCCATATCGCGGCGAACAACGGTCATACGGGTTACCTTGAATACCTGCTCGAACGAAAAGTACCCGTTAATGTCAAAGATATTGCCAGTTCGACGCCGCTCCATGAAGCTGTCCGGAACGGAAGGATTGACTGCACTTCTCTCCTTCTCGCCTCGGGCGCCGATCCGAACCTGAAGGATTCCTCGGGAAACACACCGCTTCATCTCGTTATGCCCTCGGCAAGCCGCTCGGAAATTTTTGGCAGACTGCTTGCAGCCGGCGCAGACCCGAACCAGAAAGACAGTTATGGCGAAACTCCACTCCATATCGCCGCAAGGCTTGGAATGAGTGAAGAAATCATCCGTGCACTCATCTCGGCCGGTGCCGACACCAACGAGCGAAATAAAAAAGGCATTACACCCCTCTCGCTTGCCATTGAACGAAGCCAGATTGCACAGGCAAATCTCTTTGTCCGACTCGGTGCGGACATCCATGCCGAAGATATTGACGGAAACACCGCTCTTACCAAGGCGATCAAAGCGGGGGTCGATATGACAGAAGCCGTCATCATCGACACGAATATCCAGTCCCGCGACTCGCAGGGAAAGACCCCCCTCCATATCGCCGTAATCAACAAGGCCGATCCGGCCATCATCACGTATCTTATTTCCCGCAAAGCAGATGTGAATGCCCGCGACAAGAACGGGGACACGCCGCTGCACATTGCCGTACGCAACAACGATCGTACCTCAGGCGAAATCCTTTTGGCCTATGCAGCTGACGTGTTCTATCCGAATGTTTCAGGAGAGTCGGCACTCAAAACCGCGCTTACCCGAATGGGTGGCCGGCAGGACTGGGTGCTCAACTCGAATGTGATCAAGTCTTCGGACGGGGCCGGAAATACTCCCCTACATCTCGCCGCTGAATGGCAGCTTACAGCCGTAGTCTCGTTCATCATCGAAAAAGGCGGGGACCCGAATGCCCGTAACGCAAACGGCGAAACACCCCTTTTTAATGCGGTTAAAGCTGATTCGACCGCCACTATCAAAACAATGCTCGCCGAAACCGCAGAAAAGAGAGCTGACATCAACGCTCGCGACTTTCTGGGAAACACCGCGCTTCACGCCTGCATCCGCTGGGCAGCAGGAAATGCCGCCGAAACGCTTCTTGCTTATGACAGTCAGTCGAACGCCAAAAAACTGATCAATGCCCGTAACCTTGCCGGAAAGACCGCACTCCACGAAGCCTCCCGTACGGGGAACCTGCCCTTTATCCGGTCGCTCGTTGCCTCCGGTGCTGACATCAACGCAAGTGACGAAACGGGAAAAACAGCTCTTACCGATGCGCTCCAGGCCAACCGGACCGAGGCAGTCAAACTATTGCTCGAAAAGGGTGCGTCGCCGGTAATGCAAGACATGTACGGACGGAACGCCTACCATGAAGCGGTCGAATATTCCACGACTGATATAATCGTACTCCTTCGAAACTCAGGTGCGAACCCCATGTCCCGCGATTCCTACGGACGTACGCCTCTTTCCCTCGCATTGCGTAAATCTCCCGAAACGGTCATCGCGGTTATCGGAAACAACACCAATCTCGTCGATTCGGACGGCAACACGCCGCTCCACATCGCCGTTTCGGAAGGGAGCCCGGCCGAAACCCTGCAGGCCTTGATCGCTGCAAAATTCCCGGTAAACAACCGGAATCGGACAGGAACGACCGCACTCCTTTTAGCGGTAAAAAATGGAAAGGAAGACCTTGCCCGCAGCATGCTCATCTCCGGCGCCGACCCCTTTGCCACAGATAACTCCGGAGAATGTGCAGCAAGCCTTGCGCTTGCCAGTAGTCCGCTAGTCGGCAAACCAGTTTTCATCCCGCTCCTCGCCGAATATGCCTCTGACCGGACCGATACTATCGGGGATGGACTTCTCCATTATGCAGCCAGACTCGGCAGTGCCGAAACAGTCACCCGGCTGTTAAGTCTTCCCCGTATGGACCGGAGCGCACGTAACGTAGCAGGCGAAACGGCATACGACATAGCAGTCAGGTGGCAGCGACCCGAGATCGCCGCGCTGCTCAAGTAACCGTCCCGGGTATAGAAAAAGAACGGTAAAAAAACAAAAAACCTCCCGGAAAAAGAGTTTTCCGGGAGGTTTTTTTGCTGCTGCCGATTTGTATATTGTTTAGGTTATTGCGAGACAGTATCCTGATAAATCCGTATCATCTGCCTGAACGGAGAGTTTTCTTTCTTGAGTTCGCGGGAGCCCCGGGTGATCTTGCACAGACTGAGACCCATCTTGCGTGCAATTTCGCGTTGCGTCGTCCCTGCATCAATTTCCCTGACCAGAGCCCAGCGGGAAGACACTTCCTGGAGCTCGGACGGCGTCAATAAGCAGCGCAAAAAATCACCGACCAGAACAGGATCAGTCGCGCGCACTAGGGCAGCGGTAAGTTCATCAAAGGCTACTTGCCGTATAACATCGCTCTCTTCCATAAAAACAGTATACTTGAAGGACAGCAAAAAAACTACTATATTCATACAATGAGCGAAACGACCCAATGGATAGACGAGAAATACCAGCAAATGTACGAAGAAGAACTTCGGGGCCTCGAACGTCGCAGAGCGCATGATCCTCTTTTCACTGTGCAGGATGCCAAAGGCATTCTCAAGAATTTGTACATCATGGAAGGCAATGACTGGACCGGCCGCGGGCAACTGCAGGATGCAACTCTTTCCGGCACCATAAATGCATATGAACATTTTATCGCCGAGTGGCTAAAAGAGGGAACTGCATGAAAAGAGCTCTATTAGCAGTTATTGCTATTGCTGGACTCAGTGGCTGTTCTATCCGCGAGGCCGCATTCAATTCGGCGGCCGACATGCTCGCCCCGACACCCACCGAAAAATCGGTAAAACACGTCGTAGAAAACAAGCAAAATCCCCTGCTTGCCCTCACCGGCGAAAATGACCCGGAACTGGTGCGTGATTTTTTCCCGACAGCCCTTAAACTCTACGAAATAATGCACCTGCAAAATCCCGGCCACGAAGGGCTTTCAAGCATGACAGGACAGCTGTATATCATATATGCAAATGCCTTTATCCAGACTCCGGCCGAACAGTTGCCCCCAGACCAGTTTGACAAACAAAACGAAGCCTACAAACGTGCAGAGAATTTCTATATTCGTGGCAAAAATTTTGCCCTCGAGGCCCTCGATCATAAGTACCGCTCATTCAGCAAAACCCTGTTCTCTCAGGATGAAAAGGCTGCCGCGGGCATACTTGCGCACTGCAAAAAAGCTGATACGACAGCCCTCTACTGGGCCGGAGCCGGAGCTCTTGGCGCCTTTTCGCTCAATCCGCTCAACACTGATCTCCTTACAATCCTCCCCGGTTCGATTGCAATGCTCGAACGTGCTTCGGTTCTCGACCCAGGCTTCAACAAGGGAGCAATTTGGGAAATTCTCATGTCCTTTTATGCGGCAGCCCCTGATTCACTTGGAGGTGGCAGGGACAAGGCGCTCGAGGCCTACGAAAAAGCACTGCAATATTCTCTCGGAACGAATCCTGGAACCCACATCGGCTTTGCACGTAGTTTTTGCATACCCGCGCAGGACGGAGCAGGCTTCGACGCAGCGCTCGAAAAAGCACTCGCGATAGACCCTGAATCACAACCGGATAACCGGCTGGTTCTCACTATTGCCCGAACACAAGCACTCTGGCTGAAAGAACACAAAGCTGACTTCATTCTTGAATAGGAGATTTCAATGACCCGCAACCGCACAATTGCCCTGGCCGCCCTACTTTTACTGCCCTTTATAGCCCTATCAGCACAAGCCAAGATACAATTGAAAATCGCCTCGGTAGCTCCGAGCCGCTCGCCCTGGGATATAGAACAACGTGCACTCGCACAGGAATGGTCGCAGATCACAAAAGGCCTTGTAACCCTCACCTTTTACGATGCCGGTTCTCTCGGTGGCGAAAAAGGAATTATCCAGAAATTCCGCTCGGTACGACCTGGCCAGAAATCCCCGCTCGACGGCGCTATCATGACAACCATTGGTCTTCACGAACTGGCCCCCGATGCTTCGATCTACACCCTTTCCATCCCGTTCCTCATTCGCAACCAGAGTGAGCTCGATCTTGTTCTTGAAAAACAGGGAGGCGATATCATTAATGCCTACCGAAAAAACGGTTTCGAATTGCTGGCTTGGACTAACGTTGGCTGGCTGTCGTTCTACACTAAAGACCCCTTTTCCAATCTTTCCGAACTGAAAAAAATCAAAATTGCTTCGGCCGGACTCGATAGTCCCATTCTTGGTGACACCTTTCGCGCAGCAGGATTTACCATCGAAGACATCACCGCAATGAAACTCTTGCAAGAACTGAAAAGTTCAGGTGGAGTCAGAGGTTTTTTCGGTGTGCATATGTTTGCCTATGTCACCGGCCTCTCCAAAACGATCAGCTACGGCCTCGACACCAAGCTTAGTCCCGTGCTTGCGGGCATCGTCATCTCGAATGACGCCTGGGCGAAAATACCCGCAGAATTCAAGCCTGAAATGCTGAAGGCGATCGAGCGGATGCGCGTACGTCTCGACGCCTCTCTCGAACAGACTGATCGCATGTACGTGGAGAACATGAAAAAAGAAGGCGTTAAAATGCTTGTTCCGTCGAACAGCGAGCTCGCAGCCTGGGAAAATGAATTCAACCGTGACATGGACACGGTAACAAAGTCCGCGCCCGGTGCTTTCAACCTAGCTCTCTATCGTAAAATACAAACGCTGCTTCAGTCGGTACGGAAGTAAGTATTGATGAAAAAAGTAGTCAAAGCCGCAGGCATCATCCTCCTTACCCTGCTTGCTGTATTACCCTTATTTTTTCGCCTGTTTACAACGATCACCGGAATTTCGATACTTTCGTCGGATTTGGTGCAGGTCAATCTCGTGTTTATGTTCGCGGCTATTGCCGGCATCATAACCACACTCGAAAACAAACAGCTAAGTATTGGGGTTATAAACGAATCGCTTCCCTTTCCAATCAAGCGAATTCTTTCCCCGGTCCAGTCGACTCTAACTAGCGCAATTCTGACCGCGCTCTTTCTTTCATCTTTTTCAGAAATGTTCATGGCCTTTCCACCCGGAGAAAAGGTATGGGGCTTTCCCCTACAACTTGTATTCTCTGTTCTACCGCTCATGTACTTCGGCATGGTGCTCATTTTCGTATCTCGCCGCACGGCGAAAATCGCCTCTCTCATCGGAGTCCTTTTCGGTATTATCGCAGCAAGTGGCCCGCTTTCGGGAATCGCCTACTCGCTTTTAAAAGTCGTAAACATGCCGATTGCCGGCCCGGTGTTCGATGCATGGATCGCCGTCTCCAGTTTTCTTTTTATTCCGCTTGTTCTCTTTTTGATTCTCGCGGCTGCCTTCGGTGTACCACTATTCATTGTCCTCTCCGGTATTGCCTATGTGGCATTCAGCCAGGGTGGCGGGTACGTAGAAATGATCCCGCTCGAAACCTACGGAATCCTGACCGACAAGAGCATCGCCGCTATTCCGCTCTTTACGCTGGCAGGCTTTCTGCTCGCGGACGGCAGTGCGGGAAGGCGACTCCTCGATGTGGTCAAAAATAGTGTCGGCTGGATACGTGGCGGCCCGGTAATAGCAGCGGTCATTGTCGCCACCTTTTTCACTACCTTCACAGGTGCCTCCGGGGTAACGATTCTCGCACTCGGCGGACTCCTGACCGTCATCCTGACCGGAAGCGGTTATTCCCGCGATAATGCGGAATCGCTCGTAACTGCGTCGGGCTCGATCGGCATCCTGTTTCCGCCGAGCCTCGCAATCATTATTTACGGAACCACCAATATTTTTTCGGTGGATATCTATGAACTATTCAAGGGTTCGATAATTCCCGGATCTCTTATGGCTATTTCCATGATCATTCTTGGCATCCTCAAGGATACCTCGGGAACACGGACACCGTTTTCGGTCCGAGAATTGTCCGTCTCGGTCCGGCACAGCGTCGGGGAACTCCTTTTGCCGCTTGCTATCGTTACAGGATATTTTTCGGGATTCTTTTCGCTGATAGAAACGGCAGCTTTTACCGCCGTTTATGCGTTTGTACTCGAAGTTTTTATCCGCAAGGATTATACCCTCCCCTCGGCTGCACGCGTCGTGCTCAAGAGTATTCCGGTTGCCGGTGGCATTCTGGTCATCATCGGGGCGGCAAAAGGACTTGCCTACTTCATGATAGACGCAGGTATACCATTTCTTTTAACCGACCTTGTCGTCAACTTTGTTCATTCGAAATACCTGTTCCTGTTTCTTCTCAACCTACTGCTTTTGATTGTCGGCTGCCTGATGGACCTGTACTCGGCAATCCTTGTCGTTTCCCCGCTTGTCATTCCCGTTGCCGAATCGTTCGGCATCCATCCGGTACACATCGGCGTCATATTCCTGACCAATCTCTCGCTCGGTTTTTTGACTCCCCCGGTCGGCATGAATCTCTTTATAGCGAGCTACACCTTTGAAAAGCCGGTAATGAAAATCGTACGGAATATCATACCATTCCTGCTCGTACAGTTCCTCATCCTGATGCTCGTCACCTACGTGCCCTGGTTCAGCACGGCGCTTTTATAGCGCAGGTTGCCGGCACGGCAAACAATGTGCGTGCATTTTCGCGGACTAAAAAAGCAAGCGCATCTGTTTGCAGATCAAGAATTTCGGCGGCCGTTTCGTAGATGTACGAAATAAGTAGAGGTGTGTTTGTTTTGCCCCGATGGGGGGCCGGCGACAAGTACGGCGCGTCGGTTTCCAAAAGGAGCCGATCACGCGGAATGTAGCGGACGAGACGGGCAATCCGTTCCCGATCCGCTTCTTTTTTTCCCCAGGTGATATTCCCCGGAAACGATATGTACCAGCCACGGTCAAGGAAGGCACGAGCTTCCTCGATACCGTACGAATAACAGTGAATGACACCCCGGTCCCAGTTGGCATTGCGTATACAAGCAAGAGTCGGCTCGAAGGCTTCGCGTGAATGCACCACGACAGCGAGCTTTTTCTTCCGCGCGAGGTCCAGCTGCAGGCCGAACAGTTCTTCCTCGCCCGCCATGTCTGTCGTTCCCGGTCCATCGTTCGAGCCGTCAGCTGACCGTTCGGCTGCCCGCGCACCATTCCAGTACCGGTCCAGCCCGCACTCACCCAGAGCGGCTACGCCGCTCGGAGCGCCGTAGCCGCTCGGAGCCGCGCTTCGTTCACGCTCGAGTGCGAGCATCACTTCAATATCTGCTTCGAGCGCTTTCATCATATTGTGTCGGTCGGCAATCACTTCGCCGTCAGGCCACAGACCACAGGTAAAATGAAGAAAGGCAGGAATGTCTCCGCAAGCGCGAATTTTACCGAGACGCATCGAAAAATCGCCCGGTTTAGTGCCGATATCGAGCACGAACGGAAACCCCTGCTGTTGCATTGAGGCGAGCAGTTTCGAAAGATCCTCTCCCCGTTCCTCTATATGTGAAAGATGACAATGAGTGTCACTGAACATTCTTGACCTCCGCTATTTTATCCGGTACTATAACACACAGCGCCGGAGTGGTGGAATGGTAGACACCAGGGACTTAAAATCCCTTGGCTGGCAACGGCCGTACGGGTTCAAGTCCCGTCTCCGGCAAAACTAAATGGTCCTTGCAGTGCAAGGACTTTTTTTTTCAACAGAATGCACCGGGCAGGAAGCACATATCGTTGCCGCTACTGGCGCGACTTCATCACTCCATGCTATATATCCTACATGAAACCAACAAAATTTCGCGTCCTGCCCCATCTGGTTGTCCGCTGGACCATCCTCCTGGCAGTCCTCGCATTCGTTACCCGGGAATTTTATGCCCATGTATTTGTCAGCAAAGTACATCCGTCAGTTCATTCGCTATGCCCGATGGGAGGACTCGAGTCCCTTCTCCGCTATATCACTTCGGACGGAGCAACCCTCGGCAAGATATTTTCTGGCACAATGGGACTCTTCTTCGTTTCAGTCGGGATATCGCTCGTGTTCAAGCGCGCGTTCTGCGGCACTATTTGCCCGCTCGGGACCTTGCAGGCACTTTCGGGAGCCGCCGGTAAAAAAATATTCGGAGCCAAACGCTTTGTACTTCCGGCAAAATGGGACCGCTACCTCCGCTTCCTCAAATATGCCGTGCTCGCTCTCACAATCTTCATGGCGGTCGCAACCGGAACCCTGTGGATACAGACCTTCGACCCATGGGTCGCATATTCCCATATCTTCAATCCTGCAGAACTTATGGCCGGATACGCGATCGGCCTCGGTATCCTCGTCGCCTCCCTCGTGGCCTCGTTCTTTATCGAGCTGGCTTTCTGCAAATACCTCTGCCCGATGGGAGCCATGACCGCCCTTGTCGGACTTGTGTCTCCCTTCAAGGTCAGGCGTAATGCGGACAGCTGCACTTCCTGCGGACTGTGCGATAAAAGCTGCCCGGTAAATATCCAGGTTTCCACCGCGAAAGCAGTCACCTCTGCCGAATGCATCACCTGTGGTGGCTGTGTCGCCGCCTGTCCCGAAAAGGACACCCTTTCCATCGGTTGGTCGCGCAAACTATCCTTCAATCCTGCAGCCGCAGTCGCCATCGCTGCAGGCGTTTTTTTTCTCTCGATCTTCGTGCTGCAGCTGACCGGATTTGACCGCTTCAGCGGCAAGCAGGAAGCGACCCTCCGCGAACTAGCCAAAAGCTACGGTACCACCACAGCCGAATTCAAGGCGATGTATGGTCTCCCCGCAACCTTCTTTGATGGCAACCGCTCAGGTAAGATCGAAGAAGCTATTCCCTTCGCTAAAATGGCCGAAATGAACGGAACCGATACCGCGACCATAAAAACAGCCCTCGGCCTCGGTGCGGACATCCCGGACGATACACCCTGGGGCACAGTTTACGGCAACGTCCGCCTCGAAAAAATCGCCGAACAGAACGGCGTCACGGTCGAACAGTTCAAGGAACGGTTCGGTCTTGGAAAAAATGTCGGCGCCGATACGCCATGGAAAGATATTAAAAAACAAGTGCTGAAGGCGGCAAGCCGGATGCAGACGGCAACCTCCGAAAGCTGCGCGAACGAATAAAAAAAGCGCCCGGCAGTTTTCACCGCCGGGCACCTTTCACAAATTCACTTTATTTTTTACCTTCCGGCTTCTCAGCCTATGGCTTCGGATCCTGTTTCGCCCGTTCTGATGCGGATGCACTGCTCGAGGCTGGTCACCCAGATCTTGCCGTCTCCGATTTTGCCGGACCGTGCCCCCTTGATAATGGCATCGATGGTTGGCTGAACAAACTCGTCATTCACCGCAATATCGATCCGGATCTTCTTCAAAAGGTTTATCTCGGTCACAGCGCCGCGGTATTCTTCGGTATAGCCGGCCTGCTTGCCGCAACCCTGGGCGGTGCTCACAGTCATTTTAGTGATCTTCACGTCCAAAAGTGCTTGTTTTACATCTTCCAGCTTATACGGCTGAATCATTGCAACAACTAATTTCATCTCTTTTTACTCCTATCAGTCGATAATCTGGAAACCGGCATAGGCTTCCGCACCGTGTTCTCCGCGGTCAAGACCGCCGAGTTCCTCTTCGCGACTTACGCGGATTCCCAGCACCTGCTTGAGCACTAACCAGACAATCAGCGCTCCGACGAAAGTGAAACCGCCAACCGCAAGCACACCGATAGCCTGCACGCCGAGAAGGTGGAATCCGCCTCCGAAGAAGAGACCGTTTCCGGTTGCGTTTCCGGCAATGCCATCTACCGCGAAAAGGCCGACAGCAAGGGTTCCAAACACACCGTTCACCAGGTGGACGGAAAGTGCTCCAACGGGGTCGTCAAGCTTGAGCTTGTCGAACAGCGGGACTGCGAATACTGCAAGGGCACCGGCGATGAGACCAATGATGGCCGCACTGTTTACGTCCACGAAGGCGCAACCGGCGGTAATCGCGACGAGACCGGCAAGGGCACCGTTGATGATCATTGAGAGGTCCGGTTTTCCCATCGTAAGCCAGGCGACAACGATCGAAGAAAGAATCGCGGTTGCAGCTGCGGTGTTGGTGGTGACTACTATGTGGGCAATCGCAGTTCCGTCGCCGACACCCATGGTGGAACCGGGGTTGAAGCCGAACCAGCCGAACCAGAGAACCAGACCGCCGAGGGTAACCATCGACATGTTGTGACCCATAATCGGGTTCACCTTGCCATCCGCGCGATATTTCCCGATACGAGGCCCCAAAACGATAACGCCGGCAAGGGCTGCCCAACCACCCACGGAGTGGACTACGCTCGAACCCGCAAAATCCCAGAAGCCCATCGACTGCAGCCAGCCGCCACCCCATATCCAGTGACCGGTAAGAGGATACATTATCGCGACGAGAATGAAGGCGAAAATAAGGAACGACAGGAACTTAATGCGCTCGGCAACAGCACCGGACACAATGGTCGCGGCGGTTCCGGCGAATACGAGCTGGAAGATGAACTTGGCCCAGAAGGGAACCTTGGTCCAGCTGAGGGCGTCAAAGCCCTCGTCCACGCCGTTATTGGCAAAAAATATGTTGGTAAGGCCGACAAAGGGGTTTCCGTTGCCGAACATCAATCCCCATCCTACTATCCAGAAAGAAATTGACGCAATCGCAAAAACGGTGAAGTTTTTGGCCAGAATATTCACGGTGTTTTTGCTTCTGCAGAGACCGGACTCTACCATGGCGAAACCGAGATTCATAAAAAATACGAGGAATGCTGCTATCAGCACCCAAACCGTATCCAGGCCCACACTCAACGTGGTCAGGGCTTTTACAGTGTCCAATTCCATTGGAACCTCCTTGCTCTTTTCCTACGCCTTTGTAGCCAGTGAATCTTTGTCACCGGATTTGTTACGGGAAACATAAAGGATTATTTTTATGTCGTCAACCACTATTTTTACTTTTTATGCATAAAAATACATAATACTTAATTATAATGCATAAATATAGCTTTAAATGGGAATAGAACTGGTTTTCACAAATGCAAAGCACTTTTCCCAATTCTTTACCTACCCTCTACAAGAGCAGTTCCTGTTGTTTTGTTGAGTAAAACACCTATGTTAAAAAATCTATTCAATTTCTATGGTTAATGCTATAGTTTGAGATATGGATGACATACGATGGAAACAGCGTTTTTCTAATTTTCAGAAAGCTTACGCCATGCTTGCCGAGGCCATAGATCTTTCAAAGACCCGCGAATTAACCAAGCTTGAACGGCAGGGTTTGATACAAGGATTCGAATTTACCCACGAACTGGCATGGAACGTTCTGAAGGACTATCTTGAAGAAAAAGGCTTAACTGGACTGATTGGCTCGAAAGACGCAACCCGGACAGCTTTCAAAAACGGTCTCATCGAAGACGGCGAAAACTGGATGAAAATGATAGAAGCCCGAAATCTTTCTTCCCATACCTATAACACAGAAATTGCTCAATCTATAGCGGATGATATTCTGCAACAGTTTTTTCCGGCTTTCACTGTAATGGCTACAAAATTCTCGTTATTCACCTCACGAGAGGAAGAATGAGCGGAGAATTCGGCTTGAATGAAACAACTATCGAAAAAATAACCGGAGTATTCGACCGCTTTCCCGAAGTCGAGACTGCTACAATTTACGGATCCCGCGCAAAAGGTACGTATAAAACGGGGTCCGACATCGATCTCTGTTTATCCGGTTCGTTACTTTCCCGGGATCTTCGTTCCCGTATCGCGCTGGAACTGGACGATCTTCTGCTGCCCTTCGAAATCGATCTGTCGATTTTCACCGATCTGCACAATGACGATTTGGCCGCGCACATACTGCGCGTCGGGAAGATTTTTTACCGCAAATCCTAAAACGGGGTACGTAACACACGGTCGATCACGGCGTCCATCTGGTCAGCCGGGATAAAATTTTTCTGGGTAACAAGGAGGACGGCCATGCCGTGCACCTTACTCCAGAAACCGAGCAGTATTTCGCGTTCCGTCAAACCCCGATACGGTTCCAGGTCCCCCGCCGCCGAGGCGATGCTCCGGAACAGACCGAAGGCACTGTTTTGGGGAAGCGCTTCGATATCGGGAAAATCGCTGTGGATGCCGATTTCCCGGCAGTCATCGGTGTCGCCGGTGGCATCAGCCTTCATTCCCTGAAAAAGAGATGCCAGCAAGTTCTGTTCCGAGGGGACGAGTGAAAAAAGCCCGAGAATTTCCGGATGCTCCAGATAAAAATGAACATAGCCGCTTCCGAGCTGCATCAGTGCTTCCTCGCCTGTAGCATTGGGCGAAACCGACTTTGACAGGGCGTCGCGGAACATCCGCGACGATTCTAGAAAAATTGCCCGTAAAAGGTCTTCCTTGTCCGAAAAATGACGGTAGGCCGCAGCATGGCTTACGCCCAGTTCCAGGGAAAGTTTTCGCAGAGAGAACGAGGTGATTCCGTCCCGGTTCAGCATCCGCAGTCCGCTCGAAATCAGATCAGAACGGAGATTCCCGTGATGGTAGGTTTCTGTCATATAAAAAAGATACCACAAGATGTTGACAGTGTAAACATCTTGTGGTATCTTCATTTTATGTTACCAGTGTCAACATACGGAGTATTCATGAAAACAGCATTTCTGTACGATTCTACAGACGTGGAATCAGTTCGACTGTATTCGACGTTTTCGCCTTCCCTGTCCGGTTCCGGCATCATTCTCGAAGTAGTCGATGTCGCAGCGATGACATTAAAGCCCTGCATTGGCTGTTTCGGCTGCTGGGTCAAAACGCCGGGAATCTGCATCTACACTTCGGACGGTGGCCACAAATTTCTGCAAAAGATTTTTGATGCCGATTTTCTCGTGATTTTGGCCCGGATTACCTGGGGTACATACAGCGCACCCATAAAGGAATATTGCGACCGGATGCTTCCCCTCCTCCATCCCTATTTCAGGAAGTTGAACGGAGAAATGCACCATCAACTTCGCTATGGACATATGCCGGTACTGCTGGCTGTCGGTTTCGGAGCGCGCACCTGCGAAGAAGAAGAAACCTTCAAAAATTATACTGAATCCCATCGAAACAATTTTGGGGAAGTGCATTCAAATAGTACTTTCATCCTCAATTCAAATAACGAACCAGAAGCATGCAGGAATTGGCTTACAAAGGAGATAGCACAATGACCATAACAGCAATTAATGGAAGCCCCAAGGGCGCATCATCAAATTCACGGGAAGTAATCTCGATATTGCAGTCCATGCTTCCTGCTGAAACTAAATGGAACATTGTTACATCTATAAAAGAAGGCAAAAGGGACCCCGGGACACACTCCGTCGATCCAGCCCTCACCGCTGCCGACGTGCTCGTCATCGCCTTTCCGTTGTATGTGGACGGATTGCCCGCCTCACTTATGGAATATTTGCAAAGTTACGCCGAATCCCACCGTACCGTACCGCCCAACGAGCGGAAACAGCGCGTATTTGCTATAGCAAACTGCGGTTTTTATGAAGGGGAACAAAACAGAACTGCTCTCGAAATTGTTGGCCATTTTTGTACTTCCGCGGGCCTTGACTGGTGTGGCGGTGCGGGTATCGGCACCGGCGAAATGATTCTCGGCATTAAAAATATACCTGCGGAGGCAGGAATCAGAAAACCCGTCTTTCGTGCAATCCGCCGTGTAGTAGATGCGATATCCGAAGAAAACGGCCGACTTGCCGAACCGGTTTTCGCTCACCATGGATTCCCCTGGATTTTGTACAAATTGGCAGGTGAGGCCGGCTGGCGATCACAGATCAAAAAAAACGGGCTCTTTCGAAATGAAATACACGCACGACCTCTGAAGGAAAATATTATATACTTATCACGCTTGCCGGAGATTAAATAGTAATTATTTTCCTTTTTGCATAACTTTTATTTTCACTCTGGATAACACAAATCTGTTGCTTTGCAAAGCAACAGATTTGTGTTATTGATTTAACATTTATATGGAAAATGATATCTACTGATAGGGGTGGGACTTACTGTTACCAACAATTTTGATAGCAGTACTTTCTATTCTTTTTTATTTCTAACGCAACATTTCATAATTGTCACAGAAATGAGTACCTTTGAATTTTTTATGCTGCACCAGGCAGTTTCCTTCGTGTGAAGGAGCAACTTTAATTTGTTTTTTATCCGGATAATACGTTCTCAGTCCTTCCCATTGAATGCAGGCATAACACTTCTTCACACCAGCTTTTTTAAAATCTTGATCCACAGTAGCCTCCTCATTTTTCTCAGCCAGTTATTACAACCGGTAGTCGATCTGCTATTATCAACGGCACAATCACGCATCGTCAAGCATTTTTTTTTGCTGTGCTGTTACCAACAATTTTGATAGCAGTTAGGCTTCCTTATGGCGGGATCAGCAAGACTCCAGGAAAAGGGCCTGATATCTTCAGTCCGGGCGGACAGTTGAGGAAGGACCAAAAAAAAAGTACAAAAAATAGGACAGTACATTTCAACGTGTTCTTCATAAAGATTTCTCCTTTTAGCTTGACATGTCTTTTCAATCTGGATATTATATCATTGTTACTATACATAGTAACAACAGAGACTATTCAAGGAGCACCAACATGAAAAAGAGTATCGGCATTATTGCCGTAATCACACTTATTGCAACTGTCACTACCGGCTGCGCACCCAAAAAGGAAACAGCAGCGGCACCCGAAGCTAAAACATTCAAAGTCGGCATCACCAAAATTGTAGCACATCCAGCACTCGATGCAGTTGAAAAAGGCATCCAGGACGAAATTGCCTCACGCGGCATCACAGCGACCTTCGATCTCCAGAACGCAAACGGAGATGTCAACACCGCCACACAAATAGCGACCAAATTCAAAACCGACGGAGTTGACGCCGTCGTCGCTATCGCAACCCCCACCGCAGTCGCCGCAGCGAACACCATCAAGGATATTCCGGTAATATTCTCGGTAGTTACCGACCCTGTAGCGGCGGGGCTTGTCACATCTCTCGACAAAGGAGAAGGCAACGTGACCGGCCTCTCTGATAAAATCGATGTCCTAAAGAATATCACCATATTCACCAAAATCGCCAAAATCAAGACCCTCGGCTACATCTACACCAGCTCCGAAGCAAACTCGGCCTCGGCCCTCGCAGACGTTGAAGCCGCATGCAAAACGCTTGGCATCAAGCTAGTCACCCAGTCCATCAACAATTCCTCGGAAGTCAAACAGGCAACCGGAGCGATCATCAGCCGCGTCGACGGTATCTATCTGACCACAGACAACACGGTATTCTCTGCCCTACCCGCCCTTATCGAGGTTGCTCTCGCCGCAAAGAAGCCAATATTCTCCTCCGACGTAACCAGCGCCCTTGAAGGTGGATGCCTCATTGCAAGCGGATTCGACTATTACAAGGCAGGACGTGCAAGCGGTGCCATCCTCGCCGATATTCTCGGAGGCAAGGCCCCTGCGAGTATCCCGGTGCAGTTTCAAACAGATCCCTCGGATTCAGATTTTCTCGTCGATCTCGATGTCGCCAAAATCTGCGGAATCACCATCCCGAAAGACATTCTCGACAGTGCGAGCAAGATTATCGAAAACGGTAAATTGACTTCAAAGTAAGATAGAAGGTATAGTCATTTCATGATTCAAGGTATTGTAATCGAGGGCCTGGTGTACGGAATCATGGCCCTCGCTGTTTTTATCACCTTCCGCGTGCTCGACTTCGCAGACATGACCGTGGACGGCTCGTTCCCCCTGGGTTCGGCCGTCATGGCCATCCTTCTCACCGGAGGGTTAAATCCCTTCGTCGCAATCATTGTTGCTTTCACTGCAGGAGCTGCTGCGGGTGCCATAACCGCGATCATCCACTCGAAACTCAAGATTCCCGGCCTCCTCGCGGGAATTCTTACCATGACCATGCTCTACTCGGTAAACCTCCGCATCATGTCCAACCGGGCGAACCTCTCGCTTCTCAAGGTGAACACTCTGTTCAGAGACATCGAACGCATTGCTTCCAAATACATGAGCGCGGAGCTTGGGGTACTGCTTTTTCTTGTTCTCTCTGTCGGTGTTATCCTTGTGCTTATCACTGTGTTCTTCCACACTGACTTCGGCCTCACCCTCGGAGCCCTCGGCTCGAACCCGCAGATGATCACCTCGCAAGGAATGAATCCCGAAATGGTCAAGCTTGTCGGTATATGCTTCTCGAACGGGCTAGTCGGTATTGCCGGAGCTCTTGCCTGTATGTACCAGGGCTTTGCCGACGTAAACTCGGGAACCGGCACGGTAGTTGCAGGCCTCGCATCGGTTATGATCGGGGAATTTCTCCTTAAATCGAACAAAATCGAAATGCTCACATTCCGGGTTATTCTCGGCTCGATCCTCTATCGCGCCATTATGTATGCCGGCCGCCGCTACGGATATATTGTCCACCTTACCGCAAACGACCTTAAGCTGATTACGGGAGCGCTCATCATCGCGTGCCTTGTCATCTCGAAATACGGTAACAGCTCGCTTTTAAAACGGAAAGGAGCACGGCCATGATGAAAATAGACAAGGTTAGCGTGACCTTCAACGCAGGCACTCCTGACGAAAACCACGCACTGAAGGAAGTGTCGCTCGAGGTGAACAAGGGCGATTTTGTCACTGTTATCGGTTCAAACGGAGCCGGCAAGACCACACTCTACAACATCATCGCCGGCACCTACGCACCAACTGCAGGCCGCATTTTCATTCGGGACATCGAAATCACCCGCACCCCAGAATACAAACGTGCGTACTATATCGGCCGTATTTTTCAGAATCCCCTGCTCGGAACCGCAGGCAAGATGTCTCTCGAAGATAACATGGTTATCTGCTACAAGAAAGGCTACAAGAGCCTCAAGATAAGCCTGAACAACAAACTGAGGGAATACTTCCGATCGCGTTTGCGAGAGCTCGATATGGGCCTCGAGAACCGTCTCACCGACAACGTAGAACAGCTCTCGGGTGGACAACGACAGGCGCTTACCATGCTCATGGCCGTTCTCTCTGAGCCGGACCTCCTCCTCCTTGACGAACACACCGCAGCCCTCGACCCGCGCAATGCAGAGATTGTCATGAAATTGACCCGAATCTTCGCCGATCGGTACGGACTCACCGTCATGATGATCACCCACAACATGAATCACGCCATCGAATACGGCAATCGCCTGCTGATGATGGATTCGGGTGAAATCGTTCTTGACATCGGTGCTGCCGAAAAGTCGAAACTGACGATCGACCAGGTGGTCCAACGGTTCCGTGACATCAAAAACCGTGAACTCTCCAACGACCAAATGCTGCTTCACGTATAGTGAGGATCTTGCAAAACTTAGAAAGTTTTGCAAGATCAACCAATAATGTAGGTGGATAATTCCAACAAGTTGTTGCTTTACAAAGACTTGTTGGAATTTTGCCAGAGGCTCTAGTGTTTGAGAAAAAAACAAACTGAAAGTCCACTAAGTCCTTGCCGGATAGCAAATTTAGTCTTATACTAGTGTTATGGATATAACAGCGCTTTCTACAATGATGTCACAAGACCGGCTCCAGCAAAGTGCCGCTATGCAGGTACAGAAACTTGCGCTTGACGGCGCAAAAGAACAAGGTGTTGCCCTCGCAAAACTAATGGAAAGCGCATCGACGATCACCGATCCTTCCCTTGGAAACAAGATAAACCTACTCGCCTGACTTCCCATGTCCGAAGCTGACTCAATATCCGCCCTCCCCGATTCACCCAACACTATTTCATCTATTGTCTCAAAATTTCGGATGCTCGGTCTCGAATCAGGCATGAATATTCTTGTCCATTCATCCCTTTCCTCGCTCGGATGGGTCTGCGGTGGTGCCCCGACAGTCATCCTCGCACTCGAAGAAATCCTGACAACCAAAGGAACCCTCATTATGCCAGCTCATTCAGGCGACTTGTCTGATCCGGCATTCTGGGAAAACCCGCCCGTACCAGAATCCTGGTGGCAAACCATCAGGAACGAAATGCCTGCGTTCGACCGAACACTGACCCCAACAAGGGGAATGGGTGTGATATGTGAAACATTCCGAAAACAGCACAGCGTCAAACGAAGTGGACATCCCCAGTCATCCTTCGCCGCCTGGGGCAAAAACCGGGATTTCATACTTCAGGATGACCATCTGTCCTTTCAAATGAATGATGAAAGTCCGCTCGGCAGGTTGTATGAACTTGACGGCCACATCCTCCTCCTCGGAACGGGATGGGATAACAACACCTCGCTCCATCTCGCAGAATACCGCGCCTCCTGGAAAGGAAAACACGTAATTCTGAACCATGCACCGGTGATAGAAAATGGCATCCGGGTCTGGAAGGAAATGGAAGACATCAATTATAATTGCGAAGATTTTATTGAAATAGGAAAAGCCTTCGAATCCAACTACGCCGGGACCGGCTACTACCAGTGCGAAAGAATCGGCTGTGCAGATGTGAAGCTTATCAGGCAGAGAGCTATCGTCGATTTTGCCAGAGACTGGATCGAAACAAACCGCATTTACTAATTCAACAAATCCATATACTCTAATAATTCCATTACAAAATACGAATAAAGTTGACGCCACTTTAAATCATACGTACAATAAGTTTGCATAATCTTATTCGACGGCACAATCCTCGCCGTTCCGAATTACAGTAATCCCGACACCTGTTTTCTACAATGGAGAGAACCAATGACTTTTAAAATCCAGCCGGATGATAGAATGGGTCTAGTTCGACCATTTACAGACGCGCACACTCTTGGACTTAGTTCGATAACGACTCTCCTTGAAGAATGCGGAATCACAACATTTACAGCTGCAAGTGAAATCTGTCATGAGACGGAAAACGTCGGACATACGGGATATATCCCGATACTCGAAGCCTGGATTCGCAACAGACAGATCACACTACTCGGTTTCAGCTACCGCCTCGATCCGGAAGACGGCGTCCGACTTTTTACCGCCTGGTATCGTTCCCTCCAGGAAAAGGACCTCTTGACATCCCGCGGTGGCCCGATCCGTGCGATCTGGTTCGCCGGCTTGCCACCGACCTGCGCGATGATTAACGAACGTTTTCCCGAACTGTCAGGTTGTTTTCAAGGAGACGAAACACCATTTGAGGTCATACAAATATTGGGAATCGACGGCTCCCGATTACCATCATCCCTCCTTGCCGGAAATGTGTATGACGAGGCGCGTATGCGCTTCGGTCGCGAGCTCGTTACCAAGGGCGAGTATCACCGGATTAAGAAAGTTGACCGCCGATACGACGAATTCGGAACGGAAGCAGACAGTCTCGTAGCCCGGGTTAGTGCGGGAAGGAAGCGAAACCAGCCTCCATTGATACGCGCGCATGTCGGTCCCTACACTGGTGTCCCGCTGGAAGATTTCCGTCTGTTTCGCAGCTGGACCAGGGATCTCGCGAAAACAGGACTGCTGGACGTACTTTCCATCGGAACCTCACAACTTACCCAATCCGATTTTTATGGCATCCGGACCGACCGGCCGGATGGCGGAGGAATAGTCATCTCGTCTCCGAATGACTATCGCAATATATGGAACGACGCCCGTCCAATGCTGGTACGGACCTATGCAGGAACACGGGATATTCCACGGTTGGCGGCTATGCACGAGGAGAGTCTCCACATCGCCTGGCATGCATTGTCCTTTTGGTGGTTCTGCCAGCTCGACGGGCGAGGGCCTTACACTCTCGATGAAAATCTGAACGCGCACTTCGATACGATGCATTTCATCGCGTCAAAAGGAAAGGTACTGGAACCAAACGTACCTCACCACTTTGCTTTCCGGGGTGCTGATGATGTTACATACGCAGTCGCCGGATACCTCGCGGCGAAGGCGGCGAAAAAAGCCGGAATCAGAACGCTCGTACTCCAGATCATGTTGAACACTCCGAAAACAACAGTCGGCTTACAGGATCTTGCAAAGGCTCGTGGACTCCGTTCCCTGGTCCGAACCCTCGAGGATACACGTTTTTCAGTACTGCTCCAGCCGCGGGGCGGCCTTGATTACTTCTCGCCCGATCTCGACAAGGCCAAAGCACAGCTTGCATCGGTTACCGCGCTCATGGCGGATATAGAACCAGGGGATCAAGCAAGCCCGGCGATCATACATGTCGTGAGCTTTTCCGAAGCGGTGCATCTGGCCGATCCGCCTGTCATCAACGAAAGTATCCGCATAACACGGCAAGCTTTTTCCGAATACCGGCGGATGCGCCACAGTGGCGAAGTCGAAAACATCGACAACAACCCAGACCTGGCGTTCAGGACGCAAAATATTTTGGTCGAAGCGCAGATAGTCATACAGGCGATAGAAGAACTGATTCCCGATCCGTATTCCCCGACAGGTTTTCTTACAATTTTCGAGGCAGGATTTCTTCCCGTTCCCTGGCTGTGGGAATGTCGGGATGAATTCCCGATGGCGGTCAGTTGGGAAACACGTCCTTTCAACGGTTCGATCAAGATTACCGGAGTCGACGGAAAACCCGTACCCGCGGCGGAACGAATGGCAGTCATCAGAGAACAGATAAAACGGAGGTAACCGTGAACCGTCAAGAAGCAAAAATGGGAGAATATCTCGGGGCGACAGCTTCCAAGGGAAAAGCACTGCGCTGGTGTGTCATCGGCGCAGGCAACGGCGGATTAACGATCGCAGGGATCTTGGGCATGCAGAGATTTCAGGTTTCCCTCTACAATCGAACGGATGAAAATCTCAACGGGGTCAGATGGCACGGTGGTGTTACCGTCACGGGCGAAATCCAGGGTTTCGGACCGGTTCAGAAAGCGACTTCCATTATGGAGGAAGCTCTTGCAGGAGCAGACGTTATCATGATCGTCACCCCTTCTACCGCACACTACTCGCTCGCGCAAATTATGGCACCACACCTCGTATCCGGGCAGATAATCCTGCTCAATCCAGGCAGAACGGGCGGGGCACTCGAATTTCAGCATACCTTGGAAAAGGAAGAAGCCGTACCACTCGTGCTGGTTGCCGAGGCCCAGACATTCCTCTTTGCCTCGCGCGCAATTTCGAGACATACGGTCCATATTTACCGCATAAAAAACTCGGTACCAGTCGCGAGTCTTCCTGCCTACTGGATACCGCAACTGCTCGCAGTACTCAATCAAGCCTTTCCAGCTTTTGTTGCGGGTAATTCAATCCTGTCTACCAGTCTGGAAAACATCGGAGCCGTTTTCCATCCCGCCCTGACACTGCTCAATGCTGGATGGATCGAAGCTACACATGGTGGCTTTGAATTCTATCTTCAGGGAATAACCCCTTCGACCGCAGCCATTCTGGAGAAAATCGACAGCGAACGGATTTCGGTCGCAAGCAGCCTCGGGGTCCATTCAGTCAGCTCGCGGGAATGGCTCTACCTCAGCTACGATTCTTCGGGATCGGATCTGTACACTGCAATACGAAACACGGTCGGTTACAAGGGGATCATGGCCCCGTCGACCATTATGCACCGATATATATCAGAGGATATACCAATGAGCCTCGTCCCGATTTCTTCCATCGGCCGGATGTTGGGAGTGGCGACTCCCATTATCGACATGATCATCGAGCTTGGTTCGGCAATGCATGGCACTGATTATCGAGCACAGGGCCGAAGCGTCGAACGGCTCGGTATCGCAGGAATGTCCGTGAAGGAGATTCGCCAAATGGTAGTTGGAATTGCGCCTCGCGCAAGCCATAAAAAGGAGAACAACAATGGATGAAGCACTCAACAAAGCAGCCGCGATCTGGCAGGGAATGTCCCCCAATTTACGTGCGCTCCTTTTGCTGACCGGTGGATTGCTCACCGCCAATTTGGTGCAAATAGTAAGCAGACTGATCTTGCGACTAATGCGATTCGACAGCATTTGTCACCGTATCGGTTTTACGGAATTTCTGCGCAAAGGGGGCATCCACTTCACTCCGACAGGCCTCATCGGAACCATTGTTTTTTGGGCAGTCATACTGACTGTTTTTCTCGAAGTATCTCGCCAGCTCAATTTACATCTTATTACGCAGGTATATATCCGTTTCGAAAATACCTTGCCCGGACTCATTGCCGCCGCTCTCATCATACTGACCGGATTGATTCTGCTCGAGTTTCTGTCAAATTTTACAAAAACGCTCGCACGCAATGCGGGTTTCCTCCACGCTGAGATACTTGGCCAAGTGATCCGTTATATGGGACTTCTACTTCTTATTATTATTGCAGTCGGCCAGGTTGAAATCGGAACAGGCCTACTCGGTTTGATGTTGCTCGTCTTTTTTTCAGGACTATGCCTTGCCTTCGCACTGGCGTTCGGTCTCGGCTGCCAGGATATGGCACGGGATATCATGCAGAAGATCCTGAAGAATTTACGCGAACAAACCAGGCAAGGCAGGTCGAACGATCTTGAAGGATAAGGGGTTTTACTATATGCGGAATTACCGGTATCGATGCTACGGATAATCAGAAACCGACGGAGCGAATGCTCGTGGCTTGCCATTCTTGATCCTGAACACGGCTGCCAGCCCTTCGTGTACGAAAAAAGCGTCATAGCCTTCAATGGAAAAATCTACAATTATCGGGAACTGGCGGTGCGATATCTTTCAGGCACGGTTTTCACTGGGCACTCGGACACCGAAGTAGTACTCCATCTTTTTCTGAAACGGGGAAGTGCGGTTATTCCTTTTTTTAGACGGTATGTTCGCCTTTGCGGTAATGCACGATGGAAATCTTTTCGAAGCCCAGGACCCCCTCGGTATAAAATCGCTGTACTACGGGGAACACGAGGGATCCTTCGTTTTCGCGTCGGAAGTTCGTGCACTTGCTCGTGTCTGTGCTGCAATCTCCGAATTTCCTCCAGGACATTGGTATGTTCGAGGACAGGCTGGCACCGGTATCACGATATCGAATCAAGCGTTGTGCACTTCGTTGGTACAGAAGAAAAGGCAATTGAAGAAATCCGCCGGATGGTCATGAGGGCGGTTGAAAAGCGGCTCCTGGCAGACGTCACCGTTGGGGTGAGTCTTAGCGGTGGCCGTTTTGCCGTCGGTCATTGCTAGCGTCGAGAGTTTCGAACCGGCGCTCGTGCGTAGTTCTATACCGAACTGGTTTCTCGCAGAGCTGACTTCGAAGCAGGTAAAGGTAATGCTGACAGGGGAAGGTGCCGACGAACTCTACGCCGGCTACAATTACATGACGCGCTTCACGGAAGGGGCCGAACTGCAAAAAGAGTTCCTTCTGACGGTTAACGCACTACACAACACGAAACTCCAGCGCGCGGATCGTCTGTCTATGGCATTCGGAGTTGAGGCTCGTGTTCCCTTCCTGGATATGGAATCGACGGTATTCGCCCTCGGCCTACCCCCTGAATGGAAACTGCACCGGGACCGGATTCCCAAATACCTGTTACGAAAAGCTTTCGAAGACTTGCTGCCACCATCTATCAGCGCGCGCCCGAAACTCAAGTTCTCTCATGGTGCGGGGTCCTCGAATATTTTAGCCCAGATAGCTGAATGCGTTATCATCAAAAATTATTTTCGCATCGAACGTGACAGGCTTACAAAAGAATGGAATTATGATCTCAAGTGTAAGGAAGCACTTTACTACTACCGGATATTGCGAGAAAAGATCTCAGATGAAATCATGTTTCCGGTGATAGGTTCAAGCAGAAGTCTGTAACCTTACCAAGAAACGCCGATCTGTATAAACGGTGCAGTTTTTTCATGTCACTTGTTCTCCAGTATTTACGGTATAGTCCATAAGCGGACAGTAAAACAGGCGCCGCCTGATATTGACGAAGTGACTATAATATCGCCTCTGTGAGCTTTCACAATTTCTGATACTATGGCGAGCCCGAGGCCACGCCCACCCAAATCAGTTGCGCGCGATTTATCAATGCGGTAAAAGCGCTCGAAGATGCGCTTTCTTTCCTCTTCCGGAATACCCGGACCGGTATCACTCACACTGAAAAAAAAGGTTCCGGAATTTTCCGTCCCGAAGTGGACCATAACTGAACCGTGGGGCGGAGTATACTTGATCGCGTTTGAAAGCAGGTTATATACCACCTCCGCCAAACGGAGGGAATCGCCACGCACCACCGGTCCCTTCGGTAGTACATCGGTAAGGGCGAGTGAAATATCTTTTTCACGGGCGGCCGGGTCGAACAGGACCAATGCCTTCCGTATTGTTTCGCCCAAATCTACATCGACGAGAACGAGCGCTTCCGCTTCGATTGTTTCTAGTTCGCGCAAGGTATCAATAAGGCGCGACAGACGAATCGTTTCCTCGTGCACCGAGCCGAGCGTTGCCCTGTCGTACGGAAGAATTCCGTCCAGCATGCCTTCGACAAGACCCCGAACGAGGGTAACCGGAGTACGGAGTTCATGTGCCGAATCCACGACAACTTGTTTTTTTGCTTTGTCCAGACGCCTTAATTCGTCTGTCATCCGGTTGAAGGAAACCGAAAGTACGGAGAGTTCATCATTTCCCTGTACCGCTACCGGCGTCGAAAGATCGCCTGAGGCAACCCGCCCGGCAGCCTTTACGAGAGCGGCGAGCGGTTTCGTAACACTCGAGGCAAAGAGTATTCCGAGCACCAGGGCGGAAACGGACGAGATGAGCGTTGCAAGCAGAAGGGATCCCGTAATCGACGCAAGATATCGTTCGGCGATTCCGGTGAGGGACGAGTCGATCATCGAGCCGACGAGAATGGTACCCCTGCGCTCAGAGTTCGAGACTACGGGAATTCCTTCGGCAAGATGCAGCGAAGGATGGACCGAATGGAGGAGCGAGCCGGCTGTGTCGGCCACGATCATGCCCTCGGTGTCTGCAAGTACCACCCGGTCAGCGGTGAGGACGCGAAGCTGGGATACAGGATATGCGGGAAAAGAAGGCAATTCGGTTTTGCCATGTATCCTGCTGTTGATAATCCGTGAAAACAGATCGGGCATTTCGACGAGAAATGTTTGGACTCCCTCCCAGCTTTCTTTTTCCTGCCAGTACTCTCCAAGGAGGGAAGCGTAGACCCGGGCTTTTTCGGAATCACCCGAAAACACGAAAGAGCGAAACATTGATTCGGTCGATTGGCGAACAAGTGCAAGGGTCGTAAGGGAAGTGAAGGCTATGACGATGAAGAAAAACAGAGTGAGTCTCCGGCTAAGTCTCATCGACCTGCTCCATGAAACGATAACCGACACCTCGGACGGTTTCAATAAACCGGGGATGCTCGCTGTCGTCGCTGAGAATTTTACGGATATTCTTGATGTGAGCATCGACGGTTCGCTCGTAACCCTCGAACGCGGAACCCGAGGAGGCTTCAAGGATTTCAAGACGGCTCCATACACGTCCGCACTCCCGCATCAGGTGAGCAAGTATATCAAACTGTGCAGTGGTAAGACCGATCGGGTGTCCGCCTTTGGTAAGCGAGCGCCGGTAAAAATCGAGTACAAGGCTGCCACGGATGAGCCTTGCGTCTCCGGTGGGAGTGTGTGCGGAGGTATGGATGGAAGTTCTGCGGAGTACCGCCTTGACACGTGCAACCAGTTCCCGGGGACTGAATGGTTTCTGGATATAGTCGTCGGCTCCGAGTTCAAATCCGGCGATTCGATCCGTCTCGTCGGCGCGGGCTGTAAGAAACAGAATCGGAACGGAGGAAGTTTTGCGGATCTCGCGGGCGACGGAGAGGCCGTCCATACCGGGCATGTTGATGTCGAGGATAATGCAGTCGGGAGCGTCTGCATGGAATGATCGCAGGGCTTCAGTTCCGCTGAAGGCCTGGATGACGGTGTAGGCGGAAGCCTCGAGATAACTTGCGACAAGGTAGACGATCTTTGCTTCATCGTCGGCGACCAGAATCGTCTGTTTCATGAATCCTCCCGGTACTGTCTAAAATTGTACACGCATACCAGAAAAAAAAGAAGGGCTGAACCGCAGAATTGCGGTCAGCCCACTGGTCATTTAAGGTTGAAAGGTTTCAAAAGTTTGTCGACTTGCGACTTCTTTCCCGCATCATCCATGACTTCGACCTTCGCAAAAATCCATCCTTCGATCCTGGAAGGATCAATACCGGCGGAGATAAAGGGCTCCGGATTCAGAACAAACACGATGTCCTTGTCATTTTTGGACATGTCCTTCGCCCATTCGAACATATTGCCGTTCCCGAGCTTGATACCATAATGATCAAGCGCCTGGTGGTAACCTATTCGCTCCCGCTGTGTCCGCACAAGTTCCGAGAATGTACCGGCGAGAGATTTTTTGGCATCGGCAGAAAATCGTTCCGCGCCAAGTTCGAAATGAATCATGAACGTACCGTCCTCGATCTCGTACTTGATACCGTCCGTCAAGGGAAGCTTCGTGATGTCGAGACCGGCAGCCAAAAATGGAGCGGCGTCAAATACGAGTTCTGCATCGGGTTTGTCCATGTCTGCCATTCCGCCGTTCACCGAGTTCTGCCCAAAATCTGACGCGATAAGGATGCGGTCGCCAGAGGGGGTTGCAAGACTCCAACCAAAATCTTCTTCCATCCAGACAACCCGATTTCCCGAGGCAGCGGCAACTGCCGAGAACGATGTTTTTGCAACTGTTGCAACGACATCGCTAGCCGCGCATCCAACAGTTGAAAGAGTTACGACGGCAATGCCCGCAACGACGAATGCGGCAAATCCTACCTGTTCAATTTTCATATGATCTCCTTAAAAATTACTATTTTCTGAAACGCTTCAGACGAAGCGCATTTGCAAGTACCGAAACCGAACTCATCGACATTGCTGCGGCAGCAAATACGGGATTAAGAAGAGGACCGCCAAACGCGTACAGAACTCCAGCGGCTATCGGGATGCCGAGAACGTTGTAACCGAACGCCCAGAACAGGTTTTGCCTGATATTTCGGATGACACTTTTGGATAAACGGATCGCGGTGACCACGTCCATGAGATCGCTCCGCATGAGAACGATCGACGCGCTTTCCATGGCTACGTCGGTCCCCGAACCGACAGCGATGCCCACGTCCGACTGGGCGAGTGCAGGTGCGTCGTTGATGCCGTCGCCGACCATTGCCACCCGACGGCCGGATGCCTGCAACTTTTTCACCTCTGTTGCCTTGTCCTGCGGTAGTACCTCCGAAAGTACAATCGCGATGCCTACCTGACGGGCAATCGCGTCGGCTGTTTTTCCGGAATCGCCGGTAATCATAACCACGTCGATACCCATTGACCGTAGGGATGCAACAGCACGGGCACTCGATTCCTTGACCACGTCAGCAACCGCGATGATGCCTGCATACGTTCCGTCAACAGCAAGATGCATCGGTGTTTTTCCCTCGCCTGCAAGTCGATCTGCTGCGTTTTCATTGACTTCGATTCCGAACGAGAGGAGATGCCGCGCGTTTCCGAGTAACACCCGTTTCCCGCTACAAAGTGCGGAAATTCCGTAACCCGGCACCGCAGTAAATTCTTCAGCCCCGAGAACAGGTACATCCCTTCTGTCCGCTTCCCGTACGATCGACTCCCCGAGCGGATGTTCGGAACCCCGCTCGGCCGCCGCCGCGAGGGACAGCAGGTCGGTTTCATTGATACTACCCCAAGGGAGAATATCCGTTACTTCCGGTTCGCCCCGGGTAATAGTTCCTGTCTTGTCGAACACGACTGTATCAATACGATGGGCGGTCTCGAGCGCGATACCCGATTTTATGAGCACACCGTACTCGGCACCTTTACCAGTCCCGACCATGACCGCAGTCGGAGTTGCAAGACCGAGTGCACACGGACAAGCTATCGTCAGCACAGCCACAAAAACCGTAAGTGAAAACACGGGACCGTGACCGAGTATGAGCCAGATAGCTGCAGACAAAACGGCTATGCCGAACACAACCGGGACGAAATACCCCGAGACAGTATCAGCCAACTGGGCGATCGGGGCCTTCGACCCTTGCGCGTCCTCGACGAGAGCTATGATACGCGACAGCACCGTGTCGACACCGACACGCGTGACACGGAAGGTGATCGACCCGTTCTTGTTGAGACTCGCTCCGGTTACCTGATCGCCGGGGCCTTTTTCGACCGGCATGCTTTCTCCCGTCAGCATCGATTCATCGATGGAGGTACGGCCCGTAAGCACTTCTCCATCAACCGGAATTTTCTCTCCGGGACGTACGAGTACAATATCGCCTTGTTCAACCTCGGCAATAGGCATTTCCAGTTCTTTTCCATCTTGCATCACAGTGGCGGTTTTTGGCTGTAAGCCCATGAGTTTCTTGATCGATTCGGAAGTCTTGCCTTTTGAAATCGCCTCGAGTGTCTTGCCGAGTAAGATAAGTGTTATGATGACGCCGGCCGTTTCGAAATACAAACTTTCAACCAGGGCAAAATTACCATTCATGATTCCCGCAACCGAAAAAAGGCTGTACAAAATGGCTGCAGAAGTACCCATTGCAATCAGCGAATCCATGTTGGGATTGCGATGGAGGATCGCGCGGAAGCCGACTGTGTAGAATCGACTGCCGCAGGCAATGACCGGTATAACCAGGGCGATCTGTACGAGGGCATAACGCAAGGGATAATTCATCGCATTGAGGAAGAAAGGCAACGGCCAGCCGATCATGGCGCCCATCGCGATATACAGAAGAGGAATGGCGAAGAGCGCTGAAATTCCCAGCTTGACAGCGAGTACGCGGATTTCCCTTTCCTTGGCGATGCGGTGAGTATCAACGGCATCCCCTGTCTCGATCGGAAGGGGTTCGTACCCTGCCTGCAGAATCGCCTGTTTGAGGGCTGAAAGTCGAAGCACCGAACCGTCGTATTCGACGAGCGCCTTTTCGGTAGCAAGGTTTACTGATGCGCTTTGGACTCCGATCAGTTTCCGCAACGCCCGCTCGACCGCGGCCGAGCAGGAGGCGCAGGTCATACCATTGATTCGCAGCTGTACTGTTGTTGTCATGATTATGTTCTCCTTATCCTAACTTTATTGTTGCGTTACCGTAATCCGGCTCCGGATCATACCCATCCAACAGCTGTATGGAATCACGCCAGCGCTTCCGGGGGTGAATTCCACCAGATTATCGCCGGCTACCAGCGGTTTGGAAATTCCGTACGAGGGAACGATCAGGGTGTCGTTACAGCCGGTCAAATCTTCGGAACGGATACGTATGGTCCATTTGAGCGGAATGCCGGCTGTAACGGTGAATGGTATGTATGAACCATTTTTGAAATCGGTGACCACTGTCTGAACGCCGTCAGTTACAAGTGAAACGGGAGGGGAGAAAACAGCTTTCTTTCGTTCAGAAGCGGGGAGGGATTGAACACCGGAAAACCCGGTAGCAATCCCGGAGAGGGCAGCAGCACGGGCGAAAGTGACCGCACCGAGAAACAAAACCAGTACCGCACTTGCTTTCAACAGAGCAGGCACTACCTTTCTCGGCAAAAGCGAGGCTCCCGAACCGAAAAGAAAAAGAAGCGGTACGGTTCCGGCCGAAAACAGAAACATCGAAAGTGCGCCGGCGGCAGGACTTCCGGTTCCCAGCGCATACAACTGTATGCTTTGCAAGGGTCCGCACGGAATGAGAACATTGAACATACCGACCGCGAAGGGTCCGGCATTCCGGATCTGCGGAGGAACCATGCTGATAAAGGTGAACTTGAACCGGAGTACGCCGAGCGAACGGAGCGCGAATAGTACCATGAGGATACCGGCGACGGCCATGATGATCCCTTTAGTTACAGGCGAAAAACTGAAGGCGGAACCGGCAAAACCGGCGATCCCGCCGACTATCGTATAGGAGACGATGCGGCCGGCATTGTAGCGGAATCCGGGGAGCAGGCGACTGAATATGCCTGAGTTACCAGAACCGGTATTGAGGCTCTGAGTAATGGCTATACCGCCGCACATTGCGACGCAATGGACGGAGGTCAGAAGACCTACGATAAGGAGAGCTGCATACCCGGCGGAAGCGTCAAATCGGGGGAGTATAGTAAACAGTCCCGAAGCTCCAACAGCGAGATACAGGGCAACGAGCAAGAGACCGATGCCCAGAGAAATCCAGGGTACGCCTGCTTTTCCGTCCCGTACAGTGTAGCCGGCCTTTTCGATAGCAGCCTTGATGGCAGTAATTGTCACTACATTGTCGTCATACCCGACCGAAACCGTTCCGCCCTGGAGGCGCACCTTTACCTTCGTCACTCCGTCGAGTGTGGAAAGTATTCCTGTAATCCGGGATTCGCATGCGGTACAAGTCATACCGTCCACATACATAGTCGCGTACTGCGCATTCATTACATAGTCCTCCTGCAGGTTCCGTATACAATGGAGTATAGGACCCGCTGATGAACGCTGTGTGAACGCCGTGTGGAATTTTAATGGAGTTTCGGCTCGCCGCTATTTACCGCCCCACACCAATATTGCGAGCAGCATGAAAAAGAGGGCGATGAGGAGTTTCGATATAAAAAGATTTCTGGAAAACCATTCACGAATATTTGTCTGTTCGACGCCTGCAAGACAGAGTGCAAGCACGCAACCGAGGGGCACTATAAAAGCGGTGTTGTAGAGGAATAGCCACAGGACCTGCGATTTTGCACCTCCGGACTGCAGCATGTAGGCAATCGCAGGAAAATAAATCTGACCGGTACAAGCCAGTTCGAGAAAGGCGACAACCGAACCGGTGACAAAAAATGACAGAGAAATTGTCAGCGAAAACGGTCTGTCTGTAGACGCCGTGCTTCGTATGGCGCGATGGACGAGGAGCTTGAGGCCGGAAGGAAGCTGAAGCATCATATCGGCGGCCCTGCCTCTCCGGATCGCAACCGCATCCCATAAGGACAAGAGGGCAAAAAGGAGCGACAGCGAAGCAAACAGATACCGGACTCCAATACGAACCCACTCAAGTCCCGATGCAGTACGGAAAATGGAAAAAAGTCCGAACCCGATTCCGAGATACGCGAAAAAAACACCTGCGATGAAGGCAATCCCTGACGCAAGCATGCGACGCCGCCCGCCGCCACGGAGTGCTATCCAGGACATGAAAAAAAGCATAGTGGCGAAAGCACAGGGATTGATGCCATCGACGAGACCCGCAAGAAGAACCGGAAAGAAGGCAAGCGAAAACGGAGTATGAGGAATTCCGGCCGGCTTTTGCATATCTCGGTATGTGCCGCCTTTTGCGAAAAAGCTCAGTTCGGGAAGCAGGTTTTCGTCGATTGCAGCGTTTCCCTGATATACGTTGTTGCCAATGATCAAGACGGGAAACACAGTGAACGAATGACCGCGGAGGGCGAGCTCTTCCTCGCAGCGCTTGAAGCCGTCGGCCGAAAGAATGTCAAAGAGAGAAGCATCGGCGCGGACGCCTGCAGCCTTTTCGGCGGCGGGCAGCACCTTTTCCATGAAAAGGTCGCAGTGGGCGCAGCCGATTTCGCCGTAATATGCAAGGACGGCCCGCGGCGCAACAGTCTGCAGCGCAACACTCTGCGAGACTTCATTCTGCGATTGGGCGGGTAGTGGCGCGAGCGGCGCGAGCGGCGCGATCAACGCGAGCAAAAAAAAGAAATGCAGTATCTGTTTCATAGGTACTGCATTCTTTCAGGCGTGAAGGGTAATGTCAAGGAAAAACGGCGGGCGATTCAACGTATTATTTTGATGCTCCCACAGCCTTAAACGGGCAAAACCCGCGCTTCACATTGCTCTTGCCCATTGGACCCTGATTAAGGATAAGCGCGACAAGAATAACGATGCCGGTCGCGAGCGGATGGTACGACGAAGACATGTTGAGCAGATTGAGGCCGTTGTTGATAAAGCCGACCATGACTGCTCCGATCAGGGCGCCGGTAACCGAACCTTTGCCGCCCTTGAGCGACGTGCCGCCGACGACGATAGCCGTGATGACGTTCAGCTCGTAGCCGCCCGCGTTCATTGCATAGGCCTGCTGGGTCAGCGATGCCATAACGATACCGGCGAGTTCGAGTTTGCGACCATCGAACCCTTCCACGGCACCTTTTTCAGGATTTACAAAAAGTCAGGAAGTTCGTTCAAAAAAATATACGAGCACCCGGAAACTACCGAATTCTATCATGTTGTACAAGGTAATACCTTTGCGGGTGTTCCCGTATTCATCGGCGGTTGTCGCCGGGGCAAACAGCAGCTTTTCTACATTCATTCGGACAAGGCGAATCCGGCAGAACTAAAAATGGAGATTATCGATGAAGGCGTCGGACCGAGCAACGTATACGTCGTACACGAGGAAGGCCGCGACATACTGGTGTCAGCCAACCGCGAAAAAGCGGAGGCAGCGCTCTATTTTATTCAGTAACAATCATTCCGACTCGTCTTCTTAAATCTGACTTGAATTGAGTTCAATCAGTATTTTTTCGTCCCCGGGCCATCACCCGGACGAGATCGGCTGCCACGCCTGGAAGGGACAACCCACCGGAAAGTGCAAGGAACCGAGGCGTCCAGGAAGGCGAGAATTTCTCCTTAAATGCACGCAATCCCTGAAAATTGTAGGTTTCCACGCCTGAACGAAACACAAGGGTTACGGCCTTATTCCACAGTGGTGCTACCTTGCGCTGCTCGAGACCGGAAAGCGGAGCCATGCCAAGACTGAAAGTTTTATAACCGTTTTCCTTAGCCCACAGAATGATATTAACAAAAAGAAAATCCATCATGCCATTCGGTAGGTCGTTAATATATCGCATCAGATCGATTGACAGCGCCTGTTTGTCACCGCTTGGACAAATGTTGGCAAAAGCGACAATACGATTTTCAAATTGCACAATTGCGACAGGAAAATTCCGGAGATACTTTTTATCGAAAAATCCCATCGAAAAACCTTTTTCACGATTGGCTTTTCCGGCGATCCACGCATCAGAAACCTGTTGTAACTCTTCTAGACGATCGGGTACCGATTCCTGAGCGAGGACGGTAAAGCTGTATCCGTTCTTTGTCATCTTGTTCAACGCAGTGCGAAAATTCTGGGATGCAGCGCCTGCAAGACTGAAAGAAGCAAGATCCACAAGGGCTTCCTCGCCAAATTTCAGAATCGTAAGTCCGAGTTCAAGATAGACAGCCAAAAATTTGACACCTACTTCATATAGGGCAACCCGGGCACCTTGATGCCGTACTGCCTCGTAAAAACTCCAAATCAAATCCTCGAACTCTGCTTCGTCTCCAACCGGATCGCCCATCGCAACATACGTGTTTCCGCTGACACCATACATAATGAAAGAATGATGCCCAGATCCTCGAAAAAAGTGCTTGTCTCCAAGTAAGGCGAGCGCCGAGTATGGTTCGCTAGAGATGGCAAGAATGCGCCTGATGTCTGCCTCGGAATCCTCGAACTCAGTCCCGAATGGTTTCGAGCGTACCGAGAGTAAAAGGCGAAGCGCAATAAACAGACCGAACAACACAACCCCAAGGCTTGCACGCAAAAATCGGGGGGTATCCTTCGAAAATTCGAAAATCCACCACAGTTCGTTGGTGTACTCAACATGCTTGTACGCAAACAAACCAAGCCAGATGCTGCAGCCGAGAACCGTGCCGACGCCCAATAACCACAGAGGGACTGATGGAGGATCAAGAATAGCGGCATGGCGAAAAAAAAGTTTTCTGGTCGGTATCAGCAAAAGGATAAGTATCAGAAGGACAGCGGCTTCCCCATACTCAAGGCCTTTGAGAAGTGCAAATAACGCGCCGAAGGCAAGAAGAACCAACGTGCCGAAATAGGCGACATCAAGGCGTCGTCTGAGCGAATCAGCTATTACCAAAAGTGCAAGTCCTATGAGGCTCGAGGTAAAATGTGAAAATTCAACAACAGCCTGAGGAAAATACGTTTCGAGGATGTCTAACCGTTCGGAAAGGGCCGGAGTAGCGCCCGAAAAAAGCAAAATAATGCCTGCAATGAATACGGCAAGGGCCAACACAGTAGGAACAAAGGGTGCAACGACGAGTTGCGCATTTTTAGCGAAACTCGTCAGTTTGTGCGAGGCCACAAGCATTTCACTGATGACAAAAAGAATCACCGCAACAGCCAGAGGTACAAGATAAAAAATAGCTCGATACACAATTATCGAACCAAGAAGAATGTCGGTTGGAATACGCGACCCGAGCGCAAACACGAGTACTGATTCGAAGACACCGATACCACCGGGAACATGACTGGTAGCTCCGGCAAGCTGCGCGACAAGAAACAGCGCCACAAAGGAAGGAAACGGCGGTTTCCCCTGGGGTAGCAGTACATACAGAATGAGAGCCGCGAGGATCCAGTCAAGGGACGCAATAAAAAGCTGGCTCAAGGCTATCTTCCCATTCGGAAGCGGTAGGGTAAAAGTGCGGATTTTAAGTTCGGCTTTTCCGATGATTGCAGTCACCAGATACACGGAAACAGCAGTCAGTAGCAAAACCCCAATAATTCGGGACGATGCAGCTAACAAGGGAATACCTGCAACTTGAATTGGAGGCGAAACCAGAAGGGCTATACCCCCGGCAGCCCCGAGACCGATCCAGAATGTAACGATGCAAAAGGTTATGATTCGCGCGATGATTCCTGGCTCAATACCCCAAGCCGAATAATACCGGTAGCGCAAGGCACTCGAACCAAATATCGAAAGACCGATGTTGTAACTAAAGACATAACTCAAAAAGGAGACGAAGGCAACCCGATGATACGGAAGTTTTTTTTCCACATATCGCAATGCCAACTGGTCATACCAGCCAAGAACAAAATAATTGCAGACAGTCAGAGCAAGTGCGATCAATAGGACCGTAACCGGAATAGTCCGAATGCGGGCAACGATATCTGCATAGTGATAGTTTTTAAGGGAATCGTACAAAAGCCTTAGCGCAAGCGTGAAAAGCAAAAAGCCGGCCAGCAGTAACAGGGGTTTGAGTTTTTTGTCTGCGAATTTTTCCATAAATGAAACTATAACCTATTTTGGTTCGAAAATATATCCGGTCTGTACTGCCGGAGCGTTTTGAGTAATTTTTTCCCGTAAAGGGAAAATTGTACCCCGATTGGCTACCTAAACAGTTCAAAATGCCTTGGCACGATTATTGCAGTTACCTATGTAGATTTGATGGAGGTGTGTATGTTTCATGGTTTTGCGCCACACGGTTATATAACTGGTTATTCTTGGGGAGGTATCACAATGGGTATTATTGTTGTCGTGCTCGTTCTGCTTGTAGTTGTTGCACTTGTCCGTAATGGACATAACGGTACATTTGGCTCAGAAAAATCCGCTAATAGGGGATTAGAAATTCTGGAAGAACGTTTTGCGCGTGGAGAAATTACTCCGGAACAATTCCGCTCGATGAAAAGCGAATTAGTGTCATCCGGAAAGTAAATTAAAAAAGTCGGCAGGGGTTAAATACAGGCTATACTGAGTACGATACATTTTCCTAGTCCAGTATAGCAACTGCCCTCACCGCGGAATCTCTACCTGTTCATGGATGACACCGACACTTATTGTAATTTGCGAATGACCGTCACATACAAGGATTCCCGGAAAAATGTCCTAAAACTGTGTTACTCTATTGCATGCTTGATTTCTTCATAGTCCGCGGTTCGCTTACCCAGTACCAAGCCTATGCCAGTCCTTCTCAGACTATTATAGACCGGTTGGAGCAGTTCACGGGCTGTGCAAACTGGTCCAAAGGTGTTGCCAGGATTCGGTGCGAAGATTGCGGACATTC
>JBBRWY010000033.1:0-37778 GCA_038248875.1 Treponematales bacterium
CATAGGTGACTTCGAACCAGGGATGGTTTTGGAGAAGATAGATATAGTTTTGGCCGACAGCTCCGGTCGCACCGAGAATTCCTACGGGAATTTTATTGGTCATGACAGTTATACTCCTTTCAAAATTTTTGACTCGACGAGGGCAGCGCGCAGTTTGGCTTCGTTCTCTTTGAGGAGAGAACACATGGGGAGGCGCAGCGAGCCGGCGGGGAGACCTTTCATGTTCATGGCAGCTTTGATCGGCACCGGATTGGTCTCGATGAAGGCAGCGCGAAAAATGGGCAAGAGTTCAAAATGCAAGCGTCGCGCCTTGTCGAAATCACCAGAAAGCGCGGCAAGTGTCATTTCGGTAACGCGGGCGGGCTCGATGTTCGAAACGACCGAGATAACGCCGTCGCCGCCGAGTGAGGCGAGGGGAACGGTCAGGGCATCGTCGCCCGAGAGCACCGTGAATCCGGGTTTCTTCAGGGCAATGGTTTGAATGACGTCCATCATCTGGCCGAGGTCACCCGAGGCTTCCTTGACACCAACGATATTTGGCAGTTCGGCAAGCCGTGCAAGGAGTGCCGTAGAAATATTTTTTCCGGTTCGGCCACCGATGTTATAGATAATAATCGGGAGACCTACCTTTGCGCACGCAGCAAAATGAAGATAAATTCCCTCATCGGTCGGTTTATTGTAGTAGGGAGTGACGACAAGGGCGTAGTCAGCGCCCTTCTCTTTGGCGCGTTTGACGTATTTGACGGCATCCCGGGTACAGTTGCTTCCGGCACCGACGATGACCGGGACCTTGCCCTTCGCCTCGGTAATCGCTATATCGATCAGCTTGTCCTCTTCGGATTCTTCAAGGGTGGGTGTCTCTCCGGTGGTGCCCAATGGGAGAATACCGGAAATACCGCTTTCCAGCTGAAAGCGTACCAGTTTGCGAAAACCCTCGTAGTCGACCGATTCGTCGGCATTCATCGGGGTAATCAATGCAGTGAACGCTCCGCGCAGTTTCGTCATATCGCATCTCCTGTAATTTTATACCAGTTTATTACATATTTATACATTTTTTCAAGTGGTACCGTGCTGTAAATTCAATCCCGAATGCGATATACTCTTGATATATGAGGGAAAAAAAAGATCGGCTCAAAGGGCTCGCCCAGCGGCTGTACATCACCTGGGATACCTTTATGGTCAACGACCTTTTCACCTATGCCTCGGCCGGCGCATACAGCTTCCTCCTTTCAGCTCTGCCTGTCCTGTTGATGGTGCTCGTTATACTACTGCGCCTACTCGAAACCTCGCCTGAGGTCATCCAGGATCTGCTCGGATCGAACGCACTTTTTTCCGACTCCCTTGACATCTCGCCCTTTCTCGACTCGGTTATGTCGATTAAGACGGTTGGCATTTTTGAAGTGATCGTCGGTTTTTCCATTTTTTGGATGGCACGTCGATTTTTTGCATCGCTCCAGCAGGGCATGAAGATAATCTACCGGAAGCGGGGCAAGGGCAAACCGATCAAGGAAAACCTCATTGTATTGGCGGGAGAGGCAATCCTCATCATCTTGATCGTCATAGCGACAATTTTCCTGATCGCCGGCAACGCCTTTTTCAGCTCGGAACTCTCAAAAACCCTCTTTCCGCCCGTTCTATTCGGCCTTATCAAAAACCTGTTCCGGTTCGCACCATTCAGTTTCATCCTTATCTTTTTGTTTCTGGTCTATTACTATTCGCCAAGAACTCGCCCGGGAGCTCTGCAAAGCCTTTTCGCCTCAATCGCCTGCACAGTGACCTTCGCGGTCGTGCAGATCTTGTTTAATTCCATCGTGAACATGTCGCGCTACAATCTGGTATATGGCATCCTCAGCAACATTATTGTCCTCCTCCTGGAAGTGTATCTTTTTTTCTTCTTGTTCCTGTTTTACGCGCAGTTCCTGTATGTCATCCAGTTTTTTGAAAGTTTCCTGTTATCACGTATCTATCTCCTTCCGGCATATGATGACCCCGTTCTTTTGCGGCAGATGGAACGAATGCTCTTTGTCGAACCCACGCTTTTTTTCCGGGAATATACGATCCGAAAAAAGGCAGGAGAAACGATATTCACCCTCGGGGAAGACTCGACCGAGCTGTATTATGTGTGGCAGGGTTTCGTTGCGCTCAACCTGCCTAACCAGGTAATAGAGTCGGGCTGCGGACGAATATTCGGGGAATTTTCGGGAATGATCGGGGCTTCACGAACGGCAACGGCTGTCGCAGTCACGGATGTCACACTGCTGCGGATCCCGGGCCACATCTTCCAGGAAACTCTCGAAGTTGACGCCAGCATGTCCCGTCGGACGCTCCAGATGATTGCCGATTACATCCGAAAAAAAAATGCAACTCCCCTTTCCACAGACAGTCAAGTATGATATTTTTTCGTTAATAACAAAGAGGTGCCTATGTGCGGAATAGTCGGATATATCGGTGACGAAGAAGCCACCCCCGTTCTTATAAATGCCCTGAAAAAACTCGAATACCGCGGATACGATTCTTCCGGAATAGCCGTACTCGGTGACGAAGGGCTACTGGTTCGAAAGGCCAAAGGCGCTCTCAAATTTCTCGAGCAAAAGATCGCGACAGAAATCATCAAGGGTAGTATGGGAATCGGCCATACCCGCTGGGCAACCCACGGCGAACCCTCTGACGCTAATTCGCATCCTCATACCGATATTGCCGGCAAAATCGCAGTCGTCCATAACGGCATAATCGAAAACTACGCGAAATTGAAAACATGGCTCGAAGGGCACGGAGTGGCGTTCAAAAGCCAGACCGACACCGAAGTCATCGCTCATCTCATTGACTTCCATTACAATGGAAACCTTCTCGAAGCCGTGCAGGAAACCCTCAAGCGGCTCGAAGGCTCGTATGCACTCGCAGTCATCTGTGAGAACAACCCCGACCAGATCATAGCCGTGCGGAAGGACAGCCCGCTCGTTATTGGTGCAGGCGATGGCGAAAATCTGATTGCTTCCGACGTTCCTGCCCTCCTCGAGTATTCGCGCGAAGTTTATTATCTGAATGACCGCGAAATCGCGGTACTATACCGGGACCATGTCGACTTTTTCGGCGAAGATGGACAAAAGCTGACAAAGGAACTGTGCCACATTGAATGGGACGTCGCCGCTGCCGAAAAAGGCGGTTACGAACACTTCATGCTCAAAGAAATACATGAGCAGCCAAAAGCACTCACGGATACCCTGCGCGCCCGCATCAAGACCTACGCGACCAAGTCGATCAACCTCGAAGAAATAGGCTTTGACGCTTCTTGGGCCGAAGCAAGCCGGGTAGTAATTACCGCCTGCGGAACAGCTTGGCACGCGGGCGTCGTCGGCAAGTATGCCTTCGAACATTTTGCGCGCATCCCGGTCGATGTCGATATCGCGTCCGAGTACCGCTACCGCAATCCCGTTTTCAATCCGAAAGACATTTTCATCATCATAAGCCAGTCGGGCGAGACCGCCGATACGCTCGCCGCAATGCGCATGGCTAAACGAGGCGGAGCTCGGGTGATAGCTATCACCAACGTAGTCGGCTCGACCCTCGCACGAGAAGCGGACCTCGTCATGTACACCTGGGCCGGCCCCGAAATTGCAGTCGCTTCGACGAAAGCCTTCACCACCCAGCTGATGTGCGTGTATCTGATCGCGCTCCAGTTCGGCTCGCTCCGCGGCATCATCACACCAGAACAGCTCGCGCTCAACATCGAAGCCCTCGAGCAGCTGCCAGCTCAGGCAGAGACTATCCTCGAGAATAAAGGTGACATCCAGCGCTTCGCGTCGCGCCATTTCAATAAAACCAAGGCCTTCTTCATGGGACGCCTCTTCGACTACGCGATCAGCCTCGAAAGCGCGCTCAAGTTGAAGGAAATAAGCTACACCCATTCGGAAGCTTTTGCCGCCGGCGAGCTGAAGCATGGCCCGATTGCCCTCGTGGACGAAGCAACCCTCGTGGTCGCGATCTGCACCCAGAGCGCACTTTTCGACAAGATGGACTCGAACATTAAAGAAGTAAAAGCACGTGGAGCAACCGTCCTCGTCATCACCTACGAAGGCGAAACATACTTCGACAAAACTGCTGACGAAATCCTGCGCATTCCGCATACGCTCGACAGCCTGACCCCGATCCTCTCGGTCATCCCCTGCCAGCTGTTCGCCTACTACTGCTCAGTCCAGCGCGGCATTGACCCCGACAAGCCCCGCAACCTTGCCAAGTCGGTTACAGTGGAGTAAAAAGGAGGCATTCCCCCTTCACTTTTCGTCCGGTTTCTGCTAGTTTGAACCATGACGAACGAAAAAATAATCGTACTTGATTTCGGCAGCCAGTATGCCCACCTTATAGCCAAACGCCTGCGCCTTGCAGGTTTTTATTCCGAAATTGCCCTTCCCTCCTCTGACCTTACGGTCTTTGTCGGAGCGAAGGGCATTGTTTTTTCGGGTGGTCCTTCGTCCGTCTACGAAGAACATATCCCTGCCTTCAATCCCGAAATTCTACATCTGGATATTCCGATCCTGGGACTCTGCTACGGCCACCAGCTTATGGCGCAAAACTACAGCGGCATCGTCGAAAAGGCAACAGTCGGCGAGTTCGGCATCGCTCGTCTCGAAAGAAAAACAGCCGAGGGCATTCCCTGTACTGCGTCACCTCTCTTTGCCGGCATCGATTTTCCAACCCAGGTTTGGATGAGCCACCAGGACGCCGTGGTCATCCTTCCCGAGGGATTCAGTGTCATCGCTTCCACCAAGGACTGCGCCTACGCCGCACTCGAGAACCCGTCGAAAAAACGGTGGAGTCTTCAGTGTCACATCGAAGTGAAGGACACCCCCCAGGGCGACCGCATTCTAGAAAATTTTGCCGGTATCTGCGGCATGAAAAAAAATTGGAGTCAAGACCGCGTGCTCGAAATGATCCTTGAGCAAATCCGCGAAACGGCGAACGGAGTGGATGGCAAACGAAAACGCAATGTGTTGCTGTTTCTTTCGGGGGGCGTCGACTCCACGGTGGCCTTCGCACTTCTTAACCGTGCGCTCGGCCAAGACCGAGTGCTGGGCCTCCACATCGATAACGGATTTATGCGAAAAAATGAAAGTACCATTATTGCCCAGCGATACCGCGATTTCGGTTTCAGCAATTTTATCGTCGAGGACGCGAGCGATACGTTTCTTTCATCGGTCTATCATGAAACTGACCCGCAGAAAAAACGGAAAGCGATCGGCGAAACATTCATCATCGTCAGGAATACCGTAGTCAAACGACTTGCTCTGAATGAAGACGATTGGCTTCTCGGGCAGGGCACCCTGTATCCGGACATCATCGAATCGGGCGGCACCAAGAACTCACACACGATCAAGACACACCACAATCGGGTCGATGGTATTCAGGCGCTTATTGAAAAAGGGTTGATCATCGAACCATTGAAAGATCTCTATAAGGACGAAGTCCGCATCCTCGGAAAGAAACTCGACTTGAGCGACGGACTTGTGTTCAGACATCCCTTCCCCGGCCCGGGTCTTTCGATAAATGTTTTGTGCCATGACGGGAATTTCAAGGAACAGGACGAACTGGCAGCGGCAAACCAGTTCATAACACAGCTGGATCTTTCAACCAGTTTTCCTGGTGCCGAACTCGCAAAAACAGGTGTGCTTCCGGTCAAGTCGGTCGGCGTCCAGGGAGACTTCCGCACCTATCGATTTCCGGCCGTATTGTACTTCAAAGATATTTTCGGCCATTTCCCGCTCTGGACAGATCTAGAAAAAGCTTCATCGGAAGTTACCAATGCGGGTAAGGATGTAAACCGCACTATCCTCACGCTCTGGGAATCGAAAGAGCCAGATTCCAACACCCCTTTTTCCCTTCACGAAGGATACTGCGACCGACCCCGACTCGACCAAACCCGAGAAGCAGACGCAATCGTGCTCGAAGAACTAAAAAAATCCGGGTTGTATCAGAAAATCTTCCAACACCTCACCATAAATCTTCCATATGCCCGGATGGCAGGGCACTGTTCGATAGTCCTTCGGCCCGTCGTCTCTGAAGATGTGATGACTGCACGCTTTGCGCACCTCGACCTTGCTGTACTCAAAGCAATAGTGAATCGTATTGCTGCCCTCGGTTTCGTGGACGCCATATATTACGACATCACCAACAAACCGCCCGCGACTTTTGGTTGGGAATGAAAGAAACAGCGTAGCATATTTCTTTCATGCGCTGAAGTAACAAAGGTCTTATGTCACTGTTTTTTACCTGAACTGTTCCAGCACCTTTTTTTCTATCGGTACACGGGCATCCAGAGGTCCTATTTCCTCAAGAATAGTAACTACGCTTTTTCCTTTCGCGTTTTCGACAAATGCTGCATCTGCGGGGAAAAGATTTCCCGACTCGTCCGTTCCCCGAAAATTGACCGCAGCCACAACCACTACCTCGATCCCGTCCCACGGCAGCGCGTGTTTTTCTGCGAGCAAGGCTGCGCCGAGAAGCCGATCGCTTTTATCGAGCTTTCGATTCAAGTCACGGCCCACCCGAAATATGGTGTCGCCAAGAGCGCGGTTTCGAAAGCGGTACAAAAGATCCGCGATGTGTTCATCGAGCGCTTCTGCAGTAAACACTGCAGGGTACTCTGCGAGAAGGGCAGCGGCGGACTGCTTCATCGCTCTTTCCACTCCGGCTAAAACTTTTGGAATTTCAAGTGCTTGCCAGATGAACACAAGATCCGGATTGTTTTGAAAACCCAAATACGCCGAGGCCGCATGTCCCATGTTGTGGATGAATAATTTCCGATCGACATAAGCACCTATGTTCACAACAGGATTCAAGGATGGAATTGCAGGAAGCGCACCGCGGAATCCTGTGCCGTCAACAATCAGCTCGTTGTATTCCTCGGCGAACACCCACAGAGGATCGGTTTCGAGATCAGAGGCACGCATGATTGGCACCATTTTACCGATCGAGGTTTCGACAAGCCCGATGCGTTCAGCAAGCGGATATTCCGTGGGTAAAAGGGTAATAAGCTCCTTCGCAAAATATGAGGCGCCGCCGTGGATGTTTTCAGCGATGATAATATCAAGGGTCTTGCCGGGATAAAATTTTTCACGAAGGGCGATACCACGAGCGAGATTGGGGAACACAAACCGAAGCGCGTTTTTACCTACACTTGTTGCAACGCAGTCGGCATCCGAAATCTCCCGGGCGACTTCTGTTGTGTCATTGCCATTCACCGCACGCACATTCCGCACAATGATGATCTCGTCTTCACCATCATTGTGCTTAACAATGAGTCGGTATTCTTTTTTTTCGTTCAGTTCGCGGACAAGTGTTTCCGAGACATCGATAAAGACAACTTCATAACCGGATCGAGCGAACAACTGCCCGATAAAGGAGCGCCCAATATTTCCGGCGCCGAACTGGATTAATTTTTTCATTTTATTTCTCTCCCGATCTGTTTACGGTACAATTTGTAATAGGTGTCGATCAGTGCTTTTTTCTCGCCGGGACTTTGTTCATGGTAGGTACCACCGTAGTAGAAACAGCAAAACCCACCTGATGCGACAGCCCAAGAACACGCTTCCACGAGGTCAAGTGCACCTTTCTTTTTGCCCGCTTCAAGCTGCATAGCGAGGGACGCCAGCACCCCGCCCGCAAAATTGTCCCCGCAGCCGGTCGTGTCGCCACGGCGCTCCGAAGCAGAAACAAGTTCCGCCCGAACGGCATCCGACACCGGCAGTGTCATGAAATCGTGCTTCTCGAAAAGTGTACCATCAGAGTACAGCGCGATATTTCGAGCTCCTTCGGTAATAATCGCGGAAGACACCCCGTGTGCACGAAACCAGTCTACGGCATCGGTAGTCGTTTGCATTCCGCTCAGACGAAACGCTTCCTCGCGGTCTGTAACCAAGAGATCGATGTAACAATACGTATTGTCGTCCTCACCGAGTTTCCATCTGCTTTCTGGATCACGCGCCTGACTTCTGAAGTCGTACACAGTATTCACCACTGTGATTGCGCTTCTTCCGCGCGCGTTATTTTTCCGCGCACGAAGGAGCAACTGGCCAAGGTTATCGTGAATGCGCGGAACCAGAGCAGTGCCGCCGAAGACAACAATGTCTGCATCGAAAAAGCCGGCATCCAGGTCGTCTGGCCCATAATTTCCCGCAGCTCCAACATTGTTGATGAAGGTCCGCTCGCCATGTCCGCCGTCATAGCGCGGATCCGAAAAAACATTGGTAAAAGGAGTTGTACCGGGGACTATGCGGTATCCCAAGGTGTCAACGGAAGTCTGCGAAAGAATACGCATGATCTCTTCTCCGCTCAAATCACCACCGCGACCGCCAAAATAGCTGACCTTACAGCTAGTACCCTCGAGCAACTGAGACGCGTTGATGAGTGATACGATCGACGGACCACCGAGATTTGCCGAGTCGCTTTGCCGATTGCCGGCCAGTTGTTCGCGAACTTCAGAAAAAGAACATCCGGCAAAACGTTCGAAATCCTCAAGAAACACGAGATTTCCAGGAACCAGTCCGCCGTCGCCTGATTTCCGTGAACGATACCGTTCAAAATACGGATGCGAAAAATCGATATTAGTATATAGATAATCCATCAAAGAACAACCGGTGCCCGAAATGGTAATCATTGCCCGCTCCTCACAGATATTTTGCATAGTCGGAAACGAGGAGATGCAGGGGTGCCTCGTCTTCTTCAATCACCGGAAAGCGTCCGATCGGTTCGTAAAAACGGTTGTCGATCGCATCGTCGTTTACCATACTTACCTCGCCGACCAGACAGCGTTTCTCTTGCGCATAAAAGCGGTGATAGACGCCGGGAACAAGACAAATGCTCTCCCCGTTCTTGAGTACGACAGTTCCACCGGAGGAAATTTTTCGCACGATTCCGTCGATAGAGACTGGTATGTCATTAGACGAAAAACCTTCACTACTGTCAGAGGCATACAACTGGATAGCGAGCTCGCCACCACCACGGTTGATAATATCTTCCATTTTGTGCCGATGAAAATGCATGGGTGTTTCCTGATCGACATCCACTATCATTATTTTTTCGGCATAGGTTTTGCGATCAACTCCGAGTCTGCCGTTCCGCAAAGTAAACAGAAAAAGACCACGTTTCTTGTAATTACCCGAAGCAAAATCGGTAATGTCCCAGCCAAGCATGTTGTCGACTATTTCGCCCGCTTGCGGGTACACCCCTTTCCAGGATGCCGGGTCCCGAAATGCCCATTCTGGCAGCTTAAAATTCATTTTGTCAAAATACGCTTTCGCGTCCGCAATCAGTACATTAATCTCGCTTCGTTTCATTTTGTACCTCCAATTGTATACAGTGAGCCAGTTGAGCCTGGAAGAATTATTTCAGTCGGTATCGTGATCGGGTTTCCGTTTCGAGAGCTGTCTTTCGAGACATTTTGCCCGTCAATTTCTGCCAGCAGCAGTTCGGCAGCCACTCTACCCATTTCGGCCTGCGGCTGGCGAACCTGAATCATTCCGGTTTCCCAATATTCGGGATCGCTCCCAAATTTAGCCAGTTGAATCGCCGTATCCGTACCAGTGATCATCCGAATGATATGCTGTACCCGAAAAGACAATCCGTTCGAGGAAATAAAAAAAGCATCGGGGCGATCCCCGGCGCTCGACAGAACCGCCAATAGCGCCGATTCGAGGTCTCCTTCGTTTCGATCACGGTGCGCGAGCAATATCTCGGGACCTCCGGAAAGACCGGCATCGTGACAAGCGGTAACCCAACCGGCTCTGCGGTTCCGGATAGAACTAGCCTGGATGTCGAAACCTATATAGCCAATATGATGACAACCCCTTTCCGAAAGCAAGCGAACTGCGCTGTATGCGGCTTCAAAATCATTCTGCACGACACGCGGCGCCAAAAAACCTGCGGGATAGCGATCTATAAACACATGAGGAAAACCGTCAACTTCCATCTGCCGATATGCATCGTAGTGTCGTTCCTGACCCGAAAATGGTGCGTATGGCGCAAGAATGAGCCCGTCCACGCCCCGGTACCGGAACTCCTCTATCGTTTTTTTTTCAACTTCGGGACTGAACATACTGGTCGAAACCATCAGGGCATTATTGTGGAGGTTAAGGGTCGTCTCCATGCCACGAATCAATTCGGACATAAAGCTTTCAAATACGTTCGGAAGAATAAGACCGATAAGTCCTGTGCGGCGGGTATTTAACATACTCGCAAAGTAGTTGGGCTTGAAATTATGCTTAAGCGCGAATTCCAGAACCCGGTCCCTGGTTTCGGTACTTATGCGAAACCGTTCGCTTTCCCCTTTCAAAATCAGGGATACCGTTGTCCGCGAGAGGTTGAGTTCGGTTGCAAGTTCTTGCATAGTCATATCAGACTCGTTTCCCCCTAGCTAACCTATGTTAGCATAGTGAAAGTATAAACCCGCTCCGGTAAAGAAGCAAGCCTTCGGCGAAATAAAAAACCCGGAAAAGCTCCGGGTTTTCATTTGCACAGGAGATTGTCTATTTCGATTTCGAATCCTTGTGCATGATATTGTACATGTAGCGCTTGATTTTCTGACTGGCAGTTTTTTCAAATTTATCGATAAGCTCCACCCGCTCAATATGTGAAATCCGGTTGACATTTTCATTTACAAAAAATTTGATTTCGTTCATGATTTCTTCTTTCTTGTAGGCAAGCATGTGAGAAACGTTGTTCATTGCCTCATTGACCACTTCGCCCATCGATTCTGATTTTTCGGCACGCTTTTTTGTTTCGACTGCAAGTTTTTCCTCATCAATCTGAACCAAGGCAACGAGCGAAGAATTATCTCCCTCGACAACGAGCGATTCGGCGACGAAGGGATGCTGGTTTAGCACAAACTCGATATCTTCAGGATAGATATTTTCGCCGGTTGCACCGAGAATCATATTTTTCGAGCGGCCCTTGAGAGAAAGTCTGCCGTGTTTGTCGAGACTGCCAAGATCGCCGGTGCGGAACCAGCCGTCGGGAGAAATGACTGTAGCAGTAAGCACGGGATCCTTGTAATACCCTTTCATAACCATGCGGCCCCGCACGGTGACCTCACCGACCCCGGTTGTGGGATCAGACTCAACCAGTTTCATCTCGACTCCGGGCATCGCCGGCCCGATGCTACCGATTTTAGTAATTTTTGGACCCGATCCGGCCAAAAGTGGGGACGTTTCGGTAAGTCCGTAACCGATTGCGTAGGGAAATTTCGCTTCCTTGAGAAATCGTTCAACCAACGGATCGAGCTTGGCTCCACCGATTCCAAAAAACTTGATGCGTCCACCAAACGTTTTTTTCAGAGACTTGCCCGCGATACGGTGCAAGATTTTGCGGAAAAAAGGAATACCATACAGTTTTTTTATCAACGGTTTCGAGGTAAAAAGCGGAACGATCTTGTTCTTGTAAATCTTTTCCATGATGATAGGGACACTCTGGATGAGGGTTGGACGGTATTTTGCAAGTGCCGGCATCAAAATACTGACTGTCGGCGGTTTTTCCAGATAATAAACGCAGGCACCGTTCAGCACCAACAGGATAAAATTGAAGGAAAATTCATACACGTGCGAAAGAGGAAGGATGGACACGCTGACGTCAATTTTGTTGATGCGCTGAAAGAATTGTGCATCGATGGCATTGGAAACGAGGTTCTTGTGGCTCAGTTCGACGCCTTTCGATCTTCCGGTGGTTCCCGAGGTATAGATAATGGAGGCGGTATCATCTTCTTTGACGACGATAGCGGGCGGCTCGCCCGTACGGGTTTCCTTGCCGGAAACAAGAGTGAGATCGTCGATATGAATGACGCTGTCGATTCCAAGAGCCGCAGGATTGGGTATTTTTTCGGATAGTTTCGAAAGTACGATCAGCGCGCGCGGTTCAGCATGCTTCAGGCACGTTTCAACTTCCTTGGCATTGAAATCGGGCAGAAGGGGAACGGCAATGGCTCCGAGAGTGACGATTGCAAAATACGAAATTCCCCAGTTGGGGCTGTTTGTACTAAAAAGGGCGACGCGGTCGCCGGGATTAATGCCGAGCCGGTAGAGGCGGTTTTTAAGTTCAGTTATCCGTTGTCCGAATTCTGCATAGGTGATCGGTTCTCCAGAAACAAAAGCACTGGCGGGGCGGTCGGAAAATTTACTCAGTGTGTTGGCCAGCAGGGCTGGAAATGTGTATGAACCGAGATCGGTAACTGTCTGCATGTGTTTCTCCTATCGAAACGTTCTGTTGTAAGTATAAGACAAGAGCCGGAAAAAAAGGTTGCAGGTCAGGCGACAATCGGGCCTTTTTTGTCGTAAAAACCAAAAAAATGACGACCTCCGTTACCGGAAGCCGTCACCTTCAGTGCTTATATCTTACCTGTAAATAGGTAAACCGTCAAACTATTTCGCCCAGACATCGCTTCTGATAAAAGTATCTTTGCGTTCATAGCCGACCGAAATGATGCCGATTTTTGTTTCGGTATACGATTCGATAAAGTCAACGTATTCTTTTGCTTCTTTGGGGAGCTTGTCGTAGGAGCGACATTCCTTCAAGCAGGTTTTCCAGCCCTTGAAGTTCCTGAGCACGGGTTTAGCGTTCTCAAGATCCTCGATAGAAGCAGGAAAGTCTTCGGTGACAATGCCGTTGATACTGTAAGCAACGCAAGCTTCGATCTCGTCGAGGGTATCGTATACATCGAGATGGGTAAGCACAAGGTTGTCGATAGAATTTGATCGGCACGCATAGCGGAGAGCGACGAGGTCAAGGTACCCGCAGCGGCGGGGACGTCCCGTGGTAACCCCATACTCGCGGCCGGTTTCGCGCACAAAGTTATAGAGTTCGCTCTGGCTGTCTGCATCAAATTCGGTAGGCATCGGGCCGTTTCCGACCCGGGTCGAGTAGGCCTTGAATACACCGAGAATTTTATCGATAGCCCGAGGTCCAATGCAACCGCCTATTGCGGCGCCCGCGGATGAAGAAAATCCGGAGGAAACGTAGGGATAGGTTCCGAGATCAAGGTCGAGAAGAGCTCCCTGCGCGCCTTCGAACAAGACTTTCTTGCCCCGGGCTTTCCACAGTTCGGCGGTGAGATTGACTTTCATGGCCAGAAGGCGGTCGATGAACGGTGCAAGGAAAGCACGGTCGGCTTCTTCGAGCTCGGCCATTTTTTCCTTCCAGGTAAGATCGGCAATACGGATGCCTTCCCGTTCGCTTTTAAGCGCATATGTCGTACCGATGCCGCGTCCGGTAGTTCCGAGGGGACGCGTACGGGCTGCGTCGCGTTTTTTATCCAGCTCACGGTAGCGTGGCAGCACCAGATGCGCACGGTCAGAGATGAAGACCCGGCCTTCCCAGTTAATGCCCCGTTCGGTGAGCATCGCAAGCTCGACGAACAGAGCTTCCGGGTCGATGACCATACCGGCACCGAGGTACACGGAATTGTTCGGATGCAGGATTCCGGACGGAACGAGATGGAGGGCATACTGGACGCCTTCACTTACAATCGTATGGCCTGCATTGGCCCCACCCGAAAAGCGGACGATACTCTGCGACTCGTTGGCAAGATAATCGACTATCTTACCTTTTCCCTCATCGCCCCATTGGGCACCAATTACGACTACGTTCATGTGTACCTACTTTAAAAACGTGAATAGTTCGGGGCTTCTTGCGTGATCGTGACATCATGGGCATGGCTTTCACGAAGACCCGACGCAGTGATTCTAACAAATTTGCGGTAGTTCTTCAATTCCTCGATGGTGCTGCAGCCACAATATCCCATACCTTTCCGGAGACCCGAGACCATCTGATGGAGGAAACTCTTGAGTTCGCCCTTGTAGGGAACGCGTCCCTCGATTCCTTCCGGTACCGGAGTTTCGTCCTTGGCGATGCCGTAACGGTCACCAGAACCGTCTTTTATGGCTCCAAGGCTGCCCATTCCCCGGTACTCCTTATAGATGCGCCCATCAAAGATGATTTCGCGTCCGGGAGCTTCCTTGAGTCCGGCAAAAAGGTTGCCGATCATGACCGCATTCGCTCCGGCGCCGATTGCCTTCGAGATATCGCCAGAAAACTTGATTCCGCCGTCGGCGATTATCGGAATACCCGACTTAGCCGCTTCCTCGGCACATTCAACAACGGCCGAGAATTGGGCGGCCCCCACACCTGAAACAATGCGGGTAGTACAAATGGAACCGGGACCGACACCGACCTTGACCGCGTCGGCACCCGCATCGATAAGGTGGCGAGTACCTTCTTTTGTGGCGACGTTTCCACCGATAACCGCGAGATCCGGGTACTGCTCTTTGATCGCACGCACTGCCTCTATGACGCCCTTTGAGTCGCCGTGAGCGGTGTCGAGGACGACGAAGTCGACCTTTGCGGCAATAAGGAGGGGAAGACGAACAGACCAATCGTTGTTGCTGATCGCAGCGCCCACAATGAGGCGTCCTTTTTTGTCGCGAGCGGCGCGGGGAAACATTTCCTGTTTTTCCATATCCTTTACGGTGATAAGTCCGGTCAGGTGACCCTCGTTGTCGATAACAGGCAGTTTTTCGATACGATGTTTGTCGAATTTCTGACGTGCATCGTCTACTGTCGGCTTTCCTTCGGTGACGACCATTTCCTTTGTCATGACGTCTCGGACGAAAAGTGAATCATCGCGGCAGAAGCGGAGGTCGCGGCCGGTAATGATGCCGACGAGCTTGCCGTCCCGGGTGATTACCGGAAGGCCGGAGACATTGTACCGGTGCATGAGTTGCTTGACATCGCCGAGGGTGCGATTGTCCTCTACGGTTATCGGAGATTCGATAACCCAGTTGAGGTAGCGTTTGGCGTTTGAAACCTGTTCAGCCTGCTGTTCGGGCTTGAGGTTGCGATGTATGACACCGGCGGCTCCTTCAAGGGCAAGAGCAACCGCCATTTTCTCCTCGGTAACCGTATCCATGGCAGCCGAAATAACCGGTACATTGAGGCGAACGTCTTTGACCAGAAGGGTGCTCACATCCGTTTCGCGGGGCAGCACATCGGAATAACCGGGCTGCAGGAGCACATCGTCGTAGGAAAGGGTTTCTTTCATTTCAAACATATATAAAAACCTCCATTATAACCTGTTAGCCATGAGCTCGCGGTATTTGATGGCAAGTCGGGCAGCTTTTTCGGCAGCCAAGCCGCGGTAGCGTTCAGGATGAGCGAAGAAGCCTGCGGGATCCGGAATACCGAGTTTTACGAGTTGAGTGGTGATGCGTTCAAAAGCGTCCGAATTTTTACGGAGGGCTTCATAAAAGGTAATTTTGTTCGTTTCGGCATCGAGAGTGATAGTACGGATAACTTCGTGAGCATCAGAGATGCCCGACTCGGCAAGAAGGATGTAAGCCGGCTCGGCAAGTACTCCGCCCTTCACCTTACCACCAGAGTTCGCGAGATTCGCGGCCATTCCGTCACGGTCCGCCTGGAGGCCGGAAATTACACTCTTCATGCGGGCAACAGCAAAGGTAAAGCCGGCAAGATAGTCGGCGACGAAGCGCTGGCTCGCCGAATTAGTAAGGTCCCGCTGATGCTCGGAAATCTGGTCCATGAAGAAGGTCATGACTCGTGGAGCGAACGCCTTCCACAAGCTTTTTACGTGTTCCGAATTCCAGGGATTCCGTTTCTGGGGCATGGTTGAGGAGCCAACCTGGGTGGAACTGAAATATTCGAATACTTCTCCCACCTCGGAACGCTGGAGGTTGCGGAGATCGTCGGCGAGGTTGGCAATAATACCAAAAGCCACATTGCACTCAAGAAGCAGGCGTAACAGATATTCGGGTTCCACAAGCTGGGTCGAATGTTCGGACGGCGCGAGACCCAGGTAGCCGAGGTAGCGGCGTTCGAGTTCCTCGGGATCGCGGACAATCATGCTCGTTGCGTTATAGGCGCCCACTGCCCCGGCTAGTTTGCCGCAGAGGCTCTTCGATCGTATTTCTATTTCAAGAATGGATTTACCCAGTCTGCTCACATATTCCGCTATGGCAAAACCGAAGGTGATGGGGACCGCATGCTGACCATGGGTGCGGCCGACCTCGGGTGTTTCTGCCTCGCGCTCCGCAATGTTGCACAAGAGGGTTTCGAGTTCGCGGAGTTGTGGCAGGATAACCTTCTGCACACAGTCCCGGATGCGCACGGCGAGGGCGGTGTCGAGTATATCGACGCTTGTTGCCCCGAGATGCACGAGAGGGGCTACTTCTGAAGGAACCATGCGCCCGAGCACATTCACCAGGGCACGAATATTATGTTTGGTTTTTTCTTCTTCGGCATATACGCGGGAAGGATCGATAGTTTCTGCGACATGATCGAGTTTCTTCTCGAGTTCTGCCGTAAGGTTGCCGCGAACGGACAGATGCGCCTTCACCAGTGCTATTTCGACACGCGCGCACGAAATAATTGAGGCCTGCTCGGAAATATAGGACGAAAGGGCGTCAAATACAGAAGACTCTGACAATGAATAACGATGATCGAGGGGGGAGATATTAGCAAAGATAGTACGTGTTTCCATGATACATATTGCCAGAATCTGGTAATTACTGTCAATAGATGCTATTATTATCTATCCATGAATTTTGCAAACAAGCTCAAAGAAACAGGCGTGGCGGTATTGCCGGTAACCTCGATCGTGTTCTCCCTCGCCCTGACCGTTGCACCGATTGAACCTACCCTTCTTTTCTCCTTCGCCTCAGGATCGCTCCTCATCATCCTCGGACTCGCTGTTTTTTTGGCAGGAGCGGAACTCGGCATCATGCCAGCGGGATCATTCCTTGGTAGCGCCCTGACCGGCACGCGGAAACTCCCACTCATCCTGGGTGCCGGCTTTCTTTTGGGCTTTCTCGTCACTATAGCCGAACCTGATCTCCTCGTGCTCGGCAGACAAGCACAGCTCGTTACCGGCACAATACCTTCGAAAGCAATCATTCTCACGGTGGCCCTCGGCGTCGGATTTTTTGTCGCACTAGGCCTTGCACGCACCATTTTCCAGATTCCTTTCAGAATTGTCGTCATCCTCGGCTACCTGCTCGTATTCGCACTTGCTTCCCGGGTCAATCCGGTGTTTGTTGCTATCGCCTTCGATTCTGGCGGAGCAACTACCGGTCCGATGACCGTACCATTCATCATAGCTCTTGGCGTCGGTATCGCCGGCGTCCGCGGCGACGGAGACAAAACGACAGCAGAAGACAGCTTCGGCTATACGGGTATCGCATCCATCGGACCAATACTTTCGGTAACCGTGCTTGGTTTTTTCCTTTCAGCAGGACAAAACGGAGCGGCCGGGACCAGCACCACTGCGCAGAATCTTCAGGAAGCTGCCGCACCCCTGTCGCTCTTAGCCACATACGCACATGAGCTCCCCAAAATCATGGTTACCGTTGCAACCGCCCTCACGCCACTTCTGGCTATTCTCGCGCTGTTCCAGATATTTCTTTTGAAACTTCCTCCGCGCCAAATGCGACGAATCGTTACCGGTTTTATCTACGCATGGCTCGGGCTTGTTTTGTTTTTTCTGGGTACCGACACCGCTTTCATTCCGGCGGGAAAAGCACTGGGCGCTTCACTCGGAGCCCTTTCGTTCAACTGGATCCTGGTTCCTGTCGGATGCGTTATTGGTGCAGTAGTTGTCTGCGCGGAACCGGCGGTTTGGGTGCTGACCGAGCAAGTGGAAGAGGTATCCGGGGGTAATGTGCGCAAGCCCGTGTTGCTTGGTGCCCTCGCTATCGGTGTTGCCGTATCGGTTGGATTATCAATGTGGCGGGTTCTCGACGGTTTCAGCATCTGGTATCTACTCGTACCATTTTACACGTTAGCGCTCGCACTAACCTTTGTAACGCCGAAATTGTTTACCGCTATTGCCTTCGATTCCGGAGGTGTTGCTTCGGGACCTATGGCCAGCACTTTTATTTTGTCACTAACTCTCGGGGCCTCGCGAGCTGCAGGCGGAAACCCTGCGACAGATGCCTTTGGACTTATTGCAATGATCGCGGTTACGCCACTCGTGAGTATACAAATTCTCGGCTGGCTCTTTGCGAGAAGTGAAAAGCATGCACTTGAGGGAGAAAACTGATGGAATATTCAAAGCAAATCATTACCATCGTAAATCACGGAACAGGAGAAAAAGTCGCAACCTTGACGCGAGACGCGGGAGCACAAGGCGGAACAATTCTCGTGGGACGGGGAACGAAGGGATCAAAAATCATGCAGCTTCTGATGCTCGCCGATGTCGAAAAGGATATTCTCGTCACCCTCGTTACCGACGAACAACTTCCCTCGATTCTGGCTTCGATCCAAAGTGCGCCGCTTTATGCCAACAAAAACAGCGGGATCACCTTTGTGATTCCAACCGGAGGAATAAATATGAACTCACCGACCGCTCATGAACTGATTACGATAATCGTAAATCGCGGCTATGCCGACGACGTAATGAATGCAGCTCGAAAAGCGGGAGCGCGCGGCGGCACAATCATCCATGCCCGTGGCACCGGAAAGCCACACGACGAAAAATTTTTCGGTATCACTATAGTACCGGAAAAGGAAGAAGTGATGATACTTGCCGAACGTGGCAGCTCGAAAGCTATCCGGGATGCGATCGAGACCCTACCCTGCCTTGCGAAACCGGGCATGGGAATCATGTACTCAACACCCGTGGAAAATTTCGTTCAGCTCGGAAAAAAGGTGTAAACCGGTAGCCGGCTACAACCGGACTTCGCTATTTGAGTCTTTCGCCGATCAACTTAAGTAGCGTGTCCCGTCCGGTATTCTTCGAAGCAGAAGTGACCGGTATCAGTTCGGGAGCGCGATTGAAAAGTGCCGACCATTCCTGGACGGTCGCGCGGATTTCGTTCCCGCTCAACTTGTCTGCCTTAGTACCGACTATGACGACCTCGATGTTTAGCCGCTCGAAATACTCGATTGTGTCCTTCTCCACCTTGTCCGGAATGCGCCGCATATCCATCAAAAAAAATATGGTTTTTAGTTCCCTGCGTTGGGAAGCGTAATCGGCAAGCATGGTGTCGAACGCATCGTTTTCGTCACCCGAGCGCTGCGCATAGCCGTAGCCGGGCAGATCGGCAAGACAAAATGTATTATTTACCATAAAAAAATTGATTACGCGGGTCATTCCCGGCCGGGATCCCGTCTTGACGAGGGATTTCCGGTTTACGAGCATATTGATAAGGGAAGACTTTCCCGCGTTCGAACGTCCAAAAAATGCAAACTCGGGCTTTCCGGTCTGTGCGTATTCGGCGGGTTTGGTTGCGCCTTTGATAAATTCGGCTGAAACAATTCTGATCACGTGCGGCACTCCCCTGTTTATCCTACTATAACCTGTTTCGCGGTATTAAAGAAGAGAGCCTTTAAAAGAAGGAGAGAATTTCAATCGTAATAAAATCTAAATTTTACATAAAAAAATATACTTTTTAGTGTACTTGTACTTCCATAATTCCCTAACATACACTACCAAAGAATTATGCGGCGTTGTCGCTAGGTGAACTGAGGCCGTTTGTTTTGTTTACTGGCGGAAAGCAAGTTACCGGCACAATCCCGCGTTTGTATTTTTCAAGAATCATCCGTTGATCCCTCTTCCTTGCGTTCAGGTTCATTATTATACCTGATCGTGAAAAAAACACAAGATAAAAGCGCTGCTACTACCTAACCGGTCACCGCTTCAATGTTGGCCTTTCCTGCCAGTACGAAGGGATACACATTTTCCATCTGTCCGATACGACATCGCACAAAACGGGGACCCTTTCCCCCAAAAGCAATCCGGGACCAGTCGTCAGATGCCGCATCAATCGCAGTAATACCGAAGCCCTCCGCGATACGAACCAGATCGACTGTGGATTCATATATAGAAGCCGAATAGTTAGCGGCGAACAAAAGCTCCTGCTGCTGACGCACCATACCAAGCGCGCCGTTGTCGAGCACAATGACGGTCACATCGAGTTTCTGCTCGGCAAGAGTCGCCAGTTCCTGGATATTCATCATGATGGAGCCATCACCGGAAATGCACACAACCCGCTTATCCGGATTTGCGAGCGCAGCTCCGATCGCTGCAGGCAAACCGAATCCCATAGTACCGAGAGAACCGGAAGTGAGAAACTGTCTGGTGTGCAAGAACGGCCAGGACTGAGCTGTCCACATCTGATGCTGGCCGACGTCGGTTGTAACGATTATTTCTGCGGGATCTATACCCTCTTTTGTAGCAAGAACAGAAATAGAGGCAATGAAGGCGTTCGGATTGGGTAGTTGCCTGTCCGCGTCCGTCCTACCGGACCCATTCCGCTCGCGTGCCTTCTGTTCGGTAACAAGTGCCTGCAAGCGTTCGAGCCATTCTTGCCGCGCGTTGTTGTTGGACGACTTCCCCGGGAGCCGTTCTGCGAGCAGTTCCGCAAGCACCGGTATTGCCGATTCCACGTCTGCAATTACTGCAAGCATGGCCGGGAAAATTTTGTTCACCTCGGCGGCATCAATGTCGATATGGATGATCTGCGCATTGGGACAGAATTTTTTGATAGCACCTGTCGCCCGATCGTCAAAGCGAGCACCAGCGGCCAACACAACGTCAGCCTCGTGCATTGCCCGGTTTGCCGAAATACTGCCATGCATCCCCACCATCCCCATCAAACAGGGATTATTCGCTCCCACAGAACCGATCCCCATAAGGCTGGTCACCACCGGCATGGGCAACAAATCGAGGAGCAGCGAGAGTCCTTTCGCTGCCTCGGGAGAGTTGCAGCCGCCGCCCGCATATAGAACCGGCCGCGTTGAAGACGCAAGCAGGTCAGCGGCGCTGGCAAGAATACGCCCGAAATCCACTTCAGGGGTACGGAACTGCTCAGCCCGCTTTACCGCTGTTCCCGGCTCAGGCCATTCGGTGAAAGATATTTTCTGGAGTTGCACATCCCGGGGAATGTCGATCAGCACCGGACCGGGACGGCCCGAGGCTGCAAGAGAAAAAGCTCGAGGAATGGCAGACAGGAGTTCGGAAGCGGACTTGACCATGACACTGTGCTTCGCGATAGGAAACGAAAGGCCGAAGGTATCGACCTCCTGAAAAGCATCAGTACCGATGAGTGCCGAATTGACTTGGCCGGTGATGGCGACGAGCGGAATCGAATCGGAGCGCGCGTCGGCAATTGCCGTCAGAAGATTCATGGCGCCGGGACCGCTCGTGGCGATACAAACTCCTGGTGTACCGGTCGAACGGGAAATCCCCTGGGCGAGAAAACCGCCGCCCTGTTCGTGCCGGACAAGGACATGTTTGATAGGACTGCGTACCAGTTCATCATACAGGGGTAATACCGAACCGCCCGGGATACCGGCGACAATTCGTACGCCCTGACGTTCAAGTAATTTCACCACGATCTGCGCACCTGTCGCTTCAATCATATTGTCCTCCAGGGTAAAAAAAAACCCTCCGGTTCTGCCGGAGGGTTTCGTATCAGTACGAAAACTCTTATCCTACGACAGACATCTTCTCCCGCTTGTAACGACTACAAGGACGACGACAAGAAGAACGACTGTCAGAAGGCTCAATACTGTATTCATATACACAGTTTATGTATATTTATTCATAATGTCAAGAGTTTTTTATTCCATTGAATGCAATATCCGTCACTTTCGGGTCAACCGGCGCAGTAAAAAAAGAAACACCACTATAGACCAGGGTTGAAACGGGAAGCGATATGATGATCGGATCGACGTTCGCCATGGATGGAATCAGGGTTTTCTGTCCAAAAAGAGCCATACACAAGCCAAGGGATCCAGCTTCTTTTATATGCACAAAGAACAGCCAGAAAAGACTCACCGCGACACCCGAAATAAAACAAGCAATTGCTGCCTGTTTCGAAGCCCGTTTTACATAGAGGGCGCCAACATACACCGGCAAGAAAGCTGCGGCACACATGCCAAAAAATATTGCCGTCCCTGTCGCGATTATTGCCGTGCCGCCCGCGTAAAATTTAGGTAATCCGTATGCGATGAGTGTTGAAAGAATGATTCCCGCACCCATGGCAAGTCGGCTTACCGCCACCGGGTTTTTAGCCTTGAGCTTGAAACCCTTTTCAAGTACATCCCGACCGAATGCCGTTCCCATAGTATGGAACTGTGCACTCAAGGTCGACATGGCTGCCGCAAGCAGGGTAACGAAAAAGAAGGGAACAAACCAGGCAGGCATCGCCTTGTCGATGAACAGCGGGATGATGTTGTCTGTTTTCTTGTCGACCGCAAGAAGAGCGATCTTTCCCATGGTTTTCATAAAGTATACGTTGGAAAGCGCACCAACGGTAAATGCGACGCCGGTCATCATAAAAATGAAAACACCGCCGATCACCACCGCGCGGTTAAGCTCTCTTCCACTCTTGACAGTCATGAACCGGACGGTTAGCTGCGGCTGCGCGAGTACACCGATACCTACGCCGATGACAATCGTCGAGACAAGCTGCCACCAGAAGGGAGAAAACGCAGTCGGCATTGAAGTCCAGCCGGTGTGACCCTGCGAGCCAAACACCTTTACCGCTTCGGGAGCCATGTCGGTCAGAGTCTTGTGTGCCGCTCCCACTCCCCCGAGTTGAACATAGGTCCACACAAGAAGAAACAGCATGCCTATAAACATCAGGGTGCCCTGGAAAGCATCCGTGTACATGACGCCTTTCATGCCGCCCATGATTACGTAGAGCGCAACTATTGCGACAAAAAACAGAAGTGCGACTTCGTACTGGACATTCAGAGTCTGGGCTGCAAATTGCACGCCGCCAATGATGACCGATCCCGCATACAAGGGCATAGCAAAAAATATGAGAAGACCTCCGGCGGTCTGCAAAAACCGGGAATCATAACGTTTACCGAGCAATTCCGAAAAGGTGTGTGCGTCGAGATTGTGTCCCATTTTGCGGGTCCGGCGGCCAAAAAATACAAAGGCGATAAAGATACCAACCATGATATTGAGGAAGGTCAGCCAGATTATACCCATGCCGTATACTGCAGCCGCTCCACCAAAGCCGATGATTGCGGAAGTCGATATGAAGGTGGCCCCGTACGAAATAGCCATGATAACTGGATGTATCTGGCGTCCTCCCAGAAGATAGTCTGTCGTGTTTTTTGTTGTTTTGAAACCGATAAAACCAAGTATACCAGTTATAATCAGGTAGAAAACAACCACAAGGGTCAGTACAAGCAGGTTCATTTCGCACCTCCTTCGTTCAGGTCGGGATCCTTTTCTTCCCATACCGCTTCCTCGCGGATTTCGCTGCTCTGGTCCTCTAACGGCTTGTTCCAGTTAATGACTCCATATACGATACACAAAATGACCGAACCGATGGTCAGTGCGTATGCGAGAAAAACCCACACATCTCCAAATACCAACATACAAATCTCCTTGATTACAGAACTGAGGGACTTTTCCCGCCGCCATAAATTCCAACAGAAAGAACCGAAAGAAAAAATTTCCACTCCTCGAGATATGCTTCTCTGCAGAGGGCACTCCGGGATATCGTCTTCATATTTTCTTGAAAATCATTTCTGGTTTTTACAAGAAGCCATTTGAGGAGAGACAGGATCTGGTCTCCGTCGTAAACAAACTGTCCGTAGTCAGCTGTTTCATATAGCTTCCGGAAATAAGAATCAAAGACATTCTGTACCCGCTGACGGATTTCGGTCTGCGCCACCTGGGACGACTTTACAATGAAAGCGATTATGCCCGGATGCGAAATATAAAAATCGACCGCTACGGACGAAATAATCCGGGTACGCTCAAGCGGATCGGAGGGAAGCTCCTCCGATTTCTCCTCGACATGGGAAAGAATGTATGCATACATCTCGCCATAAGAATATTCGAGTCCATACTGAAAGAGATCTTCTTTCGATTCGATGTATTCATACAATCCGCCTTTCGATATTTCCGCCCGGCGGATTATATTATCAAGACTTGTTTTTTCATAACCTGATAGGGCAAACTCTTCAAGCGTTGCTTTCACTATCCGGTTCTGTTTTTCTTCATTCAGGTTGAAAAAGGTTTCTTTCATGTATTTAGCACCTAAACCGACTGGTCAGTCGGTTTTTCTAGTGTATAAGGGATGTACCGAATGTGTCAAGAAAAAAATAAGCCCGGCTTACTATTCTTAAGCCGGGCTTATTACGTGTTTTTTACATGCTTTTTTTTGATGAGATTACTTTACGAGATCGATAGCATCCTGAGATACAAACCATCGTTCACTGCCGGATGAGCCGGTGAATACCGCAACTCCGCTGAGTTGCACGGATTTCTCACCGACAAGCGCGACGCTCTTGTTCTGCGGAAAGGATATTTTTGTGTCACCTTTCTGTACGACAAGAACGGGATTCGCCGGATTTGAGAGATCGGTGGTCACGGCGGCTCCTTTTTTGGAGAATGCTGCAGAAGCTTCCTGGAATTGACGCTTGGTCACAGCGGCAAGATCCACTCCTGCAAGTTTTTCTAGATAACGGGCAATATCGGTATTCTGAATCAGGCCGAAGGCAACGGCTGATTTCGGGTTATACACATACAGCGGAATATCTTCGCCGGTATGTCCAGTTGTGGTAAAACCGATCCGGGAAGCCTTAGCCATTAAAGTACCGAGAAAGATGATTGCGTCCGATGATTTCTTTGCGTCTAGCATTACCTTGAGCGCGTCCGTATCTTTATCTGCAAGCTCAAGACCGTAATTAGCCCCAACAATTTCCTTTATGTTTGAATTATCGGAGGCAACCATCGCAAGCGTTCCCTGTGCGCTATGTTTCGCCTTTTTCAAAGTATCGACCAATGTTTTTAGAGGAAGCTTGTCGTAGTCTCCGTTTGAATCGCTATTTCCGATAGTGATACCGGAATTTCCATGATCAGTAAGGATGATGACCACAGTGTTCTTGTCTTTCTTCGCAAAATCAAGGGCAATCGTCACAGCGCTGTCGAAAGCATTGATGTCCCCTATTACAGCGACCGGATCATTGGCGTGAGCAGCCCAGTCAATCTCGGAGCCTTCAACCATAAGAACGAAACCTTTGGTATTAGCGGAAACGATGGAAAGCGCCTTGACGGTCATTTCATCGAGCCCCGGTTCTTTGGCTGGATCGCGATCAAGATCGTAACTCATGCCACTAGGTGCAAAGAGACCGATAATTTTTTTACCTTTATCAGCTTTCATATCTGCGGTGGAGGTCACATAGGAATACCCGCGTGTCTTCGCGATTGCTGTCAGGTCTTCTTTGTCAGCGCGTTTGGTGACGAAGAAATCGGTTCCGCCGCCAAGGAGCACGTCAAAACCTGCAAACAGCATTTGTTCGCCGATATTGTCTTCTTTTTTCCTGCTGATATCATGAGCTCCGAAATCGGCTGGGGTAGCATGGGTTATTTCGCTGGTAGAAACGATACCTGTAGATAGACCTTTCAGTCGGGCAGCTTCCATGATGTTTGCAACCGGCGAATAATTATTTTTTCCATCAAGAACCGGAGCACCGGGCAATGTGGAAACATTCGGCATGACACCGATATTTCCCGTCTGGGCTTTTACACCACAAGCAAAGGCAGTTGCGGCAGGTGCCGAATCAGAAATGATCGCATCCGATGAATAACTGCGAACCATGCCGGCTACAAGTGGATCAAAGGAGAATGCTTTCTCCCCGCCGTTATACCAGCGGGTAATCGTGGTAGCCCCGACACTCATGCCGTCCGGAATCATGATGATGACATTTTTTACCGGTAGTGCCGAGGAAATAGCGGCAGGCAACACCGGTTCAATTGCAAAAGCCATCGACACACAGAGGCTGATCAGGCTACATGCTACCAGACGTGAAATTCGTTTACAAATCATAAAAACTCCTTGATAGATTATTTGTACTTGCCACAAAGTCTACCAAGGAATTGTTATCGATTGATCAATGTAAAGTGTTAATTTGGTGAAATTGTCTTTCAGTTTTCTCCGAGATAGGCCTTCCGGACTCGGTCATCTTTGAGGAGGTCTGCGCCGGTGCCGGAGAAGGAAATCGCACCGGTTTCGAGCACGTAGCCGTAGTCGGCCACCTCGAGGGCCGCGTGGGCATTTTGCTCGACGAGGAGCACAGTCGTGCCACCGCGGTTAATTTCGCGGATAATCTCGAAGATCATTTTGACGATGAGCGGGGCAAGACCGAGAGAAGGCTCGTCCAGCATAAACAGCTTTGGACGGGTCATGAGGCCGCGGCCGACCGCGAGCATCTGCTGTTCGCCACCGGAAAGGGTCCCCGCGTTTTGCTTGAGTCGTTCGAATAGCCGGGGGAAAAAGTCCAGAACCATCTCATGGTCTTTTTTTACTCCGTCCTTGTCTTTGCGGGAATACGCCCCCAAGAGAAGATTTTCTTCGACGGTAAGGTTCGGGAAGACACGCCTGCCTTCCGGTACGAGCACGATCCCCTGCCTCACAATATCCTTGGTAGCAAGTCCGGTAAGTTCTGCGTCATTCCAGAAAATCTTGCCGGCTGCGGGTTTTACAAGACCAACGATCGACTTGAGCGTGGTAGATTTTCCGGCGCCATTCGCTCCAATGAGAGATACAATTTTACCATCAGGTACATCGAACGAAACGCCTTGAAGGGCATGAATACCATCGTAAAATACGGAGACACCATCTAATGTAAGCATCAATCAACTCCCAGATAGGCTTCAATAACACGCTGATTTTTCTGGATCTCGTCAGGCGTTCCGTCGGCGATCGTTATTCCATATTCGAGCACATACATCCGCGAGCATACACCCATAACGACCTGCATGTGATGTTCAATCAGAAGAATCGAGATGCCGAACTGTTCGCGAATTTTCAAAATGAAGTCCATGAGCTCGTGTGATTCTTGCGGATTCATGCCGGCTGCCGGTTCGTCGAGGAGCAGCACCTGCGGTTTGGTCGCGAGAGCGCGCACAATCTCGAGTCGCCGCTGCTTTCCATAGGGAAGAGAAGTAGCGTGGTCGAAAGCTGCATCGGCAAGGCCAACCTGGTCGAGGAGATGCAGCGCTTTTTCGTGTGCGTCCTTTTCCTTACGGAGGTATCCGGGAGTATGAAGTACAGACGGCAAAAAGGAAACGCCCATACGAAGGTTGCTGGCTACGAGCACATTTTCGATAACATTCATCTCGCGAAAAAGGCGGATATTCTGGAAAGTACGCGCAAGCCCGAGTGCAGTGATCTTGTGTGGAGGCAGATTCGAAATATCTGTATCGTTGTAGGTGATACTGCCTTCGGTCGGCTTGTAAACACCGGTTATCATATTGAAGGCAGTGGTTTTTCCGGCGCCATTGGGGCCGATAAGACCAACGATTTCATTTTTGCCCACGGTAATGTTCAGGTCCGAAACTGCGGTAAGGCCGCCGAAGCGCATGGTCGCGTTTTTTGCACACAGCATTACTTGCCCCCCTTGCGGAAGAAAGGCATCTTGATTTCCTTCAGCATGTCCCACGAGAACTCGCGGGTTCCCATCAGACCTTTCTGACGGTAGATTACCACAATCATCAGCAGAAGCGAAAAAACGACCATGCGAAGACCGGGAAGGCCTTCTGTTGTAAAGACGATGAAATTAAGCGGACCGTCGAGAAAGCGAAGAAGTTCCATAAGAACGGTGACTGCTATGGAAGCAATCACCGAGCCGGTGATACTACCGTTACCGCCAAGCACGACGATTAAAAGAATATTGTAAGTAAGGCCGAAGATGAACATCTTTGGATCTATGGTCGTCATCAGGTGGCCGAGGAGAGCTCCACCAACACCGGCCATGAAGCTTGAAATGACGAAGCTGACAATCTTGATATGAGCCACATCAATACCCATCGCCTGCGCCGCAATCTCGTTGTCACGGACGGCCTTCAGGGAGCGTCCGTACGCCGAACGGATCAGTGCAAACATAAACAACACTGAAAGGGCCGCTATCGACCAAACAATCCAGGTCGTCGAGTATTTCGGCAGACCCTTCAGGCCGAGCGCCCCGTTCGTCACCGTCTGCATGTTTGTGATGAGCACACGGATTATTTCCGCAAAGCCGAGGGTTGCTATGGCGAGGTAGTCATCGCGAAGGCGAAGCACCGGCGTGCCGATCAGCCAGGCGAAAAGAGCGGCTACCGTACCGGCAATTATCAGGGCGGGAATGAAGGGCAGTTGAATTTCGGCAAGCCAAGGAACGATCGGCGCGAGGAAAAAGTTCTGCACTTTCTGGGCAGGGCTCATAGTAAGAAGGGCGCACACGTAGGCGCCGATAGCCATAAAGCCCGCATGACCGAGCGAGAAGAGGCCGGTAAATCCATTGAGGAGATTCATCGAAAGCGCAAGAATAATGTAGATAGCGCAGAGATTGAACACACGCAGGGTGAAGTTTCCAAAAAAATTATCCAGCGCAAACACGATGCCGGCGGCAGCAAGAAACGCAACAATTGACAGGGCAAGCTTGGTTTGTTTGTTCACATCACACCTTCTCTACCTGGTTCTTTCCGAGCAGGCCGGAAGGTTTCAAGAGTAGCACGAGGATCAGCACAATAAAGGCGAAAGCGTCGCGATAACCGGAGAGGTCGGGAAAAAAGGCGATGATCATAATTTCAATCATGCCGAGGAGGAAACCACCGAGCACCGCGCCCATAATATTTCCGATGCCGCCGAGCACAGCCGCGATAAAGCATTTAAGGCCGGGCATGATACCCATCGTCGGATTGAGCTGGGGATACTTGAGCGCCCAGAAAATACCGCCGAACGCCGCGAGGAGCGAGCCGAGTCCAAAAGTGAAAGATACAATGCGATTGACGTCGATAGCCTGCAATCGTGCCGCATCAAGATCGGTCGAAACGGCGCGCATGGCCATGCCTGTTTTCGTTTTATGGACGATCCACAACAGAAGCGCCAAAAGAGCAAAGGTGAATATCGGGATGATGACGCTGATTGATACCACCGAGACCGAGCCGAAATGCAGCACCTGGCTGAAAACGGGAGGAACGCTGAAGCCCTTGGGGCGACCGCCGAATATGACTGTGGCGAGGTTTTCTATAAGAAAAGAAGCACCAATGGCGCTTATCATAATTGAAATTTTGGGGGAATCTCGCAGGGGTTTGTAGGCAACCCGCTCGAGTCCGACGCCGAGCATGGCGGTAACTCCAATAGCGACGAGAAACGCTATCCACCAGGGCATCATGAGCAACGTTATCAGGTAGAAGGCGAAATAGGCTCCAAGCATGAACACGTCGCCGTGTGCAAAGTTGATCAGCCTGAGAATGCCATATACCATTGTGTATCCTATGGCAATGAGCGCATACAGGCTTCCGAGCGAAAGGGCATTGGTCAAATGCTGCAAAAACAATGAAAATGTCATTTTATTACCATACTTACAATACAGAATAGGGAGAAAAAACCCGGTAACAGGTTCCTTCTCCCGAAAAATCAGGGCTGGACAACCGTGAGGAAGGAGAACTTTCCGTCTTTCACTGTCTTGATGTAGGCGCTCTTGGATGCGTCGCCGTTCACGTCAAGAGTGACCGTACCGGCCGAACCTTCGAAACCGGCGGTTGCGGCAACTGCGTCACGGATTTTGACGGTGTCGAGACTGTCGGCACGCTTGATGGCGTCGAGAGCTACGAGGTAACCGTCGAAACCGAGTGCGGTAACGGCTGCGGGTTCTTTGTTGTACTTCGCCTTGTAGGCGTCGACGAAGGTCTTGGCCATACCGGAGGTAGCACCTTCAGCAGCGAAGAAAGTGGAGAAGGTTGCGCCTTCAACCAGGTTCTTGCCTACATCGATGAATTCCGGGGTTTCCCAGGTATCGCCGCCAAGGAAAGGAGCGGTGATTCCGAGTTCACGGGCCTGTTTCATCACGAGTGCGCTTTCGGTGTAGTTTCCGGGAGCAAAGATGACATCGGGCTTGAGCGACTTGATCGCGGTGAGCTGCGCAGTGAAGTCCTGGTCTCCGGTGTTGTAGTTCACGACCGAGAGAATGCTGTTTTCATTGCCGGTAAGTTTTTTGAAGCTGTCGGTGAAGAACTTGGCAAGGCCGACGGAGTAATCGTTGGAAACTTCCTGAACGATGACAGCGGTCTTGGCTTTTGCAACATTGTAGGCATAAGCGGCCATGACGGTTCCCTGGAAGGGATCGATGAAACAGACGCGGAAGTAGTAGTCGTTACCGAGGGTTACGAGGGGATTGGTACAGGAAAGACCGATCGCGGGAACCTTGGCATCAGCAACAATCGGACCGGCAGCCATCGAAAGGGATGAACCCCAGGAGCCGAGAACGACTTTTACCTTGTCTTTTTCGACAAGCCGGCTTGCCGCGTTTGCAGCCTCGACCTTGTCGGATTTATTGTCGGCGATTACGAGCTCGACCTTGTATTCCTTGCCGCCAACAGTGACGGTAGGATAGAGTTCGTTGGCAAGCTTGATGCCTTCAACTTCCATTGCGCCACCAGCAGCGTTTGCTCCGGTCATCGGTTCGAACACACCGATTTTGATGACGCCCGCAGAGCTTGCGGATGACTTGGCACATCCTGTCGCGAGAACAGCCACAGCAATGAGCGCTACAGCAAGAATTGTACCTGCTTTTTTCATAGTTCCTCCTCACAAAAAAACGCCGGAATGATTCACTCCGGCGTCTTTGCTAACCTTTGCAGTATATAGCATAAGAAAAGATTTATGCAAGTTATCTGCATAAAAATGTATAAATATTCAAGATCAGCTTACTTTCTCTGGTTAGAATAATACACACCCACAGCCAAAACCAGCAAACCACAAATCAGTAGAGTCCAGGTAGTGTTGTCAAATTTCAAGCTTCCCTTTCCCAGAAGCTTCGAAAGATTCGAAGAAATCTTGTTTCCGACCATATACGTTCGCTGGATGCCAGCACCGATCAGTCCACCACCAAGAGTTGTTCCTGCAATACCTATAAGTCTGTTCATAATTACTCCTATACCGGTTATTATATCATGATGCATGGCTAAAAAACCAGATAAATGAGCCTCTTGGAGAATTCCAACAAGTCTTTGTAAAGCAACAACTTGTAAGAATTCTCCACCTACACTATTGGTTGATCTTGCTAAACTTTCTAAGTTTTGCAAGATCCTCAAGTTACTATTTTGGAAATTCTGCAGAAATTGTAGAGAAAAAACTAAAATATCAGGTATAGTATATAGTAAGAAGAAATATGAATATGACGACCACGGAGCTCGCGCAGACCAGATTGTCACAGCACCACATATTTTCATCCCTCAGTTCAGGGGAACTGGCAGAGCTGTCGGAACTGATTGAACTGGTGCATCTTGAATCCGGCGAGACTGTCTTTTCTGCAGGCGAAGAGTCTTTGAACCTGTATCTTGTCGTAACAGGCGAAATTTCGGTTTTGAAGATTGAAGACTACGGAACCAGTCGCGAAATCGCGAAAATCATTGCAGGCGATTGTATCGGCGAGATAGACATGATTTCGCTGAATAACAGAAATGCCACAGCAATTGCCGCAGCACCCTCCGATCTTGTCCGTTTTCCCCGTAGCAGTTTGTCCTTCACTCAATTTCTTGACGAACATCCGCTCATTGGCTCAAAAATATTGTATGCCTTCATTGCGGACATCGCCGAGCGAACTCGACATGCCAACCATCTCCTGAAAGAAAACTCGCCCCACATACAGGAACTCCGCCGTCAGATGTATGAAGACAAACTGACCCATACCTTCAACCGGACCTATCTTGAGGAAAATCTTCCCGGATGGCTGGATGCCCATGCCAAACCAGTCAGCCTGCTGATGATAAAACCGGACAACTTCAAGGAAGTAAATGATCAAGCAGGACACGAAGCCGGAGACAAGCTCCTTGAATACCTCGCCCAACTTCTTCCCTCGGTGATTCCTCCGAACGCACTTTTGATCCGTTTCCTCGGAAATGAATTTGCACTCGTGCTCAAATCGACAGGCGCCGAAGAAGCCCGCACGGCCGCTGAAAAAATCAGGAGCTTTTATAATTCACTCGATATTACCCGTTTTTTACCGGTTTCCGGTTTTCAGCTGACGGTAAGCATCGGTATTGCTGTATATCCCGACGATGCGGCCGATGCCCGCGACCTCATCGAAGAAGCCCACTGTCTGCCGCTTGAAGGGCGTGCCCGCGGCGGCAATAAGATCTTGTTCCCTTCAGATAGGACCGACAAAATCGACGGGGTCGACGGGGTCGACGGGGTCGACAGGAACCTATGAAAACAAAAAAAGAAGCACGAATACAACGAATCAGTTTATGGGACCGGTTTTCGGCAGACGAGATACAAACCGTCATGTCCTTGATGAAAGAGTATATCCTCGAAACAGACACGGTTCTTTTCAAGGAAGGAGACCACGGCCGCGAAATGTTCATCATCAAAAATGGCCGTGTCTCGGTTTCGGTAACCGTTGCCGGTGGTGAAGAAATGCACCTCGCCGAAATGAGTAGCGGAAGTTTTTTCGGGGAAATGTCCCTGATAGAAAATCTTCCACGCTCTGCTACCTGCCGTCTCATCCAAAAAAGCACACTCCTCGGACTCGACAATGAAGGCCTCCGTTTTCTCATGGAAAATCACAGTGTGCTGGCAAAAAAAATACTGCATAACATGCTGACAATTACGACTTCTCGTCTACACAATACCGGTGCGCTTCTCCACGACATGGTGCAATGGGGCGAAAAAGCGCGCCTTCGGGTCATCACCGACGAGTTTACCGGCCTCTTCAACCGACGCTTTCTCGATGAATCCATCCAGAGTGAATTCCGCAAAGCCGCGAAAAACCATACACCACTGAGCCTCGCGATGGTTGATCTTGACCATTTCGGTTCAGTCAACAAACAATACGGAGAAACTTTCGGTAACACGATCATCCTCAAAACGGTCGAAGCATTCCGGAACGGATTCAGGCAAACAGATATTTTGGCGCGTTACGGTGGAGACGAATTCACCTTCCTTTTCCCTGCCACCGCCGGCGCTAAAGCGCAGGAACTCTGCGCGGAAGTCTGCAGGCACATATCGCTGATCAAATTCGATGAACATCCCGAATTCCAGATTACGGTAAGCATGGGTATCGCCGCGTATCCCGAAAACGCCCAGACAGTCGAGATACTTTCGGGGAAAGCAGACAAGGCACTGTACGAAGCAAAGGAATCGGGTCGAAACCGGGCAGTGCTCTCCCACAAAGAGACACGTTCAAAGCACGCATTTACCTCCATTGCCGAATCCAACCGAATATTCAACCGCATTCTTGCCGTCTTGCGGGAACGCGAATCTTTCCTGCTGCTTGGGCACGAACTTCCTGACGAGGACTGTATTTCATCGCTTGTCGCAATGGCCCTGTTGATCAGAAAATTCGGCAAGGAAGTAACCATCTACATCCGTGCGCAGGTTGCGGAACAGCTTTCCTATCTCATGGAAATCTGCCTGTATAATAAAATTCCGGTATTCTATGGCGAAGTGTACAACGAATCGAAACCGGATATCATTTTTATTCTCGATACCCCGAAACCCGACATGATCGCCACCAACGCTGATATTAACGTATTCCTCCTGGATCCCGGGATAACGAAAATAGAATTCGATCATCACCTGTCCGCGGATGCCGCCTACAGTGGAACCGAAGGCTACTGCTACGTAAACAGGGCCTCGAGTACCTGCGAAATGATCGGACTGTTCTGCTGCAAGATGGCCTCGCGAAAAAATCAGCTCGATGATCTGAACATCCATGAACTATTTTCTCGCAACATTGTGCTGGCTATGCTGACCGGCATGATCGGTGATTCCAAATTCGGGCTTACACTCAAAACACAACGGGACCTGTTTTTTTACAATCTGCTAGCGAACAAATTTGCAGAAATCCTGCATTTGACGGCACACAAAAATAGTACGAACTACGCTTCCATGACACAAATATTCAAATCGATTCAATCACTCTCGGTCGAAGAAAAAGATCTGTATCAGATACTTATCGACCGCGCGCGATATACTGATCGAACCGGGATAGTTGTTCTCGACGCCGAGGAATCGCAAAATTGCCTTACCCATCTCGATTACAGCATTTTCGTGAAAGTCATAAAGTCGGTAACAGACTTCCTGTCCGAAAAATCGGGCACCTTCGGACTGACCGCATACTACGACATGCCCGAAATCTCGGATTTGATACAGTTCAGAATTCGCACATCCCGGGACATTACCGGAATTGACCTGCGCACAATCCTTTTGGACTTTTCAATAACCGACGGCGGAGGCCATCCGGGTGCCATCGGATTCAGAATACCCAAAAATGAAGTTGGAAACCTCGCCGAGTACATACAAACTCTGCTCGACAAGGTCGAATTGCTGTGAAAGTTCCGTTACCTCAAAATTATCAAAAAGAAATGGAAGCGGTACTCGGCACTTTTGTTCACGACGGACGAATAGGAAATAATACCCCTACCCTTCTGCTGCATTCCTGTTGCGCACCCTGCAGCAGTTCCGTAATCACTACTCTCGCGAGCAGCTTTCGCATCACCGTTTTTTACTACAATCCGAATATCGACGAGAAAGATGAATACATCAGGCGAGCGCACGAACAGGAGCGGCTCATTGCAGCGATGCCAACCACGAACCCCGTGCAGTTTCTGGAAGGAGAATATCTGCCAGAAGATTTTCTCGGCACGGCGACACAATTTGCGAAAGAAAAGGAAGGCGGAGCGCGTTGCACTTTCTGCTATACCCTTCGGTTGGAAAAAACCGCGCTTACGGCGAAGGAAAAGGGCTTTGCCTATTTTTGTTCGACCTTGACAGTCAGCCCGATGAAGGATGCCCTACGTATCAATTCGATCGGGCAGTCGCTCGCTACAAAACACGGTGTTGTTTGGCTCGTTTCGGACTTCAAAAAAAAAGACGGTTTCAAAAAATCGGTTGAGCTCAGCCGGGAATACGGCCTGTATCGACAGGATTATTGCGGATGCTCGTTCTCCCGTCGCGAGGGTACCCATGAAGAGAATAGCAATACATCCGAGTAGATCTTGCAAAGTTTTCAGGTTTTGCAAGATCCTCCCTATCTTATTTGATGTACGAAAGCCACTGTGACTGACGTTCCAGCATGACGTCGGCAAGTTCCGGAATATTTTTACACGAATGAACGACCGGACTGACGAGCATTGCCTGGATGACGAGATCTTTGCTACCCGAAAGCACCGCTTCTGCTGTCAGGTCATACACCCCGGTATAGTTCCGAAGCAGCGCACCGAAACCCTTTGGGTACTGCGGAAATGCGATTCCCTTGATGCCTTTTTTACTAATGACCGCGGGTACTTCCACCGCAATCGAAGATGGCAGGTCAGGAATAAATCCGTCATTCAGTATATTAACCGCACCTTCTTCGTAGCCGCTATCACAAATAATGCCTTCCATGATCGGCACAACCCGTTCGTGCAACTCTTTCTTAATTTCCATACGGTTGGACTGCGCGAGTGCATTCCGATAATATGTGTAGAAATCAAGGATACCTTTGTGATCAGCCACGTCATGTGCCCAAGAAATGTATTCACCCAGATGGCTGTCTCCCGTAATCGGAAAAAGATGAAAACGTTCCATGATAAACTTGAACAAGGTACGATCTGACCAAGGCATGACATCTACTTTTTCGTCGACGAGCCAACGGTCCATCGTGCCTTCGGTTTCGATCATCTGCCCCGTTTTTGTCACGTATTTGAGAATGGCGCTGTATCCGGGTTCTTTTTCGAAAAATGCCGGTGCTTTTTGCATCGCATCTGCATACGCGTCCTTTCCGGTATCACGGTATTTTGCCTCGACCATGACGCTGAAATGATTGAGCCCTGCTGCGCGGAAAAAAATGTTTTCTTTAGGTGTTTTCAAGATGGTCGGCAGATAGCGCGAAAGAGAGGCAATTTCGTGGCACATGCCGATAAAATTGAGGGCGGGGAATTTCCGCTTTACCGTCGTAGTGATGGCGGTCATCGGATTCGAATAGCAGAACACAAATGCGTCCGGACATATTTTCATCACGTCGCCGCAAATTTCGAGAATCGGCGGAATGATGCGGAGTGCATGGAACAAACCGCCAGGTCCACCATTTTCGCCGTACACCTGTGGGACCCCGTACTGATGGGGAATATTCCAGTCCATATCCCACAGCTGGAAACGGTCGCCAACCTCGATTGAAATGATCACGAAATTCGCGTCCTTAAGTGCCTCGGCCCGGTTGGTGGTGGCAGCGAGGTTGTAATGAAGATTATTTTCTTTGAGAAATTTAGTACCGACGGAAAAGACCTTGTCGAGTGCGACCTTGTTGATGTCGAGGAGAGTAACTTGCGCACCTTCCAAAATACTGCTCTGAAAAATATCCCCTAACGTACCGCAACCAAACTGGGCGCTTCCTGCGCCAATCAACACAATTTTCATTTTTTTCTCCTTGTCTCTGTCTGCTTTATTTTATGGTTCATGCGGAACCCCGCACCACCAGTTCAGGTGAAATTTTCTCGCATACCGGCGGAGAGCCCGCTGCTCCCCCTCCAGCAAGCAATTCCGAAAGTCGCTTACAAGCTGCTGCTGTCAACAACTCTTTAGGCTGATGAATTGTCGTAAGTGCGGGTTCCGGCAAAAGCGCTGCGGGGGAATCATCAAATCCGATTATTTTCATGTCGGCAGGAATCTTGACACCGGCCTCTTTCAGCGCGGTGAGACAGCCGAACGCCATGAGATCTGAATGGCAGAAAAGTCCGTCGAAGCGCGAAAGAATCCTGCGATTATCCCGCGCGAAACGGTATGCCGCCTGAAAAGTGATTTCGTCTACGGCAAAACTCGTAGCACGTACAATCGACAGAAAACCTTCGGTTCGTTCTGAAAACTCGTTGCCGTTCTTTCCGGGAAGTCCCCAGGAACACGTTATGTTTGCCAGTTTCCGGCATCCCGTAGCAAGGAATCTTTGTGCAGCCAGCCGACCTCCCGCACGATTATCGCACACGAAATGGTCAAGTTGTTCCATCGGATAATGGGCTGCGTGCAAGTGTAGCTGGACGAGTGGAAGCCCATTTTCCTTCGCGAACAGATAGTCTTCTTTTGCTATTTTTGAATGAACCACCAAAAAACCATCAACCTTGTTCTGGCGCACAAGACGCACAATATTGCTAGCACTTGAGCGGGAATCGTATCCCTCCAGAATAATTGTGTCAAAATCGTAGGTTTCGAGGGTATGGCGTAGTTCGAGGAACAACTGGTTGGTGTAGAGAGATCCACCGAAACTGTCCATATCCGAGGTGTAAATCACCCCGATGATGCCGGTTTTTTGCCTACTGAGACTCCGCGCGTTCGCATTGAATTCGAAATCGAGCTTTCGGGCAAGATCTTTAACCTTGCGTGTCGTTTCGGCAGTTACCCGCGGGCTATCATTCAAAGCACGAGAAACCGTGGAGTGGCTTATGCCGAGCATTTCAGCCAGATCGACGATGGTAACCTTTGCCGACAAACATGCCTCCCGTAAATACACACGTGTGCATTTACGGTTTTATACTAACATGGACCACGTTGACTGTCAATATTACAACGGAAGAAGATCGACTATCACCGGTTCGGCCGGTATCGCTATTTTTCCATCTTTGATGCTCACTGGCTTTCCGTCAATACGATTCGTACCGGTCCAGTCGGAAAAGCCCGTTGGAAGTGCGCTGGAAAGATCAAGGACACCGCGTTTATCCTCCACTGTAAAGATACCGAGCCGGAAGCGGCTCACCGACAAATCCTTCGCAGCATTCCGGTAGCTCGCAACCGCAACACCCTCGA
>JBBRWY010000034.1:0-37407 GCA_038248875.1 Treponematales bacterium
CACCCGCTGCCCTGGGTCCTTGCGCAATACCCGTTTTGGACATTCCGTTGCAAAAAAAACCGGCCGGGCTTCTCGCTACCCTAGTGCAGGCTGGCCCTGAAGGCGCGGATCTCAGCGAAATAGCGCTGAAACTGTGGGGCACGATCGAGCCGGACCGCAGGAAAGATATCCAAATATACGTAACGCGGGTTCGAAACGCCCTCGAAAGCAATTTTCCGCAGCGCTACCGCATTCGACTTTCGGGTACGCATTATATCCTGGTTGATACTGTCGCGTAAAAAAAGCCGAACCAGACCCGAAAAACGTCATTTTCGGGGTCCGGATCAGCTTTCTTATTAATACAACAACGAGAAACTTATTTACCGAGAACCGACGAAATGCGTTCGAGCACTTTTTTTCGGTCGAGAGGTTTTACGATATAATTTTTGGCTCCGAGGAGAAGCGCCTTCTTGACCAGCTCTTCCTTTCCGAGCGCGCTGATCATGACGACTTTCGCGTTTTTGTCAAAAGCCATGATCTGTTCGAGAGCAGTAATTCCATCCATTTTCGGCATGGTAATGTCCATAGTCACCAGATCGACATTCGGGCACAATTCCTTGTATTTTTCAACGCCCTCGACACCATCACCAGCGGTGGAAACAATTTCATAGCCTTCGCTGGTCAGGATCTGACCGATCTGTTTGGCGACAAACATGGAATCATCTACAACAAGTACCTTGAAAGGAGAACCATCCGCTTTCTGGCCTTCAGGGGCGCGTTCATTTATTGACGGAAAATCCTGTTTAGATATCATTTTTTACTCCCTCTTTCCTACATCCGGTCACGGATTGCAACATTGACCTCAACCCGTCCCTGACTGGTTTCCATCGGTACAATCAATGCTTCTACTTCATGATCGGAAATTTCCATATTATCTCCAGTAAAAAGTGCAGGCGGAGTCAAATCGAACCGAAAACCGAGATCATGCAGCTTCGTGACTGCCTGGGCGGTTATCAGATTGGCAAGTTCGGATATGGTTGCCCTTGCCAATTCGTCAAACGACTTCATTTCTTCATTGTTCATCTTCGAGGCGATTTTCATCGCTGTTGACAGATCCATGTCAAAAATAACCCGACCTTCAACATCGCCGGCAAGCCCGACCAGAGCCGCTACACCCATAACGGACACGGATGTCGACTTGAGGTACAGTTCCCCCCGCTTGATCTCCCCACCCAATACTTCGGTAAGAATATTGTAGGCTGCCTCGACAAATGGATTGATATACTCTACACGCATCTGTTTCTCCTTATTGTATAATTCCGACACTATTCTTTACTAAATCCGGTTACATCGCCCTGCACTGTTCGAAGCCAACCGCTGTGCTGCGGCATCGCTTCGTTTTTGCCAAGTATGACCAGACCATTATCTTTCAACTTTTCCGTAAACTCTTCGAGCAAAGAAGCCTGTTGCTTCGTATTGAGGAAGGACAGAACATCACGCGAAAGGATAATATCCATCGGCGGCACCGCGTTCTGGTTAGTGCAGTCGTGATACTCGAACAAGATCATATCTTTAATGATCTGGCCGAAACTCCAGGAACCGCCGACACCCTGCACGAGGTACGGCTTGTACCGCGGGGTGATCTGGCTCTCGTTCATATTGAGCATCGGGGCATTCGAAATGGAAAGAAGATCCGAGTCGTTCGCGTAGATGCGGATGCGCGCATTCGGGTACATTTCCCGCAAGATAACCGCGAGGCTGTATGCTTCGTAGCCTTTCGCGCAGCCGACGTTCCAGACGTTGATCTGTTTCGCCTGATTTGCGGGCAATAGGGATGAAATTTGCGCGGCGTAGGGATCGCTCCAGAAGGTACCGGTATCGGGAGAGAAGAAACCGTCAAGATACTGGTGTGCTTCATCCTCGGATTTGAGCTGGACATCCCCCCCGTTGCGTTGGTCGCGCCATTCCTGGTACCGGGCGGTTACCCATTTTTCGTTCACCGGCGTCACAAAAAACTTGCTCAGAGCCGAGAGTGTATCTTTGATAAAGGATATATCCAGCTCGTCCTTGGTCTGTTTTTGGCGACTCGTTGCCTCAATTGCAGTCTTTTCCCCGATAGCAAGATCCTGGGCTGCTTCGACAGCTTTGGTGCGGGAACCGAAAATACGGCTTACATCAAGCAAGATGTACAAACGGTTTTGGTTTTCGACTACGCCGTGAATGTATTTTATGTTGATATCGCCGAATATCGGATGGGGCGGCTGAATAGAACTTTTCGAAATACCGACAACCTTGTCGATGGCATCTACAACGATACCGAAGGTTTGTTCGTCGACATGAATGATAATCATGCTTTCGAGGGCATCGGCTTCGCGGGTTTTTGTCGGAATGTTGAAAAAGATGCGAAGGTCAATTATAGGAATGATGTCGCCGCGCAAATTATACACGCCGATCACGAAAGGCGAGGTATTGGGCACGAAGGTAAAGCGACCCGCTTTCGCGATTTCCTTAACTTGCATGATATCTATGGCATAGTCCTTACCGGCAAGCGAAAAGGTGACCATCTTGTAATCGATCACCGCTATCCGCTCGTTGCGCGCTTCGGTTGCCCGTTCTTCTTCTTCTCGTCCAGTCAGCGCTTTTGTTTCAACTCCAGTCATATTTTCCTCTTACCACACTGATGCCTCACGCCGTTCGCGTGCTTGTAATTCCTGCTTAAGACCGAGATCGAGCAGCTGGCTGACATCGATGATCAGGGATACGGAACCGTCTCCCAGAATCGAAGCTCCGGCAATTCCCGGAGAATTGGTAAATTGGTCACGAAGCGGCTTGATGACCACGTCTTCTTCGCCAATCAAACTGTCGACCATAAGTCCAACTTTCTTGTCCGCAGTTCCTACTATAACGATATAACTGAACTCTGTCGATTCGTTCGCCTTTATGCCGAACAGCCGGTTCAGGCGCAGGAGGCTGATGACCTCGTTACGAACGTTAAACACCTCGTAATTGTCGATACGGTTGATTTCCTGCGCCTTGACGCGATGACTCTCGATAACCGAGGTGATCGGAATGGAGTACACTTCCTTTCCGACACGAACCAAAAGGCCCTGGATTATCGCCAGGGTCAGGGGCAGTCGGATGGTAAAGCGGGAACCGGCATTGGGCTGTGAAGAAATGGTCACGGTTCCGTTCAGTTTTTCGATATGGGTCTTGACCACGTCGAGTCCGACGCCACGGCCTGAAACATTTGATATCTTTTCTGCAGTCGAAAAACCGGGTTCGAAAATAAGCTGAAAAGCTTCCACATCAGTAAGGTTTTTTCCCGGATGGATGATGCCCTTGGAAACAGCCTTATTCTTGACCGATTCAACATCGATTCCATGGCCGTCATCCGAAATCTCGATGACAATCATGTTTCCTTCATTACTTGCTTTGAGGAGCACGGTGCCTTCCGGAGATTTGCCCTGGGCCTCGCGCTTTTCCGGTGATTCGATACCGTGATCGAGAGCGTTGCGTACGCAATGCATGATCGGATCAAGCAGGTCCTCGATGACGGACTTGTCGAGTTCGGTTTCCTCACCTTCTATGACGAGAAGTGCTTTTTTGTTGAGGTCATGCGACAGGTCACGTACGAGGCGCGGAAAACGACTGAAAATCTGGCTAATAGGAACCATGCGGATTTTCATAACGCCTTCTTGAAGCTCGCCGGTAATGCGGCCGAGGTTCTGGGATGCAGACCTGAATTTCGTGACGGTCGTTTTCATCGTGGTTTCGTAACTATTAAATAGATCAAATAGACCCGAATATTCGGTATTGAGGTCCTTTTTCAAATCTTTGATGTTCTGGCCGTTCTGCAACTGTTCCAGATAGTCGGGAATGTGATCGAGAAGTTTGCGCAGTTTTTCCTTGTACGTATTCTCGGTCTGCTGGAATTCACCAAGCATTTCGGTAAAATGGAGAGCGCTCTGATTGAACGCCGCCTTGGTTATGACTGTTTCGCTTACTAGGTTGAGAAGATAATCGATGCGCCGGGAATCAACCCGGAGAACCGAACCCGACGAACTGTGAACAGCCGGAGTCGAAACCGTCTTTTTGGGCATTTCGGCCTGTTCATCTCCGGTTATTTCGGCACTTTCCGTCATATCGGGAGAATTCTCCCGGTTATCTGTTTCGGCAACCCGAACAGGCGATTCCTTACGCGAGACCGAAGAAGCAGTGGGCGTCTGGGCAGGCAGAGACACGGGCTTGGTGTCCAAAAGGGACACGGAAACGCGGGTAGTCACATCGGAAATCGAAGCGGAACGCTCGAGGCGGTCTTCATCAGCCGAGGAAGCAACAAAATAAATGACTTCTTCATGGAAAAGGTCTTCGTAGAGGGCATCAAAGTCGGGAATGGTCTTGAGAACCTGACCACTTTGCTTGAGCGAGGCGAACACCTGTATGCCGCCTACCGTGTTCATCGGATTGGCTTCGTTGAAAATGACTTTTACAACAAATACTTTCTCACCGGGGGGAACTGCTTCCTTGAGCTCGAGAAGCTCGTATTCGGAAAGAAGGCCGGCAGAACTCTCCGGGTCGCGGCTAACAGCGGTGACTGCTGGTGCCTTTTTTTCTGGAGCCGGCTCTTTCGGCACACTTTGGGTAGGTACCGTTTTTTTTGCCGGAGTTTTCTGTTTGACCTGCTTTGCAGGGATCATGGCGACAAGCTGCTGCTTTATTAGCGACACATCTTCCTGATACACAGAACCTTCGGCTCGTGAGGCCAACATTGCCTTAATTATATCCAAGGATTTGAGAAGAATGTCGACAACCGGCCCGGTGACGTTCAACGTACCTTCCCGGAGAACATCGAGCAAATCTTCTATGACATGGGTGAATCCGGACAGCTCGTGCATCTCGACAGTTGCCGATCCACCCTTGAGGGTATGCGCGGCACGGAAGATTTCATCGATAGCGTCGTGATTGGAGGGATCATTCTCGATTACGAGAATATTGCTTTCGAGGGTAAAAACTTGCTGCTCGGCTTCGCTGAAAAAATCTTTCAACAGCTCTTCATTATTGATATCAAGATAATCACTCATATGAGGTAAAGTTTATACGCTTTTCATGAATAGTCAAGATTAAAACCAATGTGTTCCTTCCTTTTCGAAAAACTGAATATAGCAGACCGCGCTGTAATGGTATATAATACACAGAGGAGTTTCAATGAGCACCCGCAAGGTCATACTTATTCTGGTCATACCTTTCTTTCTGACATTCCTCGGGGCTCAAAGCCTTTCTCTTGCCGATTTCCGGGTGCAGACCACGGGATATCTTCCTGAAGGTGCCACACAACCGCTTTTCGTTTCCACAGGCCTTGTTTCAGGGCGTTTTGTTCCTGCCGGCTGGCTGCAGCTGAAAGCCCAGACCAGCCTGTCGATCCCCGATACTGTCGCTTTTTTTCATCCCATCCCGGGTTCAAATATTCCCGGCATCATCACCTTTGACGGATTTTCGGTCAAGCTGCCAACATTTCTGGACAGTCCACTCGATGTGTCGCTCTTCACCGGCTACTTCGACGACCCAGCCTCTGGCTCTCTGTTGCGTGAATACCTCAAAATCGAAATCGAACAGAGCGAATTTCATCAAAAACCGGCTGGTATAGCCTTCTCCCCCGATACCGGCATGACCGGAACAGGCATCGCTCTTTCCACGATTCCAGGCAACCGGAACATCATTACGGCTTTTTACGGTTACTGGAATACCCGTACGGATGCCAACGCTGTTTCGACCTTTGATCTCCGGCTTGCAGCGACTACCGACCTGTTCCAGGTCAATACCTTCGGCGGAGTCTCCATTGCTCTGAACGCCGGCACAGCGACCCTCCGTGGCGGTGTAACCGCCCTCTTCGGAACGGGAAGCAAAAACGAGCTATATACCGAAATCGGCATCCGGAGCTTTACGCCGGGAAGTGCCGAGAGCGAAAGAAATCTCTATGTACTGTTCGAACCGCGTATCCGTTGGGACAGCGCCGATCTAGCACTTTCGTTCTTCTCGTCACCGGTATTTCCTGCAAATCTGCCCGGTTATGTCATCCCGGATTCACAGAGCAACTATTTGGGTGCCAACATCCTGGCCGGATTCGGCAACCTCAAAATCAACCGGATGCGGGGTGGACTGAGTCTTCTCGGAAGCATCAATCCGGCCGATCCGGGCAGCTTCACTCCATTCAGTCTTTCGATAAGCCCGTTTTACAGCATCCGTTTTTCCGACTTTGTATTCGACATTACAGCGGTCATTAAACCGCTTCTTATACCCGATCCCTATTCGATGGGTGAATTACAGCTACGTTTGAAGGCGGTCTACTAATGAAACATTCTATAACGGCGGCAGTATTCGGTCTTTTCGTCGGCGTTCTACCGCTGATGGCTATGGAAATTACCACTTCGGCACAAACGAGTACCTTCGCGTTCAGCGATGTGGGGGAGCTCAACGCTGCCCGTCCACTCTATGGTATGGCTTTTGCAGTGACTGAACAATTACAGGAACAGATGGAAGGAAAAATCTCGTATGAGACCGATCCGGTAAATGGAAATACCCTTGCCGCTCGGGCTTCGTTCCGCACCTCTTTTCTCGAAATTTCAGCCGGCCCTTCCTTTGGCGTACTCAATTCAGGCGGCGACAGCGAGGACATTCCGGTACTCTTCCAGCCGGGCGTCGGTATCGGATTCAGCATCACGGTTCCCGGAATAGTCGTTGCCCGTGCAGATACCGAATTCGCTCTCCCGCCTGCTTCAGTTTCGGGCGGCCAGGTGTACTTGCAGAAAAGTGCACTGTCGGCGGGTTTCTACCTCCCTAACGTGCTGTGCAGCGCCGGCATCCAGCAGCGGATGAATACCCGCGCGTCCCTGACAGAATCGCGAATAAAAAGTATCACTGATTACGGTTTATATACGGAGTCGTTCAAAAAAGGTTCTGTGTTCAGAATCTCGGTCAATTTCATCTATCGCGTGGCCGACTACTTCATCGAGAAGGATTCGGCCAACAACCGGAAGATCGCCAACCTCCTACTCGGTGGCGGTCTCACCTGGGCACCTGCAGCAGATTTCAGCTTTTTTATAGATGGAAACGCATCCCTGTACAGCTTTTCGCTCGCCGACCAAGTGGACGGCCTCGACAAACTGTTCTTCGACCTCCGCCTCGGAGCAACGATCCGGACCGGCAAACAGACTGCAGTTGAAAAGCACTAAAAACGTCTTTCTGCAGCACCGCCGGTATATTGTGTCGTCTAGAGAACCAGAGAAGACAGCCGCTTGCAGGCTTCGACTACCTGTTCGTGGTGTCCGAAGGAACTGAACCGGATGAAGCTTTCGCCTGCGGGGCCGAAACCCGCTCCGGGAGTACACACGACATGGCAGGTATCCAGAATAAGATCGAATATCTCCCAACTTTTTCTATCCGGAAATCGTGCCCAAATATAGGGTGCATTGTCTCCACCGAAAATCTCCACTCCCGCGTTCCGGAAATTCGCTCCCGAAAGGGTTTTCCGTATGGTCTGTGCATTTCTCAAATAATAATCCGTCAGTTCCCGCGTTTCGGCGATTCCTTTCGCATCAAGGGACGCAAGCCCGCCATGCTGGGCGATGTTTGACGCGCCGTTAAAGATGGTTGTCATAAGCCGTGTCCAATCCTGCATGACCGGAGTACCATCTGCGAAACACAGTTCTTTTGGCACGATTGACCAGCCGAGTCGGACCCCGGTAAAACCGATGGGTTTCGAAAACGAGCTGATTTCGATCGCACATTCCCGGGCGCCAGGAATTTCGAAAATAGAAAGGGGAATCGCCGAATCTCGAATATAGGCAGCATAGGCGGAATCGAAAATGATGATCGAACCCTTTGCCTTGACAGCAGCGACAAGGGCTGCAAGCTGATTTTTCGTAGCAACGGCACCGGTCGGATTGTTTGGAGAGCAGAAATACACCAGGGCATTTTTAGGGATGGCCGCAAGATCGGGGAAAAAACCGTTCTCAACGGTACAAGGCATGTAGGTTATGCCCTCATAACCCGTGCCGCCTGCAGGAACAGGACCTGCCGCTCCGATCATGACCGAACCGTCGACATAGACCGGATAAGCCGGATCCTGCACTGCGACGGGAACTGAAGAGCCAAACAGGTACTGGATACGTCCGATGTCGCATTTTGCCCCATCCGAGACGAATACCTCGTCGGCACTTACGAGTCCACGGTACAAAACCTCGGCAATTTTGGCGCGGAGAGCAGAAAGGCCGGTTTCGTCGCCGTATCCCGAATAGCCTTCCGTTGTGCCAAGCCTCGTCACCTCGGCATGCAGGGCTTCGACAATATGGGGTGTAAGCGGTTCGGTAGTATTCCCGATGCCGAGACTGATTATTTTTGCCTCAGGATGTGCCTTGGCATAAGCTGCGCGGCGCTTGGAAATTTCAGGGAACAAATAGCCGGATGACAGATTTGCAAGATTCTTGTTTCGGTTTAACATAGCGTATCTCCATTAAAGTGCATAAATATACAGTTTTATGCATGGAGTATAGCAACTATTTCGGAAGATTTGCAACGGGTACTTCGGAAAAAAGAAAGTCCTGCGAAAGTCGGTCAAAGAACGGTTTCATCACCACCTGCCCGCCTTCGACAGTAAAATGGGTTCCGTCGTCATTCATTACTTTCAAACTTTTTCCGTCACCGTTCGTAATGGAATCGGTGTATTCTTTTGCTGTACCGGGAAAAACTTCACGCAACGAGAGCCTCACAAGGGTATCGGGACTGTATTCGCCGACAAGAGAATTCTGGACCGAGTCTATATACGCCAGATTGGTATCGTACGAGCGGTTTTTTACCGCGGGCATCCCGATCCAATACAGGCGAGGTACATAGGTCAGGGCTACGTCGATAAGGGACCGGCATTTTTCCCTGTATGCGTCTTCCCATTCGGGCGTTCCCTTTTTCATGATTTCGCCCCGATTGTTCCAGAAACTCTGATAATCGTTCATACCGAGCATCATGACCGCGGCCTCACACGGTTTTTCCCGGAACGTATCAGCAAGCTTTGTGGGCCAGTTGTAATAATCGCCCCGAATGAAGCCCGATGAATGAATGGCGAGAAAATCGACAGTAACCGGGGAATCCCTGCCAGCAAGCCGGGAAAGGCCCGAACCGAGGCTGAAAACTTGCGAATCGCCGAACATAAACACCCGCAACGGGTTTTCGCGTGAATGGATGGAGCTGACCGGAATAAAGACCGGTGCAGGGCTTGCGAATGTTGCCGCTATGGTGCCCTCGGAAACCGGATTGTCGTTAATTGCAGTGTCGGTGCGGGAAGCAGCAGTTACTCCAGCGTCGGAAGGAACCGGCAAAACAGGAAGCGGAAGTGCGGTGGGGAGCGTACCCGTAGCACTGGCAGTAATTTCAACACTTCGGCGATTAAAATAGCGGGTGTCCCATGAATCATGGTTTGAAAGACCGGATAAATCCAAAAAAGTAGAGCGGAACGCAGGAAGATACCGATCGAGGGATGTCGTCGAAGCAAAAATAGCGGCCGAATCGGTTATGGCAAGGACAATAGAGCGAACGTGGAGGTTTTCAATCCGCGATGGAGGAACCCACAGCGTTTGGCCGCACAGTACCGTTATGCAAAAAACCGAAACAAGCAGGGTCCCGAGCACTTGATTCGGACTGTATGCGTCTTCTTTTGGCTTTTTCATTGCCACATCCCCCATTAAAACTGGAAATATATAAAAGGCGCTACACCAGACATCGACACAATAGCAAGAAGTACAAAAAAGAGAGCGAACAAGATTCCTTTCAGGGGCAGCGGAACCAGTCGATAGCCGTCAAAGCAGGCAGCACGGAAAGAGCCGGGTATCGCGTGCATCAAGAGGCCCAAAACAAGCAGAATGAGGACAAGGGGCGACAGCAGGGTGATTTGGGGGCCAAAATTGCCAAGCGAGCGGAAAAAAACAAGGATAGTTTCGAGAGAAGCCGAGCGAAAAACTATCCAGCTGAGCGTCGTAAACAGAAAGGTAACAAAGATCTGAACTACTGCAAGTGCCGGTTTGGAACTCCGGTTGCTTCCCGTGCCAGTACCGCGCTCGAAGGCAAGAGCAAGCCCCTGCATGGCCCCCCAGATGAGGAAGGTATACGAGGCACCGTGCCAGAGTCCACCGAGAATCATGGTAAAAAAGAGAGCGAACATGGTCCGGATCTTGCCGAAACGCGAGCCGCCCATACTGAAATAGAGGTAGTCCCGCAGCCAGCTGGAAAAAGTCATGTGCCAGCGTTTCCAAAATTCGGTTACCGAAAAGGAAATGTAGGGCCGGTTAAAGTTTGCCGGAGTTCTAAATCCCAGAAAGAGGGCGATGCCGATGGCAAGATCGCTGTAGCCGGAAAAATCGCAATAAATGACAACGGAGTAACCAACCGCGGCGAGAAAAACCTCGGCGGAATGGTACATTCCCGGATTTGAAAATATCGGATCGACAAACAAGGTGGAAAGAAAATTGGCAAAAACCATCTTCTTCAGCAGTCCCGACATGATCAACGTTGCGGCGCGGTCGAATTCAAGCGGCCGCTCTTCAAGCTCGCGTCCGGCATTAATGGTTTCTCCAAGGCGGGGGAAAAAATCCGATGCATGCACAATGGGGCCAGAAGCTATCTGCGGAAAAAAAGAAACGTACAACATGACATCTAGGTAGGAACGCACCGGAGGGAGTTTACACAGGTACACGTCAAACACATAGCTCATGACTTTGAACGTATAAAAAGAAATACCGACGGGCATGATCACCGAGAGCGCGGGAAACAGGAAGGAAGGCACTGCCGTGCCGGCAGAGGAAGCGGCGTGTCCAGAAACAAAAGTCTGGATGAGTGTATTGGCCGATTCTGCAAAAAAATTGTAGTACTTGAAAAACCCGAGCACGAGTAGATTGAACACAATGGAAAGCACCAAAAAAGTTTTTCGCCACAGGTGTTCACGATTGATGCCGACAAGAAGGCCAAAACCGTAATTGGCTGCGGTCGTCAGGAAAAGGAGACCGCAAAAACGCCAGTCCCAGAGTGCGTAGAACAGATAACTCACTGCAACCAAAAAAATCCTTCGCTCGAGGTTTTTCCGGAATACATACCAGTATCCGGTAAACACGCAGAGGAAGAAAAATGCGAAACCGAAGGTGGGAAACAGCATATTTCCCTAGAATTGCGCATCCAAGAGGAGTTCGTCAATAGGCTTGCCTGCGGGTACCATGGGAAATACCATTTCGTCGATATCCATGCAGCAATCGATGAGCGCAGGTGTTCGCTCGGAACATGCAGTGTCGAAAACAGCACTAAATTCTGCTTCAGTTTCGGCACGGTAACCCCGGACGGAAAACGCTTCGGCAAGCTTTACAAAATCAGGCGGACGGTCGAGGGTAGTCGAGGAATAGCGCTTGTCATAAAAAAGCTTTTGCCACTGGCGGACCATACCGAGAGTTCCATTATTGGCGATGATGATGATGACGGGCAATTTATAGAAGGAAATTGTCGCAAGTTCGTTCAGGTTCATGCGGAAGGAACCGTCACCGGCAATATGCACAACATACCGGTCTGGAAAGGCTGCCTGCGCTCCAAGAGCAGCACCGGTTCCGTAGCCCATCGTACCGAGCCCCCCCGAAGTCAAAAAAGTGCGTGGTTTGGCAAAGGGATAGAACTGTGCTACCCACATCTGGTGCTGGCCGACTTCGGTCGAAATAATAGTATCGTCCCCGAGCCGTTCGTGAACGGTTTCAAGTACAAACTTCGGATGAAGGGATGTTTTTTTACCGTACATTGCAGGAATATGGGTTTTCCACTCCACGATCTGCCTGTTCCAGTCGTCGGCGGGCCGGGGTTCGACGAGTGCACATAAAGATGCAAGAATTTCCTTTATGTTTCCCGTCAGGCTGGAGGCAGTCCTGATATTCTTGTTTATCTCCGCGGGATCGATGTCGATCTGCAAAATAGCCGACTCCTTTGCAAACCTCGCGGGATCCGATATGACACGGTCGGAAAAACGGGCACCGATAGCAACAAGGAGGTCGCAGCGGTTTGCGCCGGTATTGGAAGCCTTCGTGCCGTGCATGCCGATCATGCCGGTGCACAGGGGATGTCGCGAAGGAAAAGCGGTTTTGCCCATGAGCGAAACTGAAACAGGGGAATTCAGTTTTTCGGCGAGGGCTTTTAGTTCTTCGCAGGCATCCGAGATGACAACCCCGCCGCCGACATATAAGAAGGGACGCTCAGCCTTCGAAAGGAGCCTTGCAGTCCGTTCGAGGTCAACCTCGCTCGCAACGGGTATTTTGATCGCTGTTCGCGTCACGCAGGGAACATCGGTGCTTTGCGGACTACACAGAGGAACCCACTCCGCGAGAGCTGCGGTTATGTCTTTGGGAATATCGAGAAGGACCGGTCCCGGTCGGCCGCTCCGGGCAATTTCGAAGGCCTCGCGCATGGTTTCGGCCAGCTTTGTAACATCCCGGACAATATAATTGTGTTTGGTTATGGACATGGTGATGCCCGTAATATCGACTTCCTGAAAACTGTCTTTTCCCAAAAGATGGGTAGCGACATTGCAGGTTATGGCTACAAGAGGAACAGAATCCATGTAGGCGGTCGCGATTCCGGTTACAAGATTGGTTGCTCCCGGCCCGCTTGTCGCAAGCACCACTCCTACCTTTCCGGTAGAACGGGCATATCCATCTGCCGCATGGGAGGCACCTTGTTCGTGGGCAGTCATGATATGGGTTATGCGATCAGCATTTTTGTACAATTCGTCATAAACATTCAGGATGGTTCCACCCGGATATCCGAACACGATTGTTACCCCCTGCTCGGCAAGACATTCGATTACGATTCTGGCACCGCTGTATTGCATGTTTCAATCCTTTGTTTGTACCAATAGTACAATTACATAACATCCACGAGGCATTTGCGCAAACATTAAACCAATAGTTTAATAAACATATACTCATGAAACAAAATTATGACATCCGCCAGATTATTGCTGACAATCTGCGAAAACTCCGAAACAAACACAATCTTTCACAGCTCGAACTCGCAACGCGCACCGGGCTGACACTGACTTTCGTAAACAATATTGAAAACCGTAAAAAATGGATCTCGGGTAAAACGCTGGCCCTTTTTTGCAGGGAACTTGATGCCTATCCCTTCCAGTTTTTTCTCACCGACGATATTCCCGGGCCGGACAGCGGATATCTTGCCATTCAGGAAAACGCGAAATTCATCAACGCTTTGCAAGATCTGATCGCCGACTATCAAATCAAAAACTAAAAAAAAACCTATATATAAAAAGTTTGGAGGTCACAATTGGAAAAGGAATACCGCAAGATGTATTATCGCCTTTTGCTGATTCCACCGATGCTGATCAATCGGCGAAAAGGATTCCTGCCGGATCGTTGGATGTGTCCTTTCGCCCGAATCAAAAAAAACAGGGCTCGGTCACAACTGGAGGAAATAATCGCGCACATATATGCGCGTCCGTTCCTCCAGCAGGAGATTCTGATCGTGTACCGGGACGAAGCGCTTACAGAGAGCTGATCGCCTCGACTACCAGGTCACCCATTTTTTTTGTGCCTACCAGTTTGTTTCCCAATTTTTCCCGGTCTGCAGTACCTCCGGAAATGTCGAAGGTGCGCCAGCCGGCATTCAGCACTATTTCTACCGCCTTCTCGAGAAGTTCTGCTTCCTTGGGCAAACCAAGCGAATAGCGGAGCATCATTGCGCAGGTAAGAACAGTCGCGAGTGGATTAGCCTTGTCCTGACCGGCAATGTCGGGAGCCGAGCCGTGAATGGGCTCGTAGAGTCCGGGTCCTGAATCACCGAGCGAAGCCGACGCGAGCATGCCGATGGAGCCGGTGATCTGGCTGGCCTCATCAGAAAGGATGTCGCCGAACATATTGCTGGTAACAATTACATCGAACTGGCCGGGATTGCGAACGAGCTGCATGGCGGCATTATCTACATACATGTAGGAGAGCGCGACATCCGGATACGCGCCTTTCATGGATTCCGTAACCTCGCGCCACAAGCGGCTGGTCTCGAGTATGTTGGCCTTATCGACGATGCAGAGTTTTTTAGAGCGCTTCTGTGCGGATTCGAAACCGATCTTGATGACTCGTGAAATCTCGCTCGTACTGTAGGTCTCGGTGTCCCAGGCGGATTTTCCATCTGCCGAACGACCGCGGTCACCGAAATAGATTCCGCCGGTCAGTTCGCGCACGATGAGGATATCGAGTCCGTCGCCGATCACTTCCGCCTTAAGCGGGCAGGCAGCTGAAAGTTGTTTGAACATCAGGGCAGGACGAAGATTGGCGTACACCTTCATTCCGGCGCGCAGTCCGAGCAAGGCCTTTTCGGGGCGCTTGTTTCCGGGCAGAACGTCCCACTTGGGACCGCCGACCGCACCGAGAAGAACCGCATCGCTTTTGAGGCAGGTATCGAGAGTTACTTGAGGTAAAGGCTCGCCCGTCGCATCGATGGCGGCGCCGCCGGCGAGCACTTCGGTATACGTGAAAGTATGGCCGTATTTTTTACCAATCGCATCAAGCGCACGGCAGCCTTCATGAACGATGTCCGGTCCGATTCCGTCTCCGGGTATAGTTGTAATTGAAAACTTCATAATACCATTTTCTCCTCTCGGTTTTGTTTGGCTTTCAGCTGGTTGATGAGACCGTCCGTCATGGGCCACTACAAGGCCTTTTTTCCGGCAGGAGTGCGTGTTCGATTCCCATGTAGTGCTCCTTTAGGTTAATTTATTTTTACTTAACTTACTACAGTATTTGTTAAGTTATCGTATTGCAAAACACTGCATTTGTAAAGCCCTGTTTACACTGAAAGCTGTTACAGATATGCCCGGAAACGTTTTTCCACGTCACTTATCAGCTTGTACTCGAAGGAATCAACAAGAGCTATCCACGAAGCCTCGATCAAGTCGGTGGAAACCCCGACAGTTGACCAAACAGCTACACCGTCAGTCGATTCGATCAGAACGCGAACCTTGGCGGCGGTGGCGCTTTTCGAGTCGAGAACGCGAACCTTGAAGTCGGTGAGGCGTATCTGGCGTACTCCTGGATAGAACCGTTCGAGCGCTTTGCGGAGCGCGACGTCGAGCGCATGCACCGGACCATCACCTTCGCCCGCCGTGATCGCCATCTCCCCTTCTACCCCGATCTTGATCTGGGCAAAGGCAGTGGAGCTGACACCGTCGATGGGTTGTTCGGCAATGATCTTGTAGTACTGTAAATCAAAAAAGGGCTTGTACTTGCCCATATTTTTGCGAACCAGCAGTTCAAAGCTGCCCTCAGCGCCTTCGAACTGGTACCCCGAATGTTCGAGCTCCTTGACGCGAGCTACAATCTGGGAAGCCACCGGTGTATCTTTCTGGATTGTGGTATCGAATTTACGAATCTTCTCGATGATCATCGAGCGACCGGCAACTTCACTCATGAGGAAGGTACGTTCATTCCCTATAGAGTCAGGAGGGATGTGCTCATAGGCAAGCTGATTTTTTGTCATCGCATCGATGTGCATGCCCGCCTTGTGCGCGAAGGAATTGTGGCCGACAAAAGGCATGCCGCCCTCGAGAGTGATATTCGCAATTTCAGCAATGCGTCGGGTGATGGGAGTCAGAAGACTCAACTTTCCTTCAGGAAGACAGGTGATTCCCATCTTGAGCTCGAGATCGGCAATGACAGTAGAAAGGTTGGCGTTACCGGTTCGTTCTCCGATGCCCAGAAGGGTTCCCTGCACCTGGATTGCGCCGCTTTTAACCGAAAGAAGCGAGCTGGCAACAGCCATGCCCGTATCATTATGGCAGTGGATTCCGACCGGAAGGCCAAACTCGGCAACCACTTTAGCCGTAAGGTCCTGCACTGTGTCGCACAGGGTTCCCCCATTCGTATCGCAAAGGACCAGAGTTCCGGCACCGCCTTCGACGGCAGCGCGGAGAGTGTTCAGGGCATATTCGGGATTAGAATGGTAGCCGTCGAAAAAATGCTCGGCGTCGTAGATGACCTTTCGTTTTTGACTTACAAGATATTCGACAGTCTCGCGTATCATTGCAAGATTTTCCTCGAGTGTGGCTCGGAGTATTTCGGTGACGTGAAAATCCCAGGTCTTCCCGAAAATACACACATCTTCGGTACCAGCAGCAAGAAGGCTCGCGAGATTCACATCGTCACCGGCGGAACTATCTTTGCGTCTCGTGGCACCAAATGCGACAAGCCGCGAATTTTCAAGCTTGATTTTTTTTACTTCGCCGAAAAAATCGAGGTCTTTCGGATTGGAACCGGGATTCCCCGCTTCTATGTACGCGACGCCGAGCTCGTCGAGAGCCCGGACGATGTGCAGCTTGTCCTGTACGGAAAAGCTGATGCCCTCTCCCTGTGCCCCATCGCGTAAAGTGGAATCAAATATATCTACCCGTTTCATACAAGCCCCCTCGTTTTTTCCTGCTCGATCTCGTAGGTCATCGCATTGACTGCGGCAAGATAGGCCCTGATTCCGGCCTCGACGATATCGGTTGATACGCCACTGCCGTTCCAGGTGCGACCGTCCCGACTGATGCGGACATAAGCCTCGCCCTGTGCGTCCGCTCCGGTGTCGAGTACATCAACCACCTGAAGAGAGAAGTCCTCGAGCTTGATTTCTGAACCACCGACGATCTTGTCCACCGCGTTAAGCGAAGCGTCGATCGGACCGTCGCCTATCGAAACCTTTTCGACGAGCGTGCCATCCTTCAAGTGAATACGCACAACCGAAGTTGCGGTAATCGACGAACCCGAATTGATGACAAAACGGTCGAGTTTGAATGCTTCGGGCATACCATCGCGGGACCCCGAAACCAACGCGTCGATATCGCGGTCGGAAACCGTTTTTTTCTTGTCGGCGAGGTTTTTGAATTCCTCAAAAAGTACATTGAGGCGTTCTTCGTTGACGCGGTGACCAAGATACACGAGGCGTTCTTCGAAAGCGTGACGTCCGGAATGTTTACCGAGCACCATCTTATTGTGTGGCAGTCCGATGGATTCAGGAGTCATTATCTCGTAGGTTGCGCGATTTGCGAGGATGCCGTGCTGGTGTATGCCTGCCTCATGTGCGAACGCATTTTCACCGACGATTGCTTTATTCGGCTGACAACGGACGCCGGTTGCTTTGGTCACCTTTTTGGAAACCTGATACAGCAGGGTCGTATCCACGCGGGTGGACATACCGTAATATTCTTTACGGGTAAACAGGTTCATAACAATCTCTTCAAGGGCGGCATTTCCCGCGCGTTCGCCGAGTCCGTTTATAGTGCATTCAATCTGTCCGGCTCCGGCAAGGGCTGCGGCAAGACTGTTTGCGACGCCAAGACCAAGGTCATTATGGCAGTGAACGGCAAGGACAGCCTTGTCAATATTCGGTACATTGTCCCTGATTCCGCGGATGAGAGCGGCAAATTCTTCGGGCACTGCATAACCGACCGTATCCGGTATGTTGACCGTCGAAGCGCCTGCATTGATGACGCCTTCGATTACCCGGTACATAAAGACCGGATCGGAACGGGAAGCATCTTCAAGCGAAAATTCGACATCGCCACAGAGGTTGCGTGCATATTTAACCATCTTTACCGCTTGTTCATACACTTGGTCAGGATTTTTTTTCAGCTTGAATTCCATGTGGATGGGACTGGTAGCGAGGAAGGTATGAATGCGCGGGCTTTCGGCCTCGCGGATGGCACTCCAGGTGGCGTCGATGTCTTTTTCGAGGGCTCGGCTCAAGGAAGCGATAGTGACGCCTTTAACGGTGCGAGCTATAGCCTGGACGGACTGAAAATCGCCGGGACTCGCAATGGCAAAACCTGCTTCGATTATGTCGACACCGAGGCGCGCAAGACTTTCAGCAACGTCAAGTTTGTCTTGCAGATTCATGCTACAGCCGGGGGCCTGCTCGCCATCGCGTAAGGTGGTGTCGAAAATCTTTATCTGTCGTGCCATATCATGCTCCTCAAAAATAATGATACCAGTATAAAAACATAATACAGTAGGACTGCACAAGATTTAATTTGATTCATTTATCGTTTTAATGTCTGTTATATTAGGTATTCGTTTGTATTATATTATTTTGTTTGTTATAATAGACAAATGAAACAGCAGGAAAGAGCCAGATATACTGAACAGGGCTACAAGTTCCGCAAAACCGTCCCGCTCATTCTTCTCGCCGGTCTCCGGGGAACCGGAAAATCCTGGCTTCTGGCCGCTCTTATACGGAAACTGCGTGAAGAAAAACCGCCGATCCGCATAGTACAGATAGACGGGGAAAACGGCATCGAAAACGGGCGACAGCTGCACGAAGCGGCACGGGCGCTCGGCGTGGGACCATCAGCCCTCTGTATCGACAATGCCGACGGTATCGAAGACCTTTGCGGAGCTGTGGCGAAAATTATTCAAAACTACACGGTCACCGTATGTATCACCGGAAGAAAAACGGTTCCACTCGAGCGTGCACTCCGCGAAACATTCTCTTCCTCCCTCGGCGTCGTTCGCATCACTCCCTTTTCCTTTCCGGAATTTCTAGCCGCCTTTGAAAGACCTGATTCCCGAAATTCGCTCGAACTCTACAGCCGGGCCGGGGGACTTCCCGAAACAGGATTCGTTGATCCGGAATCCGACGGTCTCAAAGCGTTTTTGAGAATGCGCGCAAATTCATTTATCTTAACCGAAATAGTCGAACAACACGCTATCCGGAATCCTGCACACTTGCGGCTTCTTCTCGAGCTAATTGCGCGCTCCACAGGCGAAATACTGAGTGCGAGAACAATAATGGCAGCACTGAGCGCACAACGCATTACCATCTCGCCGCAGGCTGTGCTCGACTATATGGATTTTTGTAAGGAAACGGGACTTCTGTTTGCCCTACCCGTCCTCGACATCGACAAAATCAAAACAGTCGATGCAGGACAGGCCTGGTATTTTGCGGATGTTGGTTTGCGAACGGCTTTCGTGAAAAAAGAAACTCCGGCCAATTTTGATCGCGCGCTGGAGAATCTGGTACTGATCCATTTTCTGTCGGAAGGCTGGACTGTGTTCCAGGGCCGCGTTACGATCAACAGTCAGACAAGGGCCGCGGTCAGCTTTGTGTGTGAAAAAAATGAAAAAAAGATATACGTACAGATGGCAGGAAACGAAACATCATACGGCGAAAAAATACGCAAGCGAAATGCCCTTCTCGCCATCAGGGATGCCTGGCCGAAATATATCGCCGATGCCGAAGGCGCGCTTTTGGACAGAAGCGCAGAAGAAGTCCGCGACGGAATTCAGACCCTCTTCGTCAGAGACCTTCTTCTTGGAAAATACACGATTTAGACGAGTACTTCTCCGCCACGGTCCATTGCAGTCAGTCCGGTTCGCACGAGCTCGCGGATACCGAACGGTTCCAAAAGTTTGATGAGGCCGGCAATCTTCTCCTCGCTGCCGGTCGCTTCGATGATAAGCGAGTCGACACCGACGTCGACAATCCGGGCACGGAAAATATTTGCCGTCTCGATAACACCCGCACGCGCACTGCCGGCGGCGCTCACCTTGATGAGAGCGAGCTCGCGTACGACCGTAGATCCTGCCTCGCATTGATGGATCGAGACAACCTCGACGAGTTTTGCCAGCTGTTTTTCGATCTGCTCGAGAATGTATTCATCCCCGCGCACGACAATGGTCATGCGTGAAAGATCAGGCTTTTCGGTGACCCCGACAGTAAGACTGTCGATGTTATAGCCCCGGCGGCTGAAGAGTCCGGACACGCGGCTCAGTACGCCGGAATGATTTTCGACGAGAACGGAAATGACGTATCTTTTCATTGGATCTCCTTCGTGTTGTACATACCGAGAATTCGTACGCCCTGCACAATTCCCGCATCCAGACTTATTTTTTTCATTTCTCCAAGAGCGGCACGAATGCATTCAGCAGCCACTACACTTGACGACACGCCTTCCGGCAGGGCGATATTTGCGTAGAAGCGGTAGCGCCATGGCTCACCCTGTATCGGACGGGACTCGAGCTTGGTCAGATTAAGACCATGCTTCGAAAGAAGTCCGAGAGCGGAATACAAGGATCCGGGTTCGTTGGCTGTTGTAAAGATAACGGTCGCATGATTCGGAGAATCACAGACTATCTCCCCGGCTCGGGCAATGATCACGAAACGGGTATAGTTGCGCGGGTTCGTCTCGATACCGGACTTGAGGGATTCGAGACGGTATACCGAAGCGGCAGTATCGCTTGCTATTGCAGCCTTACTAGTGTCGCCGGAAGCAGCAACGAGTTCAGCCGCAGCCGAAGTGGAGTCAGTCTCGATGTGCTTCCAGGCGGGATGAAGTGCAAGAAACGCTTCGCACTGGGCAAGGCCTTGCGGATGCGAGTAAACCGTCTCTATTGTTTCGAGCATCGCACCTTTGACCGCCAGAAAGGAATGCTCGATGCGCAGGGTAACCACGCCGACAATCTCGATGTCTTCGTACCGCGCAAGGTTGTCGTAATTTTCGTACACCGAACCGGCGAGGCTGTTTTCGATAGGAAGCATGCCGAACGAAGCGCGCCCGTCGACTACAGTGTTGATCACCTCACGGAAATTTGGTGCAGGAAGGGCTGTGGCTTCCTCGTCGAAATATCGGCTTATGGCCTGTTCGGCGTAAGCACCGCGTCCGCCCGCGTAAGCGCAGATAACAGGAGTCGAAGCTGCAGTTAAAGGAAGCGCAGTTGTGATTCTCTCACCTTCCGCTCCGTGGTTCTTTGTAAGGTTTGCAGGTCGCATAATGGCGCGACGCGAAACAGCGCGGCCAACAACCGGAGCGAGCACTTCTATGTCACGCATCATTTTTTCAAACTGTATAGGATACAGGGACTGGGCGCCGTCCGAGAGGGCACAATCCGGATTGGGATGCACCTCGACAATGAGCCCATCGGCACCAGCAGCGACTGCAGCAAGGGCCATTGGAGGAACCTTGTCGCGAATACCGACAGCATGGCTCGGGTCAACGATTATCGGAAGATGAGTCAAGGAGCGCAGTACAGGGATAGCTGACAGGTCAAGGGTATTTCGTGTTGCCTTTTCGAAGGTCCTTATTCCCCGTTCGCACAGGATAACGTCCTCGGTACCGCTCGCCAAAAGGTACTCCGCTGCCATAAGCCATTCTTCGATTGTTGCGGCAATACCGCGCTTGAGAATAACCGGCCGACCGAGTGCGCCAACCTTCTTCAAGAGCTCGAAGTTCTGCATGTTACGCGCACCGATCTGGAACACGTCGACATAGTCTATCATGACCGGAATATGCTCGGCCGAAACAATTTCGGTCACAACGGGAAGCCCGTAGGCGTCGCCCGCCTGGCGCAGGATTTTGATACCCTCTTCGGCCATACCCTGAAAAGCGTAGGGACTGGTACGCGGCTTGTATGCGCCACCGCGGAGCATGACAGCGCCCGACTCGGCGACGCGCGCGGCTGATTCCATCATCTGTTCAAGGCTCTCGACGGCACAAGGTCCGGCTATTACCGTAACTCGGTTTCCACCGATTTTAACACCGCGTACGTTCACGATGGAATTGTCACGCTTGAATTCGCGCGATGCCATCTTGTATGCTTTCGAAATGGGAATGACGCGAGAAACACCGGGGAGGATTTCTACCTCCCGGGGATCGATGCCCACGCGGCCGACAGCGCCGAAAATGGTTTCTTCCTCTCCGACAATCTCGTTGACGCGGAGGGAATTTTTTTCAAGGAAGGTACGGATGCGCAGCTTGTCGTCATCACGTATATTTTTTTCAAGTACGATTACCATGTGGTTGTCCTCAATAGATCGGCGAATACACCTGCAGCGGTAACATCCGCGCCGGCACCATAACCGCGAATAAGAAGCGGTATGGGAGAATAATATTTTGTCGTGAAGACAAATGCGTTTTCGCCGCCGCGTACGGCAGCGAGCGGGTCGGAAAGGAAAACCTCGACAGTACCGACGCAAGCGGACCGGTCGGCTCCGGTGATGTTGGCGGCAAAGCGAAGCAGCTTTCCCTCTTTTTTGAGAGCTGCCACACGCGAAACAAACCATCCGTCAATTTGTGGAAGCCGTGCAAGAAATTCCGCAACCGTCCCGGAAGAATCGAAACCGTCAGGAAATACCGGCGACATCTTGATATCTGAAAGCTCAAGAGGAAGGCCTGCCTCGCGGGCAATGATCAGAGCTTTGCGGGCGACGTCCATGCCGGACAGATCGTCCCGGGGATCGGGCTCGGTAAAGCCCTTTTCTCGCGCCTCGAGCACAGCCTGCGAAAAGGCCACACCCTCGTCAAGTCGACCGAAGATGTACGACAGCGAGCCTGACATGATAGCGGAAAACGTGACCAGAGCGTCACCCGACTTGAGCATGCTGCGGAAGGTATCGATAACAGGAAGGCCTGCGCCAACGTTTGTTTCGTACAGGAAACGCTTGTGATGTATCGTAGCGGAAGTACGGAGCTGGTGCCAGAAATCGAGTGTGTACGAATTAGCCCGCTTGTTCGGAGTGACCACATGCATGCCAGCTTCGAATACAGCAGGATATTTTTCCGGCAGCATACCGGTTGCGGTGCAATCTACGAATACCGGATTGAGCGGTTTTTCGGCCTTGACGAAATTAAGGATGCTGTCAACGGAGGAAATCTCGGTGGCAGTGTCGAAAAGGTCTTTCCATTTGTCGAGATTGATGGCCGCCCGGGACATGAGCATTTTTCGCGAATTGGCGATACCCCAAACCTGCATGTCGATGTGGGATTTTTTAAGTTCCTCCCGCTGCAGGCGGATCTGCTCAAGCAACTTACCGCCCACGGTGCCGACACCGAAAAGAAAAACTTCTATCGTCTGGGAGGTATTGAAAAAGAAACGGTGGGCAATGCGGACAGCCTTATCCCCGTCAGTGTTCGCCACGACCGTACTGATCGAGCGTTCCGAGGACCCTTGGGCTATCGCATGGATGTTGATGCCGCCGAACGCAAGCGCCGAGAAAAAAGTACCGGCAACGCCCTTCCGCTGTTTCATACCATCGCCAACTATTGATACGATCGCCATGTTTTTGATAACCGAAATATTGTCGATAAGACTCTCGCGGATTTCAAGCGCAAATTCTTCCTGCAAGGCCATCTTGACTTCCCGCGCTTCGGACCCGCGCACGCAAAAGCTGATCGTGTATTCCGAGCTCGACTGGGTAATGAGGAGGACCGAGACACCCGAGCGGCTTACCGCACTGAAAATCCGAGCGGCCGTCCCCTTCTTGCCCTTGAGGCCTGCTCCCGCCACATTGACGAGGGCGGTATCCTTGAGGCAAGACACGCCGCGGACAGGACCGGCTAAAGGATCGACAGGTATGGAATCGCTCGCCGCGATGCGAGTTCCCCGGGCGGTACGATTGAAGCTGTTGAGGCTCCATGTTTCGATTCCGCGAGCGGCGATAGGATGGATTGTTTTCGGATGCAAAACTTTCGAACCAAAAAAGGAAAGCTCCATGGCCTCTTCATAGCTGATATCGTTAACAAGAACGGCATCACTGACGATGCGCGGATCGGCTGTGTAGATGCCGTCAACATCGGACCATATTTCGAGTTTCTGCGCGTCGAGACCCATGGCTAAAAGAGCAGCCGAAAAATCCGAACCGTTACGGCCAAGAAGAGATGGCTTGCCCGAAATGTCGGAACTGATGAAGCCGGGAGCAAGAAGCACGCGAGCCCCTTCACCGGAGGCAGTTTGTTCACGGTAACGCGCGAAATTCGCCTCGATTTTTTCATATACCGGATCGCCTTCGGCGAGATTTCCTTCGGTAATAATAAATTTACGGCTGTCAAGCACCTCTATCGATTCGCCGCGCGCGCGAAGGAGCTCGGCCACAATTGGTATACAGAACTGTTCGCCAAGACCCATAATACGACACTCGATAGTCTCGGGACATTCGCCGAAAGCCGCAACAGCGGCAAGAAGCCGGTCTAATTCGGCATACAGAAGTTCCAGTTCCGCTTCGGCTGCAGCAGGTTTAAAACCCTGCACGGCAGATGCAAGCCCGACAATAATGTCGGCATGTGTTTTTTTTATCGATGCGACAACTTCGGCGGTATTGGTAAAGGAGGTGGTGGTGACCCCTGCGGTTTGCGTTTCGCCTGCAGCGTTTGTAAACACCTGCATCGCAAAAATAATACTGTCCTGCAGGCGATTTGAAACCCCGCCGACAGCCGAAACGATAACACCGAGACGGTCAATCTTGGACCGTTCACAGATGATATCGACCGAATTGCACATCCGTCCGGCACTTCCCATCGAAGTACCGCCAAACTTCATAACCAGCATACACACCTCTTTTCTGTACAGTCGGTTCAACAATACAGGAAGCGGGGCTTCTTTTCTAGGGGTAATATTGCATAATTATGCAGTATTTATGTATTTTAGTGCAAAACCGAATACAGAAGCCGATTATGCATTGGGCCAGAGCTTGGTAGATTTTTCGCGCAGCTTATATTTCTGGATCTTGCCGGAAGCAGTCATCGGATACTCTGTCACAAAAGAAATGAACTGGGGAATCTTGTACCAGGCAATCTTACCGCGGCAGAAATCCTGCACCTCGGCTTCGCTCATCTCGACTCCCGGCTTCAGGATGATAAAGGCACCGCACTGTTCCCCGAATTTTGTAGATGGAACGCCGACAACTTGCACATCGGATATGCCGTCGAGGTGATGAATAAAATCCTCGAGCTCCTTGGGATAAATGTTCTCGCCCCCGCGGATGATCATGTCCTTGAGCCGTCCGGTCACCTTGAAGTAGCCGTTTTCATCCATGATACCTATGTCGCCCGAGTGGAGCCAGCCGTTTATGTCGATGCATGCACTCGTCTCGGCAGGCATCTTGTAATAGCCTTTCATGTTGATGTACCCGCGACAACACAGCTCGCCAGGTTCGCCGACGCCAAGAAGTTCGCCCGTATCGGGAGAAATGACGGCGACTTCGATGCCGGGCATCGCCTTCCCGACGGTCGAGCACTTGAGGTCAAGATTTTTCTCGTCATACCGGGTCTGGGTCATGACCGGACTCGACTCGGTGAGTCCGTAACAGATGGTCACTTCGCTCATGTGCATGCGCTCGACGCATTCTTTCATGCTCTTGGTCGGACAAGGGGAGCCTGCCATGATGCCGGTACGCAGGGTCGAAAAATCAAAACGGTCAAACAGGGGATGCTCCAGCACATTGATAAACATCGTTGGCACGCCGTACAGTGCAGTGCATTTTTCCTTCTCGACCGACATCATCACATTCACGGCGTCGTACTTTTCAAGAATCACCATAGTCGAGGCATGGTTAAGGCAGGCCATGACGCCGAGCACACAGCCGAAGCAGTGGAACAGGGGCACCGGAATACACACCCGGTCACTACTGGTCAAGTTCTGATTGTAGCCGATCCAGTAACCATCATTCAGGATATTAAAATGGGTCAGCTGCACGCCCTTCGGGAAGCCGGTGGTACCCGAGGTGTACTGCATGTTGATGACATCATGGGCGTCGAGATTCGCCTGACGCGCACGGTAATCGTCGTCTGACACTGTATCGGCGAGGGACATGAGCTCAGGCATGGAATACATGCCGCGATGTTTTTCAGGACCGAGAAAGAAAACGCGCTTTAAAAGGGGAAACCGGGCCGACTTCAGTTGACCGCGCGGATGCTCCCGGAGTTCAGGAATGAGCTCGTACATGATGCTGACATAGTCGGTGTCACGAATGCCGTTGATCAGGAAGAAATTTTCAGTGTCAGATTGCTTGAGAAGGTACTCGATCTCGGCAATCTTGTAGTTAGTGTTGATGGTCAGAAGGATCGCACCGATCTTGGCAGTCGCGAACTGGAGCGTTACCCAATGCGGCACGTTGGTTGCCCAGATGGCTACCTTATCGCCCTTCTTGACGCCGAGGGCCATGAGCCCTTTCGCCATGAGGTCGACCTGGTCCGAGAACTGCCGCCAAGTGAGCCGATAGTCGCGGTCGGCATATACAATAGCGTCCTGGTCAGGAAAGCGCGCAACGGCGAGGTCGAAGGCTGCCCCGATGGTCAAGTCCCGGGTGATGTTCTCGCCGGCGGGGGCCAATCCCCTGGAGGCTGCACGGGTGAAGGGACCGGAGGCAGGAGCCATGCCTGCGGGGGAGGCCGGAATAAAAACAGTATCGCTCATCGCTTGCATCCTTATATGTATTAGAAGGGCTGAAAGATAACCGCATAGATGGAAGCGGGTTTTCCGCCCGCGGCACCGACAAAATGAGGAACGATCGAATTATAATAGAGGGAATCACCACTTTTGAGGTTGAAGGTTCTTTTTCCGTAATGCAGCACGATCTCGCCCGAGACGACAATAATGAACTCCTCGCCCTCATGGCTCGACAGTTTTTCATCCTGATCGGGATTCATTTCGATGAACAGGGGTTCCATATGGCGGTCGGTCTTGCCTCTACCAAGGGAAAAATAGCGATATGGCCCCTGGGCGCCACCCGAGTGGGGAGAAAGGGCCGCTTGGCGTTCTTCGGCGCGGACGATAAGCGGATCGTCACGGAAATGATCGTCCATGAAAGTGCCCAGGCGCTGGCCGAGGGCACGGGAAATTTTAAGCAGCACGCCGAGCGATGGATACGCATCACCCTGCTCGATCGCGGTTATGAGGCCAGCGTCAAGTCCTGCATTGGTTGCCAACTGTGCGGGCGTCAGGTCTAAACGTTCCCGGTAATTCTTGATGCGGTTGCCGAGTTCCTGTGAATCGCTCATGCGGTGCTCCTCTTTTGCCCAATTATTCATAGAAAAATTGCTGATGTCAAGTTTTTGTGATAGAATCGGAATGCCATGAATAAAAAAAGATTCAATTTATTTTCTTTGGGGAAAAAAGAAGCAGGGGTAGATACCGAAATCGACAAAGGCATGTATCTCCCTGCGAATCGTCGGTTGGGTTCGTGCATGACCCACCGCAGTGATATAGTCTGGATAGAATCAAGCATGAAAAAGGATGAAATTCTCCAGATTGTTTTGTCTCACGGTGAATTTAACCAGTTCCCCGTCTGTTCGCTCACGGTAGATTCGGTACTCGGCGTACTTTCCGCCCGCCAGTTTCTCGTCTCCCTCCTTGAGCCGGTCTGGCCTGGACTTAAGCCACTGGTCAAAAAACCAGTGTATCTGCCCGAGACCGTTACCATATTAAAGACACTGTCGATGCTCGAAGAAACCGACTGTGCACTCGCATTCATCATCGATGAATATGGCGGAATTGAGGGCATCGCAACCCGAAACGGCATCATTGAGGAATTGCTCGAAGAAATTTCGGACGAGGAAACGGACGAAGAATCGGGAATATTCAGGCGGGAAGACGGCAGCGCCCTCGTTGACGGACAGGTTCGCATGGAAGAAATTCGCGAAGAATTCGACCTGCCGGACGCCGACTGTGGAACTCACGAATACTACACCCTCGCCGGCTATCTCCTGTCGGTGAACGGAAGCATCCCGAAAACAGGTGACCGAATCCAGACAGGCAGGTATCTGTGCGAAATCGTGGATATGGACGGACACCGTATTGATAAGGTATTGGTAACAGAGAAGAACGAAAGCGCGAAACCCGTTATGGACGGATCAGGCGAGAACTGACCGCCGCACGGCTTCTGGCGACCAGGCGAGCGAGCGATGAAGCAAGAGCAATCCCTACAGCAATGGCGGCGGCGGCACTCAGGGTTTTGAATCCGGTAACCGCAGCCTCGTCCATCTTTCCCAGCACGGACAGCAACATAGTTTCGTACATTCCGCCGCCCGGAACGAGCGGGATGATTCCCGGTACAATGAATACCGTCGCAGGCTTCTTAAAAACTACCGCGAAAAATTCCGACAGAAGACCTACACATAACGCACCGGCCATGTACCCTGCGATCGGATTCGCCATGTCCTCGGCGATAACGAGATACACCAGCCAACCAGCTCCCCCGAAAAGAGAGGTCCAGAAAATATCGTAGCGGTTAATATAAAAGAAATAAGCGAACGAAGCTGTCGCAAAGAACGACAATAAAAATGCCGGTAGCGGAGAGCTCAAGATAAGAATGGCCGTCGTGTACGAGGTTTCAGCCGGAAACAGCATGAGGCCGAAGGAAGCGCCGAGGGACAAAGCGGCCGCGATTACAAAGGCTTCCATGAGGCGGGCGGAACCGGCCACGAGATCGCCCGATATAATGTCGCGGATCGCGTTTACAATGGCGAGGCCTGGCACGAGGGACATAAGAACGGCAATGCTGATGTTACCCGACGAAGCGACAAAGCCGGATACGACCGAAACACCTGACAGGATGGATATAACCAAACCACCGATCACCGAAACAATGAACCCCGACAAACCGAGCGGCGTTATAAAAAAGAGGACGAGCCGCAGAACGGCTCCGATGAGAAAAGCCGCGAACGCATCCTGGGTGGTCCCAAGAAAAAGAAGAGAAAAACAAGCACTCGCGAAGGCCGTCGCAAGTACGACACCGACCGGATGATGCAGCGGAGAGTTCTTGATGCGCCTGAGGAGTGATTCCACCTGACCCAGATTGGAAGTGCGGCCTCGACCGACCAGCCGGCGGGACAGTTCGTTGATGCGCGCAATTTTCCCGAGGTTGATCGTCCGGTTGGTAATCCGCTGGATGCGTGTATGGCAGTGCGAGTCTGCGTCCACGCAGGTAAGCATGACAACCGTCGGAGTAACGAAGGCGGATGAGGATTCGGCACCAAGCGACGAGGCAATTGCGATCATGGTTTCTTCCGTCCGGTAGGTTTCACCCCCATTCTGCAGGATCATCATACCAGCCTCGAGTGCAATATCGAGAATTTCATCCATGGTTTTCACTTCTTCGTCTGTCATCCCTCTTTTGTACGTCTTTTGATTGCAGCCGGTCAAGTATGAAAAGCAGCCTTGCAAATCTTGTCGAGATACTGCATTTTGTGTAAACTGCCTGCATATCTGCTTAAGAGAAGGAATGACCATGGCCAAAATCCAGATGAAGAACGCGATCGCCGAACTCGACGGCGATGAAATGACCCGAATACTCTGGGCTGTTATCAAAGAAAAATTGATCACCCCCTTTGTCGATCTGAAGGTTGAATATTTCGATCTGGGACTGAAGTCCCGGGATGACTCCGACGACGAAATAACCTATCGGTCCGCCGAAGCTATCAAACGGCTCGGCGTGGGTGTTAAATGCGCGACCATCACCTCCAATGCAGCACGGATGGATGAATACAAACTCAAGTCGCTGACTCCGAGCCCGAACGGTATCATCAGAGCCGAGCTTGATGGCACGGTATTCCGCAAGCCCATCATCGTGAACAATATCAAGGCCACTGTCTCGTGCTGGACCAAACCGCTCGTGCTCGGCCGACATGCCTACGGTGACGTATACAAAAACTGCGAGATCGCGACCGACGGGCCGGGTAAAGCCGAACTCGTGTTCACCCGCCCTGATGGAACAGAAATTCGAAAGACTATCATAGAAATGAAGGGGACGGGTATCCTTCAGGGCATACACAACCTTGACGAATCGATCACGAGCTTTGCCCGAGCATGCTGCCTCTATGGGCTTTCGGAAAAACTCGATGTCTGGTTCGCGACGAAGGACACTATTTCGAAAACCTACGACGGACGCTTCAAAGAAATTTTCCAACACGTGTACGACACCGAATTTACAGAAAAGTTCGCAGCTGCGGGTATTGAATATTTTTACACCCTGATCGACGATGCCGTCGCTCGTGTTATGCAGAGCAAGGGCGGTTTTCTGTGGGCATGCAAGAACTACGACGGAGACGTGATGAGCGACATGGTCGCCTCCGCCTCGGGAAGCCTCGCGATGATGACAAGTGTGCTCGTCTCGCCGGATGGTGTGTTCGAATACGAAGCCGCACACGGAACGGTCCAGCGCCATTACTACAAATATCTGAAGGGTGAAAAAACGTCGACCAATCCTGTCGCCCTCATCTTCGCTTGGTCGGGAGCCTTCGACAAACGCGCAGAACTCGATGGGACACCGGAGCTTGCAGCCTTCGCGTCGCGTCTCGAAAAAGCAACGCTTGACACCATCGAAGCCGGAATCATGACTGGCGATCTTGCAAAGCTCGCCTCACCCGAGGCGAAAGAAGTTCTCGACTCGTGGCAGTTCATCGATCGGATCGCCGCCCGTCTATAAGAAGATCGTTGTTTTTTTTACAGTGAACCCGTTCCGATGTCGCCGGCAGCGGGCTTTTTTTCTTCCTTCAGTCCGGTAAACGAAAGAATCCGGATGCCGGCCGCTCCGGCGAGGGAAGTACCCGTCGCCACGAGCCACAAGGCACCGAGACCAAAGCTCTGGATAATCTGACCGCCCGCGAACGGAGCGACGGCGCGTCCCGAGCCGGTCAGGAACGGAAAGATGCCGCTGAAACGGCCGCGGTGACTCATCGGCGTATTATTCGCGATATAGTACCAGGTATTCACCGCATCGACGATTTCGCCGAACGTCCAGAGCACCGTACACAAATAGATGGCCACGAGCGAACGGGCGAAAATATAACCGGCAAAACCCGCCGCGTACAGAAGGCCTGCGAACGCGACATTACTGAGGGTGCGAAAACGGCGCGTCAGGCTCACGATCGGAGCGTTGAAGAGAATAACCAGCACAGCATTGAGCGACATGAGCGAACCGAATACTGTAGCGCCGTCATTTCCGAAGGCCGCAACAGCCGACAGAGGGAGAGAGAACAAGGTCTGCCCGTAAGAGAAGCCGTACAGGGTAACCAGAAAGCCGAATAAAAGCAGTCCGGAACGTTCTTTCAGGGCTGCAAGCAGGGAACCTTCGATGGCCTTGTCGGTATTATCACTTTTGAGACTTTCGGCAATATCTTCGCATGACGGCTTCGTCTCGCTGACGAAGGTAACCGTCAAGAGTACTGCAAGAAAACCCATCACAGCATTTCCGATGAAGAGCCAGTGCGACGCGTTTACGAACAGAAAACCTGCCACGACCGGTCCAATTGAATAACCGAGATTGTGACCGAGATACGTCAGCGCGAAGGCGCTCTGCCGGTTCGACGTATTCGTCACGTCCGTCTGCATGGCATGGCGCGCGGGATCGGTGAATCCGTCGAAAAAAAGATTGAGGAGAATGAACCAGGGAACAAGGGGCGAACTGCCGAGAAATCCGCACACCAGAAACATGGCACTCGCGAGCGCTTGCCCCACAAACATGACTTTTCTTCGTCCGATGCAGTCACAGATCTTGCCACCGATAAAGTTACCCGGTATGTAGGCGAGAGAGGCGGCAAACATAAACAGGCCTGCCTGGGCAATCGTGTACCCAAGTTTTATAGTCAAAAAAAGCGTCAAAAACGGATAGACAAAAATCCCCATGCCGTTGATGACTGTCGCGAAAAAGAGTACGTATACCGGCCGTGGGAGTCCCCGATACACTTCAAAGGGATTGAGTTTTTTCACATTCATTGTATAAATTACCTGATCTCCATTTCTGGTCCATCCGCGCCGGCGAAGACACGTACCGTACAATTTTCCATATAGGCGTTGTCGTTGAAATATTCGATATCCATTGCGTCGGGACTCATGAGGTCGTCGGGATGATACGAAAGAGAAAGTTTTGATTCCTCCCCTTCGGCCAATGCACGCGTCCAGGCACCGTTGAGCACAATGATATCACGGAGCACAGGCAGCAAAAAAGCTTTTTCCTTTTCCCGGTATTTTTTGTCTACAAAATCCAGCTGCAGTTTTTCGGCTTCCTTCTGGGTCAGCTCAACAGTTGCCTCGCAGGCAACGGACAATACGCCAGCGAGAGTCGTATCTTCAGACAAAAAGCGCGCGAAGTCCTGGAAAAACTGGGCTGGTTTCAGTTTGATCGGATGCAAGGCCGAAAGAAACCAGGACACCGCCCTTCCCTGCGTATAAAAAATATCGCAGGCGCGTCCGATCGCCGCTGCCCGCTCGAGATCTGCGGCAGGAAATTTCGGCGTCGACTCGACATGATATGGCGGCCCGGCTTTGTGCTTTACACCGAGCGATTCCGCTTGCTCTGCAAGAAGGGTTCCCGGAAGCACGGCAAGGCGAAAAATTTCGAGATTATTCGGATACAGACCAACCGCATAATCGATACCCGCTCGAAAAGTTGAAAGGGAATCGCCGGGCAGACCGAACATAAGGTCGAGGCCAAACACGACTCCCTCATCATTAAGGAGACCGATTTTTTTAGAAAAGGCAGAAAGGTCGACGGGCCGATTGACGAGCTTGAGCGCTTCCGGATTGGTGCTTTGAAGGCCGATCTGGAGCGAGCACGGAATTTTGCCGAAAGCTTCGACCATCTCCCGGTCAAGAAGTTCAGCACGTACTTCAAAATTGAAATGGAGTTCGGGGGCCTTTTTTTCGATGAGCCGCAGGAGGGTCAGCGCCCGCTCGCGCGATGCGTTGTACGTGGGATCGAGCACGAATACCCGTTCGATGCCGGTAGCCACAAAATAGTCGAGTTCCTTCTCGAGCCGCTCGAGCGGAAAGAGGCGGACCTTTTTTTCACCCTTCGATTCGTAACAGTACGTACAATTATAGGGACAGCCCCGGGCGAGTTCCCACAGGGCGCCGCGGCATTCGCGTACAGAGGCGCAGTCGTCGAGCGTACCATCGAGCCAGGGCGACGAAAGGGTCGCGCAGTCCAATCCAGGTAAACGGGAGAGAGAAGTGATTTCGCAGGGAATTGAGCCGCTTGAAAGAAGCGCATGGCAAAAGGAGACGGTGATCTGTTCGCCCTCGCCACAGACAAGATGGTCAAAGAGGCCGCTTTCGAAGGAACGGGTACTTGCGGAAACTTCGGGACCGCCGGCAAAAATCACTATCCCGGGAACGAGTGTACGGAGTTCGCGGGCAGCTGCTTCGAGAGCGAGGCGGTTCCACACATACACCGAAAGGCCAACAATAGCAGAAGGCCCGGTACAGAAAGCGGCGATCTTTCGGGCAATGACGCCTCCCACAGATGCGGCATCCGATCCGGCTTGAAAACCGGAGAAGTCCGAGTCCTCGAGAGAACAATCGAAAAGACGGATGTCCGCCGCAGCAGAAATGGCCATATCTGCCCTAAGGGCAGAAACGATGCAAGCCGCACCGAGGGGAACGGCCTGAAAGGAGGACTGTACCTGCAGTGAGGCGATGACAATTATCGGTTTCGGTGAGGAACTCATGCCAAGGATTCTACACCAAAACCGATTGTTTACAGAAGGGGTATTCCTGCCTTGGCACACGAGTCGAGCATGGAATCAGGCCACACGGAGACCTGGGTTTCGCCGATGTGCGCCTTACGCAAGAAAAACATACAGAGACGTGACTGGCCGATACCCCCGCCAATTGTCTGTTTCAGTTCTCCGGAAAGGAGTTTTTTATGGAAGAAGAGCGAAGCACGTTCGGGACAGCCGCGGTAGGCAAGCTGCTCGGCAAGCGTTTCCGGGCTCACCCGAATTCCCATGGACGAGAGTTCAAGGGACTGACCTAGCACCGTGTTCCACACGAGGAGATCGCCATTAAGGCCGCGGTTCCCATTGCTGGTTTGAGTGATCCAGTCGTCGTAGTCGGGGGCGCGCCCGTCATGCAGACTTCCGTCGCTCAAGGCGGCCCCTATGCCGATAATAAAAACCGCGCCATGCTTACGGGTAATTTCATTTTCGCGTTCCTTCGCCGTCATACCGGGGTAAAACGCAAAGAGTTCTTCTGCATAGATGAAGGTAATTTCGGGAGGTAGTAACGGAACGATAGCCGGATGGTTGTCGTAGATAAAAAATTCGGTACGTTTAAGGCAACGATAGATCTGTCTGACATTTTCCTTCAGAAAGTCGATAGTGCGGTTCTTCACGTCCATAGCAAGTTCCCAATCCCACTGATCGACATACAGTGAATGGATATTATCCAGCTCTTCGTCGGCACGGATGGCGTTCATATCAGTGTAGATACCGAAACCTTCGGCAAGACCGAGGTCAGTCACCTTGAGACGTTTCCATTTAGCGAGCGAATGGACTATTTCGAGTTGCTGCTCGTCCATGTCCTTGACCGGAAAATGAACCGGACGCTCGATACCATTCAGATCATCATTGATGCCCTTACCGCGTGGCACAAAAAGAGGTGCAGTTACCCGGGTCAGGTTGAGTTCGGTAGAAAGAGCCAACTGGAAAAAGTCCTTGATGCGGATGATGGCCTGCTCGGTTTCCTTGACGGAAAGAATAGACCGATATCCCGGCGGGAGCGAAAGCTGAGACATATAAAACCCCTTTGTTTCAACGTTTATGCATATTTATTCATTACAATAGGGTATTTATTCATTTTTGTCCAGTAATACTGTTCAACCTTGCGTAAACTGAAAGTTGCCCTTACAATGTTTTCATGTATACACCCCAGACCGAGAGCGTGCCGATGATCGTACTTCCCGAAACAACGCTCGACTACCCCGTTATCGCTTTTTTCCGGAGTATTGTCCAACCCTACGCGCGTGCTCTTCGTTTCAAGGAACCGGTTATGATCCACAGCGAGCGCATGATTCGCGCCTGGCATGACTTCAACGAAAAAAAAAGTCGGTTGATCGTCGGTTTCCGCCATGCCTACGGCGACGATCCCCAACTTATGGCCTATGTTATACATTATGTGCTACCCAAGATGGCGCGAAAATCAGGACGCCCTTTCAGAAAAATGACCCATGCCCACTTTATCTACGGTGCGGAAGTCCCGTTATGGACCGGTAAATTCGTGCATTGGCTTTTGCCAAGGGCCGGAGCCGTTCCGATCAACCACATTCATATGGACACCAAAGGTATAAACCGGATACGCAAGATCATCGCCGACGGGGATTTTCCGCTTGCTCTCGCACCGGAGGGACATGTCACTTACGCAAGCGAGACCGTCGGCGAACTCGAAACAGGAACCGCCCGATTCGGCTTCTGGTGCATGGACGACCTCGAGCGACAGGAAAGAACGGAGCAGGTAATTTTTTTGCCCGTATCCATCCATTACCGGTACGGAAAGAACACCGCGAAAGATCTTTCACGTTTTCTCACTACGATGGAAAACATATGTGGCCTCATCTCCGGAACGAAAGATAACGGACAATCATTACCACTTTTCGCCGACCGACTCCGCGCACTCGGAGCATCGATCCTTTCACACCTTGCGGCCTTTTATGCCGAACTCGAAGAAGAACAGGCAAGCACAACACAAGACGAAGTCCTCGAATCAGTCCTCCGCGCCGCCGAACGCATTCTGTGCCTCACACAGGGTGGAATGCCCATGCAGAGAATTTACCGGATTCGCCAACGCGCCTGGGACCGCATATACCGGGATGATATCGGGCAAATGACCCCGCTATGCAAGCATTTGGCAGGCAGAGAAACGGGCGAAGCGTGGTACGCGATGCGGCATATGGAAACAGCAGAGCTTCTGTGCCATGTCAACCTCTCCGCGATAACCGACGGAGAACCGATAGAACGGTACATGGAAACCGCGAATAATTTTTATGATATACTCGAGCGGCAAAAAGGCGGAACCCTCAAGAACCGCGCAAACAGGCTGGATAAATACGCGATTATCGTTCCCGGCGAACCGATAGTGCTTAACCAGTTTCGTGATCTGTATCGCACAGACAAAAAAGCAGCACTCGCAGAGGCTACAGCAGAAATCCGTCGCCGGTTCGAGACCTGCATAGAGGAGTATCGACATGCCTACCGCTAAAAAAAATTCTACACGATCCGCAAAACTGTCCATCGGCACAAAAGCGGGCTTTGGAATCTGTGACCTCGGGGGAAACCTCTTTTTTACCGCCATGGGTTTCTGGTCGCTCAACTATCTGACTGACACGGTCGCTCTTTCGGCAGCGTCTGCGGGCCTCGCTATCATGATAGGAAAATTCTGGGACGCGGTCACCGACCCCGTCATGGGTTTCATCTCCGACCGCACCCGTACTCGCTTCGGCCGAAGACGTCCGTATCTCCTGTTCGGCGCCATTCCCCTCGGTCTTTCCATGTGGTATTTTTTCACGCGTCCCGGTATCACTAATCCGGTCGCACTAACGATATGGGCAACCCTCGCCCTGTGTCTACTTAACACTGCCTACACGATAGTGAATATCCCGTATTCGGCGCTGACACCCGAATTGACTCAGGATTACAACGAGCGCACGAGCCTCAACAGCTTCCGCTTCGGCTTCGCAATTTTAGGCACGATTCTCGGCGCAGCGATAGTTCTTCCGATAGTCAACGCATTCAGTGACCGCGCGCGCGGATTTTCGGCCGCGGGTGCCGTGATGGGAATCGCGATGACCGTAACCGCACTTGTCACCGTCTTCACCGTTCGCGAGCCTGACCACTCAAAAGAACCGCTTCCAACCGAAAGCTTTCGGGAAACCTATTTTTCGGTATTCAAAAATCGCGCCTTTGTGATCCTGTTGTTCACCTATGCGCTCAATGTACTCGCGCTCAACTTTCTCCAGGGAATCCTCGTGTACTACTTCAAGTACCTGTACAACGCAGAGGGTATGACAACGATCGCGATGGTAATCCTCCTGGTCGTCGCGATGATCTGCATTCCTATTTCGGTACCAGTCTCTAAACGATTCGGAAAACGACTAACATATCAGGCCGGTTTTGGCATTCTCGCTGCAGTCTGCATCATTCTCTACCTTTTCGGTCATATTCTGGGGATCAAATTTTTCTTTGTGATGATGTTTTTTGGCGGACTCGGGCTTGGGCTTACCTATGTAGCGCCGTGGGCAATGGTTCCCGATACAATCGAATGGGACGCACTCCGTTCAGGTAACCGAAAAGAAGGCGCATATTACGGGATGTGGACGTTCGTTTCGAAATCGGGGCAGGCTCTATCCATCGGACTATCAGGATTGATCCTGAGTTCCAGTGGCTACGTCGCTGATGCTATTCAAAGCGCCACAGCCAAAAGTGCCATCCGGCTCCTCCTGGGACCCTTTCCCGCAATCGTGTTCCTCGCCGGCTTAGCACTACTTGCGACCTACCCGATCACGGAAAAGAAATACAACGAGATGCTCGAAAGCAGGAAAAACGGACTTCAGTAAATTACGTTCTTCGAAATCCCGCCGATGGAACTGCAGCCAGTGAGGATCATCGCGGATTTCAGTTCGGTGGCAATTCGGTCAAAAAATAGTTTTACCCCCTCGACCTGTCCACCAAAAGAAGCGGTCACGAGTGGCCTTCCGTAGAGTACAGCATCTGCTCCGAGAGCGATCATCTTGAGTACATCTACGCCTGACCTGATGCCGCCGTCAGCAAGGATCACCAGACGGCCCTTGAACTGGTCAGCTATCTCTGGCAATACTTCCGCTACG
>JBBRWY010000035.1:0-36681 GCA_038248875.1 Treponematales bacterium
GAGAATTTTGCATCCTGCAAAATTTCTCCAAGCGAATTAGGAAAACTACCGTTTTTTCCAACAAACGCCGTGGAGAATTTTGCATCCTGCAAAATTTCTCCAAGCGAATTAGGAAAACTACCGTTTTTTCCAACAAACGCCGTGGAGAATTTTGCATCCTGCAAAATTTCTCCAAGCGAATTAGGAAAACTACCGTTTTCCTAATTCGCCAATCATCGGCATCGGATACTCGCCGACGAAGCAACCTTGGCAGTAACCGCAGTTGCTGGCTCCTGAGGGGGAGCGGCCGCCTTCGCGGGCGGCGGCGGTGTCGCCGGCTTTGTGGGCTGCTTTTGCCGGGAAGGGACTTCCTGTTTGGTCGAGGCCTTCTTCGTATTCGCAAGCCTGCAAAGCCTCGATCATGCCTTCCATCGAGATGAAGGCAAGCGAGTCGGCGCCGATAGCTTGCCGGATTTCTTCGGAATCGTGGCTGGAGGAAATAAGATCTGCCCGAGCCGGAGTGTCGATGCCGAAATAGCAGGGGAACTTGACCGGAGGAGAGGATATGCGGAAATGTACTTCCTTTGCGCCTGCCTTTCGGAGTATCTGGATAAGGCGGCGGCTCGTGGTGCCGCGCACGATCGAGTCGTCGATGATAACCACACGCTTCCCGCATACGTCGCTCTTGAGGGCGTTCAGTTTGACGAACACCATCTGTTCCCGTTCTTCCTGGCTCGGGGCGATAAAGGAACGCCCGATATACTTGTTCTTGACGATGCCCATGGCGTACGGAATCCCCGACGCCTTGGCATAGCCCATCGCGGCGCCGAGTCCCGAATCAGGAACGCCGATGACGACATCGGCGGCGACGCCCGATTCGCGGGCAAGGACTTCGCCCATCTTGATGCGGGCTTCGAGAACGCCGATGCCGTCCATGATTGAATCGGGACGGGCAAAATAGACGTATTCGAACACACAGGTTTTTTTTGAGGTTTTCTCGCCGAAGTTGAAAGAAAGTACACCATCATCATTGATGATGACGATCTCGCCAGGCGCGATGTCGCGAACGAGTTCGCCGCCAATGGCGTCGATTGCGCAGGATTCACTTGCGAGAATCCATCCATTCGGAAGCTTGCCGAGGCACAGAGGGCGGATGCCGTTCGGGTCGCGGGCGCCGATCAGGGTTTTTTCGGTCATAACGGCAAGCGCGAACGAGCCCTTGATGAGCTGGATGGTATCGGTCAGGGCCCGCTCGAGCCCTTTCTTGTAGTTTTTAGCGATCAGCTTGATGATAACTTCCGAGTCGCTCGACGAGGTAAATGTCGACCCGGTTTCCTCAAGAAATTCCTTCATTGGTTCGGTGTTGACAAGGCTACCGTTATGGGCAACCGCGATGGTGCCGAGCTTCGAGCGGGAAACGAAAGGTTGCGCGTTTTCGATCGTGGCCTTGCCTGAGGTGGAATAGAGTACGTGGCCGATGGCGATGTAGCCCTTGATGGAGGCAATGTTGTCCTTGTTGTAGACATCAGCCACCAGCCCCATTCCCTTGAAATGCTCTATTTTTTCACCGTCGCCCACCGCGAGACCGGTGCTTTCTTGTCCACGGTGCTGGAGCGACTGGAGCCCGTAGTAAGCAAGTTTCGATGCTGTGGCATCATGATTGGAAAGGTATACCCCGATGATCCCGCATTTGTCCTTCAGCTTGTCCATTTGTTCCCCGCTATCATTCATAATACAATTCCTCTTCCGCCCTCCAAGGCACACTGTTCCTTGAGAGATGCCCTGAAGGCAACGAGTTTCGATTTGAGTGCGGGATATTTGATCGAGAGAATCTGGCAGGCGAGGTAGGCGGCATTTGCTGCGTTGTCGACGCCGACAGTGGCGACGGGGATCTGCTTGGGCATCTGTACAATTGAAAGGAGAGCGTCGAGACCGCCGAGTCCGCCGCCGTTGAGGGGCACGCCGATGACTGGAATGACCGTCATCGAGGCAATAACGCCGGGAAGATGAGCCGCGAGACCCGCTCCGGCAATTATGACCTCGGTGCCATCTCGCTCGGCTTGTGCTATTGTTTCGGCGAGAAGTTCGCCCGCGCGGTGGGCGGAAATGATATAAGCTGAATAATCGACACCGAATTCCTTGAGAACTGCAGCGGCTTTTTTCATGGTTTCTGTGTCTGATTTTGATCCGAAAAAGATAGTGACTTTCATAAGTGAATGTAGCATAGATGTTAAATAATTTTCAAGCCGTGTCCCGCTAGAGAAGGATTTGCCGGTGTCGAGGTACTTTCGGGCAAAAAAAAACGGAAGTACGTAAAACAGCCTTCCGTTTAATCATGATCGAGGAAAAATCGACTGCGCTTATTTACGCAGGGTTTCGACTTCTGCTTCGCTCGAGCGTTCCCACAGCTGGCTGCGTCCGATACCGAGGCCGATTTCGCCGCGCATCTCGAGCATGTCGCTCTTGTATTTTTTGCCGTCGGCCGCGCGGAAGGTGATCTTGCACTGATAGAGCTTGCCTTCCTTGGGATCGATGATGTTGCCGCCCTGCCAGACGCCTTCGCTTTTCATTTTAAGACCATATATGAATGGGGTATTCACTACAGTCATCTTGTTTACTTCTCCAGGTACGGGGAATCCCTTGTATGAAGGGAGGCAGGCATCGGCTATCTTCGTATCCAATTGTCCGGGGACTGTCACGATCTTGCCGAAAAGCACGCCGTCTTTCTGATAAATATTCCATGCAGCGGTCACTTTTCCTGTTTCGTCGATACTTTTCCAGAATCCTTCAGCTTTGTCTGCAGCGGCAAGTGTGCACAGGCCGAAAACGGCGAGGAAACACAGGCTAATAACTCTTTTCATTCATAAACTCCTTTCTTTCAATCGTTCATTTCTATATACTCGTATCCAGGATACCAATATGTCAAGATTATACCAGTATATTTTCCGTTCCGGTGAAGTATTTCTTTCTGAAAAACACACATTGCCGGAATCCCTGCCGACCGAATTCGCTTCTTCGGTGGAGGAATCGTTCGATCTCGACCTGTACGGCGAACCGGCCAAGGCCGTGCTTTTGAAGGAAGTCCGGTCAATTAAGGAAGTCGTATCCGCTTCGGTGAGCGGCGTATCCGAAAATACTGACATAGAAGCTATCCCCGGCTGGCAATGGATCACGCTGCGCACTCTTTTGGCCTCGGACGACCCCGTTCTTGCCAAAATAGCCCGCGGAGCAACGAGGGCCGTCGGGCTTTTGAACTGGCGACATAGCCACCGTTATTGCGGCCGTTGCGGCTCGCGCACTAAAACCCATGATCTGCAGGTTGCCCTTGTTTGTACCGGCTGCCATGCAGTCGTGTTTCCGCGTCTTTCTCCGGCAGTCATCGTTCTCGTTCGGAAGGAAGGCAAAATCCTGCTTGCCCGGCATGCAGAGCGGAACCAGGATGTATATTCGTGCATTGCCGGCTACGTCGAGCACGGCGAAACCCTCGAAGAATGTGTTTGCCGTGAAGTGTTAGAGGAAACCGGTCTCGAGGTGCAGAATGTCCGTTATGCAGGCAGCCAAAGCTGGCCCTATCCCGACCAATACATGATCGCTTTCTACGCAGACTGGAAAGCGGGCGAAATCAAGGTCGATCCAGTCGAAATTCTTGAGGCTTGCTGGTTTGACCCCGCGAATTTGCCCAATCATCCACGGCAGGGAACCGTCGCTTGGCGCCTTATCAATGGAGTTTTTCCTCAATTGTCCAAAAAGTGAACAGAATATGTTGACCTCTGACCATCCCCGTTAGTATCTTTTTTAAGAGGTTGTACATGAAGAAGAACGCAGAAAAAGCACCAGAGAACAAAATAGGGGAAGCCGCAGTCGGGGCGCCTTTTCAAGATGAACCGGATGTACTTCCAGAACAGGCATTTGCGGAATCCGAAAAGACCTCTGCCACATCCGGCCAGAATGAACTGGTTGTCCGGATTGCCGAACTTGAAAAACTGAATGCAGATTTAAATGACCAGTATTTGCGCAAAGCGGCGGATTTCGACAATTACCGCAAGCGCATGATCAGGGAAAAACAGGACGCAATCGATTATGCCAATACCAACCTGCTCGTCGATCTCGTACAGGTACTTGACGATTTTGACCGGGCTATCCAGTCGGGTGGCACACAGGAAGCAGGTTCGCCTGCGGCAGCTTTTGCAGACGGCGTGATAATGATCCGCAATCAGCTGGGCACTATGCTCGAGAACAAATACGGTCTCGCTTACTATTCTGTAAAGGGAGAGCCCTTCGATCCCCATGTTCATGAAGCCATCGCTTCGATTCCTTCCGTAGAGGTTACAGAACCGATAGTAAAGGAAGAATTTGTCAAGGGGTACAAGCTGAAGGACCGGGTTATCCGGGTGGCGAAAGTAATTGTATCGACTCCGGCGGAAAACGCCGCTGAATGATTTTTGCACTTTTGAACGAAAAAACATAAGGAGATTATGAATTATGGGTAAAATTATAGGTATTGACCTTGGAACAACAAACTCGTGCGTTGCAGTCATGGAAGGCGGAGAGCCTGTCGTCATCCAGAACTCGGAAGGTGGACGGACAACTCCTTCGATCGTAGGCTTTACCGCCAAGGGCGAACGTGTTGTCGGTCAGCCTGCTAAAAATCAGATGATTACCAATCCCGATAAAACTGTATATTCGATCAAACGCTTTATCGGCCATCGTTTCAACGAACTCTCTGGCGAAGCCAAACAAGTACCATACAAGGTAGTTGCACAGGGCGATGAAGTGCGCGTTGACATTGACGGTAAGAACTATTCGGCCCAGGAAATCAGCGCCTTCATCCTTCAGAAAATGAAGAAGACAGCCGAAGACTATCTCGGCGAGACCGTTACCGAGGCCGTCATTACCGTCCCGGCTTATTTCAACGATGCCCAACGCCAGGCAACCAAAGACGCAGGTAAGATCGCGGGACTCGAGGTCAAGCGCATCATTAACGAGCCGACAGCGGCTTCCCTCGCTTTCGGTTTCAACAAAGACTCTAAAAAAGAAAAAACCATCGCGGTCTATGATCTCGGTGGCGGTACTTTCGATATTTCCATTCTCGAGCTCGGTGACGGTGTATTCGAGGTCAAATCGACCAACGGTGATACCAACCTCGGTGGCGACGACTTTGACCGCCGTATCATGAACTGGCTTGTCGAGGAATTCAAGAATGACACAGGTATAGACCTTTCCAAAGACCGCATGGCTCTGCAGCGCCTTCGCGAAGCTGCCGAAAAAGCAAAGGTCGAACTTTCCGCCGTCACCAGCACCGAAGTAAACCTTCCGTTCATCACGGCTGATGCGACCGGACCGAAGCATCTTCAGAAGAGCCTTTCCCGTGCAAAGTTCGAACAGATGACTGAAGATCTTTTCGAACGCACCAAAGACCCGTGCCGCAAAGCAATTAAGGATGCGGGCGTCAGCATCGATCAGATCGACGAAATTCTGCTCGTTGGCGGTTCCACCCGCATGCCAAAAGTCATGCAGATTGTCAAGGAATTGTTCGGCAAGGAAGGCTCCAAGGCCGTCAACCCCGATGAGGCTGTGGCCGTCGGTGCTGCAATCCAGGGCGGTATTCTCGGTGGAGACGTCAAGGACGTTCTTCTTCTCGACGTAACCCCGCTTTCTCTCGGCATCGAAACCATGGGCTCGGTGTTTACCCGGCTCATCAATCGTAATACGACCATTCCTACCCGCAAGAGTCAGGTGTTCTCCACCGCCGCTGACGGGCAGACCGCAGTTTCTATCCATGTACTGCAGGGTGAGCGTGATATGGCAAGCCATAACCGTACCCTCGGCAAATTCGACCTGGTCGGTATTCCTGCCGCACAGCGCGGCGTTCCACAGATCGAGGTCACTTTCGATATAGACGCAAACGGTATCGTGCACGTGTCTGCGAAAGATCTCGGCACCGGCAAGGAGCAGCGTATCCGCATCGAAAGCTCGAGCGGTCTTAGCGAGAGCGAGATAGAGCGTATGGTCAAGGAAGCCGAGGCGAACGCTGAAGCCGACAAGATCGAGCGCGAAAAAGTCGAAGCTCGGAATGAAGCGGATTCCATGATTTACACTACCGAAAAAACTCTGAAAGATATGGGCGACAAGGTGGGTGGCGAAGACAAGCAAAAGATCGAAGAAGCCATAGTAGCCCTCAAGCATGAGCTTGAGAGTGGCAATACCGAAACGATCAAGGCAAAAACCGAAGACCTCAAGCAGGCTTCGTACAAAATCGCCGAAGAAATGTACAAGAACCAGGCAGCAGGCGCAGCCGGTGCTGATGGAGCTGCCGGAGCAGGACCCGACGGTGGAACCTCCGGTCCGGAGGGATTCTCCGGAGCCGACCAGCAGTCCCCAAAAGGTCCGGACAAGGGTTCCGCCGACGACGTTGACTACGAAGTGGTAAACGACGATACTAAATAATCGCTTTCCGTGCGTTGAGTTCCAGGACTTCTGTCCTGGAACTCGTGCCGGTGATTAAAGAGCGGACAGTTTTATTCTTTCAGGTGGAGTTCCTTCGTGGCAAAAAGAGATTATTACGAAATTCTTGGAGTGCAAAAGACTGCCGCCAAGGATGAAATAAAAAAAGGATACCGCAAGCTTGCTGTGCAGTACCATCCGGACAAAAACCCGGGAAACAAGGCCTCCGAAGAAAAATTCAAGGAAGCAACCGAAGCCTACGAAGTGCTAGCAGACGATCAGAAACGCCAGATATACGATCAATACGGCCATGCAGGACTCGAGGGCATGGGTGCAGGTGGTCCCGGTGGTTTTGATCCGAGCGCTTTTCAAGGCTTCGAGGACATTTTCGGCGATTTTTCCGGCGTTTTCGAAAATCTGTTTGGCGGAGGCGGCAGCGGTTCCCGCAGACGTTCCGGCGGACACGGTGGCCCGAGCCAGGGTGCGAGTCTCCGCTACGACCTCCAGATATCATTCCATGATTCTATTTTCGGTACCAAAGCGGAAGTCCAATACTCTCGCAACGAGTCATGTACGACCTGCAGAGGTAGCGGTGCATCCGGTGGAGCGGGGCGCAAGATGTGTCCCACCTGCCAGGGCGCGGGTCAAGTCCGTCATAGTTCCGGCTTTTTCTCCATAGCTTCACCGTGCCCGACCTGTCATGGGGAAGGCACCACGATCGAAAACCCCTGTCGGGAATGCGGCGGAAGCGGCGTGCAGAAAAAGCGGCAGAAAATTCTGGTTACTATTCCCGCGGGAGTCGAGGATGGCAAGCGCATCAATATTCCCCGTCAAGGTGACGCGGGGGCAAGCGGTGGGCCGTACGGCGATCTTTTCGTGTTTATCCGTGTAAAACCGCATGCATCCTATGAGCGCTCCGGCGCCGACCTCTATTGCGCCGTTCCCATTTCCATCACGCAGGCTGCCCTAGGTGCAGAGATTACGATAACTGCCCTCGACGAAAAACAACTGAAGCTCAAGGTGCCAGCTGGTACCCAGAACGGCAAGTTACTGCGCATCCGCGAGGAAGGCGTTCCGATGGCCAACGGCAAAAAAGGCGACCTCTATATCAAGATCATCGTGCAGGTTCCGGTCAAACTTTCATCGAAAGCCCGTGCCTTGCTCGAAGAAGTTTCGCGTCTGGAAGGCGAAAACACCTCCCCGGTTCCTATTTCGCTGGCTGAACTCCGAAGCTGACACTTCATAACGTAAACGAAACAGGAATTGCCCGGCATTTCCTGTTTTTTTTGTTCTCAAACACCGGTGCTTATGCTACAATGACGCGAACCGTGTCGTCGTTTCTATAAAATAACGCTCCGTGCCAGAGGTGTGTCAGGATGATTCAATCCAGAAAACGTATTTCAAAGCTGATAATCGATATCCTTGTCGGTATGACCTTCGCCTTTTTCATGTCTCTTGTGTTTCCCCAGTTTGCTTTCACCGGCAGGTTTATTTTCGCCTCGATCGTGTTTTTTATCGCGGTCAGCGTGTCTTCGCTTGCGACAAATTTGGTATGGCAACGGCTTGAACACACTGTTTTCCAGGTACAGGATACTCGTATGATGGTAGCCTTCCTGGAACGCCTCCGGTTTTCGTACTCGGTCGAAGATCTTATCGATTCCGCACAGTCTATACTCGAACAGGAAGCGGACTGCTCGGTACTGTACGTCAATGCCGGAAACTCCTATGTCATATATAATAGTCCGACCCTGATCGCTTCCTCGCCCAATACGCTCGAGATTTTGAGTCGTAATTTTCCGGCAACCTGGCAGGATGGATTTTATCTGATAGACGAGTCGCTCGGTCTGGTTTCGGACATAAGAACTGCGCGCGGTTTTTTTCTCGTCCATGGCGAACTGCATTTTTTCGTCCTGTGCCGCTACATGAAGGTTTTCGAGATATCCATTTTTTCGACAATGTTTTCGGAATACGTGAATTTCCAGAAACGGACAAAAACCATAGCGAAACTTTCCGCTATTTCGGAGCTTTCCCGCGAATGGGACATGGTTGCCGAGACGCAGATGTCGTTTCTTCCACAGAAAATGCCGGATATTTCTCGCCTCGATATCGCCGCTTATTTCCGACCGCTCGTCAATGTTTCCGGCGACTACTATGATATCATCCCTCTCGACGAAAACCGTACATTCTTCCTCCTCGGCGACGTTTCGGGCAAAGGCCTGGCCTCGGCACTCATCATGGGCGTCGTGGTAAATACGGTAAAAATCATCAATAACAAGGAAGATCTACCCGGAGTTATTCGAGCTATAGACATAGCTATCAAGTCGATGCACCTGCAGGACAAGTATTCTGTACTTTTCATCGGCATCATCGACACGAAGGAAATGAAGATACGGTATGTGAATGCTTCGATGGCTGATCCCATTATCATTACGCGTGCCCCTTCGGGCTACAAGATTCGTCCCTTGCACTCTACCTGCAGTCTTGTCGGCATCATCGATCTTGATGTTATAAACCAATATGAAATGCCGCTGTTCCGCGGAGATGTGGTCCTGATGGCTTCCGACGGTGTTTCGGAAGTCATGGACAATTCCGGCGTAGAACTGGGAGATACGGAACTCTATCTTAACACGGTAAAAAACAGCGCGCACAAAAGCGCGAAACATTTCGTTGACGATATCGCCGATCTGGTGCTTTCGTACAACGGCGACAAAAAACTGCGCGACGACGTGACGATGCTTGTCGCAAAGATCGAGGAGTAAAGATGAGCCTGCTTTTTTTCAGCTATATTCTTGCAGCATTCCTGTTCGCGTTTTCCTATTACCTCGATTCTCGTTCCGAAAAAAATCAGGGCGCCCTGAGCAGCTTGGCCATGACATCGGCCTTTGTGCAGCTTTTCGCCGGTTTGGCAACGCACCTTCTTTTTATCGGCAATATAGGGATCAGTACCATTGCCTTCAAGCTGTGTCTCATAAGCCTGGCTTTTCTCAGTCTTTCCGTGTTCAAGCTCGCCTTCGCCATTCCGTACTATCCGAAACAGACTTTTCTCAATGTGCTTGCCTGGATTCTCGAAGCCGCAGCTGTGTACATCGTCCTGACTAGCATCAATAGCATGGGATGGAACGCGAAGGGCGGTTTTCTCGTACGTTCCAGTTTATTGCTCGGTATCGCCGACGGAATGGTTTTGTTTGCTGCGATTTTTCTCGCAGCAGTACCTGCTCTTGCAGTTTTAGTTTTACTCGTACGCGCTATGTTTATCCGTAGTCGCATATACCGGATGCGCTTATTGTTTGTCGCCCTTTCTATTTGTATGGGCTTTGCGGTTTTTGCTTTTATGTACTTCTTTTCCCTCCGTTCTATCTGGATTTTTCCGTTGATTCCGTTCGCTCTTGTCGTGATGCTCGTTCTTTTTTACTTCTCGGTTTCCATATCAATTCTTTTTGACCGCAGGCAAATGGTTGCCTATGTTGTCAATTTTACGGTGCTGACCCTGGTATTCAGTTTTATTGCCGCACTCCTTTCGACGCTCATCATGGCCCTGTCGCAAATAAGGTTGTCTATCGCAGCGGCCGCTCTGGTCGTCCTAACGGTGATCCTTCTTACCCTGCGAGATCGTGTTGCGCTGCTGTTGCGAAAGTATATCAAGGTCGGGACCGATTACGCTCCCGATCTGGAAAAAGGTCTCGAGACCCTGGACTACACCTCGGGCGGAAACGCTGTTATAAGCCGGACTGTAGAACTGCTTGAAGAGTATCTTAAATGCTCCACTGTCGATATTCTTATCGCCGACGGAAAAGGAAAACTCGGCTCGATTTTTTCTTCACGCAATTCACAGCTCGAGGTGAGCCCCGACAACAAGGCGATCGATTTTTTGCTCAACCGTAACGAATCTCTGGTATTCAAAACACAGGCGATCACCAATCATCACTATGCAGACATCAAGGGCGAGTTGCTTGGCCTGTTCGACTTGGTCAATGCGGATGCACTTCTTTTTCTGCGGGAGGGAAACCGTGTCGTCGGTATACTCTTGCTTGGTCCGAAAAAACGAAGCGGAGATTATACCGAATACGATTATACGGTAATCTCGAAGCTGTATTCCAATTTTTTCCTCGTCATGTATTATCTCAAAAATATTGCCAACGAGTCGGTTGTTCTGACCGTTGACCGTGAAATTGAATTTTCGGAACAGATCATTTCTTCGATCCAGGATAATATCGACCGCATCACGCACGAAAAAGCAGACGTCGATTTCATCACCAAATCCGCCCGCAAGCTGGGAGGCGACTTTATAGATTTCATCAAACTGGCGGACGATAAATATTTATACGTGATGGGCGACGTTTCCGGCAAGGGACTGAACGCGAGTATGTCGATGGTGATCCTGAAGTCAGTCCTCCGCACCTTTCTGTCCGAGACAGGCGACTTCAAAAAATTAGTACTCAAGGTGAATCTGTTCATCAAAAATAATCTTCCCAAAGGAACTTTTTTTGCCGGTGTATTCGGCATCATGGATTTTTCGACCAATACCATGCACTACATCAATTGCGGCGTCCCTGTGATGTTTCTGTACACCGCATCGTACAATAACGCAATCGAAATTCAGGGAGACGGCAAGGTGCTCGGGTTTGTCCGCGACATTGGCAAGTATCTGAAGATAAAGAAGATAGTGCTCGGTCCACAGGACATCATTCTGATGACAACCGATGGGCTGGTCGACTCGACCAACCTGCGAGGTGAACGGTTCGGTAAGGATCGGGTACAGCGCCTGCTTATGGATAACCGTTCGTATCCGGCAGGACGTATGGCGCAATTCTTGTGCAGTAGCCTTTCCGATTTTGTGTCCCGTGAACTGGAAGATGACATAACCGTACTCGTGTTCAAATATCTCAAGAAATAGGGAGCCATTCATGGAACATATAACCATCGTCGAGAAAAGCGGATCAAACTACACGCTGCTCGAAGTCAACGGCACGATCAATTCTTATACCTATACTGAATTCCAGGTAAAAGTGTATTCGCTCATCAAGAGCAACAATCTCGTGCTCGATCTTTCACATGTAACTAACCTCTCATCTTCAGGGCTCGGTGTCCTCATGGCTGCACTCGACGATGGAGAAGAAAACGGTAACAAGCTCTATATAATGAAACCTTCCGAGATTGTTCGACTCGCAATTGAGTCTACCGGATTCAGCGAGATGTTCACCGTTATCCATTCCCTCACCGAGGTGGTGTGACATTGTGGAGGACCGGTTCCGCTGCATTTCAATCACCCCTGACCTGGCAAATCTTTCTGTACTCGAAACCTTCATCGCTCGATGTGACTTTTTAGATCCTTCAGAACGGTATCGCGCGATACTCATAACCACCGAATTTTTCGACAACATTGTGTTGCACAGTCGCGGACCTTGTGTCCGTGCTTCCCTTGGTGGTGTTTCAATTGCTGTCTCGAAAAAGAAACGGGTTAAGATATGTCTACGGTACCGAACGACGAACTTTCCTGAAATAATACGCGCCAATCGGACGGTACGTCCGCACTTCGACATCATGTCAGACAGGTATCGCGGGCTTGGTCTTCGCATGTGTCGCAACCTCTCCTTGTCTATACGATTTCGTCAGGGCTTGTTAAAGAGTTCCATAATCATTATTCTGTGAATATGCAGCGCGAAGCAATTGCCTTTTTTGACGTAGACCATACCATCAGCCGGAAGGCGACCGCTTTTGCTTTTATTCTGGTCTGTATGAAACGCGGGTATATTAAATGGTGCTTCCTGCTCGGCGGTCCTGTGCTGTATGTTCTGTACCGACTTTTTAAAGTCAAAGTAGAATTCATTTACCGCTACAGTCTTCCCAAACTGTTGGGTATACCGCGAACAGAATTCGAGAACATCGCCCAAGAGGCCTTTAACACATATCTGAAAAATTCATTGTACCCGGGTGCGTTGCGCGAGATCGAAAGCCTTCGCAGTCGAGGTGTCCGGGTAATTCTCGCTACATCGACACCCTTCGAGGCCGTATATCCTCTCGCGCAGTTCTGCGGCTTCAGCGCGGAAGAGGTTATAGCAACACAGTTTGCGTACACCAACGGCGTATTCGACGGGAAACTCCTGGGTGTTCCTGTTTTCTCGCGCTTCAAGAGCAGCATCATTCGCGACTTTGTGCAGCGGAGCGGAACCGACATGCATCTGTGTTCTTTCTATTCGGACAGCGTGCATGATCTTCCACTGCTCGAGCTCGTGGGACATCCGGTGGCTGCGAATCCCGACCACCGACTCTGGTTCATCGCAAAAAAGAGAGGCTGGACTATCAAGGATTTTTCGGTATGAAACGAGTTGTAACCGTGACACTATTATCTGTATTCATTATTTCGGGCTGTACGCCAAAGACAGTGGCCTCTCCTGCAGTGCCGTTCGCAGTACCAGCGATTATCCCCCTACAGATGCAGCAATTGATCGAAGCAGACCGCGATCGCTTTGTTAGTGAATTGAACATGCTTCTCTCAAATGATAAGGACGGCCTTCTGATTCTTGTCGACAAAAAGCATGAGCTTCCGGCGGACTGGGCTCCGAAAGATCTTGTATCGCTTGGATCTAAAAAATCCTACAAACCGAACAGGGATGGTCTGTCGCTCCGCGCTGGAGCCGACGTGTCGCTCGAAAAAATGGCAGCCGCCGCACGGATGGATGGAGTCACGCTTGTCGTCAGTTCTTCCTTTCGATCGTATGATTATCAGAAAACGATATACGAGCGGAATGTGCACGAATTAGGCCAGGCCGTCGCTGACCGTGAATCCGCGCGTCCGGGCACGAGTCAACATCAATTGGGAACAGTAGTTGATTTCGGATCAATCACCGACGAGTTTGCGCAAACTACCGCGAGTAAGTGGCTCACTCGGCATGCAGTTGAATACGGCTGGTCCCTTTCTTTTCCGAATGGATTTGAGGCTGTTACCGGGTATCGGTGGGAGAGCTGGCATTACCGCTACCTCGGCGTCGAGGCAGCGACCTTTCAGAAAAAATGGTTTGGAGATATTCAGCAATATATGATGGAGTTTATCGACGCCTGGAAAAAATACCAGGGCGTGTAGGTTACTATAAATCTTTGGCTGATAGGCCGAATTGCTCGGCATGCTCCCCGTCACCTGCGGGCTCGACGTGAACCATGATATCATAGACATCGGCGATCTGAACGCGAATTTCCTTTTCGACTTGTCCCGCAATATTGTGTGCTTGACGCACAGTCAAATTTCCATCGACTTCAATATCCAGATCTATGTCCCAAGCGCTGGCCATTTTCCGGATGCGTGCTCGATGCGGATTCACCGCTCCGGGTACGGACTTTACCGCGAGGAACAACGACTTGTACAGCTCGTCGTTCGCATTGCCGTCCATCAGTTCAAGATTTTGTTCCATAAAAATACCGACAGCCGATTTCATTACCCATAACCCGACAAGAAGTGCGGTAAGCGGATCGAGAAACGGCATCTTGAAAAACACGGACGCAGCGAGTCCGATTAAGACCGAGGCAGAGATGATAATGTCGTTGGTCATATTTTTTGCGTTCGCGAGGATCATCGCGCTACCGGATTTTTTACCGAGTCGGTACTGGCTGAACGCAAGAAAAAGTTTTCCGAGAATCGAGACAACAGTCACGGCAAGGGCAGCGAATTCAGGAAGTCTACCTATTTCGCTGGAGCGAAGCTGATGGATGGCCGACGAAGCGAGTTGAAAACCTGCCAGCATGATGATGAAGGCGAGTACGATTGTCGCGATCGTTTCGGCCCGCTGGTGGCCCCAGGGATGCTTCTTGTCTGATGGCTGATTGATGATCGCGCCGACAGCAAGAGTCATTAACGCAATCGCTACGTCGGTTGATGAATCGATACCATCACCGATGACGGCGAGACTGCCGGTAAAAACACCGGTGGTAATTTTAAGAAGAGCGAGAATGAGGTTGCCGAAAAGCGCAATAAGTGCAGCTTTCCGGACTAATCCTGTCCGGTCCGGAGCACTTTTTTCGTTCATCAAATACCCCTACGCGTAAAATTCTTGTACTGCATTTACGATGCTGCCGATATCGTCTCGTTTTATCCAATAGTGGGTTACGAACCGGAACCGTTTTTCGACATCATTCATGTTTACGAGGATGTTTTTTCCCTTCATAAAATCAACAAAAGCCTCTCCATCGATCGTGTCGTTTTTTTAATGGCTGAAATATACCATATTGTTTTGCACGGATGAGGGGTCGAGAATGATACCCGGGATTGCAGCGAGCTTGGAGGCAAGCAGTTTTGCATTTTCGTGATCGGCATCGAGGCGGAGACGCATTTCCTTGAGAGCGATGAGTCCAGTTGCAGCAAGAACGCCTGCCTGCCGGAGACCGCCTCCCATAATTTTGCGCTTGCGGCGTGCTTCTTCGATGAATTTGCGACTGCCGGCAAGCATCGATCCGACCGGGGCACAGAGGCCCTTGGACAGACAGAACATGACGGAATCGGCGTATTGGGTTATGTCTTTTGCCTGGACGCCGAGAGCTGTTGCGGCATTGAATAGCCGGGCGCCGTCGAGGTGCACCGGGAGGTGGTTACGGTCGGCGCAGCGGCGGATACCCTCCATTGTTGCAAGGGACATCACCTTTCCGTTGGAATGGGCGTTCTCGAGGCATATAAGGCTCGTTTTAGGTTCATGAATGTCGTCGCCGGACCGGATGCGCTTTTGCACCATAGTTGCGTCGAGCATGTCTGTTCCGCAGTCGATAGTACGGAGTTGCACTCCGGCGATCACGGCAGATCCGGCGGCTTCGTGCTGTACTATGTGGCAGTTTTCGTCGAGGATCACTTCGGAACCGCGCACGCAATGGGTAAAAAGGGCTAACTGGTTGCCGAAAGTTCCCGAAGGAACGAAAAGGGCCGCTTCCTTGCCCGCCAAGCTGGCAGAGTAGGCCTCAAGTTCCTTAATGGTAGGATCGTCCCCATACACATCGTCTCCCACCGGAGCATTCGCCATGGCAGTTCTCATTTCGTCTGTTGGCCAAGTTACCGTATCACTTCTCAAATCAATGTAATTCATATTCCGGTAAATGTAATACAAATTCCATGCTCTCGACAATAGCTGAATGTCCATTTTATCGACATCCAGCTATTGTTGGTCGTTACACTACAATGTTGACGAGCTTATCCTGGACCACGATCACCTTTTTAGGTGATTTGCCTTCCATAAACTTGACGGCGCCCGGAAGGGAAAGGGCTATTTTTTCGAGTTCTGCTTTAGCGGTGCCCATAGAAGTCTCGAACTTGTCGCGGATTTTGCCGTTGACCTGTACAACTATGGTGCAGGAGTCGTCTGCACACAGAGCTTCTTCATATAAGGGCCATGAAACGTAGGCGATAGTATCTGTGTTACCAAGTTTCTGCCATAGTTCTTCACCGAGATGGGGAGCATAGGGTGAAAGCAGTTTGACGAATTCAGCCCAGACAGCTTTCGGGAAGGAATCCTTCTTGTTCAGCTCGTTCGTGAATATCATCATCTGGCTGATGGCGGTATTGAAATCGAGACTCTTGGTGTCGTGAGTAACCTTTTTTATGGTTTTGTGAAGAATTTTTAAGGTATCGGCATCTGCGTTTCCGTCGGTCATCGGCTTTTCCGAGAGGGACCAGACACGTTCGAGGAAACGGCTTACACCGATGAGTCCCTGGGTCGCCCAGGGTTTTGATACCTCGAGCGGGCCCATGAACATTTCGTACACGCGGCAGGAATCAGCGCCGAAGTCCCTGATGATATCGTCCGGATTGATGACATTTTTGAGGCTCTTCGACATTTTAGCAACAACGCGCTCGAGTTTTTCTCCGGTGGCGATTTCTTCGAATTCATCGGTGGTGCCGGGAATTTCGCGAACCTCGTCAGTCGGGACAAGACTCTTGTCTTTCCTCTGGAAGGCGAATGAGGTGATCATTCCCTGATTGATGAGGCGCTGGAAGGGTTCTTTCGTGTTGACGAGACCGAGATCGTAGAGCACCTTATGCCAAAACCGGGCATACAACAGGTGGAGGACGGCGTGCTCGGCTCCCCCTACATAGAGGTCGACCGGCATCCAGTAATTTATCTTATCAGTATCGGCAAAGGCGGTCGGATTTTTCGGATCGATATAGCGGAGGTAATACCAGCAGGATCCGGCCCATTGCGGCATGGTGTTCGTTTCGCGCTTGGCCATGCCGTTACAGACCGGGCACGGTACGTTCACCCAATCTTCAATTCCGGCAAGCGGGCTTTCACCTGTTCCGGTCGGCTGGTAAGATTCAACATCCGGCAGGGCGAGGGGAAGATCTTTTTCGTCGAGGGGTACGATGCCACAGAGCGGGCAGTGGACAAGAGGAATCGGTTCTCCCCAATAGCGCTGGCGGCTAAAAATCCAGTCGCGAAGTTTATAGTTTGTGGCCTTTTTGCCTATGCCCCGTTCGCCGAGCCATTCAATCATGGCATTGATGCAGTCGGTGGTTCCCAGTCCATTGAATTGTTCTGAATTGACTGCCCGACCGTCTGCAACTGTACAGGTTTCGGGGGGGGCGGTATAGTCGCCTTTTATTCCCTTTTCTGCCCACTCCCGTTCGGAAGCGACTACCTGGATGATCGGAAGATTAAATTTCGTCGCAAAGGCCCAGTCGCGTTCGTCGTGGGCGGGAACAGCCATGATGGCGCCTGTTCCGTAGGATATCAAAATGTAGTCTGAAATCCAGACAGGGATTTTTTTGCCATTCACGGGATTTATAGCATAGGCGCCGGTGAATACACCCGTTTTATCTTTGGCAAGATCGGTCCGTTCGAGGTCGCTTTTTTTTGCCGATGCTTCGATATAGGAAGCAACCGCCGTTTTTTGCGCCGGAGTGGTGATTTTTTCGACTAGACTGTGCTCGGGTGATAAAACCATGTACGTCGCACCGAAAAGGGTGTCGGCACGGGTCGTGTAGACGATGAGGTTGTCTCCAGTTTCGAGCTTGAAGTGAACCTCTGCGCCTTCGCTTTTACCAATCCAATTTTTCTGCATCAGTTTTATAGATTCTGGCCAATCGAGCCCGTCGAGGTCGTCAATCAGGCGCTCGGCGTATTCGGTGATTTTTAGTATCCATTGACGGATATTTTTGCGCACGGCTTGGGTTCCGCAACGATCGCATTTACCGTCCTTTACTTCTTCGTTTGCGAGCCCGGTCTTGCAGCTCGGACACCAGTTGATCGGGGTAGCCGACTCGTAGGCCAGGCCGCGTTTGAAAAGTTGAAGGAATATCCACTGGGTCCAGTGATAGTAGTCGACGTCGCAGGTCGAAACTTCGCGGTCCCAGTCGTATGAAAAACCGAAGGCCTTGATCTGTTGGCGGAATTTATCGATATTTGCTAGCGTTGTGCTTCGGGGATGGGTTTTCGTTTTTATGGCGTAGTTTTCTGCCGGTAAGCCGAAGGAATCGAAGCCCATCGGATGGAGGACGCTGTAGCCCTGCATGCGCAGATATCGGCACCAGATGTCGGTGGCAGTGTAGCCTTCTGGATGTCCGACGTGGAGGCCAGCAGCTGAGGGGTAGGGGAACATGTCGAGTACGTATGCCCGTTTGTCTTTCGGCGTGGTGGGATCTTCCACTGCCTTAAATGTTTTATGTGTTTCCCAAAAATTCTGCCATTTGGGTTCGATTGTTTCAAAAGGATATTTTGCCATTGCACCGCTCCTCAGATTGATGCCGGTTATTGTATATAAATACAGGGTTTTACGCAATAATGAAGTTTATAGACCCATGAGGCTCCGCAAAAATGGTCCGGCGAGCACATTTATCGCTCCGGCACCGAGGATGGTCCAGAGGGCGTTTATCTTGGTGAAGGCGGTGATGGCGAAGGTCACTACTGCAAAAAAGACGAGTAACGGATCGGCGGAAACCGGGCGGAGTACCCACAAGGTCATTACCATCATGGCGAGGCTGCCGGTACGGAGGGCTTCGTTCAGGGAATCTTTGCGGAGTGTCAGTTTTTTTGCCACGACTCCCGTAAGCGCGATGGCCATTACCGGAAAGGCGACTACGGCGAGACTGGCGGCGAGCGCTGTAAAAAATCCGCCCTGTGCCCAGCCTATCATGGTTGCCGCATTGAGGGCTATCGGTCCCGGTGTAGACTGGGCGACGGCGATAAGCGAACGGAATTGCGCTTCGTCAAGCCAGAGCGGTACGACGGCGTTCTTGATTATTCCGACTATTGACCAGCCACCACCGAAGGCGACTATGCCGATTTTGAAGAAAGTCCAGATAACGTTTAGCGTTTCCATATGGCCTCGATACAGTATATTGCGGCAATACCGCACAACAAGAGCGGCAGGCTGAATGATGGGAAAAACACAAGAAGGAGAGCGAGTGTGAGCACTTCCGATAGGCGGAGGGCATTCCATTTCCGTTTACGTGCGGTTCGCCACACCATGCCGGCGACGAGTCCGGGGACTACAGCCCCTGCTCCATCGAGAAACCGCTGCACCGCTGGTAATGTTCCGAAGTTCGAAAGGAAAGTGCTTACCAGAATGATGGAGATAAACGGCGGAATACAGACCCCGAAAAAGGCAGCCACCGCTCCCGGGATTCCGCACAACCGCAGAGAAACCAAGAGCGCCGTGGTGAGTGCGTTTGGTCCCGGATACGCCTGCGCCCGCGCGAAGATGTCGTAAAATTCGGTTTCTTCCATCCAGCCGCGCTTTTCGAGGCTGTTCCCGATTACCGGTACGATGGCATAGCCGCCGCCCAGGGTCACCGTGTTGATCCGCGCCAAGAGGGTGAAGAGTCTCCATGGGGTGGGGGTATTACGCGGAAGTATTGCCGTTGAATCTGTCATAAACGCTTCTCCTGTATCTATCCGGTTAGTTTCTGGTTAAATAGCACATTTAAATTTGCTTTTTTACCGGGATGGGTTATAATAAAGGTATGTTACGTAGGGTTTGCACCGCAAAACGGTACAGACTCCTGCCAAGGTTACTACTGATGTGGGGCAATCCCCTTAATGCACTGCGGTAACAGGCAACTCGGGAAGGATCAGTTGAAACAAAGATGGATTTATTCATCTGTTTCCTGATGCCGTTCCCGATTTTTTTTGCCCGGAGCCTACACAGCATAAACTGCTACCAATATTGTGCTTTTCAAACCAGCTGCTTACAAGTATTTCTTTGCTTCCTGGCCGACTATCCCTGCGTACAGCTCGATGTATTGTTTTGCCGGGCTCATATTCACCTTGGGAAGCAAAACCTCTTCTATCTGAAAAAATCCGACATCGGTGGACATTTCGACGGTGATACGGATGGGTTTTGGGTCGCCCTTCGAAATTTGCACCCGCACGATCGAATTTGCCGAATATTTATGTATGTCGCCCGCTTTCGGTTCGGTATTGAGCACCATCGGGATGCGTGCGCGGCCCTTTTCCATGTCCGAGCCGTCGGCGATGAGCAGGATTCCCGCCTCTATCGAATTGATGCGCCGATTGGCCATGTGACCGATGATGCCTTCGAGGGCAACCGAGCGGATGACGACCTGTTTGGCGGTGTTGTTCGGGAATACCCGGTCGAGGGTGCGCTCGATAATCGGCTTGGCAAGGGTCATGCTGAACAATTCGTGGTCCTGCCTTCCCAGCGCCATACCGAGGTCGTGCAGGAAGGATGCGAAGATAACTGCGCACAGGCTGTCGTCAAGGGTTCCCGAGTTTTCCGCCTCTATGCTGGTCTTGATGCCCGCTTCGTGCAGCATGTTAACCATGATGACGGCGTTCCGGGTGACCGTGCGCATATGCACCGGGCCATGATCGTTGTAGCCGAGTCGCACGATCGAGACGGTGTTCGCGTATTCCTGCATTTGCTGGACTTCGGTGTCATCCATAAGAATTTCTACGACCTGCCTGGCGGCGCTGTCGGGTGCGAGGTTTTCGAGTATTTTTCGTTCTATTGATATTTCTTTGGGTGATTTCATTTATTTAAATATACTGCCCTTGCCGCAGGTGATCAAGCTGGGCGGAAAGATCCCCTGTTTCCTGTATCCAGAAGGCACGGTTTCCCCAATCGGGATTTCGCAAAGTGAAACCGGTATCCAGCCGCTGCATGGCGCACCAGTTGAGGAAATAGATATGCCGCATGAAGCGAAGCGGCTCTACGAGACGAAGCGAGCTGTAGTCGAAGTCCGAAAACTGCGCGTAGCCTTCGAGGATGAGGTTCATTTCGGCCATAGAATCGGCGAGATGGCCCGAAAGGAGGAGCCACAGATCCTGGACGGCGGGGCCGCTCATCATGTCGTCGAAATCGATGAGGGTGACACCCCGTTCGCGGCTTTCGAGGATATTTCCCCGGTGGCAGTCGCCGTGGATGCGATGGACGGCGATACCCTCGAAAAGAGGCTTGCTTATGTCGAGCGCTTCGAGGCAGATGTTGGCAAATTCCCCGGAAAATTCGGGATGCACCAGTTTTGTTTCGAGAAGCGACGCGATGTATCGTTCTGTTGTCTGTTCGGGAGTGCAGCGTAGCCGGTTCGGCGCCTGCCGTTTCTTTCCAGCCTGGTGCATGCGGCCGATTACAGCTCCTATTCTGATCCAGTCCTCGTCGCAGGTGACATCGAAGGTGCGTGCCCGTACGCGCTTGAAGACCGCGAACAGGAAGCCTGCCACCTCGCCCACGCTCGTTCCTTCGTTTGAAAGGATAGGCGGAATGACGGGAATTTCCAATTCTGCGCAATCGAAGAGAAAGGCGTGTTCGTCAAGAATCCCTTCCTTGGTCCAGCGGTCTGGGCGGTAAAATTTGACTATAAAGTCGTTTTCGTCTTCGTCGCGGAGGCCGAATACACGGTTGATGTAGCTGTTGTAGGGAGTGATCACTCCATCGAGAAAAACGCCGCAATGTGTCTCTACCGCGTCGAGGATAACATCCGGGGTGAGGTTTTCGAACTGTGCTGCGCTTTCCTGGTCGTTCATGGGTTTGATACTAGCACAAAAGGGAATCCTTGCCTCCGTCCGGCGAATACAGTATGCTTGATTTGAAGGAAGCGCGTACATGGCAAACATCCGGCATCAGGCACAAGCACAGGATTTTTTTTATCCGCTCGACAACAGCGCGGTGTTCATCGCATCCACTACGCGCAAAGCGGCTCCCTACATTTTCCGGGTTTCTTGCGAGCTGGATGAACCGGTGTATCTTCCGGACCTCGAAAAAGCGCTTGTTCTGGTAATCGAACGATTTCCGTTTTTGCAAACAGAACTTCGGCCGGGAGCTTTCTGGTATTACCTCGATCCCCTCAAAAAACCTCTGCATGTGAGCGCCGATTCCCGGTATCCGGGGGAATATCACAACATCGGCCGTTGGGGCCGCTACTTGTTCCGCATCCGCGTGTACCACACCCGCATTTCCTGCGAATTTCACCACATTCTGACCGACGGGACGGGTGCTCTCGAATTCCTCAAGTCATTTTTGGCAACCTACCTGACCTTTCGTGGCGTCGAATGCGCCTACTGGGAAGGCATCAAGCGTGCGTCCTCGCCGATAGACCCCGCCGAATTCGACGACGCCTACGCTGACATTTCGCGGAAGGATGTCCCGCTTCCTGATTTACTTCCCGATGCCTTTCACTTGCCCGGCAGGCGGTATTCTGGGCTGGCCTATCGAGTTACGACCGGGACTATGCAAGTCGCAGACGTGCTTCGTGTTGCCCACGAAAAGGGCGTCACCCTGACAGAACTTCTCGCTTCGGTGCACCTTGATGCCCTGCAGGCGGTGAGCGAAGCTCATACCTCACACAAGTTCAAACCCATCTGCATCCAGATTCCGGTCAACATGCGCAAGTACTTTCCAACAGCCACTCTCCGTAATTTTTTCCTTTTTATCCCCATTTCGATAGATCGCCGCCTTGGACACTTCGAGTTTGCCGAAATCCTCGAGCGGGTGCATCACCTGTTCCGCCTGAATCTGTCCCGAAAAGAGCTGGATCGACAGATTCGTCGGAATGTGCGGGGCGAAAAATATATCTGGTCGCGCTTGGTACCTCTGTTCATCAAAAATATCACCCTCCGTCTGATAGGCCGCTTTAAGGCAGACAAACCCTTTTCGGGAAACCTGTCAAATTTGCAGACTATCACGATGCCGGCGGCTTTTGCCGCGCATATAAAGCGTTTCGATGTATTGCCTTCCCGGAAGTCTTCCATCGGGGCAAATATCTGTGTGATAAACTGGAAAGACATGCTTTCGGTTACGGTGGGCAGCCTGCTCGTCGACCGCGCGTTTGAACGTGAATTTTTTACCCGCTGCGTTGGGATCGGAATTCCCGTGACCGTCGAAGCGAATCTATAATGGAGGCTCTATGCCGTATTGTCCCGCTTGTAAAGTAGCTCTCGCACCGAATGCCGAAACCTGTCCGCTGTGCAACGAGAGGAGCGTCGAATCCCTCGTGCTGCAGGTTCATTCGTCAGTATCCTATGCAGACAATGTACGGAATGCCGATGAGCGGGAAAAACTCTCTCCGGCGGAAACCCGGCGTATGGTTTTCGAACTGTTGAGTGTCAGCTTCGCCATCATGCTGATTGCTACCACAGGCATCGACATCATGCTCTTTTCCGGAATTGCCTGGTCGCTGTTTACCGGCATAATTCTGGTCCTCTTGTGGATATTCACCGCGATACCGCTCGTGTTGTGGGAGCGCCCTTGGCTGATCTACGCCGTTCTCGGGCCGTCCCTGGTTCTTGCCTTCTTCCTGTGGACCCTTTTCATCGACAGCCTTTCGTGGTTCCTGTTTCCTGGTCTGCCCATCGTGCTCATGACCGAGGCTGCAGTGCTTACTTCTTTTGTGCTCATCGCAATTCAGAAACGGAGAGGGCTCAATGCCGTTGGCGTTATTCTTGCGGCATCGGTATTCCTGAGCGCCGGAATCGACGCGACAGTGAGCCTTTTTCTGCATGGCGTCGTAGCCCTCACCTGGTCGGTTATCGTCCTTTTTTCTATCCTTCCGGTTGCTGCCTTTTTCTTTTATCTGCATTACCGCGTCGTCAACCGCGCCTCCTTGCGGAAAATATTCCGGCTCTGAAAGGCAGAAAAGGGTCAGATCGCCTGAAACGGGGGTTTCGTCATGACGATTCGAGTCGGTAGTGCGAGCCGTATGCCTTCCCGTTCGAAGGCAGCGAGAATTGACATGTTCATCAGTGACTTGGTTTCATAGTAACTCGAATCCTCTTGATCCACAGGATGAGTCCGATATTGAAGGCCGATTCGGCAAATTCCTTGAAGTAGGGGACCGAGTTGTTTTCGAGATCGGGGCTTTCGGTAATCAGGGCGCGAACAATGTTGAGCGCCTTCTCGACTGGTTTTTTTTTGGCTGCAATCGAGGCCGATCGTCGTAATTACGCGGGGAGCTTGCTCGGAACTGACGTTTTCAATTATCTTGATCCGGTCATTGATGCGGAACGGCGAGTCAATAAAAATGGTCACACCGCCGAAAATGTTAGCTATTGTTTCCTGCGCCGCAAAGGCGAATGCCAGCCCTCCGATCCCGAGTCCAGCCACTAGGAGCCTGTCGGACTTGTGGATTTTGAGTGCCAATAAGCGCTCAAAATCCCGATATAAGGGCTCCTTTGGGAGTTTGCAAGGTAGAAAAATCGCATATAATGTAATTTTTCCATTATTTGAAGGATAAGTCCGACAAACTCCTATCGTCGCAACATTGTAGCCTGCAGCATCCAAGGCTGCGATGGAACCCACAATCCAGATGAGAAAATTCGAACCCTTGTGTAGTATCGGCAGTCGCTGTTCTGCACCAGGGGAACCAGATACTGCGTGATAAGGTTGTCCGTCAGCCGGGCGATTGCCCAGGTGTGGGTGAGAATGACGGTAAAAAGAACCATTTTACTCATGACTTCATCGGTGGCAGGCGGAAAGACAAGCATCAGCTGTGCCTGGTAAAAACCCGATACAACAATGAGGAGTGAAAGTGGTTCTTCAAGCATGTCGATAATGAGGTGTGCAAGGCATTCTGCCAATGATCGCGAGGGATACGAGCAATGCCTGTACGCTGTTTTGATAAAAAGATTCCTGCAGAATATTTGAGACCATAAATGAACCTCTCTTGCAGTACTTTATAGCTTTTTTTATGTTGTTATTTCAACAATCATCTGGATAAGAAACGCTCTGTTTATAGAGCCTCTTGCAAAAGTCGGTTACTTTTGCAAGAGGCTTTTGGAGAAGTCTAACAAGTCTTTGTAAAGCAACAACTTGTTAGAATTCTCCACCTACATTTTTGGTTGATCTTGTAAAACTTTCATAGTTTTGCAAGATCCTCTATATGTTATTCATTCAGGAAATCACTTATACTTACATAATGAAACAAAAAAGGATGATAAAACAAATTGAAAACTTTTTGATGTATGTTAAAACCGAGGATGGCAACCTGCCTTTGCTGGACAGAATCGCTGTCTTGACTTTGTATTCTATAGTTTTGGCCTTTCTTGGCTCGAGTATATATAATTTACCGTTTCTTCTGGAAAAGAACTTGTTTTTTTCCTCAAGTCTTCTAGTTGTTTTCATGTTGTTTTCTTTTGTCGGAATGGCAGTTTTTTGGAAAACCCGCTCTGTATCCGCTGCCCGTATTCCGTTTGGCTTTTTGGTTCTGTTATTGATCGGTCAGCAAATCCTCGACGGTGGCGGGATTTATGGACTTGGCGTGTTGTATTTTCTTGTTGGTTATCCGATTGTCTATCTTTTTTTCGGCCTGAAAATAGGTGTTTTCTTGATGCTTACCTATTTTGTCGGCATCACTGCGGCGTTGCTTGGCGGCCATTACAATATGGAAAGTTCCATCTACATCGACCATAGTGTAGTTGACCGGATGATTTTTATCCTGGCTATCGGTACTGTTCTGAATATTGTGCTCAGCTTATGTCTGGAAATGCTGATTCGACACCTTGCGCGCCTGGCGTACTATGATCCGGTTTCCGGGCTGCCGAACCGTCAGAAAATGGAAGACCTGATTCGGCAATACATCATCTATGATTCCGGACATGCACGGCCAATAACCGTTCTCGGTATCAAAGTTCTGGACTATAATCGGGTAAACTCTCTTTTGGGGACCGAACACGGAGATCTGCTTCTCGCAGAAATCGGTTCTCGCCTCAAGGATTGCGCGTCCGAAAGCCTGATAAACGGACGATGGAGCGGATCTCTGTTCATATCGGCCGTCTGCGAAAACGATTATCGGAGCATTGTCTATTATACCAACCGGATACTGGACCGGCTGTCCCAGCCCTATAACCTCGACAACCGTAGCATCAGTGTCTTTTTTTCTGTTGCCGTTTCCCGGTATCCGAAGGATGCCCTGACCGGCGAATATCTGTTCGGCAACGTCATTTCCCTGCTTGATCGAAGCCGGCACCATCCCGGTGAAATCATTTTCTTTAACGAGGAACAGCTGAGGAAGCAGCAATTTCACTTCAATCTGATCGAGGACATGAACCGTATGGATACGGACCGGGATCTGCGGCTCGTATATCAGCCCAAAGGCAGGATGTCGAACTCGGCCTGTACCGGAGCCGAGGTCCTTCTGCGCTGGACCGAGACAAACCGAGGCCCCATTTCGCCCGGAGTGTTCATTCCCCTAGCCGAACAGACCGGGATGATAAAGAAAATTACCCGGTGGGTTATCCGTCGTTGCCTTAACGATATCTGCGAAGATCCGGGAAGAACACTGATCTGTGCCACCGGGGCCGTACATTCTATAAATTTATCGGTTATCGACCTCAAGGAGCGAGAATTCGTCCATTTCCTCGAGGCCGAATTGTCCAATCGTTCCTGTGCGGCTTCCCATATCGAATTTGAAATTACTGAAGGCATCATCATCGATGACGATCCGCAGATCCGGAAAAATCTGGACGCGATTCTGGCACTGGGGTTCCACATCGCCGTAGACGATTTCGGAACTGGGTATTCGAGCTTAAGTTACATCAACAAGATCAGGATGCATACACTTAAGATCGATCAGAGTTTTGTCCGGGGCATCGGTTCTCGTACCGGGCAGGAAAACCTGCCGGTTGTGGACGCGATCATTTCCATGAGCAAGGCACTGGGGCTGGAAATTGTCGCCGAAGGAGTCGAGACAGAAGTTCAGGCTTCGTATCTCCGGGAACGGGGCTGTGATTTCATGCAAGGATGGCTGTACAGCCGGGAGCTGCCCTTCGATGAGTACCTCTCGTTTCTGGATAATCACCCGATTCCGGGCTGATACTATGACAGTTCCGGCAAAGTTGGGTATACTTTCAGCAAATGAAAAGTAAGGCAACCCAAAAGATCATCGTCTTTGCAACTCTGATTTCGATTGCTGGTTCCGGGCTTTTTGGTTACCTCGGATACAGCCTGACGTATGGGGAATATTACAAACATTTTATCGCGATGAAGGTTCGTATAGCCGAAATATGTGCCCTGGCCATTGATGGTGACGCCCAGGCGACCTTCACCGACAGCGGGGCTGTTTCGGATACCGAATATCGGAGGACCCTCGCTTTTCTCAATGGAGTTTTGTCTGTAAACCCCGCTATAACCTATCTGTATACCCTTTTGCCCGATGGGGCTTCCGGTTTTAATTACGGAGTCGATGCCGGCATATCTAAGTATGATACTGTCTGGATCGAGTCTTCCAATTTTGCACTCGAATGTTACTTCAACGCCGATTCGAAATTTCTCGTACGGATTGCCGGCGAGATGCATGAATCGGATTTTACGTTCGATGCGGGAACCCTGTCCTACAAGTTCGGCATCGTGCGTACCGGCGACACTGTTACGCTGACCGTCGACGGCACAAATCTAGCGGTTTTCCGCTCCGGAGAACGCCTTGCTGCCCGTTTTGCCGAAACAGACCTGGGCCCAGACCGGTGCGAGGTGGAATCGGTTATCGCATTGGCAGATCGGCAACTGAAGGTTTCCGTTTCTATATCGTATCGGGGCGCGTCGATCTCCGCTCCGGGAACGAGCTATATAAATACCGAAAACAATGTGGAGCGATTCAGGAAGGCCTTCGATTCCGGCCTGAGCAGCAGCGATTCCGAATCGCTCGATGACACGTACGGCCCGATGGTAAGCTGCACCGCTCCCGTCAAAAATGCCGCAGGCGAAGTAACCACCCTCCTGGTCGTTGACGTGTCTGCCCGCGAATTGCAGAGAATTCGGATTTCGATAATCTCTGCACTTCTGTTGAGTTTTCTTCCGGTCGCGTTGGTGATGGTAGCACTTATCAATCTCATGATGCAGTTTTTTATCGTTAAACCCTTCCAAGCTCTCATCGAGGGCGTCTCTCGTGTTAAATTCAGTGCCGGGGACCTGCTTATCGATATCCACAGCCATGACGAATTCGAGTCATTTGCCGATTCCTTCAACGCGATGATCTTCAGTATCCGCGAAAACCGCCTGCAACTTGAAGAAACGGTGCAGGAACGCACGCATGAGCTCAAGGATGCACTTGCCCAGCTTAACGAAAAATCGGTTAAGCTTGAAGAACTTGCTCATACCGACGGCATGACTGGTTTGGTAAACAAGCACCAGTTGCTCGCTTCTCTTGATCTGGAATGTGCGCGAATTTTACGTTATGGAGATAAACCTCGGGTGACCAGTTCTATCGTTTTCATCGATCTGGACAATTTCAAGTACATTAATGATACGTTCGGCCATGGCGCGGGAGATATTGTCCTTAAACGCTTCGCTGCCCTGATTTCGGAATCGGCGCGGGATAGCGACATAACCGGACGGTACGGGGGAGATGAATTCGTCATACTGCTACCTGATACGTTGCCCTCAGGAGGGCTCGTGTTCGTAAACCGGATCCGCACCAAGTTGGAAGAAATCGGGTATGTTATTCCCGAGCTCGAAAAAGTGCTTGATTGTACGGTGAGCATACCAGCTGACAAGCGTATCGGTTTCTCTTGTGGTATTTCGGCTTTCATGCCGTACCAGACGACTGCCGAAGTGATGAAAAGGGCAGACGAACTCTTGTATGAAGCCAAACATCAGGGTAAGGGCCGGAGTGTTGTCGACAGCGACTTTAGTGCGGCTTCAGGGGCTACCCCCTTATAAAAGTTTCTGTTCTTGGAGTAGTATATACTCGAAGAGGAGACCCATATGCCTACACTACATTCTGATACAACTACCAACGGACGAATTATGGCCGGGGCCCGGTCTTTATGGCGGGCAAACGGCATGAAAAAAGAACATTTCGGCAAACCGATCATCGCAATAGCCAACAGCTTTACCCAGTTTGTTCCCGGTCATGTGCACCTGCACGAGATCGGACAGAAGGTAAAGGCAATTATAGAAGCAAAAGGCTTTTTTGCTGCCGAATTCAACACGATAGCCATAGATGACGGAATAGCAATGGGACACGCGGGCATGCTGTACAGCCTTCCGTCACGGGACCTGATCGCCGACAGCGTTGAATACATGGTTAACGCCCATCGTGCCGATGCGCTTATCTGCATTTCCAACTGCGATAAAATTACCCCCGGCATGCTGATGGCCGCAATGCGCCTCAATATACCAACAATATTCGTATCAGGTGGTCCGATGGAAGCTGGTCGCACGGGTGGCAAGGCGTACGACCTCGTGGACGCGATGGTCATGGCTGCTGACGATGCGGTCAGTGATACCGAACTTTTGGACGTGGAAACCCACGCGTGCCCCACCTGCGGCAGCTGTTCGGGCATGTTCACGGCAAACTCGATGAACTGTTTGAACGAGGCGCTCGGGCTTGCGCTCCCCGGAAACGGAACGGTTCTTGCAACGCATACCGAGCGGTTGAAGCTGTTTGAACGTGGGGCGGAACGCATCTGCGAACTTGCTTCCGAATACTATTCCACGGGTAACGAACGGCTTTTGCCGCGTGGAATCGCTACAAAAGCCTCTTTTATGAATGCGATGAGCCTCGATATCGCCATGGGCGGAAGTACTAATACGGTGCTGCATCTTTTGGCCATTGCCCGCGAAGCAGGCGTAGACTTTACCATGAAGGATATCGACGCTTTATCGCGGAAGGTTCCGTGTCTGTGTAAGGTCGCGCCGAGCTCGGCTTTTCACATCGAAGACGTACATCGTGCGGGTGGTATCATGGGCATTCTTGCAGAGCTTGATCGTGGTGGTCTGATTGATTCCACAGTTGCGCGTGCAGATGCGCCCACACTCGCTGAAGTCCTTCACCGCTACGATGTGGCAGGAGTCGCATCAGCTTCGGGTGAAGCCAAACAGTTCTATCTTGCCGCTCCCGGCGGGAAATTCAATCTGGTGATGGGAAGCCAGGATGCACGGTATGCCGAACTCGACACCGACCGGGCGAAGGGCTGTATCCGTGACGTCGCCCATGCCTATTACGCCGATGGCGGCCTTGCTGTTCTTTACGGCAATATCGCGCTCCGTGGTTCGATCGTCAAGACCGCAGGTGTAGATCCGTCCGTGTTCAACTTCAGCGGCCCCGCCGTGGTGTTCGAAAGTCAGGAGGATGCCGTCGCGGGCATCCTTGCCGGAAAGGTGAAGGCCGGCGATGTTGTCGTTATTCGTTACGAGGGACCGAAGGGTGGCCCCGGCATGCAGGAAATGCTGTATCCGACGAGCTACCTAAAAAGCCGTGGGCTCGGCAAAGCCTGTGCCCTCATTACTGACGGCCGTTTTTCCGGCGGCACGAGTGGGCTTTCGATTGGCCACGTCAGCCCCGAGGCAGCCGCGGGCGGCGAAATCGCCTTGATTCGTGACGGAGACCTCATAGATATTTCGATACCTGAACGAAAACTTGCGCTCCGCATATCTGCGGAAGAGCTTGCCAAACGGAAGGATGCAGAGGCTGCGCGTGAAACTGCCGCGTACACCCCGGCTACGCGAAAACGTACAGTCAGCCGGGCTCTGCAGGTCTACGCACTTTTTGCACAGAGCGCCGATGAAGGCGCCATTCGTCGTCTACCAGGAGAAACAAATGAGTAAAACACTGCTCGATAAAGTTTGGGATTTGCATCGTGTCGCCACGCTCGACTCGGGCGAAGATCAGCTGTTTATAGGTTTGCATTTAGTACATGAAGTTACCTCCCCACAAGCTTTCGCCATGGTAAAGGAACGCGGCCTTTCCGTCCTGCGGCCAGACCGGACGGTGGCGACTGTCGATCACATCGTGCCGACTCATTCCTCGACTCGGCCTCTCGAGGACGAAATGGCCGAGGAAATGCTCGCGGCGCTCGAAAAAAATACAAAAGACAACAATATCGCCTTTTTTAACTGGGGCAGCGGAAAGCAAGGCGTCGTGCACGTCGTCGGGCCGGAACAGGGACTGACTCAGCCGGGTATGACGATAGTCTGCGGCGACTCGCATACGGCCACGCATGGGGCTTTCGGTGCTATTGCATTCGGAATCGGCACGAGCCAGATTCGCGATGTGCTTGCCACGCAGACTATTGCCGTCTCGAAACCCAAGGTGCGCCGCATTCTCTTTACCGGGAAGCCGGGGAAGGGTGTAAGTGCGAAGGACTATATCCTTGCGGTGATCGCCAAACTGGGCGTCAACGGTGGTATAGGCTACGCGTACGAGTTTGCAGGCGAAGCTATTTCGGCCCTCGACATGGAAGGACGACTTACCCTTTGCAACATGAGCATCGAAGGTGGCGCCCGGTCCGGATACGTGAACCCCGACGCAGTTACCGTTGAATATCTTCGTGGCAGGCCGTATGTTCCAACCGGCGCGGACTTCGACAAGGCCGCTGCTTTCTGGCTTTCTATGGCTTCCGATCCCGACGCACACTACGACGATGAGGTTCAAATAGACATCTCGAATCTTGCGCCGATGGTTACCTGGGGCATCAATCCGGGGCAGGCGATAATGGTTACGGAAAATCTGCCTCTACCGGCATCACTCGGTGACGGAAAAGCGACCGCCGAAGCTGCGTATGCCCACATGGGCTTTACCCCTGGCTCTCCGGTTCGTGGCATCGTGATAGATGTTGCCTTCATTGGCAGCTGTACGAACGGACGCCTCTCTGATCTCCGCGAGGCAGCTAAGATTGTTGCCGGCCGGCACAAAGCGCCGGGTGTCCGTGCCCTCGTGGTACCCGGATCCGAGCCGGTCAAGCTCGCTGCAGAAAAAGAAGGACTCGACAAAATTTTTATCGACGCCGGTTTTGAGTGGCGCGGCGCCGGGTGCTCGATGTGCCTTGCGATGAATCCCGACCGGCTTTCCGGTAGGGAACTCAGTGCATCTTCGTCGAATCGTAATTTTATCGGTCGACAGGGTTCAGCCAAAGGTCGAACCATGCTGATGAGTCCTGCTATGGTTGCTGCTGCTGCCATCCGCGGCGAGATTTGCGATGTCCGGGAGTTTATGTCATGAAAACAGAATCCGTAATCACGAAAATACGCGCACGTGCCATCGCGGTGCGCGGAGACGAAATCGATACCGACCGCATTATTCCGGCGCGCTTCCTGCGCTGTGTCACCTTTGACGGCCTCGGCGAACATGCATTCCGCGACGAACGCTTCGATGGCGAGGGCAAACAAAAACCACATCCCTTAAATGATGCCCGTTTCAAGGATGCCGGCATCATGGCCGTCAACCGCAACTTCGGCTGCGGCTCCTCGCGCGAGCATGCCCCGCAAGCTCTCGCGCGCTGGGGCATCAAAGCCCTGGTCGGCGAATCCTTTGCAGATATCTTCGCGGGTAACTGTGCGGCCATCGGTGTTCCCGCAGTTACGGCGTCCGCCGCAGACATCGCGCAGCTTCAGGACGCGATCGAAAAGAATTCCTCGCTCGAAGTCGCAATCGATCTCGAAGCCATGACCCTTAATGCAGGCAATTTCACTTTTAAGGTGCTGATGCCTTCCTCGCACCGCAGCAATTTTCTCGCCGGCTCCTGGGACACGGTGGCGGCGCTTCTTGCCAATAAAAATCGCATTCTCGAAACTGCCACACGGCTACCGTATCTTGGAGGTTCCTCATGAATACTCAGCATATGACCGGGGCGCAGGCGATCATTGCCTCGCTCGAACAACACGGGGTAACCCACATATTCGGATATCCTGGCGGGGCAAACATACCGATGTTCGACGCCCTTATTGATTCACCCGTCAAGCTTGTGCTTGCGCGACACGAACAGGGCGCCCTCCACATGGCGGACGGTTTTGCCCGTGCATCGGGTAAAGTGGGCGTGGCGCTCGTCACCTCCGGTCCCGGCGCGACTAACGCGATCACCGGGATCCTGACCGCCCATATGGATTCAGTCCCGCTCGTGGTTATCTGCGGCCAGACAATATCAGCCAATCTCGGGCTCGATGCTTTCCAGGAAGCGGATGTCTCCGGCATCAGCTATCCCGTCGTAAAGTATTCCTACCTTGTCAAGAAAACTTCTTCCATCCCGGCGATCATGAAGGAAGCATTCTATCTCGCCTTGAGCGGTCGGCCGGGTCCGGTGCTCATCGATGTACCCAAGGACATGTCCGCCGCGAAGTTCGACGCCGACTTTTCCGTCGCGATGGATTTGCCCGGTTACCGTGTTGTTTCGGGCTATGATGAACGTGCGGTTGAAATTGCCGCTGCAGCACTTTCCGCCGCAAAAAAACCGGTGCTTCTCGTCGGACACGGCGCGATCATTTCCGGCGCGCAGGAAGAGATTCGTCGCCTCGCCGAAAAAATGGGCATCCCGGTAGTGACGACTCTGCTTGGAAAAGGGTGTTTTCCCGAGGACCATGAATTGTCGCTCGGCATGCTCGGCATGCACGGCACTGCATACGCGAACAAGGCAGTCAAAGAATGCGACCTCATCATGTCGATTGGCTCGCGCTTCGACGACCGTATTACCGGCAACGTAAAAACGTTCTGTAAACAGGCAATGCGTATTCACGTGGATATCGACGCTTCGGAATACAACCGGCAGGTTAAGGTCGACCTCTTTATTCACGCTGATGCGAAAGAGGCAACGGCCGCTATTCTTGCGTTGGCACAGCCGGCCGATACCGCCGAATGGGTCGCCAAGGTAGCCGGTTTTCGCAAGGATTTTCCGCTCACCTATGATCCTTCTACTCTTTCGGCCCGTCTCGTGATAGACACTCTGTACCGGCTTACCGGCGGCAAGGCGGTTGTTACGACTGATGTCGGCCAGCACCAGATGTGGGCCGCCCAGTTTTTCCGGACGAGGGAAAGCCGCGACTGGCTTAGCTCAGGCGGCGCCGGCACTATGGGTTTCGGCTTCCCCGCTGCCATCGGCGCCCAGCTTGCCCGTCCCGGAGAACTCGTCATCGCGATCGTCGGTGACGGTGGTTTCCAGATGACCGAATTCGAACTTTCGACTGCGATGCTCCAGAAGACTCCGGTCAAAATCGTCATTATCGACAATAAATTTTTGGGGATGGTCCGCCAATGGCAGGATATCTTTTTTAACAACCGGCTTTCCGGTGTCGCGATGGAAAATAATCCCGACTTTGTCAAACTCGCAGAGGCGTATGGCATGAAAGGCTTCCACGTGGGCACCGCATCCGAAGCTGAATCGGTACTTCGCTCCGCCCTCGATTGGCCGGGTCCTTGCATTATTCACGCGGAAGTTACGCGCGAAGATAATGTGTTTCCAATGATACCAGCGGGAGCAGATTACGACGCCATGCTTCTGTCGCGGCCAACCGGGCCGGTCGAAAAACCGAAGGGGAGTACTTGATGAAAACACCAGACGAACAGCATACGATAAGCCTTTTAGTCACCAACCGTCCGGGCGTGCTCATACGCATCGCGGAAGTTTTTTCGCGCCGCGGCTATAACCTCGACAGCGTGGTTGTGTCTCCGACCCACCAGACGGAGTTCTCCCGCATGAATCTTGTCGCGTCGGGGGACCGCGACATTCTTTCACAGGTCATCCAGCAGCTCGACAAACTTGTCGACGTAGTTCACGTCGCCGATCATACCGGCGAAGAAATAATCGAGGGCGAAATTGCCTTCATCAAAGTCGCCTGCCCCGTGGAAAAGCGTACCGAACTTCTACAGCTGGCCGATCATTTTCTCGCGCGGAGCGTCGACCTTACCGAAGACTCGATCACTTTCGAAGCAACCGGAAAAACCGCGAAGCTGAACGCCTTCCAGCTGATGCTCGAAAAGTACGGCATCCTCGAAAGCGTCCGCAGCGGCAAGCTCATTATGGCGCGCGGCAGGAAGACGACGTGATAAAAAAATCCCCGACCAAAAAATTTCCCCGCAACTTATGCTTCAAGGGTGGGGGGGAGATATTTGAAAACGGTTTTTTTGTTTTTTCCCCTATCGAATGTTGCTCAGACGCGATCTCCCCTGGCTGCAAATCTTTGAGTTTGGAAAAGCTGGTTTTAATAGTGCCGTGTAACGAAATAGTGTTGCAGACATATTCACGCGTATCCAAACTCAAAGGATTTTCCGCCACCCCTCTGAGTGAAGACTGCAAGAAAACTGGCTAAAGCGCTTAACGGTGATTTTCATCGATTTTTGGTAGCATAGACTCATGCATATTTTTCTGTCTAACCGCGGATGAAATCGTCCGGTCACCCCCGGTAAAGACAAACCCTGTTATACCCAATCAAAAAAAATATCACCGTCAATTCCTTCGATAAGCCGTACGTCTCTTTGACGTTGCGCAGAACAAAACGCACGTTATGGGCTGGCGATATGAATCTCTGGCTGAGCTCCGGAAGCTTTCCCAATTTTCTTCATGAAAGACATGCCGACATTTCGCGCTATCGCTGGTTGGCTCGTCCCTGCCTTCGCTGCCAATTCCTTTTGCGTCATGTTTCGCTTTTTTCGCAGTTCAATAACTTCTCGCGCTAGTTCGTACTCTTCCCGCAGTGTTTCATATTCTTTCGCAAATTCCGTATTTTTCAAGGCTGTTGCCTTCATTTCTTAAAAGCTTACCCATTTAGTTTCGGTCATGATTTTCCCCCTGGTACTGTTTCATTAACGCTACTGCTCGTTCAATCTCACGTGGTGGCGTTTTCTGTTGCTTTTTATACGCAGGAAAAGTTCGCAATTAGTGGCAATATCGGCCAAGCACCTACCGTTTAGCCCCGGTAAGTTACTGTCAAAGCCATCCTTAAACAGGGCTTATACCGCTCATTGGCGGAGCTGTATACTCAAGGATTGTTAAATTGTGCCAAGGACAAGGGTTGACGCCAGAAGGCGGCCGGATTTACACTTTACTATGTCGGCGTTGACGAAATATTTGATAGGAGCATGCGTTCGGATGACGGAAACAATTGTAGTTTGGGGGAAGTCAGTTGAACAATAGAGTATGCAGAACCATAAGAGTACCTGTAATTTTTCTAGGACTTATGTTATATTCTACTTCATTTTCGGGGGCTTTTGCGGCCAGCCCTACCGAAAAGAATGTACTATTTCTACATGCCTATACACCGGACTATCCAATTGATAGGTTGTACAGTCAAGGCGTAAAAAGCATATTAGATAAGAACTCACTGTATAAATTCAGTTATTCCTACGAATATTTTGACCTTGCACGACATCCCAATGAAAAAAATTATTTTGGAAACATGGCAAAATACTTACAGTTTAAATATACACAGCATCAGCCTGATTTTATTATTACTTCAACGGCTTTATATCCTCTAGTCTTTAACTATGGGGAAGAGCTGTTTCCAAGTGTACCGGTTATTATGCAATGGTATGAAGAAACTGTACCTCTTCAAGCGATTCCTTCAAATTATATGGCAATTCCTACTTCAGTTGAGATAAATGATAATATCCAACTTATTTTGCAAACAAGACCATTAACAAAAACAATTTATATGGTAATAGGGAATTCTGAGGATGAGCAAAAGAGGGTAAAACGCATATTGGAAGATGAGAAGAAATATAGAAATAAGGTCGAGTTCGTTTTACTGAATAAACAGCCCTATGCTCAGATGCTTGAGAGTGTAAAAAACGTAGAGGGTAATTCAGCAATTCTGTTTTTTTCATGGATTACGGATATAGATGGTAAAGCCTTTATTCCGGCCAACGTACTGAAAACTATATGTAGTGAAGCAAAGGTACCGGTGTATGGGGTTGCAAGTACATTCCTCGGAAGCGGAATAGTCGGGGGATATCTTAATAGTTTTGAGCTCATTGGACAAACCGCTGGAAATACGGTACTGGGTGTAGTTACCCGAATTATTCTTTCTCAAATTCCCGCATAGATTAGAATGCAATCCCGAATTAAATTGACCGATTCCCGCATTATCGTAGTATCTTTTTTTTTGACTTTAGAGGAATACGAAGCCGCC
>JBBRWY010000036.1:0-36063 GCA_038248875.1 Treponematales bacterium
ACTTTTCGAAACGGAATGCTACTGCGGTCAGCCATGCCCGGCGCCTCGTAGCGGACGGGTTTGTCGGTTGCGTTACCGGTGCCCGTTTCGCCTATCTGCAAAGCTGGCTGGTAGACACGACCTGGGGTATTTGGAATGAAGAGGAACGCTGGCGTTGGAGGACTACCGAATCTGCGAGCTGCTATGGAGTGCTTGGCGACCTCGGTAGCCATCTACTCGATCTTGCACGCTTTATTCTTCCCGGCGTTTCTCTGTCATTCGTGACGGCCCAAGGCTGCCGGACACCCTGTTCATCCAATACCGGTGGCGCATGGGAAGCAGTTTCGACCAGTGGTACTGGCATGTATGCCGGCGAGTATGCAGACGTCCATTTTCCGGTGCGCTTTGAAATGAGCCGGAAGGCCGCGGGGCATCTCGATCACCTTTTTTTTACGATAACCGGCGACCAGGGTACGCTCGATGTCGATCTTGACCGGAGCAAAGATAGTGTATTTGTTTCTGCTGTGTCGGAAACCGGATTGCCGGAAGTCGGCGCTGCCGAGCTTAAGGGGGAATCTGTCGAGGGATCCTATACCGATTTTATCGCGCTTTTGCAGAACAATTGCCTTTCGGGTGACCGACTGTCGGCGGACGGCGAGGACGGACATTCGGTCCAGATTCTCCTCGACAATCTACACCGGCTTTTGGAGGCACAAACATGATACCATTGGGCGTGATAGTCGACGGCAGTGATAGACCGGTTGAACGGATTCTTCGATTGAAAGAACTGGGATTCGAATCTTTTTCCCTTTCGTTCTGGCAACATACAGGGACAGTGGACCTCGAACGGCTCGCCGACGAAATTAGCACACTCGGTGTTCGCGTATCGGCCTTAAGCGTCTATGGCAATGTGCTTTCTGGTGACGAAGCCGCGGAAAGTACTGCCCGTGCATGGCACGATCTACTGCGTCTTGCTCCCCGTTTCGGCAGCAACCTTGTGTCGGGCTTTGCCGGACGTATCCCGGGAAAGCCAATAGATCAGTGCATAGCAGCATGGAAGGATTTTTTCTCGCCGCTCCTTGAAGAAACTGAAAAGTCAGGTGTGCGCCTCGCCTTTGAAAACTGCCGGATGGGCGGAACCTGGAAAACCGGTAACTGGAATATAGCCATCAGTCCCGATGCCTGGGACCTTATGGAGGCTGCACTGCCTTCGGCTTCCTGGGGAATCGAGTGGGAGCCGGGACATACGGTACTTGCTCTCGCCGATCCGTATGTGCAGCTTGAAAGTTGCATCGGTCGGGTGCTGCATGTGCACGGAAAGGACGGCACGGTAGACTTGGCAAACTGTGCGCGGAACGGAATGACCGGTTCGGCCCCATTGGGAGTTTTCCGGTTTCCGGGTTTTGGCGACTGCGATTGGAAACGGCTTTTTTCGATTCTGGAAGGGGCGGGGTATACCGGAACGGTAGATATCGAGGGCGGCCACGATCCGGTCTATTGCGGAGAGCACGAGGAAGAAGGCTTGCTTCTTTCCCGTCGGTATCTCGACGGCTGCAGGAACGCCTAGCTACACAGCCTGTTTTCCGGTAATATAGCCCCATGATCAGCGAATACCAGAGAATTCTCGACAAGAGTAAGGCCAAACATACAGAAATCAAGCGCCAGATGATTCACCTCTCCAAACTGAACAAGACCGGTTTTGACCAGATGGTCGCACGATATCACGATGACGTGTTTGCCAAAATCGATTGCACCAAGTGCGGCAACTGCTGCCGCGCCCTTGGTCCGCGCTTCCGCGAGATGGACATCAAACTCATCTGCAAGGATTCAGGTGAACAGCCCAAAGCCTTCAAAAAAAAGTACCTCAAGGCTGACGAAGAAGGAATCGGTTACGTGCTCATCGAACTGCCCTGTCCCTTCTACGGGGAGGATAACCTGTGTTCGGTGTACGACTTACGTACCCTTTCCTGCAAGGAATTTCCGCACACGCAATCGCGCAACATCCAGAAGCACCTGGTCCGTCTCGCCTACAATTCCCTCATCTGCCCGGCGGCTTTTTTGATCGTTGAGAGGATTATGGACGAATACTGATCGAATGCTAACAGATTTTTCTTTTTTCTGGTGCTATACTACTGTCTGTCCGCGACATGTGTCGTGAAACTTGAGGAGTAGACATGAGTATCATTCAGTTAAAAGAGGTGAAGAAGAATTATATGCTGGGCAAGACCGTCGTCGAGGCTGTCCGCGGCGTAGATATCAGCATCGAAGCTGGGGATTTTATCTCCATCGCCGGTCCATCCGGTTCCGGAAAATCGACCATATTGAACATGATCGGCCTTATCGACACACCTACGTCGGGCGAGGTTTTTATTGACGGAAAACCCACCGCATTGTTGAAAGACCGGGTGCTTACCGATCTGCGCCATGATTTTATCGGTTTCATTTTTCAGAGTTTCAACCTGATTCCCGTCCTGACCGTACGGGAGAATATCGAATTCCCGCTTCTGCTCGGTAAAAAGCCGAAAATTACGAAAGAAACCCGCGAATGGATCGAGTATCTGATCAATGCAGTCGGTCTTTCCGAACATATCGCCCACCGCCCGAATGAGCTTTCCGGGGGGCAGCGGCAGCGCGTTGCCATAGCCCGCGCCCTGATAACAAAACCACAGGTGGTGCTTGCGGACGAGCCGACTGCCAACCTTGACTCGGTTACCGGCGAACAAATTCTCGCCCTGATGAAAAAAGTGAATCGCGACCTCAATACTACCTTCATTTTCTCGACTCATGATTATAAGATCGTTGAAATCGCTGATCATGTGATCCATCTCAAAGACGGCCTCGTGACCGAAAACACCAGGAGGGCGTAATAATGATCTGGGCAATAGCCATACGCAATCTCTGGCAGCACAAGGCCAAGACGATGATCATCGGACTACTGGTGTCTGTGGGTATCATGATTACTTTCGCCGGCAATTCCTTCATTGATTCGATGATACGGAACATTTCGGGCATATTCACCGAGTACTATACCGGCGAGATTCTTATCACCTCTTCGGAAACCCTCGGTGCGGGCGTGTTTGGCGCCCAAAGCGACGATGTCTACGGCGTCCCGGTCATCCCTGTGCTGGGCGACTTCGACTTGGTGATGGCCAAAATCAACGCGATTCCCGGCGTCCGCGCCGTAACCACGCAACTGTCCGGGTACGCTCTCTTTAACCTTGAGGAAAAAGGGATGGACTTCAGCCTCTTTTTCGGCGTTGATCCCGATTCCTATTTCCGGGCGATGGATGGTATCGAACTTGTGCAAGGCCGACTGCTCGAACCGGGCGAGGAAGGAATGCTCCTCGAGTACGACAAATGGAAGGAATTCAAGGATCAGAAAGAATTCGAGATTCATATCGGTGACACACTTCAATTGAATAACTTTGGTACCGGCGGCTTCAAGATCCGCGAGATTCCTGTTGTCGGCATTTTCAAATTTCCTCGAGGTAACGAGCGCCTGTGGCCAATAAGCTTCATTGATGCCCGCTCGCTGCGATACCTGTTGGGAAAGACCGGTGGAACGGCTGAAAAAGTTGTGGTTTCGAAGGACGCCACTGCTCTTCTCGATTCCGATTTTGACAGCCTGTTCGCGGAAGACTCTCTCACCACCATGGCCTCGACCTCTGGACAGGTTACAGGATTAAACGTTTTTGATATCCTCGGCGATGCGAAACCTGTAGTGACCTCCGCACCTGCAACCGCTGATGTCAGCTGGCACTTTATTTTGGTGCGTCTCGAAAAGGGAGTGAGGGCGGCACCAATCATCAAAAAACTGAACGCAGAATTCGAGAACGAGGGACTGATGGTCAGGGCGCAGAGCTGGTGGGAATCCGCCATGCCGGACTCGCTCACTTATACCGGTCTACAGCTCTTGTTCAACGCGGCTATTTTCATTCTGGCCTTCGTGGCGATCATCATTATCATGAATACGATGGTTGTCTCGGTTATGGAACGGACCGGAGAAATCGGCACCATGCGGGCCCTCGGTGCGCAAAAATCCTTCGTCACCAAAATGTTTATCGCCGAGACCGGCTTCATTACCTTGTTGTTCGGAGGAATCGGGCTTGTGTTGGGCGGCCTTGTTATCTGGGTCATCAATCTGATCGGTATACCCACGGATAATGACGCCCTTCGTTATCTCGGCGGCGGCGGTATTCTTCGCCCCACGATCGGTTGGGGTCCTTTGGTAATATCGGTATGCCTGATGGGCATTATCGCCTTGTTTTCGTGGATGTATCCCGTCATGATAGCCTTGAAGGTAAGCCCTCTCAAAGCAATCGCAACTGAATAGGAGAGCGCACATATGTTATTGATAAAAATCGCGCTGCGGAACTTGAGCCGACAGAAACGTCGGAGTATTCTTCTCGGTAGTGCTCTAGCGTTCGGCATGCTCGTGCTCGTGACAGTCAATGGAATCACTGGCGGCCTCGTGTCAAGCGTACAGCGGAATTTTGCAGACCTTATCGCCGGTCACATATATTTCATGCAACTTGAAAAAGGAGAGGACGGACGGCTTCTGAACATGGTTAAGGACGACAAGGCGCTCATGGAATCGCTCGAAACCCTCAAGCTCGACTATTCCGCGGTTACCCGGCGCACGGCGATTCAGGGAACCGTACTCTTTAATGGTGAATCGGTCGCCCGCCAGATGACCGGCGTCAAATGGAATGAAGATACTCAGCTCGATACCAGTCTCAAATTTTTTGCAGGCGATGCTAAAAACATGGATAACACCGACGGTATCGTTATCTCGACCATGCTCGCCGAACGTCTCGCCCTCATTCCCAATAAATCTCTGTCCTACAAGGAAAAGGCCATTCTCAAGAAGGACCTTCGTATCCGGTGGAATGATGAGGAAAAAAGCTTCGACCTTGACAAGACGTTTAAAGCCGAAGTCAAAAAACAAGAAGCTGAACGGAAACGACTCCAGATCGAAAAAGCACCACTTGCTATCGGCGAGGAAGTGTTGGTCCAGTTGAAGACTATCTATGGTCAACAGAACGTCGGTGCATTTCGCGTCCGGGGTATCTACGAAGCGCAGATGGACATGGCTGCCTATGTGGACCGCGAAGTACTGAACGCTCTCGTCTCCATGCCCGAAGGTACCTACAATATTTTTGGCCTGTACTTGCAGGATTACTCCAACCTCGACATGAAGACCATCCAGCTTTATAATTCGCTCAAGGGTAAATATGACCTTGTGCCCATCGAAAAAGTGATGGGACGCAATGCGAACACCATTGTCGGCGACCTCACGAAGGAAGACTTCAAAGGTTCGCGAACGCTGATCACCAATTTGAACAACGAACTCGGCTCGCTCATCGGCATCCTCACCGGCGTGCAGGCAGGCAGTTTTGTTCTCTTCCTCATCATTCTCTCTGTCGTGATGGTCGGCCTTGTCAACACCTTTCGTATCGTCATCTACGAGAGGACGAAAGAGATCGGCACTATGCGCGCGGTCGGCGTCCAGCGGGGCCAGATCCGTAAACTCTTCCTCCTCGAAGCCCTCTTCCTCGCGCTGGGCGGAACGATTCCTGGTGCTCTTCTCGGAGTCGGCCTTCTCAACGTGTTACACTTGTTCGAGTTTTCGGCATTCGCCGAGCTCTCGCTGTTCCTCGACGGTGGACGGCTTTCGTACACGGTATCCCCGGCGCTGCTTGCCGGATCGTTTATAACGGTGATTGTATTTACGTTGTTTGCAGCCCTTTTGCCCGCGAACCGTGCGGCAAAGATGGAGCCGGCGCAAGCATTGCGGACACACTTTTAAATCAGGAGTTACACTAATGAAAAAAACACTTGCGCTTTTCTTCGCGCTTATTGCTGTCGCTTATATCGGGGCCGAAACCCCGGATTGGGGAAAAATCCTGACACAGATCGACGAGATGGGCGATTTTGATAACAACGATTTTTCCGCCGAAATTACGGTGGTCAGCCAAAAACCTGGCAAGGACGATGAGACTATCGTTGCTCGGTATTTCCGCCGGGACAGCGAGAAGAAGTTTACGATTGTGTTGTTGAAACCGGATATTCAGAAAGGGCAGGGCTATTTCAGCGCGGGTGACGATCTGTGGTTCTACGACCCGGAAAGCCGGAAGTTCGCCTACTCGTCCCTCAAGGACAGCTTCCAGGAATCCGATGCGCAGAACTCGGATTTCAGCTCGAGTACCCTCGGAGCGGATTATACCGTAACCGAATCGGGCGAAGCCAAACTCGGTGCGAGCGAGGTGTGGGTTGTCACCCTGATGGCGAAGAACCGGACGGTGCCTGTCGCCAAGCGTAAACTCTGGATCCGCAAGGATAATCTGCTCGTGCTCAAAGAGGAACACTATTCAGTTTCGGACCGGCTGATGCGGACGATCGCATACCCAAAATATCAGACCGTCAGTGGCAAGTTTGTACCTGCAAGTATGCTTATTCTTGACAACTTGAAGCCCGGCGAAAAAACGCAGGTCACCTTCATTGCCCCGTCGGTTACCCGATTGCCTGACACGGTATTCAACAAGGAATACTTGCAGCGGGTGAACAAATGAGGGCGCGGTGATGAAACAGCTGTTACTCGCCGCATTTTTTGCGATTTCCGTTTGCGCCTTCGCTTCAGCCCAGGCTGACGACAACCTCGACGATCTGTTTGCCGATCCGGCGTCGTCGGTGATAAAAGAAGCCGCTGTCATCGATAATCCCGAAGCAGCCATTTTCGACAATGCTGAATCATTCCAATGGGCGGGTGATTTTACGGGTGCTTCCACGATACACTTCGCTTATGCGGATTTGCCTTTGTCTGCTGACGAACTCTCGAATCCGACCGAGCGTCTTTCTCTCGATCTCGGCGGCCGCCTCTGGTTCGATGCCCGACCTGACCGCAACTTCCGGGTATTCGGCAAATTCACCGCTGACTATCCGTTCGAAGGAGTGGGGGATTTTAAACTGTTCGAGTTATTCTCCGACTTCAATTGGAACGAGAAGGTGTTTTTTCGTTTCGGCAAGCAGACCGCCGGCTGGGGCCTCAGCCGCTTTTATCAGATTGCCGATCCACTTTCTGTCGGGGTGAAGGATCCTTCCAATCCTGTTGCCGACCTCGAAGGTCCTCTTGCCCTCAAGGCAGCGCTGCCCCTCGGAGTAAACAACCTCTACTTCTATTCTGTGGTGAAGGAATCATATCTTCCTGCGAATATGGGCACGGCGAGTGTGCGTGACTTAGGTCTTGGCGTCAAGGCCGATTTTCTGGTGCCCGTACCTGACAACAAGTTTGTCGGAAATGGCGAACTCACGGTTGGCGCTTATACCCAGCGGCATCTGGCACCGAAAGCTGTTGTCGGCTTTTCGACGGGCCTGGGCAATTTCCATGTTTTTACCGATCAGGTGCTCGCCTGGGGTCTCGACTCGTACCGACTCGTAGCCGACGGAACCGGAACCGAAAAGCCCGAAGACAGACTTTTCTGGAGCGCCACGCTCGGGACTATGTACGTGAATAACGACTGGCACTTTACCTTCTACGGCGAATATCTATTCAACTCGGGAGCTTCAGACGACCCGAAATATCTCGCCAAATGGACCGATCGGTTTTCTGCGGAGAAGACCGATCCTTTGAATGCGACTCTGGTGTTTTCCGATGCGTTCGGCTACCTCAGCCGGCATAATTCGGCTTTGAGTATTTCCTTGTCTGAACTCTTCGGTACAGACAAGCTTGCTTTCAATACCCTGTGGCTGCAGAACTGGGTTGACCGTTCCGGAATGGTTACTCCGTCGGTTACCGTCAAACCGTTCGACCATTTCAGCATTGAAAGCGGCATCACGGTTGTATGGGGAAAAGACTCGAGCGAATGGGTCGTCAAGAACATGGACCCGGCAATCGAACCCGCCAATCCCGTGGCGAGACGGCTTTCATACTTCATAAGCGTTAAAATGGGTGGCGGAAAGTTTTAGCTACGCACAATATTGAGAGCACTTCCAAATGAAACCAGCCCGGTTTGCGCCGGGCTGGTTTTTTATCCTATTTCGGTCCGGTTTCGGCCTGCGGCTTTCGCAGCGTACAGCGCCTTGTCGGCGCGGGCTACCGCTATCTGGGCGGTATCTTCGTCGGAGAAGACAGTGAGGCCAAGACTGACCGTCATCGGGATTTCGTTCCCGTCGACTATGAAAGGCGAGTCCGCGAAACTTATCCTGATTTTTTCGACAGTCCGGAGCGCGTTATCAAGGTCGCATTCCTTCATCAGCACGAAGAACTCCTCTCCGCCCCAGCGACAAAGCGCGTCCGATTCGCGCAATACCGACTTTACGCGTTCTCCCGACTGTATCAATACTTGATCGCCGGATAGGTGGCCCCAGGTATCATTGACTGTCTTGAAGTGATCAAGGTCGAACATGACCAATGCCATGTCGCGTTCTGAACGCTTTTTTTCCTTCAGCGCCATTTCCATGATGACGTCGAAGGCTTGTCGGTTGAAAAGCCCGGTCAATGTATCTGTGGCTGCAAGAATTTCAATTTTGCTCTGGTAGGTAAAGATTTGCTGGTGAATCAGCATGAAAATACCTATAGTTATGGTGAAACTGATGAGAATATTAAGTATGAGGGTACGGAAGAGTTTCTGTGTTGCTTGTTCCTCGTTTTCTTCTACTAGCAGGTACCAGTTGAATTCTTTGATGTATCGGGTGTGTAAATAATAGTGTTGTCCTTTTCTTATGTATGAATAGGTCGAACCCTCGGACTGAAGAATATCTGTGGCGTGATTCTTGATACCTGCTATTTTCAGGATTGAATCTCCATTTGCCGGAAACGCTGCAGTTCGCAGGGTGATGTTTCCTTGCGGGTCCACAAAGAAAATATTGCGCCGATATTTTTCCTGGTAGATGTTGATGAGCGTTTTCACCGCATTCACGGTAAGACCTACACCGGTAGCTCCGATAAAATTGTTATTATAGTCGAATACCTTATAATTGATAAAAATGGTCATGGTATCCTTGTTCGCGAGATCGGGATCGATATTGATCTCGTAATCACTCGTCATTTTCTTGACGCGGAAATACCATTCATCGCGTTTTTCCTTCGGATCGATATTTTTTAGGGTCCCTTTGGCGTAGTAATATTTACCGGTTTGATCGGAAACAAAAAAACTGGTGACGGTGCCGTATTTGCTCTCGATTTCCTTCAGATACCGAATAATTTCGGTTTCGTTTATTTCGCCCTGCAGAACCCAGTCCCGGACGAAGGTATCATGGGCCATGAGCGAGCTGATGAATACGGGCTGCAAGAGATCTCGTTGGATTTCGGAATAGATATTGTCACTGGTCAGGGGAAGAGATCTTTGGGTAATTTCGGAGCGGAGCGAGGCTCGTGAGACATAATAACTGGTTAGGCTCGTAGCCAGAAATCCGATAGCCAGAATTGCTACCACGGCTGTCATCAATCGATTCAACTTTTTGAACATATCGCATCCTTATTTACAAAGTATAAAGTAAAATTGTGCGACCAGGCAATGATTCCGATACCGGTTGTAGCTTTTCTCCTTTTTTTTGGGTACACTTTGCCCTATCTCGCCTAAAATTCGGAGTAATAATGGGTACCATGCCCTCTTTGATACATCTCTATCGCATCGGTAACGGACCTTCAAGCAGCCATACGATGGGCCCGGGCCGTGCTGCCGAAGCCTTTCGTTCCAGGTTTACGGACGCTGCCTCTTTTTCGGTGGAACTGGGCGGCAGCCTTGCTGCAACCGGAAAGGGACACCTCACCGACGCGGTAATACGCGAAAAACTGGGCGGAAACGTTGCGTTTACCTGGTCGCCCGAAAAGATCTCGCCCGTGCATACAAATGCGATGACTTTTCATGCTCTGGACGCTGGTGGAACGGAACTTGGTTTCGAGGAAGTGTTCAGCATCGGCGGCGGCGCCTTGTCGACAGATGCCGGGCAGCAGCCGCAGCCGTATCCCGTTTCAACTATGGCTGACATACTCCTGTGGTGCGAGAGCGAGGGAAAACCGGTGTGGCAGTTTGTGCTCGAACATGATGTCGGCATCAGGGTACATCTTGAAGCATGTTGGGAACAGATGAAAGCGACACTGTCAAAGGGACTTGAAACCGAAGGCGTGTTGCCCGGAAGCCTCAAGCTCGTGCGGAAGGCTGCGTCCTACAGCACGCGCGCCAGACGCTCATCGGGTGTCGAAAAGCGGATCAGTACCATTTTTGCGTATGCCCTCGCGGTTTCGGAAGAAAACGCTTCGGGGGGAATGGTGGTGACCGCGCCGACCTGTGGCGCAAGCGGGGTCCTCCCTGCTGTTCTGCGAATATTGATGGAAGACGAAAACCTGGCCGAGGAACGCATTATTCGTGCACTTGCGACTGCAGGCATCATCGGGAATCTGATAAAAACGAACGCCTCGATTTCGGGCGCAGAAGTGGGTTGTCAGGGAGAGGTGGGTTCTGCGTGCGCTATGGCGGCTGGAGCTGCGGCTCAACTTCTGGGTGCTACGCCCAAACAAGTTGAATATGCGGCGGAAATGGGACTTGAGCACCACTTGGGGCTTACGTGCGATCCCATCGATGGACTGGTGCAAATTCCGTGCATCGAACGGAACGCTATGGCGGCAAGTCGTGCAATAGACTGCGCTATCTTCGCCCTCATGTCCGACGGCAGCCACCGTGTCTCGTTCGACAAGGTGGTGCGCACCATGTATATCACCGGTAAGGACTTGATGAGCGGTTACAAAGAAACCTCAATGGGCGGGCTTGCTCTCCACTGACGAGCTGTTTTCGCCATCAAGGCAGGCATCGTCCTCATCACCGAAGCGATGACTTTCGGGATCGAAGGATCGGGTGCACGGGTCGGATTCCACTGGTGCCGTAACCGGCTTTTTGTCTGTATCGTTCATATAAATCCTCCTGAAACATAGTTGAAATAAAGTTACCCCTGGGCAACATGAAAGTCAACAAAAAAGCCGGTCTTTCGTACCGCTTTTTCGCAGTTAGATGTAGATTTCGATGTTGGTGCCGGCTAGTCCTGGCCAGGCGCCTTTTTCCACGAGCGGTGTTCGTTCGCTGTGAGCGATCAGCCATTTGTTTTTCATGAACAGGAGCCGGGTTTCGGGGTCTTCGGCGCGAACTATGTGCTCGGTTGCTGGCGTATTGGTAGTAAGCGGGAGAATGATGATGCTCTTGAATCCGCCGGCTTCCGACTTGCAGGGTGAAAAATGAAGGGTGCCGGGATAGCATTCAACCACGGAGCCAGCTGGAAAGAAGAATACTTCGGCCTTCGCAGTGTCATAGCTCCGGAAGCCGTGCACGTCGGAAAGCAGTCCGAGTATCTGTACTGAATCGGTGACGGCGATGAATATTTCGGGGCTCTTGTGGTACTCGACCGCATTCATTTTCGAGTTTGGCCCGTTACAGTAACCGGCTTGCACAGGCATTCCGCCGAAGACGGTATCGGATAAGTCCTGCACTACCGGATCAATTTCGAATTCGGGGACGGAGGCAACGTACGCGTTTTTTTCACTGTCGATGACTGTGGTTCGGTCCGCGAGGGCGGTGAGGGCGGCGGTGTCATAGCCGTGAAGGATGCGCCCGTAGCGGGCGAAGCGGGAATCTGAAAGTTCGTACACCGGAAAACTGTTGGCAGCACGGACAGATGCAAGGGACATAGACTCTCCTTATAGGACTCGAAACTTAACGGAATACCAACATAAAAATGCCGGTAACGAGCAGCATGCCGAAGACAATAAAGCTGAACGTACGTGCGTCGACTTTGTCGTGCACCTTTTCGCCGGTAAGTATCCCTGCGAAGAGGAAGGGCAGCATCCAGGCGGTTTCGACGATAACCGGAGTGGTGAACGTACCGCCAATTATGTATGTCGAAATGAGGATCGTGTTGAGCGTCGTCCACAGAAGGCACAGTGTCGCGCGGAATTTGCCCTTGTCCGGGATTGCCGTCGCCGCATAGAGAACGACGAGCGGACCTCCAGACGAAAACATTCCATGCACAATGCCGCCGGTAACAAGCAAAATCACCGCGACCGGTTTTGGTAGCGGTCGCTCGATTTTGACAATACCCGATAACTTGAGGAGTTGGAGGCTCGCAGTGAAGACGATAAAAACAGCAAGTACAGTTTTTAGAAAGACGAGATTTGCGGTGCGAAAGAGGAAGATGCCGACCGGGAGACCGCAGAGCATGAGACCGGCGATGATGGCGTACTGGCGGAAATCGATCTGCTTCCGCTTGGTCACGGCGATATAGAGGGCAAGAATCCAGGCGAGGACAGTCAGGACCATTACCGCGCTTTTTACCCCGATGAGGGCGGTGACGAAGGGAAGGGCGAGCACGGTGCAACCGAAGCCGGTGACGGCTTCGAGAGCATGCGTGACGAACACCGTGAGACCCGATAACAAGATCGGTATCATATTTTTGCCATGAGTAGCGGGTACAGAAGCGCGGGTGTCGCAACGGGCAGCTGGTTCAGCATTTTGGGATCGGTGAATGAGCGGTCGAAGAACCGGGGAATGTCTTCTTTTGTCAAGGAGATCTTGAGGTCGGCAAAGGTTTTTCCGAGTTTCATCCGTTCCTTCATCGCGTGGATATTGGCGAGAAGCCGGTCGCACAGTTCTTTCGTGCCTGTGGTTCCGGGGAAGAAATGTGCGCTGATTTGTGCGATTTCGGTGGCCACAGCCGGGTCGTTCAGGGCAAAACCGTAAATTTCCTCGAGAGTAAAGGCGCAGGCCGCTCCGTGCGGAACGTGCCATTCTTCGGAAAGGATGAATGAAAGAGCGTGGCCCGCGGCGGTTCCGGTAATGCTGAAGGCAACGCCGGCCTTGCATGAGGCTTCGAGCATCTTCTGGCGCGCATGAGTATCGCCGGGAAGCGGTTTGTCCGTTCTCATTGACGCGTCATAGGCCGCGTCGAGGTTTTCGAGTACTTCGATTGCAGCTTCGGAAGCGGCCATTCGCGTGATCGCTGTCGCGTTCTTGTTCCAGATGGATTCGAAAGCGTGGTCGAGTGCGTCGAAGCCGGTGGCTGCGGTGAGGGATGGCGGCATTGAATGGGTGAGCGCGCCGCAAAGCACTGCTGCGTCAGCGAGGAGAAGCGGCGAACCGAGCGTAAATTTTCTGCCGGTAGCGGATGTGAACACCCCGACCTTGGTAACCTCGGAGCCGGTCCCGGCGGTAGTCGGCACGAGTATAAGCGGTATACCCTTTTGTTCGATTTTGCGCGTCGCCGAAGAACCAAGATAGTCGTCAAGGCTTCCGCCGTTTTTGGCGAGCATTGCGAGTGCCTTCGCCGAGTCGAGCACACTTCCGCCGCCGATACCTATTACCGCATCGCAATCACCAAGGGGATGGGCGGAGAGCATTCGGTTGATGTCGGCGGAGAGGGGATTCGGCGACACATTGGTCAGCTCGGTGATCGTTGCTTCGGCGCGCAGGCCTTCCACGAGTGCGGTTCGGACGGGCATCGGGAATTCATCCCGAACAATGGCGATGTTGAGCGGGCGATCCCCGATGCCGGTTATGAAGCGGACCATCGAGGCGAGCTTGAATCCGTCAAGATTGCTTTCGCAGATTATTTTGACGGAAGTGAGAAGACTGTGTATCATGCGTGCTCCTTGGCCGGCGGCCTGTGTTCGCCGAACTGCTCTCTAGCGGAAATTTTCCTCTTCGATTTTCTGGACCTGATTGAATGCATTCGTCAGGAAGTCTTTTTTGAATTCCATTTTCTGGGTGAACTGCATTGCAAGCCAGCTGTCTACGATCTCGCAGCCGAGGAAGGGAGCGGTGATCCAGCCACCCATCGTGATGATGTTCGCGTTGTTGATGATCTTCGAGCGCTCGCCTGCGAAAATATCGGCGACGACGCAGGCATAGATGCCCTTGAACTTGTTGGCGACGATAGCCATTCCCTGTCCGGTTCCGCAAATCAGAATACCCCGTTCCGCTTCGCCTTTCTGGATGGCTTTAGCAACTTTGGGCGCCTGGATGAAATAGGGCTGGGGCTCATCGGCGTTCGGGATACCGAAATCGGTTACTTCATAGCCTTTTTCGATGAGGTGTTTGACCACTGCCTGTTTGAGCGGAAATCCTGAAAGATCGGATGCGATTGCAATTTTCATGTTGTGCTCCTTAATTTTGTTCGTATGTTTCGAAAAGCGATTTATCTGCCGAGCGCCGAAAGGGCTGCTTTTACGATGGTTTCGGCGTTCATGCCAAACCGTTCCTGGAGATATGCCTGGGTTCCCACTTCTCCGAAAAGACCCTGTACGCCGACGCGGCGGAGAGGGAGGGGATGGTTTTCGCACAGGAGTTCCGCAACCGCCGAGCCCAGCCCGTTGTTGACCTGATGGTTTTCGGCGGTGACGACCGCTTTCACTTTTTTAGACTGGGCAAGGATGAGTTCCGCGTCGAGCGGCTTGACGCACAGGGCGTCGATGACGGACGCGCTGATGCCTTGTGCGGCAAGCAGTTCCGCGGCTTTGACCGCTTCCGGAACGAGGATGGCTCCGAGAGCAATGATGAGGACATCGCTTCCTTCCTTGAGGAGTTTCCCCTTGCCGAGGGCGAAGCTGGTGCCTTCAGGATAGAGCGGAGCGATGGGTTTGCGATGCAGGCGCATGTAGGTGCTGCCTTTGTAGTCTGCCAGAAGTCGCACAAAGGCTTCGAGCGAAACTGGGTCGGAGGGTTCGCAGACGACGAGATCCGGGATAACGCGCATGACAGCGAGATCCTCGAAAGGCATGTGGGTACCGCCGTTGAAGGCTGCGCTGATGCCGGGGTCGGTGCCGACGAGCTTGACGTTGAGCTTTGCGTAGCAGCAGGAGATGAAGAATTGGTCGAATACCCGGCGCGAAGCGAAGCAGCCGAAGGTTGCTGCAAAGGGAATTTTACCGGCGGCCGAAAGCCCGGCTGCGACGCCCACCATGTTTGCCTCGGCTACGCCGACATCGACGAAGTGCTCCGGAAATTGTTCTTTGAATCCTCCGGTGCCGGTTGCCCGCATGAGGTCAGCTTCGATTACCATAATTTGTTTGTTTTCTTTTGCGAGCGCGATCAGCGTATCTGCATAAATTGCGCGCATTTCTTTATCAGCCATTGTTATTTCTCCCCGTAAAGCAAGGCGATTGCCTTGTCGGCAGTTTGCCGGTCGACATTCATGTTGTGATTGGTCACTTTTCCCTCGGCAAAATCGGCGCCTTTTCCCTTGATCGTATCCAGGATGATCATGCTTGGCTTACCGTCGGGTTTGACTGCCTGTGCCTTCGAGGCGGCGATTGCCGATGCCATGGCATTGAAGTCGTGGCCATTGCAGCGTTCTACGTGCCAGCCGAAGGTCCGCCATTTACCTTCTATATCACCGAGGGAAAGGATTTCTTCAGTCAGACCGTCGATCTGCATCTTGTTGCAGTCGGTGAAGGCGATCAGATTTTTCAGTTTGTTGTGTGGGGCAAACATCGCGGCTTCCCAGTTTTGGCCTTCGTTTGTTTCACCGTCACCGATGATTGCGTACACCCAGGATTTGAGTCCGTCGATGCGGGCGGCGAGGGCGAGACCGCAGGCCGCAGAAAGTCCCTGTCCAAGCGAACCCGTGGTCATATCAATTCCGGGTGTCATGTTCTTGTCGCAGTGGCTCGGAAGGGTGGTTCCTCCCTGGTTGAGGGTATGCAGCAGTTCGATAGGAAAAAATCCTTTCAGTGCAAGTACCGAATAGAGGGCCGGGCCTGCATGTCCCTTGGATAGAACCAGCTTGTCCCGTTCCCGCCAGGAGGGGTCTGTGGGGAGAACCTGCATTTCCCGGAAGTATAAAAGGGTGAGAAGCTCGACAATCGACAAGGCTCCTCCGATATGACCCACTCCAAGATGGGCGATGGCATCGATAGTATGTTTTCGTACTTCGCGTGCCTGGGTTTCGAGACTGCGTACCGTTTCTTGTTCCATGGGCTTTCTTTCCTTCTGAAGTAATTACTTACTTTATGAAAATAATTATATTGGCATATTTTATGAAAGTAAAGCGGAATTTGATGGATTTTTCCATTTTTCTCTTATATGATGACCCCATGACGTTTCCCCAGGACAATCCGCTGCGGGCATCCGATGTACGCCAGCACAATGAAAAGATGGTTTTGTTCCTCATTTACCAGGCGAAGCGGAGCGGTGTCTCGCAGTCGGAGGTTGTCCAATCTACGGGCCTCAAGGCGCCCACTGTGTTCCGGATTTTCAATCATCTGGAGGGAAACGGGCTCATCGAACCTCTTGCCCTGTTGCCGGTGGAAGCTCTACAGAAAAAGGGTCGGCGGCCGGTAGCGTATCGGGTGCGCGTTAATGCCCTATTCACGATAGGTCTCGAGTTCTGGGTAGACTGCATCAACCTCGGTATGTTCAATTTTGCCGGCGATCTTGTCTATGAAAAACGGATCGATCTGGCCTCGGATCTTTTTGCTCACGAGGTAGCCAGCAAGATGGTCGCCCTTATCCGCGAAGTAATTAAGGAAAAAGCTGTTCCTGCCGAGAAAATTCTCGGAATCGGGGTTGCGGGTCCGGGGCAGGTTAATGTGGCCCGGCGCGAAATCGTCTATTATCCCCGCATTCTCGACATGCGCAATTTTCCCATTGCCACGATTCTCGAAGATGCACTTGCCCTTCCGGTGTTCCTCCACAACAACTGTTCGGCTATCGCCTTAAGTGAATATCGTTACGGCGGATACCATCACGGCGATTCCCTTTTTACATTCCTTCTCCGTTCCGGTGTGAACGGCGCCTTCGTTAATCAGGACCGCATCTACATTACGAGCCAGTCAACAACGCTCGAATCGGGTCACATTCCGATCGACCTCGACGGGCCGAAGTGTGTGTGCGGCCAAAATGGCTGTTTTCAATCCTATATGACGATATTGAACGACCGGCTCGAGGGACACACTGGTCAGCTTTTGCAGGTGCTCGAGGAACCGCTGCGAAACGGAGATCCTGCTGCCCTCGCAGTCATCGACGAGGCTGCCCGCTATATGTTTGCTGCAGTCAAAACGGTGATTCGCTTTTTCCGCCCGAAGGCATTTCTGATCGTTTCGGCCTCTCCGACGGTGGGCGAAGCGCTTGCCCGTGCGGTGTCGCGCCTCCGGGAAGAGCAGCCCGGCGGGTTCGATTTCGGCGTCATAGACTTTTTCGCCCATCCGTATTCACCGCATACCGCGCTTCGTGGTGCTTCCGATCTGGTAATAAACGCATATTTTGCTTGACAAGTTTGCCTTTAGCATTGTTTACTTACATTAAGAAAATAAATAATTCTTAAGGGAGTGGATAAATGAAACAGCACATAACGGTCGGCGTCGTCTGTCTTGCCCGGGAAACATACGATTTTAAGGCAGCTGCAGAGATTTATGCCCGCATCAGGACCGATCTTGAAAAGATATCCCAGGTTTCCTGGGTACTGATCGAATCGTTGGTTATTTCTCCGGAGGATGCTCATCAGGCAGCCCTCAAGATGGCCGAAGGTCACGCTGATGCGATTGTCGTCATCTCCGGCACTTTTCATCTGGGACATCTCGTATTTGAACTCCGCAAAATCTGCCCGGTTCCAATGCTCCTGTGGGGGCTTCCCGAACTTCCGTATAACGGGGGCAAGATCAGGCTCAATTCGGTATGTGGCGTCAATCTTAACGCTTCCAATCTATATAAAGCCGGCGTCGACGATTACCATGTCATCGTGCAGGATACTATCGATGAAAACTGGCTCGACGCAATCCGCGTGATCTCCGCGCTCAAGAATGCCCATATCGGTATCGCCGGCTATCGAGCCCACGGCTTTTTCAATCTCGGTGTGCAGGACAATCAATTGTTCGAAGCAACCGGGGTTATTCTCGATCATTACGAACTATCCGAGCTGCATGGCCTAGTTGTCGCTCCCGAAGCGGTTGCTGCACGCGAAAAGCAAGTACGTGGGATTTTTGACGTTTCGACCCTGAGCGATTTTCAGGTAGGGAAGGTTGCCCAGTTATCAGCTCAGCTCGCCGAATTCAAAAAACTGCACAATCTCGATGCACTTGCGATCCGCTGCTGGCCGGAATTCGCCCGAGACTTCGGGGTTTCTCCGTGTGCCGCCATGTCGGTGCTTCAGTCCGAGGGCTTCATTCTCGCCTGCGAAGGTGACGTCGAAGGTGCCGTGACCATGATAGCCCACCGCGCGATGGGTGCCGAAACACCGTTCCTTTTTGATTTTTCACAGGTCGATTTTAAGGAAGACTTTGCTTTGTTCTGGCACTGTGGCGTTGCACCCTGCAATCTGTGGGATGGCACATGCAACCGTTCGCTCGATACCTACTTTGCCGGGGGCAAGGGTGTTACTGCGGACTTTGTGCTCAAGAGCGGCGAACTTTCAGTTGCCCGCATCGATTCGGCGCGTGGTGAATACCGGATGTTCCTGCAATCTTGCAAAGCCGTCCCTATGGAAAAACTCCTCAAGGGTACGTATATGAAGGTCGTTTTCGGGCGGCCGGTGAAGGAAGTGCTCGATCTCGTGGTCAATAACGGGCTTGCGCACCATTCGTCGGTCGTGTACGGGAATTATATCGAACCACTCAAGATTGTTGCCCGGCTCAAGAAATGGCGTGTAATTGAATAACACGCGAAAAAGACGAGATTTCTTGACAGGTGAAAAAAATCGTGTTTTACTTACAGTAAGAAAGTAATAGGAGGGCGTGATGGCCAAGAAAGGATTGCTTCTTTTGATCGCGTTTATTTTGGTTCTGGGTGTACCGGTTTCCGTATTTGCCAAGGGCAGTGCTGATGCAGGTTCACAGAAAGAAATCGAGCTTCGCTGGGCAAGCATTTGGGTGGGAGCGGACAGTAAATCCGTTACCGTAACCAAACTTGTCGAGGAATTCAATGCAGCCAATGCAGGAAAAATCAAGGTTGTTATCGAACCCCAGCCTGACTACAATGCGTACGAACAGAAAGTCCGTACTTCCCTGGCAGCAGGCACAGCTCCTGCGGACATTTTCACTATCAAGTTGAATCCGACTACAGCCGAATTCTACAACTCAAAATTGCTGATGGATTTCAAGAAATCCTTCAATTCTAAATGGGAAGCAACCTTCGATCCGGGCGTCGTGAAACAGTCGACCATCGACGGACAGCTCAAGGCTCTCCCCTTTGAAATCGCAATTCTCCCTATCTGGTACAACATGGACCTCTTGGCGAAAGTTGGAGTCACAACTCCTCCCAAGACCATGGATGAACTGTGGTCAACCTGCGACAAGCTCAAAGCTGCCGGAATTTATCCCGCAAGCCAGATGACTGGCGATACCAACGCATGGACTACCATGATCTGGTTCTCTCACTTCGCCGTCTCCCTCGGCGGTCCGAAAGTCTGGTCGAAGCCCTTCACCGACCCCGTCTTCGTGCAGTCCGCGAATCTCGTCAAGCGCATGATAAAAGACTATTCGACTCCTGACGCCATCGGACTCGGCGCCGGCGGATCGGGCGGGCACTTCCTTGCCGGACGCACCGCGATGTTCTCGAACGGACCTTGGTATGCAGGTCGTGCAGACCTTGCCGCAACTCCCTTCTTCAAGAATATCACCATCGCCGGACTTCCCCCTGCAGGAAAGACCAAGAACTACATGATCAGCCGCATGCAGGCTAACATTTGCGCAGGAGCCACCAAGGATCCCGCACGTGAAGCTGCTATCTTGAACTTCCTTCAATTCCTGACCAGCCCTGCAAACGTAAAGCGCATCGCTGAAGCTTCCGGTGCTATGTTTGCCGTCAAAACCGACGCGCAGCCGGCCAATCATCTGCAGGCACAGTTTAACGCGCTCGCTAACAGCGTGACGGTAACTGCCCCCGATCTTGAAGCCGCTCTCGGCGCCGAGGCAACTCTCGAGTTCACCCAGATGCTCAGCGCCTTCGCTCTCGACAAGATTACCGTCGAGGAATTTGTCAAGGCTGTCGCGCAGAAAATCGATCAGGAATAACTTCTTTCCATATCGGGGGCTCTGCCTCCGGTATCTCCCCGGGGGAATTTTCTCCCGGGGCATCATTGGAGAAATAGCGTGAAAAAAAATGCAATTTCCGGGAAGGGAACTATTGCCCTGTCCCGTTTTTTGTTCCTCTTGCCGGTAATCATTTTGTATCTTGCATTTTTTGTGTATCCATTTCTGTTTACCCTGTTCACCAGTTTTACCAAATGGCGGGGCATCGGCGGGATGAAGTTCAACGGCATCAAGAATTACATCAAGCTTTTTTCGGATGGAACATTTCGCCTCGCACTTAAAAACAACATGATATGGGCGCTTTCCCAAGGTTTCATCCAGGTGCCGCTGGCGACGCTTGTCGCGCTTATCCTGCTGCGTAAGCCCAAGGGCTGGCATATTATGCGCACTATCTATTTTTTGCCGAACGTGATCAGTACCGTCGCCATCGCGATGATGTGGGTGGCTCTCTATAATCCGCGCTACGGTTTCATTAATGAAGTGCTCGTTAAGGTATTTAACCGACAACCGATCAATTTCCTTGGCGAACCGTCTTTCGCGCTCGCTGCCGTCATTTTTCAGACGGTTATCTACATTGGTTATTTTATGATTGTGATTATTGCCGCGGGAATGAACATTCCGCGAGAACTATACGAAGCCGCCGAAATTGACGGGGCAAACATATTCCAGCAGGAACGGTTTATCACTCTTCCCATGTTGCGGGGCACTCTCGTCACTGCCGTTACCCTTGCGATGGCATACGGTATGCGACACTTCGAGTCGACATATCTGATGACCGGAGGCGGGCCTGCCTATGCAACCACTACTATGGGAATCGATTTGTACCAGCGAATGGATGCGCTGCGGTACAGCGAAGCAAGCACTGATGGAATTCTTTTGATCCTATTCGGATCGGTGATGATAATTCTGATCCGCAAGGTGTTCGGCAAGTCCGATCCCATGTCGGAAATGGCTCAATAGGGAGACGGTATGCCAGTAGTACTCGTTGCTGTAAAGCAGATATTTAAATTCATAAAATGGAGCATACTTATCTTTTTTCTTGTGGTAGCTCTCCTTCCCATTGTTTGGCTTGTAATCAATTCGTTCCGAACCAATCTTGAATTGCAAGTTTCATCCTTCGGTTTGCCAGAGGTTTGGCAGTTTTCAAATTATGCGAAAGCTCTCCAAATGGCGTCCCTCCCACGCCTGTTTTTCAATTCGATTCTGGCTTCCGCCTGTGCAGTCGGCTTGAATCTCATCGTTTCTTCCATGGCCGGCTTCATCCTGTCCCGTGAAAGCTTCAAGGGCCGTGACACGATCTATACTGTGTTGACTGCCGGCGTGCTGATTCCTATCATCGCGTTCATGGTTCCGTACTTTTCGTTAATTACTTCGATCAAGATGTACAATACACTCGTGTCACTCATACTCGTGTATTCGGCTGTTAATATTCCGGTGTCAGTGTTCCTCGTCACCGCGTTTATGAAGAGTATCCCGAAGGAACTTGAAGAAGCGGCAATCATCGACGGCTGCACCTTCACCGAGCGTTTCACGAAGATTATTTTTCCGATGGCCCAGTCGGGACTCGTTACGGCAGGAACGTTCTGTTTTATTTATTCCTGGAACGACTTCATCATGGCGATGCTTTTGACTTCGAGCATCGAGACGCGAACTGTGCAGCTCGGTATCAAGTTTTTCACAAGCCAATTTATCACCGACTACACGACCATGTTCGCTGCGATTGTCCTTACCATAATCCCGAGCGTCGGTGCGTATATGTTCCTCCACAACAAGATTATTTCCGGACTGACTGCCGGCGCCGTCAAGGGGTAAAGCCATGCTGTTTTTAAAGAAGCATTCTGAAGGGTGGTCAATTGAATATCGAGGAGTCGAACTTCTTCGGCATTCGGCAAGCCAGCCCTTTTTGCGTGTTGGCATTGGTACCGAAACCATTTCGATGCATCACGGAAATTTTGAAATTACCGATGCGGTCGAACAAATGTTTCCCCCCGTTTCAGCCGAAGCTTGGGTTGAACCGATAACAGCTACCAATGTTGTTCCTACAGTCACACAGTCCGTGCATGTCCGCTGCGACTTCGGTGCATACGGCGAAATTTCTTTCAGTTTTGCTGAGAATGATGGCCGGCTCGAGACAGTTTGCACCGTAAGTGATGCGCGGTTAAATCGCTTTTCGCTGCGGCTTCTGGCGGAAAAAGGCGAGGGTGTGTATGGCTGCGGTGAGCAGTTTTCGCACTTCAATCTTCGGGGTAAAAATTATCCGCTGTGGACGCGCGAACAGGGTGTCGGCCGCAACAAGGCTACGGAAATTACGCAGATGGCCGATAAGGACGACTGTGCAGGCGGCGACTACCATACCACGTTCTACCCGCAGACCACCTTCGTTTCGTCGCGGAAATATTTTTTTCACGCCTATACCTGGGCCTACGCCGACTTCGATTTTTCCGCCGCTGACTGTCACGAACTCCGCTTCTGGGAGCTCCCTGCGAAGATGGTGTGGTCGGTACAGCCGAATCTGCTTTCCGTAGTGCAGGATATTTCTGCAATGCTCGGCCGACAATCCGTGCTTCCCGAATGGGTGCATGACGGCATGACGCTCGGTATCCAGGACGGCACAAAAATCTGTCTCGACAAGACTGAAAAAGCACTAGCCCATGGCGTTCTTGTGAACGGCATTTGGGCGCAAGACTGGGTTGGTCAGCGGTTCACCAGTTTCGGTAAGCGGCTTAAATGGAACTGGGTATGGAACAGTGAGCTCTACCCGGAGCTCGACCGTGTTATTCCCGAGTTGAATTCGCGGGGGATCAAATTCCTCGGTTATATCAATCCCTACGTGCTCGAAAATAATTCGCTGTATGATGAGGCAAAGTCGAAAGGCTTTCTAGCACTCGATGTAAAAGGTGAAACCTACCTCGTCGACTTTGGCGAGTTCTATGCAGGCCTTGTCGATTTTACCAATCCGGCAGCTTTCATCTGGTATAAAGAAGTCATCACGAAATACCTGATCGGTTTTGGGCTTTCCGGCTGGATGGCTGATTTTGGCGAATACCTGCCGACCGATGTGGTCCTCCATAGTGGTATTGACGCACGTGTCGCCCATAATGAATGGCCGGGTCTCTGGGCTCGAGTGAATAGCGAAGCGATAGCCGAAGCGGGCAAGAGCGATGAAATCGTTTTCTTTATGCGAGCTGGAAATGCAGAAAGCTTGCGCTGGTGCCCGATGATGTGGGCCGGAGATCAAAACGTTGACTGGTCCGAGGATGACGGACTACCGTCTGTTATCACCTCGGCACTCTCGCTTGCTATGAGCGGTATGGGTCTCCAGCACAGTGACGTCGGTGGTTACACGACGCTCTATTCGCTCAAGCGCACAAAGGAACTGTTTTTGCGCTGGGCCGAATTTGCCGCCTGCACACCGATGATGCGGAGCCACGAAGGTAACCGCCCGAAGGATAATTGGCAGTTTGATTCCGACGATGAAACCCTCGACATGCTCGCTGCTTCGACACGTCTTTTTGTCGCGCTCAAGGAGTATCGCAAACACGCGGTCGAAGAAAATGCACGCGAGGGAACGCCGGTGATGCGTCCGCTCTTCCTCCACTACGATGACGCAGGTCTCGCAAATCTCAAGGACGAGTACCTGCTTGGTCCCGATTTGCTGGTTGCCCCGATAATTATCGAAGGCGCGACCAGCCGGTCGGTACTCCTTCCCGCAGACGAGTGGATTCATGTATGGACAGGCAATCGCTACTCGGGCGGATTCATCACCGTATCTGCGCCGCTTGGCCACATTCCGATTTTTTATCGAGCTTCCTCACCGTTCCGTGAACTGTTTGAACAATTGAAAGGAAAAATTTGATCAACATAGGGGCGCTTTGTAATGCTTGTCTTTGACGAATTACCGCACGGATTTGAACTTTTTTTCAACGGACGACTTGTAATCCGGCACACGAAAAAGCACCCGTTTCTTTCTACTGGAAAAGGAACAGGAACATACCGGGTTGGTGGCGGTGTCTATAAAATCAGGGACACCGGTGTCCAGATGGTTTCCGAGCACACCTGGACCCTCGTTTCAAAAACGCCTTCCCTCGTGTCCGTCGAAATAAAAACTGGAGCCCGCATTTTGTTCGCCGACGAGGACGGACTTCTGGTTATCCGCTTTTTGAATTTTCCTTCCGGTACAAACCGCCTCTGCCTTCATCTTGTTCGCAATGCAGCGGAACATATCTACGGCTGTGGCGAGCAGTATACACACCTAGACCTTCGCGGTAGAAAAGTGCCGCTATGGATTGAGGAACAGGGTATCGGTCGCGGTTTTGACCTGTTAACACTTCTGGCAAATATAACCCACAAAGGTGCGGGCGGAAATTGGCATACCACCTATTATTCGCAGCCGACATTTTTGTCAAGCGAAACCTATTTTGTGCATGCAGATTCGACCGCGTATGCACTCTTTGATTTTAGCCATCCATCCTCGACAGAACTGACTTTTTGGCAGATTCCCGAAAACATCACGATTGGAGTCGAACGAAATCTTGTCGATCTGATGACTCGCCTTACCGGTTTGACCGGCCGTCAGAGCGCGCTACCGGACTGGGCTTATGACGGCGTCTGGCTCGGTGTTCAAGGCGGCAGCGAGGCTGTCAGAGAAAAATACGAAGTGGCAAAAAAAGTAGAACTTCCGGTTGCAGCGCTCTGGGCGCAAGACTGGGAAGGGCGTCGAGTCACTTCGTTTGGCAAACAGCTCTGGTGGAATTGGCAGTATGACGAAACTTTGTATCCGTCCCTTCCTGCCGAAATTGCATCGTACAAACGGGATGGTGTCCGCTATCTCGGATATATCAATCCTTTTCTGGCCCCAGAACGGGAGCTGTACGCCGAAGCATCGAAGCGCGGTTATCTCGTCAAAGGAATGGATGACAGCGAATATTGGGTGAAGGTAACAACTTTTCCGGCCGCTCTTATAGACCTGACTAATCCTGAGGCATTTGAATGGATCAAGGATATCATAAAGCACAACTTGATCGGTATTGGACTTTCCGGTTGGATGGCCGATTTTGCCGAATGGATGCCCATCGATTCAAAACCCTTTTCGGGTGAGAATCCCGAACTCGTCCATAACAAGTATGCGATGCTTTGGGCGAAGGCAAATTACGAAGCTGTTGCGGAGTCGGGGAAACTCGGCGAAATCGCTTTTTTCTGTCGCTCGGGTTATACCGGTTCGGCCCGTTATGCAACGGCGCTCTGGGCGGGTGACCAGATGGTCAACTTTAGCAAAACCGACGGCCTTGCAACCGCAATCGTCTCCGGTCTTTCGCTAGGCTTGAACGGTATCGGTATTTCGCATTCGGATATCGGCGGCTACACCTCTGTCGGTTACATCAAGCGCACAAAAGAAGTGTTTATGCGTTGGGCCGAACAAGCCGCCTTTACTCCTATCATGCGCACGCATGAGTCAAACCGGCCCGATACCAATTGGCAATTCAATTCTGATTCGGAAACCCTCGCGCATTTTGCTCGGATGGTACGCGTACACGTCGCATTAAAACCGTATATCAAGTTGCTCGTGAATGAGTACGGAACGACGGGAATGCCGCCGATGCGCGCCTTGTGGATGCAGTATCCGGCTGACAAAACGGGGTATACGCTCAAGTATCAGTATTTGTTTGGCGAAGATTTGCTTGTCGCACCCGTGCTCGGCCCTGGCAAAAAAAGCCGGCGAGTGTACGTGCCATCTGATGGCTGGCTTTGCTTGTGGAACGGGAAACCGATTGGCAGCGGATGGAGCAGGGTTTCTGCTCCCCTCGGGCAGCCACCCGCTTTTTACCGTGCCGCTTCGCCTATGGCGGAATTGTTTGCGAGCATTACAAATTCTAACATCTTTGCAGATTGAAAAAAGGGAGAAAAAAAATGGCAGAAAACAGAAAAGTCCGGTTTATCAATCAGGTGGCGTATGGAATCGGGGACATTTACGGGGGCGGATCTTTTTTTCTTATCAGCACGTTCAGCATGTTTTTTTTCATCAATGTGGCTGGGCTTTCACCGGTACTCGCAGGCCTTATCCCCGGTCTCGGGAAAATCTGGGACGCGGTGTCCGATCCCTGGATGGGATACATCACCGATAACACAAAATCCCGCTTCGGGCGTCGCCGCGTGTATTTTCTCGCCGCAATAATCCCGATCGTCATATCGTCGGCCCTCATCTGGTTGCCTGTTCGTTTTGACAACCAGCTTTACACCTTCGTTTTTTATTTTTTTGCGTATATATTTTTATATACTGTTTCGACAATGACCATGGTTCCATACTCGGCTCTCTGCACCGAAATGTCTACCGACTTCAAAGAACGGAACCGACTTTCTGGAACGCGCATGATTTTCTCGGTTCTTTCTACGATGGCAGTCGCCCTATTCGCCGAACGGATAATCCGGAGCATGGACGATCCGGGGCAGGGACACTTGTACATGGGCCTTGTGTTTGCCTGCCTCTTCGCGCTTCCCTGGATCTTCGTATTTATCGGAACCTGGGAACTGCCCGTCAAACAAACTGCAACTGTCGATGGTTCCGGGATTTTCAGGAACTTCGGAACAATCTTTCGCAACCGTTCCTTCCGCGTGCACATTGTCATGTATATTGCCTCGTATTCAACAATGGACATTGTGATGGCCTGGCTTAAATTCTACCTGACAGATTATCTGGAAAAACCGGCCCTTTTGTCGACCGGACTTGCGGTTCTCATCCTGAGCGAACTCGCGATGTTGCCCCTCTATATCGTGCTTGCGAACAAGAAAGGACACGGCACTGCGCTTGTTACCGGTCTTTCGATTTGGGGAGCGGCCATGATACTTTTTGCCTTCCATACTCCGGCAACGTCGTCTTTTGTTATAATCGCAAACTGTTTTCTTATAGGAACCGGATTGTCAGCCGCGGTCGTCATGCCCTGGTCCATGCTTCCCTTCGTCACCGACGTTGATACGCTCATTACCGGAAAGCACCGGGCAGGAACCTATGCAGGGGCAATGACACTGATCCGCAAGCTCATTCAGGGCGCCTTTGTGTTGCCTCTACTCGGCCTCCTTTTGACTCTGATCGCCTACAAAACCCCGAATGCCGAAGAAATCCGTACAAAAGCCGTCATTCTGCAGTCTGTGGGAACGCTTTCTGCTATGAAGCTGTGTTTTATCGGTATGCCTCTCGTGATGATTGCCCTGGGGATCGTCGCGTCCTTCTTTTTCCGGATCAACAAGAGTACTCATGCGGTCATAATGGACGAAATGCGGCGTCTTGATTCGGGTGGAAAGCGGGAGGATGCTGATCCCCAAGTTCGATCTGTGTGCGAAACCTTGAGTGGTCATCCGTACGAAGAGTTGTATCCGGTACATTGAGTAAAAAACTATCATTGACCATGCAACCTGAATGCTCTAGTATGTGTCCGACAGTATGACAGTAAATGTCTATAAGGAAGGTATATATGGAGCATCCAAAAATAATACAGGGCGGTATGGGCGTCGGCGTTTCCGACTGGAGACTGGCGAATGCGGTTTCGGCCCAGGGTGCGCTTGGCGTAGTGTCAGGGACTGCTCTTGATACTGTGCTTGCGCGCCGACTCGAACAGGGCGACCAGGGCGGACACATGCGACGCGGCCTTGCAGCTTTTCCGGACCAGGTGGTTGCCGGCCGGATACTTTCAGACTGGTTCCGGGCCGACGGTACTCCCGAAACGAACGATTTTACGGCTATTCCGATGCGCACGGTGGTTTCCGAAGAGGGTGTCTTTTTTGCATCTATCGAAATTGACGCCATCACGGTGGCCGCCAACTTTGTGGAGGTTTTCCTTGCAAAAGAAGGGCATTCCGGAAAGGTCGGTATCAATTTTCTCGAAAAAATCCAGCTTCCCAATCCGGCCGCGATTTATGGAGCCATGCTCGCAGGGGTGGACTACATCATGATGGGTGCCGGCATTCCGCTTGAAATTCCCGGTCTGCTCGATACGTATGCTCGTGGAGAAGGAGGCGAGATCCGCATCCAGATAGAAGGCGCTGCCAAGGATGAAAAACACATCATCCGGTTCGACCCATCCCGTGTTCTCGCACATCCGCCCGCAACTCTTAAACGACCGGCTTTTCTCGCAATTGTTTCCTCGTATATTCTTGCTGCCACCATGGTTTCTCGTGCTTCAGGCAAGGTTGATGGGATTGTGGTGGAAAACCATACGGCAGGTGGTCACAATGCACCTCCGCGCGGTGTTCTTTCTCTTGATGGACAGGGCGAGCCCATGTACGGGGCGAAGGATACGGTCGACTACGCCAAAATAGTCGGTCTCAACGTGCCGTTCTGGCTCGGTGGTTCATACAGTATGGAAGATTCCCTCGAAAACGCCACAGCCGATGGTGCCGCCGGTATCCAGGTGGGAACTCTCTTTGCCTTCTGCAGAGAATCGGGATTGCTTCCGGAGCTGAAAAAACGCTTCCTCGAAACGGTGAACGCAGGTAAGGCGTTTGTATTCACCCATCCACTCGCATCCCCTACCGGTTATCCGTTCAAAATTGCTCTTCTTAAGGATACTCTTTCCGAAAAGATCGATTTTATTGCCCGTAAACGGGTATGCAACGTCGGACTCCTCCGTGATATGTTCAAGACACCCGAAGGCAAGATCGGCTACCGCTGTCCTGCCGAAAACGAGGCGGCGTTCGTGAGCAAGGGCGGCGACCCGGCAAAATCGGGCGAAGCCCGATGCCTGTGTAATGCCCTTCTTGCCAATATCGGTCTCGGCATGAAATATGCCGGCTCGTACCTGGAAAAGCCCCTGCTTACCGTCGGTAATCAGCTCGAATCCTTGCGCCAGCTGATCAAGAAAGTCGGTATGGATTATTCTGCACTCGACGTTATCAAGTTTCTCGAATCACATTCGCACTCCGGTGCTGCAGCCGCTTCGGGCACAGCAGCACAGGCGCACATATGAATGCCGTACGTACGCGGGAAAACGAAGTCGTGGTGACCGGCATGGGTGTGGTTTCTGCCCTCGGTTCAAATGTTCCCGATTTCTGGGCAAATTGTATCAAAGGTACCTCCGGCGCGGGAACGATCAGCGTTTTCGATCCGTCGGCTTATCATAGTCATATTGCTTGTCAGGCATCCTTTTTCGATCCTGATGATCGTATTTCCAAAAAGCAATCCCGACGTATGGCTCGTTTTTCGCAGTTTGCGGTGTATGCCGCGATCGAAGCTGTAGCTCAATCGGGACTCGATATACCGAACATGGATCCATCCCGCATCGGCTGCCTTGTCGGCGCTGCGGCAGGCGGATACGACGTGCTCGAGGAACAGTTTGGCTCATTTCTAAAAAATGGACCCAAAAAAGGCAATCCGCTCGCGGTCCCCAAAACTATAGCGAATATGGCCGCTTGTGCGGTCGCCATAAACCTCGGCATCACCGGTCCCAATTTCGCCGTGCTCAGTGCCTGTGCGACTGGCGGTCATAATCTCGCCATGGCGAAGATGATGATCCAGTCTGGCTATGCCGATGTGGTTGTCGCCGGCGGTACCGAGGCGGCCATAACTCCGATGGTTGTAGATTCCTACGGCTGCATGGGCGTCCTTTCCACCAGAAACGACGAACCAGCCCGCGCAAGCCGGCCGTTCGATCGCGACCGTGACGGCTTCGTCATCGGTGAAGGTGCGGGCATCATGGTGCTCGAAAGCCGCTCTCACGCAGAAAAACGCGGGGCGGCTATTCTTGGCTCCTTTCTCGGCTTTGGAATGACCTGCGACGCACAGAGCATCGCAATTCCGGACCCTGAAGGAACACACGCCGCCCGGGCAATGGTCCTCGCCGCCGCCGATGCAGGCCTCAGCCTAGACGCGATCGACTACATAAATGCACACGGAACCTCGACCCACGCAAATGATGCTGTCGAAACTATCGCCATCAGGCGAGCCTTTGGTTCATACGCCGACTCTCTTTCGGTCAGTTCCACCAAATCAATGATCGGCCACACCCTCGGCGCGGCTGGTGCGATCGAAGCCATCGTGTGCGTACTATCGGTGCGAGACGGCATTGTATCTCCAACCATCAATCTGGAAAATCCCGATCCCGATTGCAATCTCGACTATACTCCCGGTGAAGCCCGCACGCGTCCTATACGCGCAGCGATTTCGAATTCTTTCGGCTTCGGTGGACAGAACTGTTCGCTCCTTTTTGGAAAAGTATAAGCCCCCCAATGCGCCGCAACTTTTGCCCGTTTTTACCGGTACGTTTGCCGCTCTTCTTTTGATCCTGCCGTTCAGTACTGCTGCCGAGTCACGGCTTGCGGAGCTCGAGGGGGAGTAAACAGAAGCCGGCAGGAATTTATTTCGGCAGCTTTTTTACTTTCCCAGATGCAGCAGATGTCCGAACCGTTCCTGTTTGGTTTCGAGGTATTTTATGTCGAATTCTTGAGTTGGCAGTTCGTGGTTTACCCGTTCGACGACTGGGATTCCGTTGTGCTCCATGTCTTCTACTTTCTCGGGATTGTTGGTCAGAAGCCGCACGCTCCGGACGCCGATTTTTTTGAGCATTTCCGCCGGGACCTGATAATCACGTTCGTCTGCCTTGAAGCCGAGCGCGATGTTAGCGTCGAGTGTGTCGTATCCCTTGTCCTGCAGGGCGTATGCCCGCAGCTTGTTGACGAGCCCGATTCCGCGGCCTTCTGCCTGATGGTAAAGTACGACGCCACGGCCTTCAGCTTCGATTAGTTCGAGGGCGAGATGCAACTGTGGACCGCAGTCGCATCGGAGGCTGCCGAGCGCGTCACCGGTCAGGCAGGCCGAATGCACGCGTGTCAGTATCGCGCTCCCGTCGCCGATATCGCCTTTCTGGATAATGATATGGTCTTTCCTGTCTTTGTTATTGACAAAACCGATGATGGTGAATTTGCCGTACCGGGTCGGAAAATCGGCGACCGATACAACTTTCACGCAGACTTCTTCGCTGCAATTGGCGCAGTCGAGTTTCTTCGGGCACTTACGCAGGAAGTTGATGTCCTGTGCGATAATTTCTTCGATTCCGGGTGTTTCCATGATACCAATATAGCATTATTTTAAAATTTGATGCCTAAATTCGGTGCCAAAATTCGAGGAGTTTCCAGCTGAGAGCTTAGTTATAATTTCTCAGCCGGAAACAGGGTTGATCAGAAGGGCAGTTCGTGAGGCATGTTCAGCTTTTCCTTGACGTCGCGGAAAGCCTTCTTGAGCGGTGCATTGAAGGGAACGCCTTTGTTCTTGCGGAACAGCGAAATTTCATATTCCTTTTCCCCGGGTGTGTAGATACGGTCATGACCTGGTGCTTTTTGCGATGCACGGAGGACTCGTGAAATCTCGCCGGCCTGTTTCTTGAAGGCATCGAGTTCGACGAAGGCCTCGATTTTCATTGCCATGAAGAAGTGTCCCAGTTCGATGGGAGCCGGTTTGCCCGCAGCGTCGACACCCATCAGTGCTTTCATGAAGTTTGCCTGCGAGAGCGCGGAGGACAAAAGTTCCACCACCATCGCGTAGCCGTAGCCTTTGTATCCGCCCATTTCCTCGCCGATACCGCCGAGGGGCGTAAGCGCTGCCTTATCCTTGGTCAGATCGATAAGTACCTGGTGCGTATCGTGCCGGTCCTTTCCGTCCTGGCCGATAACCCAGCCGTCGGGGAGTTCTTTTCCGAGACGGTCATATAGTTCGAGCTTGCCACGTTGCGTTACCGAAGTTGCGCAGTCGAGCATGAAGGGAAACGCTTCATCTGTGGGCATTCCCCATGTCATCGGGTTGGTACCGAGCATCGGCTCGACGCCGAATGTCGGTGCGATCGAGGGTCTGGCGCTGGTACCGGTGAGGCCGATCATACCATTGTGGACAGCCATATTCGGATAATAGAATGCCGCTCCGTAATGGGTCGAGTTTCGCACTACCGTCATACCGAGGCCCATCTTGTCGGCCTTGTCGATTGTCATCTGCATTGCCCGTTTGGCGATATAATGTCCCATACCGTTGTGTCCGTCGATGACGGCGGTGGTTGGTGTCTCGCGTGTTATTTCAAAATTGGTCTTGACGTTTTGCGTGCCATTCCAGATACGGTCGAGGTAAATTGGCTTGAAGCGCCCGACTCCGTGCGAATCCACGCCGCGTTTATCAGCAGAAACGAGTACGTCCGCACAGACTGCTGCTTCCTCCGGAGGAACACCTACCGCGATAAATCCGTCTTTCATGAATTGCTCGACTTCGTCAAATGCCCACCAAGTAATTTCGTTATCGTTCATGTAACACTCCATTGCACGTACAGGCTAACATGCTTTTTTTAGCTGGTAAAGTGATTTCGTTCCGATCAGTTTTTTTTTCGGGTTGAAAGTCCGAAGGGCATATAGAGCGGACACACTGCTACTACGCTGGTGAGCACAAAGATAACAGCGAAAATACCGAGGATAACAGCGGTGATGCCGGTTACCTGTCCGGTAAGGATGAGAACCGCCATAACCACAGCAAAAACGATCCGTACGACTCGATCAATAAGCCCCATGTTCTTATTCATATTGTTCTCCTTAAAAAGAGGGATACTTTCAGTATAAGTGATTTATATCGGGAATCAATAAAAATCGCCGTTCTCCCTGATACTGACTCCGACTGGTTCGAACACCGGGATTTGTGATAGTATCGTGCACATGGATAATTTTGTTTTTTCGAACCCCACGAAGATTGTGTTCGGGACAGGCGTCGAAATGCAGGCCGGCACCGAGGTCAAGCCCTTCAGCGATAGAGTGCTGCTCCATTTCGGCGGCGGCAGCGCTGTCCGCTCGGGGCTCCTTTCGCGCATCCGCGAGTCCCTTGTCGCTACCGGTATCCACTGTGTCGAGCTTGGCGGTGTCGAGCCGAATCCCCGACTTTCCCTGGTACGTGAAGGCATCGCACTGTGCCGCAGGGAAAAACTTTCCTTTATTCTCGCGCTAGGCGGCGGAAGCGTTATCGATTCTGCCAAAGCAATTGCCGTGGGTGTGCCCTATGCAGGCGATGTCTGGGATTTTTTCGACTACAGCACGCAACCCGCTACCGCTTTGCCGGTTGGTGCCGTTCTTACTATTCCCGCGGCAGGCAGCGAATCGAGCAGCCGCTCGGTCATTTCTAATACGGAAATGCAGCTCAAGCGAAGTGTGACGACAGATCTTATCAGACCGCGCTTTGCCCTCATGAATCCCGAACTGACCTACACCTTGCCGCCGTTCCAGAGTGCCTGCGGGATTGCCGACATCATGTCCCACGTAATGGAACGTTATTTTACCAATACCCGCGACGTCGAACTTACCGACCGCCTGTGCGAAGCGGCTCTTCGGACTGTCATCGTCAGTGCTCCTTCCGTGATGTGCGATCCGTGTTGTTATGCAGCTCGTGCCGAGATCATGTGGACAGGCTCTATTGCCCACAATGACCTTTTGAACACGGGACGCGAGGGCGACTGGGCCTCGCACGCCATCGGGCACGAACTCAGCGCTTTCTACGATGCGATCCATGGTGCAGGTCTTGCCGTCATTTTTCCTGCCTGGATGAAATTCGTCTATCGCCACGATCTAGCTCGTTTTGCCCAATTTGCGAACCGCGTTTGGGAAGTAGAGATGGATCATTTTAATCCTGAAAAAACTGCGCTCGAAGGCATTCGACGCATGGAGTTGTTTTTTCATTCGCTGGGTCTCCCGGCGACTCTTTCAGACATGGGCATCCCCGATGACCGGTTTGCCGAGATCGCCACAAAATGTACGGTACGGGGCAAGGGTACGACCGGCAAATTCGTCAAACTTGATCCGAAAGCAGTCATCGCAATACTGACTCTAGCGAAATAAGTGGAGAAATTTGCTAAAATCGAGCCCGTATGATATAATTATGTACGTAGACTAAGTAACTATCCGCGGAGTTTCAGAGTGAAAAAAATAGCAACAAAAGTGTTCCTTGCTTCTTTGGCGAGCGGTGTTTTGGTGGGTATTGTCAGTCTGTCCGGCATGCTGTTCAGCTTTACTACAGTCAACAGCTACAGCCTCTCCACCATCCAGTCCACGATGCTTCAGGATTATGATAATACTATCAAATCCGAAGTCGATACGGTATATACCCTCGTCGACTGGTATTACAAACAAGCTCAACAAGGACTGTTTACCGAAGCTGAAGCCAAAAAACAGGCTGCCGATTTGGTCAGAGAACTGCGGTACGGCGAAAACGGTTATTTCTGGATTGATACCTCCAAAGGCGACAATATCGTTTTACTGGGCAAGGCAACCGAGGGTACCAACCGCTACGACCTCAAAGATGCTAATGGCAAGTTCCTTATTCACGAAATAATAAAGGCAGCTCTCGATGGCGGCGGATATGCCGATTATTACTTTCCAAAAGCTGGAGAGACAGAACCGCTACCCAAACGGAGTTATTCCCGTTATTACGCAGCTTTTGACTGGGTAATCGGTACCGGAAATTACGTTAACGACATTAACGGATTGGTCCAGGCAAAAAAGGACATCATCCAAAAAATGATTATCCAGTCCATCATCCTTATGGTTATAATCATTTCGGTCGGCCTTGCTTTGACCCTTATTGCTTCTCTTCTTCTGGGTAAGTCAATTGCGAAGCCTATTACCCATGTCTCCCTCGTACTCAAGGAACTTGCCGAAGGCGACGGCGACCTTACGAATCGTCTGCCGGTGAACTCCAAGGACGAGATTGGGCAACTGAGCGAAAACTACAATATCTTCCTCGAAAAACTCTCGTCGATCGTTAAGGCAATCAACGAATCAATGAAGAAGACAATGGAACTGAAAGAAACGATGTCGAACGGGTCACAGGAAACCCTCAGCGCGCTCAACGAAATCTCTGCGAACGCGGCTTCGATGAATACCCGGCTCAAGTATCTGGACAGAAATATAGAGGAAGCCAACGGGGCGGTACATTCGATCGAACAGAGCATCGACTCGGTGGATAACGGCATCGAAAGCCAGGTGAGCGCTGTAGAGCAGGCCACTGCCTCGGTTAACGAGATGGTTGCTTCGCTCAAGAACGTGTCAGATGTTACAGACAGAAAAGGGAAGGCCACACAGGCCCTCGTCGATATTTCCGGAGTCGGCAAGCAAAACATGGACGCCACCCGGCTCATTATCGCAAAAATAAGTGAAAATATCGGTAGTATCAACGAGATGGTTTCAATGATCAATTCCATCGCTTCGCAGACTAACCTACTGGCTATGAACGCTGCGATCGAGGCGGCGCATGCCGGCGAATCGGGTAAAGGCTTTGCTGTTGTGGCTTCAGAAATCCGGAAACTTGCCGAAACTTCGTCGAAAAACGCGAAGGATATCGGCATCAACCTCAAGCAGATCCTGGTGTTTATCGCTGAAGCCGATACTTCGAGCGAAAAAAGTATGAAGGTGATAGAGCAGGTAAATTCCGAAGTGAAGGAAACTGAGCGCTCCCTCGACGAGATTCTGTCGAATACCCGCGAGCTTTTTATCGGTGGTGAGCAGATTCTGGAGGCAATGACTTCGTTGACACAAGTTTCGCTACAAGTCAAAGAAAATTCCGGCCAGATGAAGGGCGGATCCCGAATCATGAATTCCACCATCACTGCGGTTTCAAACATATCGAGTGAAGTGGTTATCGGTATGAACGAAATTGCGATCGGCACGCATGAAATTACCGAGAACATGTCAAGCATAAACCGTCAGATGCAGATACTTTCGGAAGTGACCAACACTCTCGAGACGGAAGTCGGTCGGTTTAAGGTATAATTACTGCTATGAATATTGTTGTTTTAATAGAAAGTAAGCCAAAACCCCCGAAAGCCATGTATATATATCCTGGAGAGAACACATATCAGTCTCTTTCCAGGAGGAATTATATTGCCCAAACCTGTTACCAAACACCCGTCCATACCGCTCCCCGAGTTCTGTCCGAATCCGGCTTGTCCCTTTCATGATCGGGATCAGGCAAAATCAACCCGCTGGTTCATAAAATACGGATCATTTTTCACCAAAGCCCGTGGATTGATTCACCGTTTTTCCTGTCTCACATGCGGTAAAACATCCTCTACCCAGAC
>JBBRWY010000037.1:0-35784 GCA_038248875.1 Treponematales bacterium
CTCCTGTCTGATTTTGGTTTTACAGCTTTCGATCTTACTACAAAAACCGGTATTATTTAATGCTCTATGTTTCTATGCTATCACCCTAGCCCGCAGGGTCTGCCTAACATCTCTTATCCAGACCCACATAAAAAACACCTAACGTCAAATCAGAAATTCTTTCTCTCTCTCTTTCTCAAACATACACCCGCTGCACTCCTTTGCCCATCACATAATCTCCCCTCGCATGTTTAAAAAACGCCTGCAGCACGGATACAGCATTTGTTCTCATCGAACAACTTGATTTCCCGCCCTCTCCGTGCGCTAATAGTTGCAACGCCTAAATCAACTTTTCTGCACAGTCTTCACCATCCAGGGGGCGGAGACCTTTGGGCTGTTCCCGAGGGAACGACGGATGTCGGGGATGGCCCTGTTCGGGATTTTGGGAATCTCGTCCAATTCGATCGGATCCTTCAAAGGGGAACGCCTGATAGCCGGACCAGGACCGCGTTGGCTATTCGCGGCGGTTTTCGCTCTCGTTGCCGCTGGATTCCTCTTTTCGATCCGCTACCGCTTTCATGAAGGCGGAGCCTATGCTGTATTCAGCACCTTCCTGGCAAACATGACCCGGGAACGGTTGGGCACGGTTAACATCTCGATATTTTTTGCGGCGTTCTCGTCTATCGCGATTGTGATCCGCCTATTCTTGGGTTCCTTAATCGAGCGAAAGCCACCGTTCCTGCTAAGCACGGCCTGTTTCATCATGGTCGCCTCGGCCTTCTTCATGACCTTCGGCCTGCGTGATCCTTTTATGCTAGCGCCGATAGGTTTGGTGTATGGTATTGGCCACTCGGTCCTGTTTCCCTTGCTGTCGACCTTATTCGTCAACGCAGGAAGCGATGAGGAACGTCTGGGGCTTGAACAATCTCTATTCCGCCACGAACACCCTGGGCAGCCTGCTATCCGCGGTAGCCATGGGCGTGGTCGCAGACGGTCACCGTGTATTCGATGCCTTTTTACAATCCCCTATTTCCCCCACCAATGCTTCAAAAACGTTATCGCCCCAGGTACAGCATCCGTGGTCCTACCTGTATCCTATAAGTGATGCGGCAATAAGCGCTGACCATGAAGGTGATCGTTTGCTTTTCATTTGTTATGCGGTCAGCCATACATCTTTTTTTATGTTTCTTTCTCGATATTGACGGAAACAGTTGTACTTCGGGGTTAAATCCAAATTCCGACGAAAAACCGCAAAATTCCCGGAATGACAGTTCCTTTCAGCAAGAGGCGCTATTACCTTAAAAAAACTTGACAAAAGCTTTAAATGGTCTTAAGGTAGTCACATGGAGACTATTTCTGTTTCGAAACTCAAAACGCACCTCAGCGCAGAACTCAAGCGGATTGAAGGCGGAATTGTGCTTACGGTGGTCGATCATAAACGTCCAGTGGCGACGCTTTCGCCAATACAGAACGAGACGCTGTTAACGCGGGAACCTTCCAGCAGATATGCGTTTGAACGGCTCGAACCGCTTGTTGCTGGGGATCCCTTACGGTTTCTGGACGAGGAACGAGGGAACTCATGATAGCGTATCTCGACTCGTCGGTGGTGTTGCGTTACATACTAAAAGGCGAGGTGGCTATTCAACATGCCTTGGAGTGCGAAACCATCGTGTCGAGCGAATTGCTCGAAATAGAATGCAAACGGGTACTGCAGCGATGCCGAATGCAGGGAGAGCTCGATGACAAAACCTACGTGACCGCTGCAGGGCGGCTCGATAAAGTGCTCGCTGGCGTTGGCCTTGTGGCACTTTCGGATTCGGTCAAAAAACGCGCGATGGAAGCTTTTCCCGTAGTGATAAAAACCCTGGATGCACTCCATTTGGCAACAGCACTCGCTTTCGCCGAAATAAAAGCAGATGAAACAATTCTTGTCTTTTCGCATGACGAAGGCATGAACCGATGCGCTGCAGTGCTTGGTTTTGCCGTTCCGCTCGCGTAGGGGAAATCCCTTCTTCGCGCCAGAGATTGAGGCGATATCCTTTTTTGCTTCGGCAAAAAAGATTTAAGCCGAAAGCCCGGCGGCGATCCGTCCCGGGTACGGGAGGGATCGCCGGGCGCCCGCCCCGAAATTTTTACCCCGGATGTTATCAAGAACTTGGGTTACTTTCGGCGCCCGGTTATACGACCAGGGACGGATCCAGGAATAAATAACGGCACCGACCAAGCTGACGATGACAGAAAGAGCAGACATATACTGGATATCGACAGTGTAGCCAAGAGTTTTTTTTACTACTGCTGCTGTTCCAGAGGTTTGCCCTCAACCATCAGCTTGATCCGCCGCAGGGCTTCCTTGAGCTTGCCGATCTCGGTCGCATAGCAGCATCGAACAAAGCCTTCGGCGCCTGCACCAAAAACATTGCCCGGCACCACGGCGACTTTATAGTCGTTGATAAGCTTGGTGGCGAACTCTTCGGAGGAAAGCCCGGTTTTACGGATGTCGGGGAAAATATAGAAAGCACCCTCCGGTTCGTTCACCGGCAGGTCCATTTCGGCAAAAGCATGAATCATGAGGTTGCGGCGCTGTTGATACGAAACGCGCATTTTTTCCACTTCGTCGGCACCGTTCCGTAAGCCCTCGAGCGCGGCGTACTGGCTCATGATCGGTGCGCAGATAGTCGAATATTGATGAAGCTTGTGCACTTGCTCCATGAGATCGGCAGGGCAGGCAAGATAGCCGATACGCCAGCCGGTCATGGCAAAGGCCTTGGAAAAACCATTAAGCACTATCGTGTAGTCTTTCATGCCGGGCATCGAACCGATCGAAACGTGCTTGTGGCCGTCGAACACGAGCTCACAATACACCTCGTCCGAAAGCACCCATATCTGGTGTTTTTTAACCACCTCGGCGATTTTTGCCAGTTCCTCGGCGGGAATCATGCGGCCGGTCGGATTACTCGGCGAGCACAACATGAGGGCTTTCGTTTTCGGGGTGATCATTTTTTCGATGGCTTCCGCGGTCAGGATAAAATTATCAGGTGTGGTGTCGAGGCGGACGAGAGTGGTATTGCACAGTTCCACGAGCGGCTGGTACGAGACGTAGCAGGGCTCGGCGACAATCACTTCGTCTCCGGGATTCAGTATGGCGCGAAGCACGGCATCGATCGCTTCTGACACACCGATAGTGACCAGAATTTCATTTTTCGAATCATAGTGGAGATTGAATTTTTCGAGATACGTTCCGATAGAGTCGCGCAGCTCGGTGAGACCCCAATTCGAGGTATAGGAGGTATGCCCCTGCTCGAGATGGTAATACGCTTCTTCGCGCATGGCCCAGGGAGTAGGAAAATCGGGCTCGCCAACACCAAGCGAGATGATATCATCCCGGCCTATGATCAGTTCAAAAAACTTGCGGATACCCGATGGAGGTATCTTGAGCATCTTCTCGGAGAAACGGTTGAGTCGATCATTCATGCAGTGACGCCTTCGCGGCGGTCTTTTTTGCTGTCGACATAGACAATGTCGTTTTCCTTGTACGTCTTGAGCACAAAATGGGTTTTCGTACTCTTTACGCCGCTCAAGGTTGCGAGTTTCTCGGACACGAAGAAGGCGACGTCCTTGAGGGTTTTGCCCTCGATGATGACCTGCAAATCATAGCCACCGGACATGAGGTGGAGGGATTTTACCTGAGGAAAATGATAGATACGCTCGGCAAGAGCGTCAAAACCGTGTTCTCGCTCCGGGGTCACCTGGATTTCGATGATAGCGCGAACCAGTTCGGTTTCGGAAGGAATCTTGTCCTGATTCACAATTGTCATATATTTGAGGATGATTCCGTCTTTTTCCATTGCTGCGATGAGTGCCTTGACTTCTGCGACCGGTTTTTTGGTCATTGCGGCGATATCGTCCGCGGTGAGTCGGGCGTCATTTTGTAAAAGATCGAGAATTTCCTGCATAAAACACTCCTTGCGTACCGAATTCAGAAAATACAGTATATCACTTTTTACCCGGATTTTTCATAGGGGCAATCGGTAGAAATTCCCCTTCTTTTATGGCACTATTCCCGAATTATCGTTTTTCGGAGGAAGTGTCATGAAACCGTCCGTATATCGTCTGTGTATCGAACGCAAAAAAGATTTCGACAATGAAGCACGACGGACCTTCGCCGAACTGGTCAATTTTGTCGGCATCAAGGGGCTTACATCTCTCCGATACGCCAACCGTTACGATATTGAAGGGCTCGACGAAGCACGCCTCGAGCTCGCCGCACACCAGATTTTTTCCGAACCGCAGAGCGACACCGTCTATCGCGAAACACTACCGCTCGATGCGGAGGAAACGGTTATTGCAATCGAATACCTTCCCGGCCAGTATGACCAACGCGCCGATTCGGCCGCCCAATGCCTTGCCCTACTGAGCAGCACGGTAGGCGAGACTGAAAGTGCCGAAAAAGAGCCAATCGTACGCTGCGCTCGCCTTTTCATCCTCAAAGGGAAAATATCTCCCGACGACTTCGCAAAAATCCGCTCATACCTGATAAATCCCGTAGACTCCCGCGAATCCGCACCGGACAAACCCGTCAGCCTTACACTCGAAACGGGAACAGTCACTCCTGTTTCTACGGTCACCGGTTTTACCGACCTTGATCCGGTACGGCTCGAAGCATTCCACAAAAAAACCGCCCTCGCAATGGACCTCGCGGATATCACCTTCCTGCAGGACTATTTCAAAAAGATTGACCGAAACCCGACCGAAACCGAAATCCGCGTACTCGACACCTACTGGTCGGATCATTGCCGGCACACCACGTTCAACACTGTACTCGACGGCATCGAACTCGAAGAAGGCCCGTACAAAAAAACCTTCGAAGCGGCGCTCGCCTCCTATTCCGGTCTACGCGCGGAACTCTACGCAAAACGCACAGACAAACCGGTTACCCTCATGGATATGGCAGTCATCGGCGCTAAAGCACTCAAAAAACGCGGACTTCTCGACGACATCGAGGAATCGGCCGAAATCAACGCCTGTTCAATCTTCATCGACGTGACCATCAACGACGATGCGGGAAAGGTAACCGGAACCGAGCCCTGGCTTCTCATGTTCAAGAATGAAACGCACAATCACCCGACCGAAATAGAGCCTTTCGGCGGAGCTGCGACCTGCATCGGCGGTGCGATCCGCGATCCCCTTTCCGGCCGCGCCTGGGTGTATCAGGCCCTCCGGGTCACCGGAGCCGGAGACCCGACCGTCTCCATCGATGCGACTCTTCCCGGCAAACTTCCCCAAATCAAGCTGACCCGCGAGGCTGCCGCCGGCTTTAGCGCCTACGGAAACCAGATCGGTCTCACCACCGGCCAGGTTGTCGAATTCTATGATCCGGGATTTCTCGCCAAACGCATGGAACTCGGCGCGGTCATCGCAGCAGCTCCGGTCAGTTCGGTCATCCGCGAAGAACCGGAGGCAGGAGATCTTGTCGTCATGGTTGGCGGCGGTACCGGACGCGACGGTATTGGTGGGGCCACCGGTTCGTCAAAAGTACATACAACCGAATCGGTCACGGCTGCGGGTGCCGAAGTCCAAAAGGGAAACGCAGTCGTCGAACGCAAAATACAGCGCCTGTTCCGTAATCCCGCCGTCACACACCTTATCCGCCGCTGTAACGATTTCGGCGCGGGCGGGGTCGCAGTAGCCGTCGGCGAACTTGCTCCCGGCCTCGACATCAACCTCGACGCCGTTCCCAAAAAATACGACGGCCTCAACGGCACCGAGCTTGCCATATCCGAATCGCAGGAACGCATGGCCGTCGTGGTGCGCGCCGGCGACGCGCCAGCCTTCATCGCGGCAGCTCATGCAGAAAATCTCGACGCAGCGGTTATTGCAGTCGTAACTGCAGACAATCGCCTCGTCATGCACTGGCGCGGCGAAAAGATTGTCGACATCGACCGTAACTTTCTCGACACTGCGGGTGCATCCCGCACCGCTCGCGCGCGGATCTCAACACCAGCAAAAACATTCAGCTTCGCGGGAGGTCGCAGCAAAACCGTACAAACAGCTGCGTCCGGCACTACAACAGCCGCCACGGCTTCCACTGCCAGCCTCGAAAGCCGCTGGATGGCGGTACTTTCCGATCTCGCGGTTGCATCGCAACGGGGGCTCGGTGAACGCTTCGACGGCTCTATCGGCTCGGCATCGGTACTGTTCCCGATGGGCGGCGCCTGGCAGTCGACACCCGAAGCGGGAATGGCAGCCCGTATTCCCGTCGGACCCGGAAAAGAAACGTCGACGGTCAGCCTCATGACCATGGGTTATAATCCGAAGGTAGCCGCCTGGAGCCCCTACCACGGAGCCCAATATGCTGTCCTTGAATCCCTCGCAAAAATTCTTGCCCTCGGGGGCGATCCTCATACCGCGCGTCTTTCCTTTCAGGAATATTTCGAGCGCACCTCGAGCCCCGAAGCCTGGGGTAAACCCGCAGCTGCCCTTCTCGGCGCTCTGCAAGCTCAACTCGAAGCCGGCACCGCGGCAATCGGCGGCAAGGACAGCATGTCGGGAACCTTTGGCGAGCTTCATGTGCCACCAACCCTCGTCTCGTTTGCCGTGGCTGTTACGAACGACGTAAAAGTACGTAGCGGAGCACTCACGGCCGCCGGAAATTCGCTGGTTCTTTTGCGTACGCCGTTCCTTCCGGACAATACTCCCGACTGGGCAGCGTTCAGAGCGAACGCTGCGGCCTTACTCGCACCGGAAACAGCAACTCTAGTAAGAGCAGCCTACCCCGTTACCGAAGGGGGAATAGCCGCCGCGCTCAGCCGCATGGCCTTCGGCAACCGGATCGGCGTTTCGCTCGATGCACAAGCCATTTCCGGCATACCACTTCCGCCCGTTTTTGCAGGTGAAGACCCGCTGTTCGCGCCCCTGTTCGGTTCCCTTATTCTCGAGGTTGCGGGAAGTCCACCTTCCACTGCACATTGGACGGTTATCGGCAAAACTACAACCGACACAACAATCCTCATCGGCGATTCCTGCATTCCGCTCGACCGGGCGCAGATGGCCTGGGAAAAACCGTTAGCTCGGGTATTCCCGCCAGTGTCAGGAATCATTCCCGACACAACCCTTCCCGCCTGGGCTGCGGCAAGCGCGACAAAAACCACCGGCAGAACTGTTATCACTCGCACAAACGCTTCCGGTAAGCCCCTTGTGGTAATCCCGGTTTTCCCCGGAACCAACTGCGAATACGACATGGCCCGCGCGTTCCGGCTTTCAGGTGCCGATACCCGGATACTCGTGCTCCGAAACCGCACGAAGGAAGATCTGGCAGAATCGCTTTCGGAACTACGAAAGGCAATCGACAGCGCGCATATCCTCGCTTTTTCGGGCGGCTTCTCGGCAGGCGACGAGCCCGACGGATCCGGTAAATTCATCGCAAGCATCATCCGCGAAAACGAGATAGCCGACGGCATCAGGGAGCTTCTCGAAAAACGCAAGGGCCTCGTACTCGGTATCTGCAACGGTTTCCAGGCACTCATCAAGGTCGGCCTTTTGCCATACGGTAAAATCCTTTCGCCTTCGCAAGAAATGCCGACCCTCACCTACAATACCATTGGACGCCACATCTCCCGCTTCGTACGCACCCGCATCACTTCGGATACTTCTCCTTGGGCAAACGATCCCAATCTGAAACAGAGAAAAATTCACCAAATACCGGTTTCCCACGGAGAGGGACGTATAATAATCGGAAGTGAACTTGCAAAGGACTTGTTCGACGCAGGCCAGATTTTCACACAGTACATCGACGACAGCGGCTCGGTGACGATGACCGAACCAGACAATCCGAACGGCTCGATGTATGCGATAGAAGGAATGACCAGCAAATCGGGTCTCATTCTGGGCAAGATGGGCCACAGCGAACGAACCATAGATACAACAGCTGACAACGCAGCGCGACAGCTGTTCAAGAACATACCGGGTGATACGTACCAGAACATTTTCGCCGCAGGCGTACGGTTTTGGTTAGACTGATGAGCCTTTTGCAAAAGTTGGTTGATCTTGCAAAACTTTCATAGTTTCGCAAGATCCTCTGATTCTTAAAAATTGAAGGAGATTTAAATGAAAAAGCAACTGATTCTAGCGGCGGTACTCTTTACCGTTCTTTTTGCCGGATGCGCGAAGGCCCAATCCACCTGGATCACCGATCTCGATTCGGCGCGGAGCGAAGCGTCGAAATCAAAAAAAGACCTGCTTGTCGTGTTCACCGGTTCGGACTGGAATGACCCGAGCAAGAAACTGATAACACAGGTCTTTACCGCAGACTTTTTCAAAAAAGGTTCGAAGAACTACATCCTGTGCAATATTGATATTGTCCAGGACGAAACCCTGATGTCCAAAGACCTGATCGAAAAAAACTCTACCACGGCTGCTTCCTACGGAGTCCAGGAACTTCCCTGGTTCATCCTCCAGACTGCCGAGGGAGATGTGTATGCCGGAGCCGGTACCGGCGAAAAGGCAGGAACCATGGACGATTTATTCGCACTGCTCGATTCCTATAAGGATACCCGTAAAAAACTCGTTGATCTCAAAAAAAACATCAAGAACTCGAAAGGCGCCGCGAAGGCAACAAATATCGACCTCTTTATCGAAGCGATCGATCCGTCACGCAGGGAATCATACTCGAACCTCATCAGGGAAGTGCCTGCTCTTGATGCAGACGGTAAGGCTGGCCTGAAGGGAAAGTATGAATTACAAGTTGCATATCTCGACGCTGTTGCCCTGTATCAAGCACAAAAAATGACTGAAGCGGGTGATATCTTTTTCAAGCTTGCCGAGGGCGGAAGTCTCAACGGGGGGCAAATGCAAGAGGCCTGGTACATGGGTGCCTACATGTATGCCATGTCGGGAACAGTGGAGAACAAACAGGTCATCGAATGGCTCGAAAAAGCCGTCGCAGCCGACCCGGAAAACGCCGGGACAACACAGATCAAAGCGACGATAGAACAGATCAAGACAGGCCCCGACCAACCGGTTGTCAAATAATACTCCTGCTGCGGGACGCTCTATCTGCACGGTCCCGCAGTTCTTGACCAGAGCCATACCATGCGCTATTCTTGCAACATATATATGGAATCATCCGTACCCCCGCCTGATAGTATCTATCTGTTAGTATTACTCGTCCTGCTGCTTTGTTCCATGTTTTTTTCTGCTTCCGAAACCGCGTTCATGTCGGCAAGCAAACTCCGCATCAGATATCTCCGCGAAAAAAAAAATAAGGCCGCAATCCGCGTTGAACGCCTCCTCCACCGGAAAGATTTCTTCCTGAACGCCATCCTCATCGGAAACAACGTCGTAAACATCGCAACATCCGCCATCATTACCGCCCTCGCCCTCTCCTATTTCGGCGCAGCTGGAGTCGTTATCGCGACTGCCTGTACGACCGTCATCATCCTGATTTTCGGCGAGATATTGCCCAAATCGATAGCACTGCTCCGTCCCGAACAGATAGCCCTCCGCTTTTCCCTCCCGCTGACCCTGTTTATCCTTGTTGCCACTCCGGTTATCACAATTTTTTCCCTGATCACCCGTGTACTCACCCGGCTCCTCGGAGTGCAGAAAAAAGAACATCGGCCGACAGTCACCGAAGAAGACATTAAAACCCTCATCGAAGTCGGTGAAGAAGAAGGCCTGTTCGAGTCGCAAGAGAGCGACATGATGCACAAGATTCTCAAATACACCGACCTTACTGCCCGCGACATCATGGTCCCGCGTACAGACCTTGTCGCGATCCACATCGATACAACACGAAAGGAAATTCTCACCCTTTCCCACAGCTCCCGGTACTCCCGGTTTCCGGTGTACGGTGAAAACATCGATGACATCCAGGGAATTCTCTACATTAAAGACTTCCTCTTTGCCGACGGCGAGGACGAAACTGCCTTCACGGTCAAGAATCTGCTGCGGCCGGCGCTTTTCGTGTTCGAGACACAAAGCATGGCAGCCCTCCAAGGCAGACTCAGGGACGGCAACCACAACATTGCAGTCATCATAGACGAATACGGCGGAACCGCTGGTGTTGTGACCACCGAAGACTTGGTCGAGGAGATCTTCGGCGGCATACGGGATGAGTACGACAAGCCCGAAATTCAAAAAACTGCCTCGAGCCAATGGCTTGTCGAAGGTTCACTACGACTCTCCGATGTGAATGAGCGGTTTGCCATCCAGTTGGTCTCGGAATTCTACGACACACTCGGCGGCTTCATCATGGAGAAAGCCGGTGACATTCCTGTGCCGGGGACTTCCGTGACCGAACAAGGATACCTCTTTACTGTGCAGACCGTGTCGGGTAACCGCATTGAGGACATCAGAATAGAACGCAAAGGCGGTGCCGCATGAATCCGACCATTCCCCTTACCGCCGCCGCGCTGGTCATCCTTCTCGCCTTTTCGGCCTTCTTCTCTGCCTCGGAGACCGCCTTCTCGTCGATCACCAAGATGCAACTTCGACAGATCAAAAAAAGCCGGCTAAAAACAGATCGCCTCCTCGAGAAGATTCTTTCAGATCCCGTACGGATGCTGACAACGCTCCTCATCGGCAATAATATTGTAAATATCTGGTCTTCGAGTATCGCAACGGCCCTCGCCATTTCCCTGTTCGGGAACGAGGGAGTCGGAATCGCGACAATTGCCATGACCGTGATCATAATCATTTTTTCCGAAATTACCCCGAAGACCCTCGCTGCAAACGATTCAAAAAATCTCGCGCGAACAGTAGCTCCGGCTATAAACCTGATCGAACGTTTGCTTTTTCCCCTGTACGCGGTGTTTTCCGCCATCAACACTTTTTTCATCGCCATCCTGAAGCATCTCTTCCCACACACCGAACACCGACTCACCGAGGACGAACTGAAAACAATGATCACCGTAGGCAAGAACGAAGGTGTCCTCGAAGTCGGCGAACACGACCTTTTAAACCGCGCCTTCAATTTTACCGACCTCAAACTCCGCGAAATAATGACGCCACGAACGGCCATAGCGGCCATACAGATGGACGCAACGCTCCCCGAAATCCGCGAACAATTCAAGCTGCATCGGTATTCCCGGATGCCTGTCTATGACTCCTCAATTGACTCGATCCGCGGCATGATTCACTATAAAGACATCCTCTTCATCCTCGAAACCGCCGTGCAGGGAACCCTTGCGGATCTTGTCCGGCCGGTCCTTTTCGTTCCGGAAACACAAGGAGCCTTCGAGCTCCTAAGCCAGATGGAAACCAATAACCAGAACATGGCCATCATAATTGACGAACACGGAGGCACAGCAGGGCTCGTAACCATTGATGACGCCATCGCCGCTGTTTTCGGTGGTATCCAGGATGAATACGATACCGGAAGCGGCGAGGCTATCGACGAGGTGGAGGTGCTGAACGCAAACACACTCCGGATACCCGGCGATCTCAAGCTGGATGACCTTAACGCCTTGCTCAAAACCCGACTGGATTCGGAGTATTACGAGACTGTTGGTGGCTTTCTTATGGAATTTACAGGAAAACTCCCTGCGAAGGGAGAGCAGATCCGCTACGAAAACCTGGTTTTTGTTATTGAAGAACAAACAAGCAGAAAAATACAGCGCATACAGGTACTTATTGACATTTCAGGTTATACTTGAACAAAAGATACGGTTATAAAGGAACTGAAAAAATATGAAACTGAAAAAAAAGTTGGGCTTCTTCTTTGTCAGCATGGCTATTCTCCCGTTTTTCGCGGGCATGCTGTTTATACTCGTCACATCGAGCAATTCCATAAAAAAGGAATCAACCGGTTTTCTTTCCGAATATACCGGAAACCTTTCAGGCGATATCGCCGCTTACTTTTCTGACAAGCTCGGCTACATTGCAGCCTTTTCCTATCATCCGGATGTGGAGCAATTCAATTGGCCCGTTTTGGGACCGATTATGAACAAGATAGCCGGTTCGAACGGCACCTTTGATGCCTTCCTTCTGATCAAAAGAAACGGAAGTTATTACCGGTCAGGCAACCCGGGAAACCCTGCACGGGGAGGGCTTGTCACCGCGGACAACAAAGACCCCTCGTCCGAGCCGGTTTTATTGACCAATCGCGATTACTTCATCCGTCTGTTGACGGATAACGAAGCCAACGAAAAACTGATTATTCTTTCGAATCCGAACATTTCCAAATCGACCGGAATGAAGCAGATTGTTGCTGGATCGAATCTCTTTGACTATACCGGCCGAAATAGCGGTATTCTCGCAGTTACCATAGCGGGAGACAAGCTCAATGCAGAAATCGCGCAGGTCACGAGCCAGATCGTCGATTATTTCGGGAAGGAAGCGCAGATTATTCTTTTTTCGGATTCGGGAGCGCTTGTATCCCTGCGGATCTATGACAGCGCTACGAAAACCTACGCAGAACGAGTTCTTACCGCGCAGGAAGACATGCATCTCGACGACCTTCCCTCGGATTTTACCACGGCCATCGCACTCATGCGTGCAGAAAACCTTCCCCATACCGCGTTCACCACAGCCGACACCAAAAAAAACTGGCACATGGCGCTCAGTCCGATTTCGGGAACGAACTATTTTCTTGCCGTAGCGGTTCCGGATTCGACCCTCTTTTTTGCAATCACCGAAATCGTGACTTCGCTTGTAATCATATCGATTATAACCCTGATCATCGTCCTGCTGGTTTCGATCGTGCTTGGCGGACGCATCGCGACACCGCTTAGCAACACAGCTAAAACGCTCAAGGACATCGCGGAAGGTTCGGGAGATCTTACCTATCGACTCAAGCTTGTCGGCAAAGATGAAACCACCGATGTCGGACATTACTTCAACAAATTCGTCGAAACGCTCCACGGTCTGATTTCACAGATCAAGAACGATTCGATACGGATGGAAGAAATTTCCGAAAAACTCGAAGAGCGTTCAACCATCATCAAAAGTGATATCGAGACTATTTCCGCAAACGCATCGGATCTCAATTTTCAGACAGAAGAACAGAGCGCAAGCGTCACCGAAACATCCTCGACCATCCACCAGATCGCCAAAAATATTGAAAGCCTCTCGCAACAAATCGAAGGCCAGTCGGCAAGCGTCAACGAATCATCTGCAGCGATCCAGCAGATGGTCTCGAACATCAATTCGATTTCAAACAATCTTGAACGCGCGGGAGGCGGTTTTGAAAACCTGCTTATCGCCTCGAACACCGGGCGGGACAGCATGCAAAGCGTCATCGAGCTCGTAAAAATCGTTTCCACTCAATCGGAACACCTGCTCGAAACAAACGAGATCATTGACACCATCGCAAGTCAGACAAACCTGCTCGCAATGAACGCAGCTATAGAAGCAGCACATGCAGGGGACGCGGGAAAGGGATTCTCGGTCGTTTCGGATGAAATACGCAAGCTCGCGGAAAGTTCGTCCGAACAGTCAAAGGTGATCGAGGGCGAACTCAAAAAGGTAGTCAACACGATTGCCGGCATTGTGGACGCTTCGGCAAAGGCCGACAATGCCTTCGGTGCCGTAGCCACCCGCATCAAGGAAGCGAACGGTCTTATCCAGGAAATCCGCATGGCCATGAAGGAACAGACGGAGGGCAGCCGGCAGGTGCTCGATGCCCTCAACGACATCCAGAACATCACGGTGCAGATCCGCGACGGTTCGCTCGAGATGAATCAGGGCGCATCGATGATCCTTAAGGAGATGATGCGGCTTGAAGACGTCTCGCGCAAGGTGCAGCAGAGCACGCAGGTCATCGCCCGCTCAAGCGATACAATCGGACAGACGATCGAGGAAATTCTCGGTGTCACCGCACAGAACACTGAAGTAGTCAAGTCGCTGAACCGGATCACTGGGCGATTCAAATTATAAGGATAAAACTAATGCTACATAATTTTTTAAAAAAAATTGAAGAAGTTGGCAAATATTTTTCATTTATAGGAGAAATTCTTAAAAGTAGTTTCAAACGCCCATTTCATCTATCTCTGTATGTCGAAGAAATTGAAACCCTCGGAATAAAATCAATATTTGTAATAGTATTGGCCGGCCTTGCAATCGGTATGATATTTACGCTGCAGATGGTAGCCCTCCTGCAACCATTCCAGGCTGAAATAGGTACCGGGGCTGTTGTTGCAGTTGCGTTAGGAAGAGAATTTGCCCCCATTATCACTACATTAATGCTCATTGCAAAAAATGGCTCGGCTATGGCTGCAGAACTGGGTACCATGCGGGTGACCGAACAGATAGATGCCCTTGAATCCCTTTCGGTGGATCCTATCCATTATCTCGTTCTTCCCCGGGTTGTCGCCTCAATTCTGATTTTTCCTGTTTTGACCATGCTTGCAAATCTCGTCGGAGTAATCGGTTCTTATTTTATTTCAACGCGGCTCTACGGGATAGATTCGGCAAGTTATCTTTCCTATATGCTTGATGTACTGAAACCGAAGGATATTTATATTGGTCTGATCAAATCAGGTATTATGGGTTTTATCGTGGCAACAATTTGCTGCTATTGCGGACTTGGGACATCCCAGGGAGCCAAAGGTGTCGGCGATGGAGCAACACGGGCTGTTGTTGCTTCTTCAGTCGCAATTCTTGTAGCCGATTATATTCTGGCTACCTTCATGATGACCTTGGTACTCAAATGAGCACAATTATCAAAATTCGTGATTTACACAAGACGTTTGGATCTGCAATAATTCTCGATGGAGTGGATCTTGATATAGAGGAAGGCTCCATATGTTCTGTTGTGGGACAAAGCGGGACCGGTAAAAGTGTTTTTCTGAAAAGTATCATAGGAATGATACAGCCTGATGCAGGCACTGTTTTTTTCCGAGACACAGAATTGACGGCTCTTTCCCGGACAGAGATCATAGATAGTCGCCGACATTTCGGTTACGCTTTCCAAAATGCGGCACTTTTTGATTCGATGACTATCGGCGAGAATATCGCTTTTCCCCTTCGTGAAGTACTCGGTATCAAAAATCGTACCGAAATCCGGGACCGTGTAGCCAAAATGCTTGAATGGATCGAATTATCCGGTATAGAATCAAAAAGGCCGGATGAACTGTCAGGAGGAATGCGCAAAAGGGTAGGCGTTGCCCGTTCGCTGGTCATGCAGCCGGAAGTACTTTTTTTCGATGAACCTACCAGCGGGCTCGATCCTGTTCTGGCCGAAACCATCAACAATCTGGTCTTGAGGGTTAACAAAGAGCTGAAAATTACGTGTATTCTGGTAACTCACAACATTCCTGCAGCTTTTCGAATATCGGACAAGATTGCCTTTCTCGATGAAGGGCGAATTGTGGCAGAAGGGGATCCGTTGACTGTATCAAAGTCGGATCATCACCTGGTAAAGGAATTTATTCGTATATCATTTAGCGAGTTACAAGTATGAGCATAATGCGCAATTTAAAAGTAGGTCTTTTTTTCATAACGCTTGGTACAGCCGGTACTTCGTATGTTGTCCTGTCGACAGATGGTTTTAACCAATTCAATACAAAATCCTATGAAGTTGTTCTAGACGATGCCATGGGACTGAGTACCAACTCCAAGGTATATGTCGCAGGAGTTCCTGTCGGTAAAATTAAAACTATTGATATAGTTGACGGCCAGGCACTCCTTGAAGTCGCATTTCTCAAGAATGTCGAAATCCGGGGTGATGCGATGATATCCCGCAAATCCGCTTCTATTCTGGGTACTTCAATTTTGACCCTGACGCCGGGAACCGATGATATGCCGATCGTGAAGACAGGTGGCAGGATCAAGGCCGAACAGGGTGCCAGCGATATGAGTGCCCTTGTTGACTCCGCCCAGTCTCTGAGTGCCCAGATATCCGGTTTACTTGAAGAATTCCAGACAAAACAGCTGCAGCTTCTCACCGTTTCGCTCCAAACTTTCAATTCAATGGCCTTAAAAATGGATGAACGCTCCGATGCCGAACTGGACAGGATCACTCGTATTCTTGAATCAACTGCCCTCATCACCGAACGTTTCGAAAAAATTTTGGGGGAACATGAAACAGATCTGGGCGCTTCTGCCACCGATATTCATTTTGCCCTGGAAAACATCCGTTTTATAACCGAAGAGGTGCGTTCCGGAAACGGAAACATTGGCAAGGCCGTAAATGATGCACAGTTATATGACAGCCTGCTTGTAACGGCCCAGCGGGCAGAAGATGCAGCAACAAAGCTCCAAGATGCACTGGACAGCGTTAACCATCTTGCAACAAATGCCGACAAAGTCGTAACTGATGCCGGCGGATTCATTTCAAAGATAAATGGACTCGGAGTACAGGTTGACACCCAAGTCCGGTATGACATTCTTTCCTCCGCTTTCAGGTCGGGGGCATCACTCCGCCTTGAACCTGAATCCCGGGACCGATGGTATCGAATAGGAGTCAGCAGTTCACCGGGCGGAATAGCATCGCGTACAGTTACGGAAACCGCAACCAACGGAGCGGGAACCGTCCGGACAGACACCACCGAAACAAAACCTGGTGTCTCCTTTGATGCGGAACTCGCCCGCCGAATCGGAATGGTTACCCTTCGTGGCGGGTTACTGGAAAGCACCGCTGGAATAGGACTTGATTTCCAACCGGTCTCCTGGGTCACTGTGTCCGGAGAAGTTCTGGACTTCAAGACCAATGTTCCGCCGAATCTCAAAGGAGCTGTCACCCTCTATCCATTTTTTGATCCTAATTCAAACAAACCATGGAACTGGATTTACCTGCGGGGTGGAGTCATTTCTGCACTCGATAGCAAGCGGGATTATTTTTTCAGTGGCGGACTCCGTTTTGCGGATGAAGAAGTTCGCGGTCTTGTGGGACTTGTCCCTCTTGTAGGAAAATGAGCGTTGAAATAAAACAAAGCCCGTCCGGTTGCCGGACGGGCTTTGTTTATGGAGCACCTGTTTACTGCGATTACATCTATTCTTCGTGAGCGATATCGACGATGGTAAAAAACAGGATGATGATCACCGGCCCCAGGAGAATTCCGTTAAACCCGAAAACCTGTATTCCTCCCAGAATCGAAAAGAAAATGAGCAGCGGGTGTATCTTGATCCGGTTCCTAAGAAAAAAGGGTCGCAAAAAGTTATCGAGGAAACTGATGAAAACAGCGCATAAAATCATGAATGAAAGTCCTGTCGCCGTGCCGCGCGTCACGAGAAGACTGGCCCCAATCGGGAACCAGATGAGCGCACAACCGAATATCGGGATAAACGTACTGAACAAAATGAGCACAGAAAACAGAAGGGATCCATCGACTTTGAACAGGAAAAAAATGATGAATGCGACGGATGCCTGATAAAAAGCAACCAGAAAAAAGCCCATGAACAAATTGGTAGTCACATCCCGGAATTTCATGATCAGTTGTTTGGTATTTTTCTGGTCTATCGGGATCGCATTGATGACGACACGCGCGAGGTACGAACCATCGATATAGAAAAAATACAGGGTAAAACTCATGAAGGCGAGCGACAAGAAAAAACCCCCTATATTCCTGAGCAGGGTACCGGTCATGCTGCCGATATTATCCGCATACATGGCAAGAAAATTAAGCACTTCCGCCTTGATATCCATGGTCGAGATATCGACCGTGCCAAGTGAAATCTTGTGCACAAGCGAGGCAATCGTCATGCCCAGTTCAGTCTTGCTGAAAAAGTTCGGGTTGGCCGAAACAAAGGACTGTGACTGCTCCAGGAAGATGCGACCCTGCCCGATCAGCTGAAAGCCGATGAAGAAAAAGACACCCACCATAAAAGCCATGGTTCCCAAGGCGAAAAAGCCCGCTAGAAGGTGTCGCTTGATTTCATAGAGCTTTTTCGTGCTGTTCATCCGCCGGAGTATTGCCATGTACAGCGGGCTAAACAGGATATAAAAAACCGACGACCAAAGAATCACACTCGCAAAGGGTAAAAAAAGCATGCTCATGAGAATGACCATGAGGGCAAAAAGCGCAAGAAACGAGATGGTCTGAATTTGTTTTCGTTGCATATAAAATTACTATATTCTCTTATCTGACAACTTGCATACCCCCATGTTCTCAATGTGCAATTGGTTTACCACGGAAACCAACTGGAGGAATTCATGCAATACGGACATTTTGACGACAAAGGCGCACAGTCATGGTCGGTGCTTTCGGGATTTACCGGTGGAACGGACAGAGGCCGGAAAGCGATGGACGCTGTCGAAAAATATCTCACTACCGACAAGGGAATCAAACTGTCCTGGCCGGGCTACACGGGCTTTGACCGGACAAAAGGGGGCGTCACCACCTATCCGCCGGGAGCCAAGGAAAACGGCGACATCTTCCTTCACCCGAATCCCTGGGCCATTATCGCCGAAACCATGCTTGGCGACGGAGACCGGGCGTTCAGTTACTACTCGCGGATTAACCCGGCCGCCAAAAACGACTCCATCGACGAATACGAAGGCTTGCAGCTCGACCCGTGCATCCCCGCTGGATGGGACGGCTTCACCGTCGAACGCAAATGTCGGGGTGCGCTCTATCACATCTCTGTCCGTAACCCGAATGGCACTTCAAAGGGCATTGCATCGATGACCGTGGATGGAAAACCCCACGTTGGCAGCCTGATTCCTTGGTTCGAAAGCGGCATCCATACAGTTGAAGCGATAAGGGGAAAGTAGATGCACGACGCACTTCGATGCGGCATTCACGCGACTTCCCCTACGCGCGCACTCCGCGGCAAGCCGCTCCGGTTGCGCGCTACCCCAACTTTAAAAGTCGTAGGCACCAGGCGGGCAGATTTTCTTGCATGTTCATGCTATTCTGGGTCATGACCGAAATCAATGCTGCCTTTACCAAAAAAGAATTCAAACTACTGCTCGAACAGGTCTTTGTGGGCAGCATGCTGATGCTTGATTCTGATGAGAAAACGGATGAGGAAGTCAACGCTCTCCTGCAGAAACTGCTTCGCCTCGGAAAAGAAAAGAAGGTCTACCAGCACATCGATTACGACGAACTACTCGACGAATTGTTCATGCCGCTAGAAATCGAAGAAGCACTTCTGGAAAAAATCGATGACTACAATGAGGATATTTTTCTGAAAAGCCTCGTTGACGAATTTGTCGCCCGCGATATCGGGACCAAATATAATCCCCGAATGATGGCTAATATGACCGAAGCGAAATATATGGAACTTTTTTCTATCGAAGAAGAAAAATACATACAGGAAATCGACACCAACGGACTAAAAAACCTGCAGTTTATCTAAAAAAGCGGATCCATTCGCCGTTTTTTCTTAGAGGCAGAGCATCAGGACATTCTTGTAATCGGGTGCTGCGTGACCCTCTCATTTCCACAATACTCTGTAGAATTAATGGTTTTGGTTGACAAAAGTTGACAGGCGGCCTATGCAATATATATGACAAGCCTGAATTTTGACCGAATACAGACTCGTATGAACGAGCTTGGACTCAACCAATCCTCACTGTCCGAAATACTGAACGTTTCTCGGGAATCGGTATCCAAATGGTTCAAAAAAGAGACTTTTCCCCGTCCGGTTTGCCTTCTTTCCCTTGCAAAAGTCCTTGGACTGACTTTTTCCGAGATAATCATAGTCGAATCCGCTCTTGTCGGAACATTCGCATATCGTACACACCTCAATCACCCCGTGGATAAGAGACGGACAGAAATCGCCGAGGACATACTTGCCTCCCTCGAAAGCCTTAAACCATATCTTGATGAACAACCTCTTTTTGGGATTGCGCCCCTTAACCGACCAGTTACCGAGTATGGGTATATTCAGCGCGCCGCGAAAAACCTCAGGGAATCGTTGGGGTTTGCCGAAAGCGGAGTCATCGATGAACAAGCCTTAATTCTGTTTTTTAGAAAGCATGGAACACTATTTATTCCTGTATTATGGGACGATAAAGGCGATAATGCGCTCCATGTTTGCCTGGCTGATGGCGAGACGCATTTTATATATATCAACCTAGAGAAAAAGCTGAGCGATTTCAAGTTCTGGCTCGTTCACGAATTGTCACATATTATAACCATTAAAATGAGCGTAGGTGAAGCTGACAGGTTCGCTGACCTGTTCGCTTCGGAGTTCCTGTAACCGGAACCGTGCGCGAAGCGACTCTTTGCCCGAATTTTCCCAAAAGAGGATATTGGGTACAAGATCAATTGCATCATTGAAGAAGCGAGCGCATACGCTATCTCGCCCGTAACAGTATACAAACAACTCAATGCCTATGCCACTGCAAATGAAAAACCCATATTACAATTTGATATTTTTGCTGCCACGCAGAATTATGCGAAAACCGTAAAACAAGTTAGTGAAGTGTTATTCGAGGAAGAACAACCAGCCGTCGAAAAATATATTGCTGTCTCAAAAAAGGTATTCGGTGACGTTTTCTGGAACGCCCTCGGTGAAATGATCGACAAGGAACGTAAGCGCCGGGATTTGTACAGCGCATATTTAATATCCCAACGACAGACGCGAAGGGGGTATGGTATAGCCTTACAACCAGAAAAGATCCTGCTTGATTCGAATGCATACTTTCGACTGGCTACGGCATATGAACTTCAAATTACGTTGGTGACGGATGATATCGACCTTGTCGAGCTGGCTACTTGGTATGAACACCCAGTCATCAGCTCCATGGAGTTGATGCAGAAAATGCTTTTCTCCGGAGGGATTGCAATTTCCGATACTAGAAGCGTCGCTGCCATGTGGACGTATGACGAAAATTTACCCGCTCACTTTCGTACTGAGTATGTGCGACTTTTTTGTGAAGAACCGGAAGCATTCTGACGAGCCCGGACGAGATACTCGGGAAACAATACCAAGCAAATGATACCTTTTGTTGATCTTCTCGCATAAAAAAAAGCGGATCCCACTGCAAAGCCGGATCCGCTTTTTTTTATCCTTTTCGTCAACCGACAACTACCTTAAGTTGAACTTCGCTTCCTTTCAATCCAACGGACACGAGTGTTCCGGCAACGGTTACCGTACTGCCCGTCACCGTTACGGCTATCTTTCCTGCGGGATCACGGTTCTCCACGCTGATAACATATTTACAGCCCCGGTATGTGCGGGTAATCGTAGCGTTCTTGACGTGCGCGGGAAGGCGTGGCTCGACGCGAAGTCCATCATATTCGGCACGGATGCCGGCGATCCACTGCGAAAGAGCTACAAAGTTCCAGGCAGCCGTTCCGGTTAGCCAGCTATTCTTCGCTTCACCGTGGCGACGTGCGGCTTTACCGGCTATCATCTGTGCGTACACGTAGGGCTCGAGGCGATGGATCTCGCTGATATCCTCGAGATACGCCGGCGCTATCTTTTTGTAGTATTCCCAGGCATTGGCCGGTCGTCCGGACTTCACCTCGCCGATAATTATCCAGGGATTGTTGTGGCAGAAAATTCCCGCATTTTCTTTGTATCCCGGCGGATAGGATGAAACTTCGCCCAGTTCAATGTGATACTCCTTATAAGGCGGATCAAGGATCACGATGCCATACTTGGTGTCCAGGTGCTTCTTGACACTGTCGAGCGCCTTGATCGGGTATCCCTTGTCTGCACCGATCTGCGCCATCGAGCCGAAGCCCTGGGTTTCGATGAAGATCTTACCGTCGACACATTCCTTCGAACCGATCTTTCCACCGAGGTCGTCGTAGGCACGCACATACCAGTCCCCGTCCCAGCCGGTATCGCAAATCTGGGTAGCCATCTTCGCAGCTTCCGCCTCGGCGAATGCAGCCTCGGCTTCCTCTCCTAAAAGGCGGCACATGGCCGCATATTCAGGAGCGACGTACACAAACATCTGCGCGATCATGACCGATTCCGCGTTTTTACCATCTTTGTTGGTGCTTGTCTGGAATGAATCGTTCGGTTCCATGCTGAAGCAGTTCAGGTTGAGGCAGTCGTTCCAGTCGGCGCGCCCGATAAGCGGTAGACCATGCGGACCGATGTGATTGACGGTATACCGGAACGAACGTTTCAGATGTTCGAAAAGAGTTGCCTTGTTGGTTGCACTATTGTCAAAAGGAACCTGCACCTTGAGAAATTCGGTATCGCCGGTTTCGCGAATGTAACCGCCCACGCCGAGAATGAGCCACAAAGGATCATCGTTAAAGTGACTGCCGACGTCCGCGTTTCCTCGTTTGGTCAGCGGCTGAAATTGATGGTAGGCACTCCCGTCTTCGAACTGGGTCGAAGCAACGTCGAAGAGGCGCTCGCGAGCTCGTTCGGGAATCTGATGCACGACGCCAAGCATGTCCTGGCTCGTATCGCGAAAGCCTATGCCGCGTCCGATGCCGCTTTCGAAATAACTGGCCGAGCGGGCAAAATTATAGGTAACGATGCACTGATACTGGTTCCAGACCGCCATGCGGTCCAGTTTCTCGTCTCCGGTTTTGAGTGTATAGCGGGACAACAGATCATCCCAGAAAATTTTTAGTTCATTAAAAGCGGCTTCGACCTGGGCAGGTTCTGAGAAACGTTTCTGAAGCGCAATTGCTTTTTCCTTGTTGATCACGCGCATTGCAGGATTGGTTTGCAGCAGCTCGTTCGACGCTGGCGCACAAGAATTTTCACCCGCCCATTTTTTGTTGTTGTCCATTTCGATATAGCCAAGCACGAAAATATACGTTTTAGAGGAACCAGGGGCAAGCTCGACGTTCAAGCGATGGCTCGCAACCGGAGACCAACCATCCGCGATCGAGTTTTCGCTCTTGCCTGCCATGACCGTGTCGGGGGTATCGTAGTTATTGTGCAGACCAAGGAACGTTTCGCGATCGGTATCGAATCCGTCCGGTTTCGCGTTGACCGAGTAAAAGGCAAAATGATTGCGCCGTTCGCGATATTCGGTTTTGTGGTAGATTGCACCGCCCTCGACTTCGACTTCTCCCGTAGAAAAGTTCCGCTGAAAGTTCGTGGTGTCATCGAGCGCGTTATACAAGCACCACTCGACAAAGGAAACGAGAGACACCGATTTTTTGGTAGCAGAGGTGTTGGTAAGGGTAATCTGTTGCACTTCGGCATTTTCACCGTTCGGTACCAGATAGAGGGTGTCGGCTTTCAGCCCGTTTTTGGAAGACGAGAATTTGGTATACCCAAAACCATGCCGGCATTCGTAGGAATCGAGCTCGACGCGCATCGGCTTCCAGCCGGGATTCCAGACAGTTTCACCGTCCTTGATGAAAAAATAGCGTCCATTATTGTCGAGGGGAACATCATTGTATCGGTAACGGGTCAGACGGCGGAGCCGGGCATCGGTATAAAAAGCGTACCCACCGGCGGTATTCGATATCAGCGAGAAAAACTGGGTATTTCCGAGATAGTTTATCCACGGATATGGCGTCCGCGGGGTGTCGATTACATATTCCCGATGGGCATCGTCAAAATGACCAAATTTCATGATAGCTCCTCAGGTTGATTGAATAAATCAACCAACTAGAGAATACCACAATGGCAACCGGTTGTCAAACAAAAAAGCCAGAATAAACCGGCTTCCATACGCTGAAACTTAGTAGTATTCTTTGTTCTTCGCTTCGATATCCTTGAAATATCGGACCGTTCCCACACGCAGTTCGTCGGTGGCATCCTCATCACACAGAATGATGGCTCTTGAATGCAACTGCAGGATGCTGATCGTCCACATATGGTTTACCCCTTCCTCGATTGCACTATGGAGGGCGCGCGCCTTGGTATAACCGGAAGCGAGAATAAGGACTTCCTCTGCATCAGTGATAGTCCCGACGCCCACCGTCAATGCTTTTGTGGGCACCTGCTCGGGATCGCCGCCGAAAAACCGGGAATTCATGATGATGGTGTCCTGAGTCAGCGTTTTGGTCCGGGTACGCGAGGAAAGAGCGGAACCGGGTTCATTGAAGGCGATATGCCCGTCCGCGCCGACACCGCCCAAAAAAAGGTTGATCTTGCCGTACGAAAGAATTTTGTCTTCATAGCGTTTGCATTCGGCTTCAGGATCCTTCGCCATTCCATCCAGAAAATTTGCATTCGAAAGGTTAATGTCGATATGCGAAAAGAAATTGTCGATCATGAACCGGCGATAGCTTTGTGGATGGTTTTCGTCGAGGCCGAGATATTCGTCCATATTGAAGGTCACGACGTTCTTGAACGAAACCTTTCCCGCCTTGTACAGACGGATCAGTTCCTTGTAAACCCCCAGCGGAGTCGATCCGGTAGGAAGCCCCAGAACAAAGGGCCTTGCAACCGTCGGTGCGAACGAATTGATACGGAACGCGATATGATTAGCCGCCCATTCGGTACAGGTTGCATAATCGTCTTTGATAATAACCCTCATATACTCTCCTATAAAACGTCAAGCGGAGTTTGCACTTACAATATATTTTTCTTGAGCGATCCTTTGATGACCGTGGCAAGAACATTACAATATTTGTCGAAGACGACCAGATCGGCATCATAACCGGGAATCAGAGCTCCCTGTTCGGTATATTTCATTACCTGAGCCGGATTCATCGAGGCGAATTTGACGGCTTGCTCAACGGGTAATCCGAAAGACATCAGGTTTTTTATGCCGGAAATCATGGTTAAAGCAGAACCAGCGATTACATCGTCCTTCGTGCGGTGGAAGCAGCCGTCATGATAAACGACTTCCTCCCCGTTTGCAATCAGCTCACCCTCGTGCTGCTCGGTCGGCTTGAGGCCGTCGGTGACGAGCACGATTTTATCGAGAGATTTATCTCGCACCAAGAGGCGGATCAGGTCTGGATGCACATGTACGCCGTCGGCAATAACCTCGCAGGACATTTCCGGATGAATCAGGATTGCACCGACCGCTCCCGGGTTCCGGTGGTGCATCTGACTCATTGCATTGAAAATATGGGTCGAGTGCAGAATACCAACCTGCATACCCTCGACCATATGCTCGTACAAAGCGTTGGTGTGTCCCGCCTGCAGCAAAATGTTCTTCTTTATACAGTAGAGAGCCAGTTCGCGCATACCTTTGAGTTCGGGAGCGACCGTCATATTGACGATGTGACCTTCCGAAGCCTGCCATATTTTTTCCATCAGGATCAGATCGACAGGGCTGACCGTCTCGGGCCGTTGCACGCCAAGTTTCTCGGGCGAGATGAAGGGACCTTCAAGGTGCAAGCCCATGATTCGGGCTCCCGATTCCCTTCCCATGGCTGCGACGACTGCTTTTATAGATGCGACCATATTATCCGGTTCGCTCGGGTAGAGTGTCGGGTTGAAGGCGGTGACCCCATACTGGGCAAGGGTTCGCGACATCTCGATAATCGCGTCGGGAGAATTGTCCTCGGTACCGTAGCCGGCAAAACCGTGCACATGGGTATCGATCAGGCCGGGAGCGATAAAAGCTCCGTCTACATCGATGATGCGCACATCGGCGCTAAATTTTTTCTGGAGGAAGCGTTTTTCGTTGAACACATCCTCTATTTTTCCGTCCTGTATCAGAACCGAGCAGTTATCCATCACGGAAAAACCGGTAATCAGAGTACCATTATGAAAACAAATAGGTGCGCTCATTTTTCCTCCTGTAAAACTCATCTCCACCCGGTCAGGCCGGAACCGCGTTCCGTACCGTTACCCCGGGATTCCGGTGCGCCGACGCCAACCGGCAGTATTCCGGTGGGAACGTTGTCGCCACGCAAGGTTTTGGCCAAGGCATGGAGCGAACATTCAGCCACACCCCAAGTCGCAAGCAACGTGTCCACGTCTTCGGGAATAACTGCCAAATCGGCAGGACTGCGGAGCGCGACGACGATAAGTTTTTTCGCGTCAGCAAACTTTCTGCAGGCTTCGAGCAATTTGAGCTGCTCGGGCCACTTATATGCGTTATAGGTACAGAATATGACATAGTCGGTCATAAATGCCCAGTCGCTCGCGCCGAGAAATTCGGTTTCATTCGGTTGGAGGCCGATGACATACTCGTATACATCGTCGAAATACTGCGAAAACACATCTTTGAAATCGAACGGATAGAAATTGGTGTTGTCGCTCATCATCAGCCGGCCCATAGTTGGCCTTATTATCGAAACGCGTGCATTCCGGGGAATCTTGCCAAGAGGAAGCAATCCAGCCCGGTTACGTATCAGAGTAATGGATTTGTCTGCACTTTGCTGTATACAAGCCAGGTTTTTTTTCGTCGCGCAGGAGCGCCGAACTGCTAACGGAGAAGGCACTTTCGTCGGGATGAACTTCTGTTTGTAATCAAGCACCTTCCGTACCGCTTCGTTGAGTCGTGTTTCTGTAAGCTTTCCCCCGCGGACCCCGTCGGCTATAAAACGGTTCGCTTCACTAACACCACCCGAGATGATGATAATGTCCACACCAGCTGCAATGCACGCAACGAGTGCACCTTCGATTCCGTACGCGTCCCGGATCGGCTTCATCTGGATGTCGTCGGAAATGACGAGTCCTTTGTAGCCGAGCGTTCCTTTGAGCATACCATCAATTATCGGTTTTGACAGAGTCGCGGGGGTATTGGTCGGATCAATCGCGGTAAAACCCGCGTGCAGAGTCATCATCATAGAAACGTCCGCGTCTATAGCCGCCTTGAACGGTATCCATTCGCGCTTCATCATTGCTTCTACACTGTAGGGAATAACATCCAGTTCAAAATGGCTGTCAATATCGACGTTACGCTGACCGGGAAAATGCTTGGCGCAAGACATAACGCCGGCAGAATTAAGGCCGCGAATAAAAGCTGCGGCAAGTTTTCCCGCACGCTCGGGGTCACTGCCAAAGTAACGGTTGTCCTTAACGGGCAATCCTTCTTCGTAACAGAGATCAACCACCGGGGCAAAACAGGTTGTTATGCCGATCGAAGCGAGTTCCTCGCCAGTTATCCGGCCGTTGTCATATGCGGCTTGTTCTGCTTCTCCTATGTTGCGGATTGCAGCAAGCGCCATGTTGCCAGGACCAACCGAAACACCTTTCGTTATCGGGGCGAGCTGGCCGCCTTCCTGATCGACTGCAACAAAAACAGGGATACCGAAGCGGTTCTTGCTGGCGCTGGCTTGCACCTTTTCGGTTAGAGCACGAAGCTGCAGGGGGTCGATAATATTACAGCCCGAGAAATACAGGACGGATCCGACAGCGCCCTTTTCCAGCAGTTCACCCATATCCGCGGGAACCTCAAAACGGTCCACAAAACTGGACATGATCAGCTGACCAGCCTTTTCTTCAAGGGTCATTTGCCCAAGTATTGCGTCGATAGAAAGCATACATCCTCCTGATTGTACAACGAGTGTACATACCTAACGTAGCGCCAGAATAGTTTTTTGTCAATCATGATTTGTTACACGGAGCCGGTCAACTTGAAAACTGTATCCCAGTCGATCGAGCGACCGATCTGGCCGGTACTTGTACCGGGAACAGAGAAAAGATATAGGAAGAACATGAGAGCGGCACCAGTCGCCACGGAAAATTCGCTTCCATCGCCGAAAACCACACTGCACGCAGAGCGCTGAAGCAACGCGTCAAACTGTGGAACGCGTTTGCCAGTGATTTCGAGAACCTTTGCCGAATGGCGCGCAAGTTCTCCGTGGAAAAACACTACTGCAGGGTCGAGCACCGAAACAACCGAAACGAAGCTGGTAAACAGATCGACCACCCATTGCTCGAAGGCAGCGGGATCGCTTTCTACCGAATTCATCACTTCTGCGGGCAATCCGGTCTGACCTGTTCCGCTATTCCGCCAGGAAATGCTGACGAATTCGCCGGCAGCGTTTTTGCTTCCCGAATAGACAGTACCACCGATGGCAAGACCCATACCGACACCCATGCCGCTGCGCTCACCGAATCGCGATTCCTTGAGATGATATTCGGCATTCAAGCAGATAAAGCTGGAAAGATTGTCACCACGATTATTGGCCAATTCCATCCATGCCAAACAGTTCGCGTCATTTTCGACCATCACGGGCACGTTATATTTGGCGGAGAAAGCAGATGCAAATACATGGGTTTTCAGATGAAAGGGATCCGAGCGAACGATAATGCCCTGACTCGAGTCGATGATGCCGGGCAATCCGACGCAAATGCCGAGAAGGGGAAGCTCGAGTGACGCGACTTTTGGCAGGAGCTCGTCGATGATAGTCGCAGTCATTTTGTCGAACGACACATCGGGCAACGAACCGGAAGCTGCATGCAATACCGTACCGAAAACATTAATGATGACGGCGTGATAGCCCGAAGGCTGAATTTCGAGCCCGATCACGCAGCCGAACTGGTCGTTCAATATAAGAGAAATGGGCTTCCGCCCTCCAAGGGGAGTGGCGGCGCCTTCTTTTTCTTCGAACACCACACCATGTTCAATAAGTGAATTGATGATATTCGATACCGTCGACCGATACAAGTCAAGTTGCCGGGCGATTTCCACCCGGCTGATGCCCGGCTGTTTCCACAAGAGTTGTGCAACCATTGAAATATTAGCATTCTTCTGAAAACTGTTGTTGATCTGCATCATCCGTTTATTCCTTCAACGCGCCTCCGGCGACCCCCTCGGCCAATTTTTTCTGGAAGCTGAAATATACAACCATTGCGGGAAGCGTTGCAATAACGAGAGCTGCGAGCTGCCATCCGAGTTGTGTACCCGTCAAACTCGAAAACGAGAACACGCCGACCGGAAGGGATTTCGTAAAATCCGAACTCGCCAGAACCAGAACCAGAAGGAATTCGTTCCAGATACCAAGCCCGCTCATGATGCTGATGGTGATGATTACGGGAATAGTCATCGGCAGGATGATGCTGAGAAAAGTCCGGAAAACCGAGGCTCCGTCAATATACGCCGACTCGATCAAGCTGTTCGGGAGTCCACGCATAAACTGCGTCGCAAGGAGCACTGCCATGGGAAGGCCGAACGCTGTATAGACCAGAATGATTCCCAGATGCGAATCGGTCAACCCGACTGCAGTCAGCAACAGGAACAGCGGAATAATTACCGAGTTTATACTAATCAAATACCCGAGCCCGATAAGACCCATGATCACGGCAGAAAGTTTCTTGAACTGCATCTTGCTGAGGGCAAAAGCAATCATGAGGCCAAACAAGATGATGAAGAAAGTCGACACAAACGTGTAGATTAGACTATTCAAGAATTTTTGTAACAGGCCGCCCCGGACGAGCGCCGAAGAGTAGTTCCAGATCATGGTCTGGAGACTGATACTCGTCCGCAAGCTTGCGGGCAACTGATTGAGCGTAAGTTTTTCACCCGTCTTCAAGGCTGCAACTGCGGGCGGTAGATCTTCCTTGAGTGGAAAGAAAACCATCATTCGGCGTTGGGGTGCGATTTCGGTTGACTCGATGATGAGTCGAGGCCGCGTATCAACTACCGGATCGTAGGGATACATGAGGTTCAACTGGGGGTTAATCACCACATATTCGTCGTTCCTGTTTTCAAACATAACCTTCGGCCAGGCAAAGATATCGTTGTTCAGTTCCTCATTGGTCTTGAATGACGAATAGAACATCCAGAAGAGCGGAACTATGGTAATGATCGTCCAGATAATAAAAACGGTATACGAGAGAATTTTGCTGAAAGTGCCGCGACCGGCTTTCTTGGGGGTATCGCTCCATTCCTTTTCCATTATTGATTCTCCTCTCCCGGGCTGAATTTTTTGCCCAGAAAGTTGCTGAACAGGATGAGTCCGATACTGATAACGACAATCGCGTTGGAGATTGCCGAACCATAAGCGAACCGCATCGGATTCGAATAATCCTGGAAAGCAGTGCGGTACATGAAAATCGGCAAAACCTCGGCGTTCATACGCGTCAGGCCCTGTGCGGTCAGTGCGAATATTAGGTCGAAGCCGCGCAGGGATCCGGCAATTGCCAGAACTGTGGAAACAATGATTGTTCCGGACAACAGAGGCACAATTACCTGCATGAAAATTTGAAGCTCGGAAGCTCCATCAATTTTTGCGGCCTCTATCATGCTGTCATTTATCTTCTGTAAATTCGCAAGAAAAATTATCATATAAAAACCGGTATACATCCAGATAAGGGCGAAGCCTATCGGAATCATGACGGTTGCAGGATCAAGCATAAGCGTAAACTGGCGGCTAGGATCGCCCGAAATCATTTGCATAAGCATAGAAACAGGTCCGTCCGCCTGGAACAGGCGCCGCCACATGATGCCGATAACTATTGTCGAAAGAAACTGTGGCAGAAATACCATCGACTGAAAAAAATGTCGTGCGCCTACCAGTTGGCGGTACAGGATGAAAGCCAGCACAAAGCCGATCGGGATTTGACCGAAGACCGAAATTGCCACGACAATCATATTGTTTTTAAGCGCATGCCAAAAACTGGGATCATTGAACATTGTCTTGTATTGCATAAGACCGACGAAATTCCAGACACCACCCTTGTTGGGATTGAAGTCCGAGAAACTGAGAATAACCGAATACAGAATGGGAAACGCCACGATAAAAAGATAGATTACCAGGCCGGGAAAAATAAACCCAAAATAGACGAGCAGTGCGCTACGATCCCGTTTTTTCACGTTAGACTCCTCAAGCGAAAAAAAAAGGGGATTTTGCAATCCCCTTTTTTTAAGTCTGGTTCAGAAAATTATTTGCGAAGCAGTGCTTCGATTTCGGCTGCAACAGATTCGGGTGTTGCGGTTCCGGAAATGATCTTCTGTGCGCCGGCATTAAGAGCATCATTCGGGGCGCCGGAAAGGAAGGCGTCGATAACGTCAGTGCTCTTCGCTGTCTGGGCCAGAACAACTTTCTGCTTCACGATTGACGGAAGGTCTGCAGGAGCGGCATAACCCTTGAGGATCGGGGCGACAATAGCGCCGTCGCGGAGTCTCTGGGTTGTTTCGGCTTCGCTGTAGAAGTACTTGATGAACTTGAGGGCTGCATCGCGTACATTAGCGTCGGCAGCGCCGGCCTTGGTAATACCATAACCGACCTGGATTGCTGCAGAAACAGAACCGGCCATGCCTTTTTCGCCCGGAAGGGTCGGCCATGCCATCATGAGAGTTTTTTCGGCTACGACCGGATCGATTCCACCGGCAGCCCACTGGCCCTGGATCATGAACAATGCTTTCTTGGTGCTGAAATTGGTCACGTTGGCACCGTAGTCAACCAGTACGGATTTGGGGGAAATAACGCCGTCTTTGACCATGGTCTTGAGGAACTTGAGGGAATCGACGAATGCAGGGTCGGTGAATTTTGCATCACCCTTGACCGCTTTCTGTACCCAGTTGGCATCGCCTGACATACGGGCAACGACGTTGGAAAGGAGGCATGAACCCCAAGCCCAACCGTCTGCGCCGTCAATGGAGACAACTTCGAGACCGGCTTTCTTCGCGGCTGGAACCATGGCTACCATATCAGCATAGGTTTTCGGTGTTGCGAAACCGAGAGACTTGACGAGTTCTTCGTTCATGAACAGAACGGTGGTGATGTTCGAGGTTCCGAGCGGAATTTCGAAAATTTCTCCGTTGGGTCCCATTGGGGGAATAAGGGCCATATCATAATAGGTCGCATCAACGAAGGGCTTCATGTCGAATTGTTGTCCGGCTTCTTTCCAGGGAGCGCCCCAACGTGCATCGGCACCCATGTAAGCGAGGTGAGGAACATCGCCAGCTGCGAGGCGGGCGGTAACTTTTTGGTGATACGCTTCATCATAGAGCATTTCGTATTCGATGGTGATGTTCGGATTTTCTTTCATAAAGGCTTCGACAATGCGTACCCAGTTCTGACCTTCCTGATTCGAGTTGTCACCATATGCCATGGTTTTTACTACTACTTTCGGCTGTGCTGCGACGCCTTTCTTGCAGGATACCAACGAGGTTCCTGTCAAAACCAACAAAGCAACTAAAACTACCAGTGCTTTCTTCATTAAATGCCTCCTATATCTTTCATGGCGATACTCGCCACAGAGCCAAAATAAAAATGTCCAGTAAGTTGGTTTCTTATTTCAACCTACATCAGTATACGTCACTTATCGAAATTTGCAAGCCTTTTTCACCATCATTCTCTCAGAACAGTTCAGTTTTTGCACGGTTCAGCTCATTTTTTTCTTTTCAGGGCGGATTGTTTTGACGCAAACCGGTAAAAGTGCTAACATCAGGTTGGTTCACACAGTGTACATACTTGATTCTTGCACCGTTTTGAGGACCTGTCAACATCTATTTACGTTTTTTCTTGCTTTTTAACGAAATCGACGTCAAGAATGACAAGCCGGTCACTTGATAACCATCTGAAAGGAGAATGAATGAACTGCATACACATAATACCGCAACCGGCTTCGGTCAGCGTAAACGAAGGCTTTTATACCTGCGGCGATAGCTCGACTCGAGTATGGCAACCGGAATTTGAGGGAGACAGTCTTTTTTCCGCCGAAATCCGGACAGTGAACACTCAAGCCTTCCTGTCCGTCAAAGAGCCGGAAACAACGCAAAAAATACACTGTTTGCAGGATCCTGCAATTGAAGGAACCGAAGCATACGATCTGGATATTGAAACGAATGCAATAACGATACGGGCTTCCTCGCGTGAAGGCATGTACCATGGGATGCAGTCGGTACGCCAGATTTTCCTTGCCGCCGCGGGATCAACGGAAGTGCCGTGTGTTCACATTAGCGACCGCCCCCGCTTTGCCTGGCGTGGATGCATGCTCGACACCTCGCGTCATTTTTATTCGGTCGCCTTCATCAAAAAACTGATAGACCTCGCCTCTCTGCACCACCTGAACGTTTTCCATTGGCACCTGACCGACGATCAGGGATGGCGACTTCCCGTCGACCGCTACCCGGGGCTCACCGAAATTGGTGCGTTGCGCGACGAACGCAGATCTTCTTGGGGCAAAACAATCGGCGGTTTTTATTCAAACGAAGACATCCGGGAAATTGTCGCCTTCGCCGGGGAACGGCACGTACAGGTAGTGCCCGAGGTAGACCTCCCCGGCCATGCAAGCGCCATTCTCGCAGCCTATCCCGAACTGGGCTGCACAGGCGGCCCCTACCACGTTGAGGACCGCTTTGGTATTTTCGAAGATGTACTCTGCGCTGGCAATAACGATATTTTCACTCTGTTCGATGCCATTTTCGACTCCCTCGTTGAGTTGTTTCCGTCGCAATACGTACACATAGGTGGCGATGAAGTAAAATTCAGTCGCTGGGAAGCCTGCCCGAAATGCCGCGCACGCATGCAGGAACTGTCACTTGATGCTCCGCAGCAGCTCCAAAGCTGGATAACGGGACACCTCGTCGTGATGCTCCGCGAGCGCGGACGCACCGCAATCGGCTGGGACGAAGTGCTCGAAGGAACTGAAAAATTCCCCCTCCCGCAAGACCTTATCGTCATGTCCTGGCGCGGCAGAGAAGGAGGACTCGAAGCAAGCGCGAAGGGACACCGGGTCATCATGACGCCGATGACCGACGGCTGTTATCTTAATTTCAAACCCCTCGACAACGATGAGGAACCGGGACATCTCGAGGTATGCACGATCAAACAGTCCTACAATATGGAGCCTGTTCCTGCAGAAATGAGCCCGGAACAGGAAGCCCTCGTGCTCGGTGGTCAGTGCAACCTGTGGTCCGAGGTGATCTATGCAAGCCGAATTGCCGAATACATGCTCTTCCCGCGCCTCTGCGCTATAGCCGAAGCTCTGTGGACACCGAAAGATCAACGCGGAATCGCTTCGTTCGCCGCCCGACTGCCCGCTCACCGGGTTTTGCTTGACCGCCTCGACGTCTGCCAGTACCGGGGCCCGCTTGAATAACCCGAATCGGGACAAAGGAATTATAACCATGAAAACAGACAACACATCTGACTGGACCCTGGATGAAAAAGGTTTCACACTCAAGACACCACAGCTGTACCGACCCTGGTATAACTATATTTCAAATGCCGAATACGGTATAAAGATTTCACATCTCGGCGACGCCTATGCCACTACACTCGGAAATCCTCGCATCGCGGTATCCAACTATGATTTTTTCCATCCCTCGAAAGGACGCTTTGTGTTTGTGCGAGATGGCGAGACTCTATGGAATCCTTCGTTCTGGCCGTGCAAGATTCCACTCGACACATATACGTGCATTCATGAAAGCGGAGCGACCACCTTTTCAGGTGAAAAAAACGGTATTAGGGTCACACAGACCATTTTCGTCCCCGAAACGGGCACCGCAGAAATCTGGCTCGTAACCGCCGAAAACACAGCCGAAAACACAGCCGAAAACACGACCCACAATACGGCCGCGACAAAACAAGCAATAAAAACGATCGATATCATGCCGGAAATGGAATTTCTTCTGTACAATTCGTTCTCGGTCGATCCGGTCTACTATTCCTGGTATTCGGATACCCGCATCGATGACAGGGGCGCTATTCTCTTCGAGCGACGCATCGGCTCGCTCGTAACCGGTTTTTTCGCACCTCTACAGAAGTCAGACGATCTTGAAACAAGCCTGCGTCGCTTCCTCGGAAACAGCGATATTTCTCGCCCGGAAGCAGCTGCCTCCGGGCAATTTTCCGATGCCATGAGCGGAGGCGACCCCTACATCGGTGCGTTCCGCAACCGTATTTCGCTAGCTCCGGGCGAAAAGCGCACGCTGTGCTGGTTTGCCGGAACCGGACTCGATACCCTCGCCACTCTCCGCGCCCGTTTTCCCGATACCGGCTCCGTTCTTGTCGAACTGGAAAAAATACGCTCGCAATGGAAAGCGAAACTCGATAGACCCTTTTTCAACAATGTTCCTGCCGGAGCATACAAAAATTGGCTCAAAACATTTTTTGGCTACCAGCTATACCAACAGTCGCTCGGCATGGTACGGGGTGCCTGGCGCGGATTCCGTGACGTTGCGCAAGACATCATGGGTATCGCTTCGTACGACGGACCGGCTGCCCGCAACCTGCTTCTTGACCTCGGCACGCGCATGTATGCTTCCGGCCGATGCTTACGCCAATGGAATACCGAAGGAGGGGCGAACGACGAGCGGGATTTTCGGGATCTCCCCTTCTGGCTTGTCATCGCCCTTGAAGCTTACGAACGGTACACCGGCGATTCGTCTATCTATCTGGAAAAGGTCACCTACCTGGCATCTGCAGCTAACGCAACGCCAGCAGCTGCTACCACATTGTGGGAGCATGCTATAAAAGGCATTGAGTACGCGCTGCAGTACGGGGAGCATGAGCTCGTCAAAATGGGGGCGGGGGACTGGAACGACGCTCTGTCGGGACCGGGAAAGGAAGGAGGAACGACCTTCCTAAATGAAATTGCGTATTTTGCCCTGTCTTTAACCGATAAAATCGCCCAAAACCATGGATATAGCCATACTTTTGACATCGCTTCCGAAAAAGAACGTCTGTATCAGGGAGTTCTCCGCTACTGGAACGGAAGCTGGTTCGCCCGCGCGGTCACCGAAACCGGAGAAATCGTCGGGGATGCCGAAGACAACAGTGGAACTGGCGACTGCGGACATACCGGAGGGAGGGTATTTCTTTTACCCCAGATTTGGTTCACAATATCAGGGATGGGTGACCATAACAGCGGCTCTGCAGCAATTGCAAAGCTGGCTTTGGATACCGTCATCTCCAAACTCGAAAGACCGGCGGGGCTTATCAAGTGCGACCCTGGCTACCGGGAATATGACCCGAAAGCAGGAAATCTTTCGGCACTCGCCCCGGGTATGGCTGAAAATTTCGCCATTTACAATCATTCCGCGGCGTTCGCTGTATATGCCTTTCTGAAGGCAGGACGACAATTGGATGCCGATCGCATCCGGCAAAAAATTCTACCCTTCACCAAGGATTGGAAAAAAACCAAGGCAGAACCCTTCGTTCTCGTCAACTTTTATAATGGAGGGTATTA
>JBBRWY010000038.1:0-35633 GCA_038248875.1 Treponematales bacterium
GCCTCCACGGCAGTAATTTCCCGTCGAGGGCCATACTGCTTTTTTTGTCGTGGGATCGAAGCGTCCGGTCACCAGTTCCGGCAAAAGGCAGGAAAGCGCAGCCCCTACCTTGTGTGCGCCGGTCGGAAACCATTTCCCGACGAGGCCAACGATACGGGCATTCGTTCCGGTGATTTCGCGCGGAATTTCAAAATAGTTAACCCCGCCGAATTGGCCGCCCTTTTCTTTGGGTTCGTTGTGCCAGTTTACGCGGAACAGATTGCTGCTGTGCACGTCCCACAGCCCGATATTCTTGAGGTCGTCCTTGACGGACTGGGGAATTGTGGAGGGGTCGCGCATCTGTTCGTAGGTTGGGAGGATAATGCCTTTTTCCCTGCATCGGCGAATATTCTTTTGTCTTCCCTTTTCATCGATTGTCAAATTTATCATATCTGCTCCTTTTTTTCCGGTTGCGCGAGGGCTTTCATGGCTCCGTCGATATCTTTCAATCCCGATCCGGTGATCATGACGACGACCGTATCCCGTTTGTCGATTTCATGCGCGGCCTGAAGGAATCCCGCCCAGGCGGCACTCGCGCTCGGCTCGGCGAAGAGGCCGGCTTTTGACGCGAGATTCTTTTGCGCAGCGTATATCGCGCCGTCGCTCACGACGACAACCCTGCCGCCGTGTGTTTTCAATTTCGCGAGCGCGTGCGCGCCATTTCTCGGTACGTCGACCGATATCGAATCCGCCGCAGTCGTGCTTGGAACCGGATCGCCGAACCCACCCGAGGCGAAAGCCCGTGCAAGCGCGCTTGATCCTTCGGCCTGACAAGCCCACACCGTCGGCATGCGCTTTATCCTTCCGAGTTTCAGGAGATCCTCGAAGCCGCGGTATACGCCGGAAAGAATAGCGCCGTCGCCCGCAGCAACAAACACATGGTCTGTCTCCGCGTAACCGCCGTCGCCGGATTTACTGCCGGATGATGTGCCGCCGGAAGTAGCTACGCCTGAATCAGCGGCAAGTCGCTTCTGCGCGATATCCCGCGCGATTTCGAAGGATACGGTTTTTTTTCCCTCTATGGTCAGCGGATTGTACGCCGTATTCCGGGAGAGGACGCCGGTTTCGGCGCTGTAATCGAGGGAGCGATCAAAGGCCACGTCATAGGTCGCGTCGACTTCGACGAGTTTCGCCCCGTACTGAAGCACCTGGACCCGCTTTGCCGCAGGGGCCTTTTTTGGCAGGAATACGGTGATTTTCAATCCCGCCGCGGCTCCGACGCAGGCCATGCTCGAGGCGGCGTTGCCCGTGCTGGCAAGGGCTATTTCGGACAGCCCGTGCTGAGTTGCGAAGGCGGCTACCAGAAAGGAAGCCCGGTCTTTGAAAGAACCGCTTGGCTCGCAGGTATCGTCCTTAATAAACAGATTTTCAAACCCGCTGTCCGCGCGCAGGCGTGACGGTTCCCACAGTGGCGTATTGCCGACCGGCAGCGAGGGAAAAAAGCGTTTGTCGACAGGCAGGGGTATATCGTGCGGACCGCCTGAAAAATCCCCTTCCCACCGGCATTCGAGGACGCCAGCAAGGGGTCGGTCTTTTTGCTGGGTCGCGGAACAGGGATCGCAGAGATAGCGGCCCGGTTCGATCGGATATTCCGCTCCGCAAACCGGACAGGCATAAAACCACCTCACGCCTGAAAGTCTCCCGCTTCGAGTGCATAGGGAATGGCTGCGTAGAACGCAGCTGCTTTCCATAAATCGTCGACGCGCGTCATTTCATTCGGTGCATGGGCCTGATTTTCGTCCCCCGGCCCGAAACCGATGCTCGGAATGCCGTGCTGACCGGCAACTGCGACGGCGTTCGTGCTGAACGTCCATTTGTCGACCTGGGGTTTCGTGCCAAACACCGCCTCATGGGCTGCTACGCCCGCTTTCACAAACGGGTGATCGGCCGGGAATTTCCAGGTGGGAAAATACAATTCCTGTCCGTATTTTTTTCCGGTCCAGCTCTGTATTTCATAATACGGCATTGTAACGTTGACTCCATCCACGCCAGCCGCCTCGATCGCTTCCTTCACCTGATTTATGGCCATTTCTTTTGTCTCTCCCCAGGTGAGTCTGCGGTCGAGGTAGAGCATCGCCTGATCCGGAACGGCGCATTGGGAAGGACCGTGCACATCGATCTTCGATACAACAACAGTCCCCTTTCCAAGGAAACCGTCATCGTCCGCCTTCAGCTCGGCGTTCAGTTTTTCCATGGCGAGCGCCGCGCGTGCGGCCTTGTACGCTGCCGAGACACCGCGTTCGGGTGCTGACCCATGGCAGGAAACACCTTGCAAATGCACCTCCATTTCCATGCGGCCCCGATGTCCGCGATAGAGTCGCAAACTCGTCGGCTCGGTCGAAACGAACAGGTCCGGTACGAATTTTTCTTCTTCTATGAGGTACTTCCAGCACATGCCGTCGCAGTCTTCCTCTATTATAGAGAACACAAACCACACGCTGTATTCGCCCTTATAGTCGAGTTCTTTCAGTATTCTGCCCGCGGTGATCATGGATGCCGCGCCGCCACTCTGGTCGCTTGTACCGCGGCCGTGCACGAGTCCGTCGGCGATCTCCCCCGAAAAAGGATCTTTTTTCCATTGGGTCCGGTCGCCGACGCCTACCGTGTCGATATGGGCGTCTATCACCAACTTTTTAGGACCGTTTCCGACTCTGGCTAACAGATTGCCCAGTCCGTCCACACGCACCTCGTCGAACCCGGTCTTTTCGCACATGGCCTTAAGAAACGCGATGCGGTTTTTTTCGTCGTTGCTCATTGCGGGAACCTTGATTATTTCGGAAAGGTTTTTCGCTGTCCAATCCCGATATGATTCGGCCAATTTCCTGATTTCTGTCCCTTTTTGCACGCTCATTTTACAGCCTCCATATTTTTCCACATTCGAATCGTATCTTCGCGCCCGCGCGCCATGATGGCCGGAGCGTCAAAAAGCGGTTTTCTGTCTCTCATGACAAACGTGCCGGCTACCATCGTCGAGTGTACCATACGGGAATCCATGCCGAAGGCGGCATGTCCGGCCACGTTTGCGTCAAGCAGCGGAGTGGGCGGATCGTAGTCCCAGAAGGTCAGATCGGCCTGAAAACCGCTCTCGACACGACCGAACTTTTTCCCCGGAAAGTATCGCTCGAGCAGCCTGTTTCCGTCCTGCAGCATGCGCAAAAAGGAATCCATCCAGAGAGTTCCGCCTGCGTCATGGTGCTTGTAAAAGGCAAAGTTCGCCTCTTCAAGCATGTCGGATCCAATGCCATCCGTGCCGAGCGCCGCGTTGGCAAACCGGGGGAGCCGGTCATTGTAGCCGACCGAATTGTTCATGTTGGAGCGTGCATTGTGCACGAGAAAACAATCCCGTTCGTTTATCAGTTCGATTTCGCCGTCGGTCAAGAAAAGACCGTGCGCAAGAATCGTTTTGCTGCCCAGGAGACCGGCTTTGTCGAGACGCGCGGCGATATCCAGATCGAAGCGATATCTCGAATCGACCGCATCGAATTTATCCTCGGCGACATGAATGTGCAAACCCCTTCCGGTTTCCGAACAGGCGGCGGAGAGGCCAGCCATAGTCGCGTCCGAGACGGTAAACGGGGCATGGGCGCCGATCGCCGCTTCGACGAGAGGATCGCCTCCGTTACGCCGTTCTGCATCGACGAGCGAGGCAAAACGGACATTTTCCCGGATACCCGCCCGGGCCCCTTCCGCTCCGTTACGATCGGTCGTCTCGTAACACAGGATGCCACGCAGTCCGACAGTATCGAAGCCTTCCTTCAGCACGGAAAGAGAACCGTCGATGAAGGACGGGCTTGCATGATGGTCGATTACCGAAGTGACGCCGCACATCGCAGCGTCACACGCGCCGGCGAGGCCGCTCGAACGCACGATACCCTCATCGAGGGCACGGTCCAGCCTCCACCACATATTTTTAAGCTGTTGCGCAAAATCTTTCGAGGGAGCCACCTGTACCATGAGTCCGCGCGCGAGCGCAGAATAAAAATGATTGTGCGAGCAGACAAGGCCGGGACTTACGTACCCTGAAATCCGTATCCGTTCAGCCTCGGGATACTTCGAAGAAAGGTTCCTTCCCGTTTCCTTGATGACGGAAACGTCGATGAGTATATCCATCGGTTCAGAAACCGATCCGGGATAAAAATGCAGGATGCGTGCGTTTTCGATGAGTGTCATGTGGTTCCTCCACCAAGAAGATAGCGATGATTCTCGTACACCTCGCGGGCCATTGCCGCAAGGCCGGACGAATGAAGTTTTTGGGCATTGTTCCATTCGTGCCAGCCGAGGGTGTTCACCGGAGAGAGGGCTCCGGGAGTTTCTCGAAACAGCAGAAATGGACCGGTTTCTCCCGGAAGGAAGGCAAACCCGGCGTTTTGGCTCGCGCGCAGATTGTCCTCTGTGCTGAACAGCGTCGGCTTTCCGGCGAAGGGCTCGCCGTCGTAGGGGCAGAAAAAGCCGCAATTTCCGCATTCGTTGCAGAGATCGTCGATATGCAGAATTTGTATGGGCTGTGAAAAGGGAACGCCGGAACCGACGCCGACAGGCAGAGCGAAATTGGCGCGGTTGGGACAAACCTCCACGCAGCGGAGGCAGGCCGAGTCGCATGACATACAGCGCGCTGCCTCGAGGGAAATCCATTCGCCCGACAATGGAGTGGCCGCATTCCGTGCGTTTTCCTTCGGTTCACCTCGGCGTGAAAGCGCTTCCCGGTCAACGTTGCCGGCCTTTGTGTCATCCGTGGCAAACGCGATTCCCGCACGCGAGAGTATGCTCTGTGCGGCTTTTCGTCCGTCCGCGATGGACGCGATGATAGTAGAAGGTCCCCTCCGGGCGTCGCCCGCAACATACACGGAATCGAGGCTGCCGGCCATAGTCTCGGGGTCGACACGAGTGCGGCCGTCCTTTCCGGAGGCAAGACCGATCGCGGCCAGCATCGTGTAATCGGGGGTCTCGCCGACGGCGGCAACAATCAGGTCGCAGGGAACGGTACAGACTGAGGCCGATGGAACGGGCAGACATCTGCCGTCGGAACCCGCGCTGCCGAGTGTCATCGTACGGACCTGCAGCGAAGATATGTGTGCGCCGTTTTTCGGCAGCATAGTTTCGGGGAGCGAAAGATCGCGGAAGGCGACGCCATCAGCGAGGGCGGCGTCGAACTCCTCGCGGTCCGCAGGCATTTCCGCAAGGGTCCGCCTGTACAGAATGCTGACCGCAGGTTTGAGCGGAAGGCGCGCGGCCACGCGCGACGCGTCCATCGCGGTATTTCCGCCGCCGGCAACCACGACTGCCGTTGCAAAATCGAACGCACCCGATCCGCTTTGCGCGGCTTCGAGAAACGAGAGAGCGTCGACAACGGGGATGCCCTCGCCGGAAAGGGGCAGCTCCCGGGGAACCGGGGCTCCGGTAGCGATGACGAACGAGGTGTATCCCTCGGTCCGCAGCTTTGCGAAATCCATCGCTCCGGTCTGGCCGAAACTGAAGCGCGCGCCCATCGAAGCGATGCGTCCTATGTCGGCGGCGATGTCCTCGCGCGGAATTCTGAATTTCGGGATGACACCTGCAGGTATTCCCCCGGCTGATGCGGCTTTGTCGAAAACGGTTACCGGGTACCCTTCCTTCGCAAGGTAATGCGCGCAGGAAAGGCCAGCGGGACCGGAACCGAATATCGCAGTCATGCCTTTTCCGGCGACGGCAGGCTTCGCTTGTGCCGGAATGGAAGAGGAGCGTGCGCAGGCGAGCTTCAGGGAGCGTATTTCGACGGGACCTTCATAATCCACACGGGCACAAACACTCATACACTGATGGTCGCACAGAAGGCCGGTTATATGCGGGAGCGGATTGTCGGCGAGGATACATTCGAGGGCACCTTCGCTGTCTCCCCGAAAAAGAGACTTAATGTACCTTGACGGTTTTTGACCAGCGGGACAGGCTTCGAAACACGGCGCGGAAAAGCAGTCGGTCAAGGGCAGTTTTCGCGGGATTACTGTCTCTCCCTTTTTATAATCGCCGCGATATTTTTCGTCGCTCAGCGCTTCGTCCGCGAGACGCGCAAGGGAGGCGGCGTCGCTCTGTGCGGGAATCCCCGCCGACAGCGCGCTTACCGCATTCCGCGCGATCGCCTCGAGACGGAGGTATCCGCCCGGCTTGAGAATATCAGTGGCAAGCGTAAGCGGACCCAACCCGGAGGCAAGGCAGGAAGCCGTATTATAAGCGCTTATGCCGCCGCAAAAAGAAAAGGGAATGGGCGTATCGAGGGCGGCTGCGAGTTTCGAGGCAAGACGCGCGGTGATGGGAAACAGGGCTCGGCCTGACATGTATCGCTCGCTTCCGCCGAGTCGTCTACCATCATTTTCGTTGGCCAGAGTGTTCGAAAGCTTGACGCCGAAGCGGACGCCTTTTTTATCCGCCTTCGCGCGCAGGGTCGAAATCAATTCGAGAGCCGCGCCGAACTGCAGATCGTGTTCAAAGGCCGGACGCGAGATGATAATACGCTGCCATCCGCAGGCATCCAGAATCCCGCGCACCGCATCGTACCCGAGAAGGGTCGGATTCAGTTTGATATAGGTATCAAAGCCCTTGTCTTCAATGAGATAGGCGCCGATTCGGCTGATTTCTGCAGGGGGACAGCCATGCATCGTGGAAAGGGTGACCGAATGAACTGGCCTGTCGGGCATTGCACGCACAACCGCAGATGCGCGTTCAGCGCCGGAAAGCCCGAATGCGCGGCCGAACCGGGGGGAAGCTATAACCTCCGTTGCCTCTGCAAGGGCCGTTTTCCATACTTCCGTATCGGCGGGAAAACGTAGGCCTTCGATGAAGGCATCAACTTTTTTTCCCTTTATTCCGTCAAGCGTATATCCCACCGACATGTTGAACATAACCTGCCTATTGTCGCCATCGAGAGCTGCGCGCAATATGTGGATGGCGATCCAGCCCCGCAGATATTCGGCGCAAGCTTCTTCGAGCAAAAGCTCAGTAGACCACTCGGTGTTGTGTCCCTCGTCCATGCCGTCGATGCAGGGCTTTGCGATTTCAAGCCGATCGTTTTCCTGTACGGTTTTGAGCTCGAACACCCGCGACCCCGCAAGCCAGGAAGAAACAATATTCGGCGCGATCTGCGTATGGGGTCCGGCTGCGGGTCCTATCGGAAGGGAAACGTCTATCCCGTTTATCTTGAAACCGGGGGAACTGCGCTCGAGCTCCAAAACCCGGCTGACGAGTTCTTTCGGTATATCAAAAATTGAGTTCCGGGTTTCCCATTCGCCCGCGATCCTCGTCATCAAATCCTTCATCGACATCGTCCGCATAATCTTGCTCACATATACCCCCACACCAGATTTTTACCGTAACCCGCTTCTACTCGTATTCCGTCTTCGGCATTGCCCCTTCGTTCCGCCTCGGCTGCGAGCCAGACAAAACGTCCCCGCACCATTGTCATGCGGACGGAACCGTTCAACACCATGCCCTCGAAGGGAGTGATTGTGCCGCGGCTTAAAAGTTCCCCACCCCGCACGTTATGCGACATGCGGGGATCGATGAATACCAGATCGGCGTCCATTCCCGGGCGGAGGCTTCCCTTAGCCCCGGCAAGTCCATAACGTTCAGCGGCGGCACCGCTCGTAACGCGGACGAATGCTCGCATATCAAGTTTTTTTTGCCTGTATCCCTCGGAATACAGATATGGCAACAGCGTACCAGTTCCCGGAATGCCGCCGTAATCGGTCCAGGGAGAACCAGTTTGTTTTTCGTGGGGGGGAGCAGGAGCATGATCGCTTGCGGCGAAGGATATTTTTCCTTCGGCAAGAAGTTTCCACAGCCGATTTGCCTGACCGGCGGATTTTACCGGTGGTGCTGTTTTAAGCGATGAGAGGCAGGTTTCAAAATCGTCCCGGGAAAATGCGAGATAATGGGGACAAGTTTCACAGGTAGCTCCCCGTCCCTGACCGGGCAAACCGGCTGACACAAGTTCGGCCGCTTCGGCGGTCCCGACATGCACGATGTGGAGTGCGTGCGCATTCGCTCCCGCGCAGGCGAGCGCCGATGCCACGGCCGACAGCTCCGCACTTTCGGGACGGGAATCGCAGTAATCAGCCCAGGTGGCATCCCGGTTCTCTACCACCGCACGTTTTCTCATGGCGGCCGAGGCGGGGATCACAATTCCCGGATCTTCCGCATGCACGAGCAACGGCCTGCCCAGTGAGGCGGCCATCTCGAGAGCTCGGCCGAAACCATAATGGTCGACGGCGGTAAAACTTTCCATTCCGGATATAAAGTAGCATTTAAAGCCGACGACAAACGGGGCAAGCGCCTCCATATCCACGGCAAGCGCCTCTTCGATGCGGTGGCCGGAGATGCCGCCGTACAAAGCGAAATCAACTACGCTGCGGTTTCCCATTGCAGCAAGTTTCGTGCGCAGATTATCGAGCGTCGTCACCGGGGGCAGTGAGGTACAGGGCATGTCGATTACGCTGGTAACCCCGCCCCGGGCGGCAGCCATACTGCCGTGCAGAAAATCCTCACGATGGGTGAAGCCCGGCTCGTCAAAATGAACATGGGGATCTATTCCACCGGGAAAGATTTCAAGATTTTGGGCATCAAGGACTTCCTCACCGCTACCTTCGGTCAAATGAAGGGCTACTTCGATAATTTTTTCCCCGCGTATGCGAATATCGGCCCTGACAGGAACATCATCAAGAGGGAGAGCGCAGACGGCATTTTTTATCAGCATGGATCTTCCTCCATAAGGAATGCGAGCGCCTTTTCGGCTGTCATGGGCAAATCGTAAAAGGCGCGCCTTTCGGGCCTCGCAGCCTTGAGGGCCGAAAGAACGGCAAAGTAGCCGGCAATTCCATACATGAGCGGCGGTTCCCCGACTCCCTTTGAATTCGATACGGCCAGTGGGTTTGCCCGCTCATAGAACTCTACCCGCAGTTCGGGGATGAACGCGTTATCGGGGACCTTATAGGTTGAAAGGGTGTCCGAGGCAAGCTTTCCGCTATCATCGAATTTCAGATCCTCGAGGGCGGCCCAGCCCAGGCCCTGCGCGAAGGCACCCTCTACCTGACCCATATCGACAAGCCGGTCGAGGGATATTCCCGTATCGTGGACGATATAGGCTTCGTCAAAGGCGTATGTTCCGTGCACGACATCAAGCGTCGCGGTAATGACCGCACACCCATATACATGATAGCAAAACGGGGATCCCTTTTCCGCGACTGAATCATAAAACAACCCCGGAGTTGCGTAAAAACCGTGAGACGACAAATCGACGCGACTTTCATGCGCGAGGCGTACGGCGTCGGTAAACGTTTTTCCGGTTTCCCGAAACGTATCGCCCTCTTTGACCAGTAGAAAACCATTCTTGAAGACAAGCGATTTTTGTGGCAAACCAAGCTTTTGCGCGGACAGACGCAACAGCCGTTCCAAGAGCTGTTCGCAGGCAACCAGGGCCGCCATGCCGTTAATGTCGGTTCCCGTGCTTGCCGCGGTCGGCATGGTATTGGCTACCGAACTCGTGCGCGTCGCTTCGATGCGGACTTTTTCCTCCGCCACTCCCAGAGCATGGGCTACGATGAGGACTATCTTCCGTCCCACACCCTGTCCCATTTCAACGGCTCCCGTACTGACACCGACTGATCCGTCCGTGTATATATGCACAAGCGCGCCGCCCTGGTTCATCATTTCTTTGGTAAAGCTGATGCCGAAACACAGGGGGAAAACGGCCGAGCCTTTTTTGAAAGCGCGGTTCTTTCGGTTGAAATCAGCCTGCGCGACTTGCAAATCGTGCAAGCCAGCTTTTTGAGCACACCGCTCGAACGTTTCACTGGCATGGCAATCAGTCACTGGCATGCCATAATGAAAAGTATCTCCCGATGCGAGTAGATTCTTTTTTTGAATAACTGATGGATCCATGCCCAGCGCCAGGGCACCTTCGTAAATGGCGCTTTCGATGACGAACAGTCCCTGAGGCCCGCCGAAACCGCGGAAAGCGGTAAACGGAACCAGATTGGTGCGGCACATCGTGCCGGTCACCCGAACATTGGGAATATGGTAGGCCCCTGCAGCATGAAACAGCGTGCGGGGAAGGATTGCGGGGGAAAGATCCGTGGCGGCGCCAGAATTTTGATAAAAATCCGCCTCATAGGCAAGTATCATCCCGTCAGAGGAAAGACCTATCTTGAAATCCGACGAATACGGGTGGCGCTTGCCGGTCATGAACATATCGTCATGCCGGTTCAAGTACAGTTTTACCGGCTTACCGGTGTGAAAAGCTGCGAGAGCGGCAAGCGCGGCCCAGGGAGAAGCCTGGTCTTCCTTACCGCCGAAAGCGCCACCAAGCCTGCGGGTTTCCACTTCGATCAAATGCATTGGAAGACCCAATATGCGGGCCACAATTTTCTGTATGCCGGAGGGACTCTGGGTACCGGAAACTATCCGCATGCCGCCCGAGTCTTCTGGAAAGGCAAGAGCTCCCTGTGTTTCAAGATACATGTGCTCCTGACCACCTGAATCCGCACGTCCGGACACCACAATAGCACAGTCGGCAAACGCCGCCTGGGTATCTCCGACGCGTTGAGTACGCGAAGAAAGAATTATATCGCCATTCTGAAATGCCTCGCGGGGATCGAGCACCGGTTTTAACTCTTTGATTCCGGTGATCCTGACCAACGAGGCTGCTTTCCGCGCAATACTCCTCGAACACGCGACAACCAGGGCTATACTTTGCCCGCGATACTCCCAGCTGCCCTCGGCGAGCAGGGGTTCGTCCATCACTGCGGTGCCCAGCTGATTTTCCCCGGGAATATCCGTAGCGCTGAAAATCCGCACGGAAGGGTGCAACGCCAGGGCGGCCGCAGTTTCCAGGGAAACATAGGTACCGCGTGCGGAAGGGGATGTTACCAGTGCACAATGCAGAACACCGGCAGACTCCGCAATATCATCTACATACAGTGTCTTTCCCAGTACGTTGAATACGGCATCGGGGTTTCGGGTCATCGTAAAAGCTCCTCGTCAAGGTGCAGATCTGGCCAGAGCCTGATAAAATGCGCCCAGGTCAGCCGTTCGAGCAGACGCTTTCGGTAAGTCGAAGATCCGCGTACATCGCTTTGGGGATTACCAGCTCGCGCGGCAAGCAAGCCTGTTGATCGAGCGAGTGAAACATCGGGAGATTTCCCCTGCATCTCACGGCCTGCGTTTTCCAGAAGCAGCGGGACGGCAGCAACGCCCCCGGCGGACAACCTCGCATGGCTGATGGTACCGTCTGGAAGCATCCGGACCGCCATCGCCGAGTTGACGCAGGCAATATCGAGCCGGGAACGCCGCGCAACCTTTTCGAAATTGAACACCACCACATCGGAGGGAATCAGAATGGAAACGATGTGTTCGGTTTCTGCCATATCTGTTTTTTTGTATCCCAGGAAAAAACGGTCAAGTTCGATTTCACGCCCCCCGTCAATTCCATTTCCAACAAGAACCCTTGCTTCAAGAGCGATGAGCATTGCAGTCATGTCGGCAATCGGAGAGGCATTCGCGATATTGCCCGCAAGCGTTGCCCTGTTACGGATCGGAAGACTCGCGACTGCGGATGCGAAGCGGTCGATTCCCGGAGCCTTGGCATTGATGATATCGGAAGCAAAAAAATCGGTTACCGTAACCGCGCAGCCGATTTCAAGCCACGCCTTATCGCCTCTGTTCGTTTGTCGAATGGTGCGCGCGTCAGGTTCACGGTCCGTATATGTAAAAAACATGCCGCTTGGTTGATCCGAGTGACGCACGAAATAATCGGTACCACCGCCGATTATACCGCTCAAGCCATGTAGATCGAGTTTGCCCTGCTGCGAACCAGCTTCCATTACAGGTTTCGCAACTGGAAACGGCGGTTCTTTCATGAGCGATGCAAGTGTGGGAGAAAGGACTTTTCTTTCGGCAAGAACGTCAAGCCTTTTGTCAAGGCCGGCCGGCAGATCGGAAAACTGGGCGGCAAGGAGGGCGGCAGCACGGCGGATCGATCCGTACCCGGTGCATCGGCACAGGTTTCCCTCGACGGCTATCATTGCGGAGACGGGATCGATAATGGTTCCCGACACAAGAAAACTGGTAAGCGCAAGAACGAAGCCCGGTGAACAAAATCCGCATTGGCTTGCGCCTTCATCAAGCATGGCTTCCATGACCGGAGTCAGGCCGAGGCTTGAGAGTCCCTCGATGGTTATGATATGCCTGCCATCAAGGTCGCCGAGACCGAGGGTGCAGGATGTTACCGAAAGCCATTCCATCCGGCCGTCGGCTCCACTCCCGCCAAGCATGACGAGACAGGCTCCGCAATCGCCTTCCCTGCAGCCTTCCTTGGTTCCCTTGAGACCAGCCGTTCCTCGAATCCAATCGAGCGCGAGCCCCTGCTCCTCCCCCGCTATCGTGTAATCCGTCTCGTTGAGTCTGAAACGAATTTGTTTTTCCATAATTGAGTACCACCCGCATGTAAAAAATCGAATATATAAAATCGAATATATAAAATCGTGGAAGCATCGAAAAACCGTTCCGGTTTTCAGGCGCTCCCGGAATTTATGAAAAGCGATACAGCCTTGAACTCATCAACATCAACCAAACCCTTGTTGGTAATTTTCAGGGAGGGAATTACCGGCAGGGCAAGAAATGAAAGAGTCATCAGGGGAGAAGCGCCCGGTATGCCTTCGCGTTCAAAATAGGATTCAAACACGGCAAGGGACGAGAGCACATCCGCAAGTGGTTTGTCGCTCATCAAACCGGCTATGGGAAGGGGCAGTTCCGCAATTATATCCTCGCCGTCCGTCGCCACATATCCGCCCTTCATCGCGTTGAGCCGTTTTACCGCCTTGAATATCGATCGGTCGTCAACCCCGGCAACGATCAAATTATGGGAATCGTGACTTACGGTGGACCCGATGGCCCCACGCTTCAGTCCCAGTCCGCGGATAAAACCCTTTCCGATGGAACCGGATCCCGTATGCCGTTCGATGACAAAAATCTTAACGAGGTCGCGCGCAATATCCGCCTCGCACAAGCCGTCGACAACCCTCGGTGACATAACGCTTTTGCCCGTAATGATGGAACCGGGATGGGCCTCTATTACCCTGATATCCCCGCCCTCATCCGGTATCCTGAAATCGGATTCCTCGAGATACTTGACGTTCACCGAATCGCGGAGCACCGGAGATCGGCGGTCCTCACGGTTGAAGCTATCCCAGGTCCGTTCGGCAACTCCGTTCCGGGAGATGAGGATTCCCGACTTGAAAACATAGTCCGCGCGAAAATCATCGATACTACTGAACGAGAGTAGATCGGCACGATATCCGGGAGCGATCGCACCCGAGCGGCGCAAACCGTAAAACTGCGCTGGATTGAACGTTGCCATGCGCAAAGCAGATACAAGGGGAATTCCGCCGGCGAGCAGTGTACGCACCGCCGCATCGATATGTCCTTCAGACGCTATATCGTTTGGATGCCGGTCGTCGGTACAAAGCATCATCCGGTGTACCGTGTCGGCATTCATGGCAGGCATTAAATTTTCGAGATCGCGGGCGCTCGATCCAAAACGGGCCATTATCCACATGCCCTTTCCAATTTTCTCGAGAGCTTCCTCCGGCGTCGTCGCCTCATGATCGCTGCGGATGCCCGACAGCACATAGGCGGACAAGTCCTTTCCGGTCAAACCGGGGGCATGGCCGTCAATAGCCTTGGCAGCTGCCCAAAAAAGCGAAATTTTGTCGAGAATTCGGGGATCGCCCGAAAGCACTCCGGGATAGTTCATCACCTCGCCGAGACCGAGAACGCGGTCTTCCCGAATAAACGGAGCGAAGTCAGAGGCGTACAGTGCTGCGCCCGAGGTATCAAAATCGGTAGCGGGTACGCAGGAGGGCGCCATTATATAGACGTCAAGGGGCAGTCCCTCTGACGAACGGAGCATCCAGTTGATGCCGTCATATCCGAGCACGTTGGCGATTTCGTGCGGATCGGCAATCACGGCAGTTGTACCGAGCGGGGTTACCGTACGGGCAAATTCGACCGGACTGAGCAGGCTGGACTCGATATGTACGTGAGCGTCGACGAGACCGGGACAGAGATACCGGCCCTGCATGTCGAGCTCGGCTTTTGCCGGCAAAGATTCTCCGACCCCGACAATATATCCTTTATAAATGGATACGGTCGTGTTTTCCAGGATTTGACCACGAAAAAAATCAATGACCCGGCAATTCAGTAAATTAAGATCTACAGGAATAGTCCCGCGGGCAGCTGCAATATATTCGTACTTTAACGTTGGAAACCTCCTGACAAAAAACGGTCAGCACGTATCATTCTAATCCTGTTTGTTTATTTGTCAAAGAATAATTTACAAGTTTTAAAAAATATATTGCTTGCGGTTTCCCGGAAACGGATCTACGATTTAAAGATTATACTTTTATTCTTTTTTCAGGAGGCAAATAAAGTGGAGAAACTATTTCAGCTCCAAGCGCACAAGACGAACATCAAGACGGAGGTTATGGCAGGTATTACTACCTTTATGACCATGGCCTACATTCTAGCGGTTAACCCCGGCATACTGAGTGCAACGGGAATGCCGGCTGGCGGCGTGTTTACCGCTACCGCGGTGTCGGCAGGCATTGCGACTATAGTGATGGCATTGATCGCCAATCTTCCGGTCGCCCTGGCACCGGGCATGGGACTGAATGCGTTTTTCGCGTATACAGTCGTTTTGGGAATGGGATATTCATGGCAGCTCGCCCTTACCGCGATCTTCGTCGAAGGTATTTTGTTTCTCATCATGTCTTTCTTCAATATTCGCGAGGCGATCATCAATTCGATTCCCGATAATATCAAGAAGGCAGTTTCTGTCGGTATCGGTCTCTTTATTGCCTTTATCGGTCTCAAAAACTCCGGCGTAATCACATTTGACACCCCCGCGGGTATCATAGAGGGGAAAGCTGTCGTATTCGACGTTTTCCCGATGCTCGGCAACTTGACCAAAGGAGCCCCCCTCGTTGCGGTTATTGGACTGATCATCATCATGGTCCTGCTTGCCCGTAAGGTAAAAGGGGCGCTGCTCATCGGTATTCTCGCAACCACGGTCATTGGTATTCCCCTCGGCGTAACAACAATCAACCCAGGGTTCAAACCGTTCAGCATACCCGATGCTCCCCTTCTTTTTCAGTTCGACTTCTCCAAGATTTTCACCCTTGACTTTGTGGTCGTCATGTTTACCTTCCTGTTCGTGGATATTTTCGACACAGTCGGAACTCTCCTCGGTGTAACGACACAAGCCAAGCTGACCAACGCAGACGGCACCATTCCCCGCGTCAAGCAAGCTCTGATTGCCGATGCGGTCGGTACGGTAGCCGGCGCCTGCCTCGGTACGTCGACCGTCACATCGTATGTTGAAAGCACCGCGGGTGTTGCCGAAGGCGGACGCACCGGACTTACCGCACTTACCACAGGCATACTGTTCTTCCTTGCGCTGTTCCTGTCACCGATCTTCCTGCTCATCCCGTCGGCTGCGACGGCTCCGGCCCTTATACTTGTCGGATTCTTCATGTTGTCCCCGGTCAAGGACATCGATCTCGGCGACGTGACGGAAGCCATTCCCGCTTTCCTCACAATTCTGATGATGCCGCTCAGCTACAGTATCGCGAAGGGTCTTGTTTTCGGTATCCTTTCATATGTGATACTCAAGGCAGTAACCGGCAAATTCAAGCAAATCTCCGTGGTTACCTGGATAGTCGCAGCTTTCTTCATTCTCAGTCTTGTCCTGCATTAAAATCTTTTGTACGGCCGGATACGAATAATAAATCGGAACGTACAGTAATTTTTCCCCCTGTTCGGACATGTTCCGGCAGGGGGAATCTATTACAATCTTTTTTGAAATTATCTTGCACGACCTGAACCACCCATCCGGCATCCATGACCGCACTACCTCGCCAGCTCGGTGCTTCCTCAGGTTCAATCGCTCGAAGCTTCGCTGCGAATCCCCCCCCAGCCCCCAAATAAAAAAGACCGACTGGCTAAAGCCAATCAGTCTTTTTAAGTCGGGCAGGGGGGAATTGCCCCTCCGCGTCGACGACATCCTGTCGTCTAGCTCCAGGCCGGGATTAGAGCTTCCGGTGCCATCCATGGCACCTCTTCCTCCCTCTCGGTCGGCGCTCAAACCCGTTCAATTCCCCCAGCCCCCAAATAAAAAAGACCGACTGGCTAAAGCCGATCAGTCTTTTAAGTCGGGCAGGGGGGAATTGAACCCCCGACCTCTTGGTCCCGAACCAAGCGCGCTACCCCTGCGCTACTACCCGTAATGTCGCGAATATGCAAAACTTGAGTTTTACATATTCGCCTATATGTTATCAGGATCCGGTTTTTGATGCCGCTGTATGGACCCTGCTGCGGCATGAACTAATGCCATGCAAAAACTGAAAAAGAAAAAGCCCGTCTGTTTACAGACGGGCTTTTGCGGGAGCGACGGGGATTGAACCCGCGATCTCCGGCTTGACAGGCCGGCGCGATAAACCAGCTTCGCTACGCCCCCGTGACGTTGATGACTATAACCTGCCTTATAAAAAGTGTCAATATGCCCGAGGAAAAAACCGCCGTTTTTACGGGATGCCGTTCTGCGTTGACAGACAATATCCGGCATGATATTCTACTTTCTACTATTTGACGCAAAGAAGGAAGTTTCTATGTCAGTTTTAAAAAGAAATATGTTGTGGGTTGGAGCAGTCTTCATCCTTATACTTTCGGCAATCACCTTTGTATTTATTCCAGCCGCCGGTAAAAGCACCGCAAACAGCACCCTCGTCTTCGGTAAATGGAACGGAAAACCGATCGAATACGTGCAGGATAGTTATTTTATCCGCCAAATCCAGACCCTTTCCGAGCAGATGCAGAGTCAGGGACAAGAACTCAACCAGTTCACCAATTTCCAGATCATGCAGTCTGCTTTCAATTCAACTGCTATCCGGTTCGCTATTCTTGAAGAACTGAAGTCTGCTGGATACAAGGTCCCCCAGTCCATTGTCAATAAGTCGCTGGTCCCCTATTATCTGGACACCAAGGGAAAATATTCCACCAGAATTTACAATGATACACCCGAGGCAACCCGCTCATCCCGTCGGATTCTCGCAGCCGAAGAACTGACCGCACAGCGCTACATCGACGATGTATTCGGTACCCAGTCCGGCGCATTCGGACTCAAGACCAACTCGAAAGAAACCGCTCTGATTGCAGCGATGACTGGCCCGGAACGCAGCTTCACCTATGCATCTTTCTCTACATCGGCCTATCCCGAAACAGAAGTTGTCGCATACGGAAAAGCCAACCCGGCACTCTTTGTCAAGCATGACCTTTCACTTATCACCGTGGATACCGAAGCGGTAGCAAAAAAAGTTTCCGCGAGCTTGGCCAAGAACGAAATTCCGTTTGAAGATGCTGTAACTACCTATTCAACCAGAACCGGCGCCGATGCCGGCGGCAAACTCACCAATTCGTTCCGTAACGACCTCAACGCACTTTTCACTGATGCAAAAGATCTTGAAACTGTGCTCGCAGTTGCCCCCGGAGCCGTTAGCACCATCGTTAAAGCTGGCACCGAGTTCGCCATTGTCCGCTGCAACGCGGCTCCCGTCGAACCCGATTTTACAAATGCTTCAGTCAAATCCGCTGTTTCATCCTACATGAACTCGAAGGAACGCGGAAAAATTGAGGACTATTTCATGGCCAAAGCCAAAGACTTCGCATCCGCCGCACGTACCAGCAGTTTCGACGCCGCATGCAAGGCAGCCGGAATCGAAAAGAAAACGACAACTTCTTTCGCAATCAATTACGGTAACGCAAAGATTCTTGCCCCGCTTCCTGTGGAAACAAACACAGAACTCGCATCTGCCGTCAAAAGCGAATCCTTTTTCAAAACTGCATTCAGCCTCAAAGGTACCGAAATTTCCGAACCAGTTCTCCTCGGAACCGAAGTGCTTGTACTCCAAATAAACGCAGAAAAAGCAGCTGATCCCCAGATGCTTGAAATGCTTCCTCTCTTCTACAACTACTACACCAGTTCCTGGTCACAGGGCACAATGTCCGACTCGATTCTGAAGAACAAGAAACTGGAAGATAATTTCATGAATACCTACCTTAAATTCTTTTTGAACTGAACGTGATCGACGGAGTTAACTCTGACGAAGTCGGGGCGCCTGGCAAGACAGAACCTTGCCGGGCCGGGCGACTAAACGAAGATAGGACGCGCTGCCCGGCAGAGCGTCCTGTTCTGTATGATACCGAACGAGGACTGTCGGTCAAGTACGGTAACCGCTTCTTGTATTCACGAATCGATCCAGCCAAAAACGCCATTCTTGCCGCACAGCGGACAACAATACTTCCCGAAACACTGGTTATCGCGATTTCCCCCCTTCTCGGCTACGGTCTCGATATCCTGCTCGAAAAACTCCCTTCGAATTCTTTTCTCCTTGCCCTCGAACAGGATGAAAACCTCATGGCCTTCTCGGTCCCACACATTTCGCAAAGCATCCTCGCCCACCCGAACATCAAATACATCCGAACCGCGTCGAGCGTACGTGTGCTGGAAACCATACATGGCCTCAACAATGGACCGTTCAGGCGATGCCTCCGAATTGACCTTTCAGGAGGCAGTTCTCTCGGCGAATCTTTTTATGCTGAAACAATCGCTTCCGTTGAGCAATACATATCACGCTGGTGGCGAAACCACCTGACTTTGATGAAGCTGGGCAGGAACTACGCACGGAACCTCTTTCGCAACTGCCGTTCTCTTCCCCGCTCAAAACCGCTGCCGTACAATTCGGTCAGAAAACCGGTATTTATTGCAGGAGCAGGGCCTTCCCTCGATGCCGCCCTGGCCTTTATCCGGGACAATCGAGACGCCCTGTTTCTACTCGCCGTCGACACTGCCCTTCCCGCCTTACGAGATGCAGGAATCACTCCCGATGCAGCTGTACTTGTAGAATCCCAGTTCTGGGTTGAACGTGCCTTTACCGGATTTTCCCATTCGCGAATCCCGGTATACGCCGACCTTACAGCCCGTCCCAACGCCGTGACGGCTACGGGTGGCGACGTGCATTTCTTCTTTTCCGAGTATACCGGCGCCGTATTCATCGATCGTTTTCTTGCTTCGGGACTTCCGCCTCACGTCATCCCTCCCCTCGGTTCCGTAGGCCTTGTCGCCCTCCATCTCGCGCGCGAGATTGTTTTACCCGGCATGCCAGTACTTTTTGCCGGCCTCGATTTTTCGTACGGTAAAGGTTTCACCCACAGCCGGGGTGCAACCTCTGCGCGCGAAACGCTCAACAACTCTACCCGATTTACGCCGCCAGGAAATGCGGTAGCTTCGGCAGCCGCCGGGGTTTTTTCTACTACAGGCAAGGGAAATAAAACAGTCTATACCGATCCGTCCCTTTCCGGATACGCGGAACTCTACCGTACATATTTTGGGAAGGATGCTTTTTTTGATATGGGAGAAACGGGATTACCGACCGGCTGCTTGCCGCTTTCAAGCAACAGCGCACAACAACTGTGTGCAGAAGTGCTCCTCGAAGTAGCAGGACAGACTGAACTACTGTGCACGAATGCACAAGCGCAGATTCCGGTCACTGGTGCGGCGGTACACGACTATCTTGATACTGAAATTAAAATGCTGGATGAGCTGAGAGGAATTCTCACGGGAGAAATCACGGAAAAAAATGCAGAGGAGCGTGTTGCTTATCTGGTAAAACAGCTTGACTACCTGTACATTCATTTTCCGGACGGTTATAAAGCAGACGTTCGCGACACCGGATTTCTGAAGCGCGTGCGGATAGAAATTGATTATTTCCTAAAGACGCTGAAAGCCCAAGGGCGATGACCGGTGTCAGTTTTCTTTTGTCTTGAGTACTGCGAGGAATGCAGACTGCGGAAGTTCCACGTCGCCCACCATTTTCATGCGCTTCTTTCCCTCTTTCTGTTTTTCGAGCAGCTTTCGCTTCCGGCTGATATCACCACCATAACACTTGGCAAGCACGTCCTTTCGAAGCGCGTTGACCGTTTCCCGCGCTATGACCTGGCTGCCGATCGCGCCCTGAATGGCGATCTTGAACTGCTGGCGGGTAATTTCCTCGCGAAGCTGTTCGCAGACGTTGCGGGCCTTGTCATAGGCATTGCCCCTGAACGCAAGCTGGGATAACGCATCGACGGATTTTCCGTTGATGAGGATGTCAATCTTGACAAGATCGGTCGACTTAAAGCCGATGACATCGTAGTCAAACGAAGCATAACCACGACTAACACTCTTCAGGCGGTCATAGAAATCAAAGAGCACTTCGGCAAGCGGCATCTCGTAAAAAATTTCGACACGTTTTTGGTCGAGGTACTGCATATTAGTCTGCACACCGCGCTTCTCTACGCACAGCGACATGATGTTTCCAAGGTACGTTGTCGGCGTAATGATACTTGCCTTGATGTAGGGCTCTTCGGCACTTTCGATTTTTCCTTCATCGGGATAGTCCGCCGGATTGTCACACAGCATGTCCTCTCCGGTGCGCAAGTGAATCTTGTACTCGACCGAAGGCGCGGTAAAAATGACCGACTGATTGTACTCGCGCTCGAGCCGTTCTTGCACTACTTCGAGATGCAACAGCCCGAGAAAACCGCAACGGAAACCGTGGCCGAGAGCGATGGAGGAATCCTTTTCCCAGGTGAGGCTCGCATCATTCAGTTTCAATTTTTCGAAGGACTCGCGCAGTTCCTCGTAATCATTTGTATCGACGGGATAGATGGATGAAAAGACTACCGGCTTCACTTTCTTGAAACCGGGAAGAGGCGTATCGCATGGGTCTTCTGCATTCGTAATGGTGTCGCCTACCATGACGTCCTCGATGGTCTTGATGCCCGCAATGATGTAGCCTACGTCGCCCGCCGAAAGATCTCCGGAAGGCACGAGCTTCAGAATGAAAATACCGGTTTCCTCGACCTTGTAGTTGGATTCGGAATTCATGAAGCGGATTGTCTGGCCTGGCCTGATCGATCCGGTAAAGACACGGATATGGATAACTACGCCGCGGTAAACATCGTAGTGACAATCGAAAATGAGCGCCCGCAGTTTGTCTTCCACGATACCGGTGGGTGGCGGAATGCGGGCCACGATAGCTTCAAAGAGTTCGTCGATGCCGGTTCCTATCTTGGCCGAAACGCAAACAGCGACCGAAGAATCGAGGCCGAGATCGTGATCTATCTGCTGTTTCGCCGATTCGATATCGGCCGCAGGCAAGTCTATCTTGTTGATAACTGGAAGGATTTCAAGGTTGTGCTCGAGGGCGAGGTACATGTTCGAAAGAGTCTGGGACTCGACGCCCTGAGACGCGTCGACGATAAGGAGGGCGCCTTCACACGAAGCGATAGCGCGTGAAACTTCATACGAAAAGTCTACATGTCCCGGAGTGTCGACGAAGTTCAGAAGATACTGTTGTCCGTCGTTAGCGGTATACGGAATGGTCACCGCCTGGCTTTTTATTGTTATACCGCGTTCACGCTCGATGTCCATGTTATCGGTCATCTGGGCGTGATAGAAGCGGGAATCTATTACCTTTGCTTTTTCGATAAGTCTGTCGGCGAGAGTCGATTTTCCGTGGTCGATATGAGCGACAATACAGAAATTGCGGATAAAACGGGGATCTGTCATAATCGCACTATATTAGAAATAAGAGGGACTGTCCAGAGATGCTGAAAGTCCGATGTACGAGTCGAGATAACCGCTTTTTCGTTTCTTGGTGTACAGCTGGGCCGACACCGCGCCCGTGTCGTTGTCGACATTTACCTGGCGGATCTCTATGAGATCCTGTACCGAAAATCCCGATTCGTCGGCGATACTGCCACGAACTATTGCAGATACACGATATTTTTTCGTGCTCCCAACCTTCTCCAGTTTCATTCCGAATACCGGAAGAAAAGCGCGGCTTTGGAGATCGTTTTCAAAAATGATCTCGCCGGGAACCTGCGGACGATCGGTCAGCATGACATACCAGTCTTGATACTGCCTCACCAGTTCGGCATTTTCCCCGGTATAGCCGGTAATGCGCACAATGGTCCGGCTCCGTTCCCGGAGTATCAAGGCCTGCAGGTCCTCGAGCGAGCGTACCGGCTTTCCGTTAAATGCCGTTAGAACAGTCCCCGCGGGAATACCCGCGATCTGGCAGGGACTCCCCGGTACCGCGTATACCAAAGTTACGCCTGCGTTCTCTGCCGAACCGGGAAGTGGAGTGGATTTTCCATACGCGCCGAGCCAGGGATGGGACACCTTCCCGCCCGCATATAACGACGGCAGGATGATCCTGAGAAGCTCGACCGGAATCGCGAAATTAAGACCCTCGTACGGCTCGATGCCAGCAAAGACGACTGCTTGAACCCGTCCCGCTTCGTCGACGATCGGTCCGCCGGAATTTCCGTGGTTGATCGGTGCGTCTATCTGGAGTACGTCGCCGAGTGAAAGGAGACGCCGCTTTTGCGCGGAAACAATGCCCGAGGTAAGCGTCTGTTCGAGGCCCGCCGGAGAGCCGATGGCGTATATGCGGTTACCGACAGCGAGGTCTTCGGACGTACCCAGCTGGAACACGGCAGGCGGGGTAATTTCGGTTTTCAACAAGGCAAGATCGAGAACAGGATCCCATCCGATGACCTTGGCAGGAAGCCGACTGTCCGGGTCAGAGGGAAGCTTGATGTACAGTCTCGAGTAACCCTCGTATTTGGGATCCACCTCGCTTGAAATAACATGATAGTTGGTAATGAGATAGCCACGCGAATCGATGAAAAATGCCGAGCCGATAACACGGTCGGCATATCCCACCCCGTTCTCGATGCGAAGCCCGCGATCCACCCAGACGGTTACGGTGCCCTTGATCATTTTAGACACGGTGTAGGACGAGGGAGCCTCGTCTTCGGGTGTGGACGGAATGATGGTGTTAAGCTCGGCGAGGGTGCGGTTTCCTTCATCTTGCCAGGCTCTCACCTGTTTTGCCTCAAGTCGTGCGGCGGTCCATTCAACCGGGGCGAGGGAAAGCGTTTCGAGCGAGCGGAACAGAACGAGCGCGTCAGTCCAGCGTGCCGAAGACACCGCAAGGTCAAAGCTGGCACGAGTTTTCGCGCCCGATTCCGCATAAAGCGATTCTATTTGAGGGAAACCGGACGTATTGTCTCTGAGCGATCGGGCACGAGCCAAGGCTTCGACCGGATCCTTTTCGAGCACCTTGCGAGTCTGGTCAATTTCATAGAGCACACTCCGCTGGTCTGAATAGTCGACCACGGGTTCGGGCTTTCGGATGGTTGCGCAGGAAATTAATAGAAGCACACAAAAAAAAGCACCGACGATACGAACGCCGAAAGCGGCCATTTTATTCATCAACAATCTCCGCAAAAAGTATTCCGCCTGTACGTACTGCATGAATACGTTTTCCGTCTACGGTTACCGATAAGGAAACAATCGGAGCCTCGTCACGGTTAAAGGCTTCATCGAGTTTTTTAACGATTTCGCGTGAACCGGAAGGAATCCGGTTTATCCACCAGATATTTTCCAATGGATCCTTGATTACCGGCAACGTTGTTTCGCCGTAACGAACCGAACGGGGAAGACCTTTTTCGACGGTGATCAGTACCGGCCGGCCTGTTTCTGGATGAAGCCATTCGGTCAGCTCGACCAAACCGGCATCTCTACTCCACGAAATTTCGTAGATGCCATTCTCGTCGCTATCCCATTGCAACCGTATGTTTCCGTTGTCGTCATATTGTTCGCGATATTCATTCTTACGGTTTCGATTTCGATCAACGAGAACCTGTGCAAGCTTTCCGGTCAAACTGTACGTCATCGTGGTTTCAAAATAGGAGTCGCCGTCGCGGTCGGCCTTGGTCAACGCGGGAAATCCCCGTGAAAAGGATGTCCAGGAATACACCTGTCCCTTTTCACGCGATTCTGAAGAAACCGGCACTCCAGATTCAAGGGTAACCCGAATTTCGCCACCCGGATGTTCCGGATCCGGTTCTCTAAAATATGCTGCAGAAGCAACAAGCAAATTTGCAGTCAATGTGGGTTCCGTGGTGGTTAATTTGATAGTGTAGAAGTCAGTACCCGGAAGGTTCAAGTTCTGCCTGACCCAGCCAACTGGGGCCCAGGATAGGGCAAGGGGTTTCATGGTGTATTCCCGGTTCCCGTCCATGACCGAACGAACCTGTGGATAGGTATCGTAGGTGACAGTCACGGCGCCGTTACGGACGCTGATCGTCGAAGGAGAGCCAAAATTACAGTCAACCACAAAATCGGGGTATCCATCCTGGTCACGGTCGAACACGGCTTCGACGGGACGGCCGAGGCGATAGCGGATGCGGGTATCGATGATGCTGTCACGGTTTGCGTCGTCAATCACAATGCCATCAAACGAACTCATTGTGCGTGAAATGGTTTCCCGGACGGTTTTCAAGCTGACGAGTCTCGAAAGCTCGAGAAGACTCGACAGCTTGATGCCGGTCTCTTTAGCCGAAAGGATTTCTAAGGCGGCAGTGGTCTCGTCCAAAAGGCCATATTCAAGGGCATAGAGGGCTGATAGGGGATCATAGGTGGTTTTAGGCGACAGTCCGATGTCGGCCTTACCCATACCTCGATAGATCCTGATATTGCGATCTCGAGCAGCAGTGTCGCTTTCGAACGGAACTGCCAGAATAAGAAGTTCCCTGTCTTCGTTTTCCCAAAGATACAGACGGGAAAGGATCAAGGCTGCAGTCTTTCGGCTTGTTTCGGTAGCAGGTCTACCCGTCTCTCGCTCGAGAAACACGCGGGCAAAACGGCTGTCAAACGGCCATCGCTCGAGAGATAGAGCTACACTCTTGCGGGCTTCATCGACGCGTCCAAGGCCATAGAGCGCAAGGATGCGGACATAATCTGCATCGGAAGAAAAGGTACCCGAGACTGCATCGAGACGGGAAAGGGCAGCCGAAAGGCGACCGGTTTCGGCATAGAGCCGCGCACAAAAAACAAGCGCTTCGTCCCGGGAATAGGTACGCCAAAAAAGGCCGGTAGCAAGGGAGTATTCAACCCGCTCGAGTATATCGGCCCGGTTTGCGTTCCGTGCGGCCAGGCTCAGTGCCTCGATCCAGGGAAAATCCGCGAGGGTATTGTCATAAGAGGAGCCGAGCCGGGCCTCGAACGAGGCAGCAACCCAATCGGCGGCGCCCAAAAGACTGGTCGCACGCTCGAGGGAACGCCTTGCAGCAGCGGTGTTGACCGTTTTTTGTGTCTGAGCAGCCGGAAAAGGACTGTCATCGGCGGCATGCACGCCCATGGAAGGCTGCAGAACAATGCAGCATAGGACAATGAGTACCTTCTGCAAACGACCGGACCGTTTCTTTTTCACGCCCCGCCTTCCTCCGCGACCGGTGTCGGTACGCCTTCGTATTTGTGAGCTTTTTCCATTCCGAGCAATTCACGGATTTCCGAATCGTCGAGCGTTTCTTTGATGAGCAGCTCTTCGGTTAATTTGTCGAGTTCGGCGCGGTGATCGCTGATTATCTTGACCGCCTCTTCCCGTGTGTCGTTCAGTATCTTGCGTATCGTTTGGTCGATCACCTTCGCGGTGTCTTCCGAATAATCTTTGTGCCGGGCGATTTCCTTCCCGATGAAAATAGGCTCTTCTTCCTGCCCATAGGTGACGGCGCCAATTTCGCTCGCCATGCCATATTCACATACCATCCGGCGGGCAATTTCCGTCGCTTGCTGGAGATCTGCCTTGGTTCCGGTGGTCGTCTCGCCGTATACGAGGGTTTCGGCTACATACCCACCGAAGCAGATACAGATACGATCTTTGAGCCAGCCACGGGTATGGGAATAGGAATCGGTCTCGGGGAGGGATATTGCAAGACCAAGTGCTCGTCCACGAGGAATTATCGTTACCTTGTGCAGGGGATCAGCGTCCTTGAGATAATAATGCAGAAGAGCGTGTCCCGATTCGTGTACCGAGGTCATACGGCGGTCTTTTTCCGGCATGACCATAGAATGACGGGCTATTCCCATGAGCAGCTTGTCGCGGGCTTCCTCGAAATCAGAGGACTCGACATCGGGCTTGTCTTTTCGCGCAGCATAGAGGGCGGCTTCGTTCACGAGATTCGCGAGGTCGGCCCCGCTCATGCCGGGAGTTGCCCGGGCAAACCGCTGCAGATCAACACCGGGAGAAAGGGGAATTTTCGCGGCATGGATGCGGAGGATTGCCTCGCGCTCCCTGATGTCGGGCATAGCTACTACTACTTGTCGGTCAAATCGGCCCGGACGCAGGAGCGCAGAGTCGAGCACGTCAGGGCGGTTGGTTGCGGCGAGGATGATGACGCCGTCCTTTGTCTCGAAACCGTCCATCTCGACGAGCATCTGATTGAGCGTCTGTTCGCGCTCGTCATGACCACCGCCGTAGCCGGATCCGCGGGTACGACCGACCGCATCGAGTTCATCGATAAAGATGATGCACGGTGCGTTTTTCCGGCCCTGTTCGAACAGGTCCCGAACACGGCTTGCACCGACACCAACAAACATCTCGACAAAATCACTTCCGGATATATTGAAATAGGCTACGTTCGCTTCGCCGGCAACGGCCCGGGCGAGCAGAGTCTTTCCCGTTCCAGGCATACCGACGAGCAGCACACCTTTTGGAATACGCGCACCCATTTTTACGAATTTCTGGGGATTTTTAAGGAACTCGACCACTTCTTCAAGTTCGTGCTTGGCCTCTTCCTGACCGGCAACGTCGGCGAAGGTGATCTTCTTCAGCCCTTCATAGCGATGCGCCTGGCTCTTGCCGAACTGGAACGCCTTATTGCCCTGTCCCTGACTCTGTCGCATCATGATCACCAGGAACACGATTATCAGAAGGGTCGGGGCGAACTGAAGGGCATAAAACCACACGGAAACTTGCGCTTCGCCGCCAGTCACCCGGACATTGTGCTCGGCGAGAAGTGCCATGAGGGAGGCATCGCTATACGGGATAAAGGTAACAAAGAGACCGTCAGCATTACGCACGTCCCGTAGAACCCCGCGAATCTCCTTCTGCCCATAAATCTTGACCGAATCGACCTGGTTCTGGGAAACCCGGGCGAGAAATTCGGTATACGAGATTTCGGCGCCGGTTTTGGTGCCCGTACCGGAAAAAAGCATAACGAGAAATACTGCAAAAATTACCAGAAAAAAAATCAGTCCGAAGCGGCCAGCAGGAGCAGCATTTTTCGGACCGGCCGGTTTGTTGTTCAAATCATTTTGTGCCATTATTTCCTCATATGTGAACGTACCAATCAGGATATCCAAGAGGGCGGCCGTACACCGCGCGAAGGGTTCCTTCTTGTTCGATCAGCGGTAGCATATCCCGCTCCGCTTCGGGTATTGACCAGTCATTCAGCAGTTTTTTCAGCAATTTTCGGTTTCCGTCAGCGGTCTCCAGAGAATCGCCACCCGTACGAGACCTAATGGTCAAAGGCAGGCGAAACGGCCCAAAACACTCATCCAGATATACCGAATCATCTTCTCCGGAAACAGAGATCGTCCCGAAAGGAAAATGGTATGTTCCGCGTGACAGGATATATACAAGATATCCGCTTTTATTATTATGCACAATATCCGGGCTTAAAAAAAGCGAATCGCCTTCTTTCGAACATCGCAGAAGAGAACCACAAACCGTTTGTGGCTCGGTACAATCAACTCGCCATTTCGCCGGAAAATCGGCAAGGCGACGCAAAAAGCCGTATGGCACACGGCGAGAAATTCCCAGAAGCACCAAACCGCTGCGCAGGAAACGGAGCCGAAGGGCCGGATGCATGGCAGCGTAATCGGCCGCGGGACAGACTAGGCGGCCCCCGGAACGCGTCCATACGGTACTGACGAGCGCAGAGCACAGCTCGTCGTCCAGAAGCGCTCTGGAGGCCGCAGTGATCACTCCGGATTGCCAGCCGGGTAAAAGTCCGTCGAGCACCGGAACCAGCCTGTTCCGTATTTTATTTCGCAGGTATTCATCGCCCGCATTGGTTATATCTTCGCGCCAGGTGCGGCCCTCGCTAGCAAGCCAGGCCGTAATTTCTGACCGGCTTACCGCGAGCAGCGGCCGGACAAATCTGCCCCGACGAACGGCGATGCCACCGAGGGATGATCCGCCCGAGCCCTGAAAAAAGCGCATGAGGATGGTTTCGAGCTGGTCGTTCCGGTTATGGCCGGTCATGATGAAGGAAGCACCAAAACTGTCGGCGACTTCCTCAAAATGGCGATACCGGACGAATCGGGCAGCTTCTTCTATGCCCCGTTTTCGGTCTGTAGCTACTGCAGCTATTTCGCCTTCCGCGAGAGTGACTGTCCGGCATGGTACCGGAGGACACAGCGATGCGCACAGTTCATCAACAAAGAATGCGTCTCCGGCGCTTTCACGGGCGTTTCTGATCCGGTGATCGACTGTCACGGCGCAAAGCAGATAGCCATATCGCGGGGCAAGCCGGTGAAGCAGACACAAAAGAGCAACCGAGTCTGCACCGCCTGAAACAGCAGCAAGCAGAGTACAGCCGGCGAGACTGCCTTCGTGGCTTTCGGAATCGAAAAGAGCTTTCTCGCACACGAGCTCATCGAGGATTACGGACATTTGGGTTTCAGGTGTGCTTGCCATATCGTAAAATTAGTATACCAAATAAAAAAGGGTCCCGGATAGGACCCTTTGTGCGAGTTAAAACAGTAAAAAAGCTTTTTACTTGGCGGCAGGTGCGGCCTTTGCAGCAGGAGCAGCGGCTTTCGCAGCAGGAGCCGCGGCAGGAACCGCAGATACTGTCGGAGAAGCAGCTTCGGCTACGGGAGCCTCAAACTTGGTATAACGGAGTGTCGCAATGGACAGTTCCAGATCGGTGAGGATCTTGACACCGTCGGCGAACTTGACGTCCCTGACATGGAGTGAATGATTGAGCTGAAGGTTCGAGACATCGACGATAATCCTCTCGGGGAGGTCTTTCGGCAGACATTCAACTTCAATTTCGGTAAGGCCGGTTTCAAGAACACCACCGAGACGCACACCGTCGGGCGAACCCTTGAGTTTGATCTGGATTTTAGTGCGAAGCAGCTTACCTTGTTCGACTTCATAGAAATCGACATGGGTTATCTTGTCAATAATGATATTGTACTGAACATCTTTCACGAAAACGACGACGTCTTTCTTGCCTTCGATTTTTATAGCAACAAGGGTACTCTCGGTGATACTATGAAAGAGCTTGGTGAAGTCTTTTTCTTCGATATCGATGAGTTCGGTCTTTCCGGTTCCGTCATACATAACCGCAGGGAGGCGGCCAGTGATGCGAAGGCGCTTTGTGGCACCCTTTCCTGTTTCTGTCCGGCTACGGGCATTGATAACTTTCTGTTCCATTTTGGAAACTCCTTTCATTGCGCACTCCTTCCCCGAAGACTGGCTCCGTGATCTGGGTGTCGCATGATTCTTGCTTTTACCAAAAGCAACCGCCAAGCCCTGGAGCTTAGCGCAACTAGGTAAAAAAATCGCTGGGACGGCAGGATTCGAACCTGCGAAATGACGGGATCAAAACCCGTTGGCTTACCACTTGCCGACGTCCCAAAAAATGCGTTCGACGAAACCGCCGGGCCGGGACGTATCAACGTCAATGACGTTTATAAGTCAGCGGGATCGGCGGCTACCGATTCTTCAATAGTTCCATGCTCAAACTCGTTCAAAACCTTATCCTGCAGCAAGGTCCGAAAATCAGGACAAATTGGATGAGCGACATCCTTGTATTCACCGGTTCGGATTTTCCGGCTGGGCATGGCTATAAACATGCCTGTTTTCCCCTCGATGATCTTAACGTTATGGATCACAAAGCAGCTATCAAAGGTGACTGTTACATACGCCTTCAATTTTCCTTCAGTTGTCACTTTCCTGATACGGATATCAGTAATTTCCATACTTTTTATCTCCTTTGCAGCAGAAAACAGGGGGCGGTGAATACCCACTGGTTTATTGTACTACTGCATTGGTCAGGACGCAAGCAAAAGAAATTTAACGCACTGTCTCCAGCGCGATGAAAGCTGTTCAACCGCGGCATCGCACCGCGCATCATCATTAAAAAGACCGAATACCGACGAGCCCGAACCGCTCATCTGCACGAAATCCGCACCACAGTTCCGCATGTCTTCAACCGCCCGGCCAATTTCCGGATAGACGGCGACAAGTGGATCGGTAAAGCTGTTCCCGAATTGCCACTGGGAAAGCGGAAGCGCATACATCCTGTCGAGTTCCGAAACATCGGGCCACACAATAGTACGCTCACGTCCGTCTTCCTGCCAGCGGTCTACCAGGGCATAGGCCTCGGTAGTAGAACTGTGCACCGCAGGCGAAAGAAGTACTCCGTAGAGGTCTGTCCGCGACACCAAGGGAAGCACGATTTCGCCCCTTCCCAAAACCACCGCTGCTCCGCCCGAAAGAAAAAAAGGAACATCGCTACCGATTCCGGCGGCCATGTCCAAAAGGACAGCAAAGGAAAGCCGGGTTTCGAACAAGGTATCAAGGCCGCGCAACACCGTTGCGGCATCTGAAGAGCCCCCACCAAGACCTGCACCGGATGGAACCAGCTTTTCAACTTCAACCCGAATGCCAGCTTTGATACCCGTATGGGTACGAAACCGGTCAACCGCCGCGGTAATCGTATTGGCCGGGGGGAGCTGCATCAGAGGCGAAACCACCTTGCTGGAAGAAATGTCATCCGTTATCGAAACAGAAATCCGATCCGCAAGCGAAATAAGCTGAAACACACTTTCGATACCATGAAAACCGTCAGGTCGACTGTGCAGCTTTCGATCAAGTACCCGTAAATGAAGATTAATTTTACCGGGTGCCAGAAGATCTATTCTATCCATCATGTTCTTTGGCATTATACAAAAAAAAGGGGCTTTGTCAAAGCATTTTACTTAAAATTCTCTCTTTTGACTGCAGTTACACCGAAACATCAAAAAAAAACGTCAGGATAGTTGACAGAAGCAAACAGTCTCAATTATGTTTCTAGAGAACGAGATATTACCCTGAATAATTACCAACCTTATTTTGCAGCGGCAAAAACACAGGGAAACGGACGGAAAAAAAGCGAATGTTTACCAACATTGATCTGGAAAAAGATTCATTACGGGAAAAGTATGTATTTGAAGATGCATACGACGACTACGAGGATGATGATTTCGACGACGACTCAACCGACGATTTTGACGACTTCGAAGATGATGAAGACTTCGATGACGACAGAGACTCGGATGATGAATTCGACGATTTTGACGACGAAGGCGAGTTGAGCGAAGAAGAGGATGACTTCGATTTCGAAGACGACGATCTCGAATATGATGACTTCGACGAATAACTGATCCCTGCATGAAACAGAAAACGCCTGTTCTCCTTGCGCAGAACAGGCGTTTTATTTTTAAACCCGACGTATAAAAAATACCCTATTTTACCATCAAATTCCGGGCACCATACCACAATTTCTCCAGATCATAAAATTCACGGGCGGTTTCCGTCATCAAATGCACCACGACGTCGCCGAGATCGATCAGAGTCCATTCGTCGCCATCAGGCATTTTCCGTTTTGTCGGGCGAATCATGAGACCCAATTCCTTAAGGTTTTCGAAAACATGCTTTTGCAGACCCCGCGAATGAGCGGAACTGGAAGCTGTGGCTATGATGAAATAATCAGCCCAGGTATTCGTACCACTCACGTCAAGCACCATGACATTCTCGCCCTTATAGTCCGCAAGCAGCTTTCCCAGCGCTATCGCGGCATCTCTTGTTACAATTTTCGTTTCCATATCGCTCCTATTGCACATATCGTCCATTAAAATCTTTACCAAGAATTATCGTAAAATCGACTACCGCTTCTGTGCCGTAGCTTGAAGAATCTCCAGAATCGACAGTGGTCGAGCGAAAATTATCACATTGAATGACCTGGCCGATTGTTGACGCAACTGTCTTGTTGCCAATGCGGTCAACTACAATTGTCTCATCATACTCTGTCGTCTCGGCGTTGCCTATCCTGATTACGTCGTACCCGAAGCTCTGGTAGAGCTCCGATGCATTCCGGGCAAGCCCCTGACTCTTCGTGCCATTAAGGATCTCGAGAGCATAGATGCGCTCCTGTGCCGCGCTGCCCTCCGAGACAAGGCCACCAAGTGTCTGCCTGATAATATCCTTGAGAAGCTGTCCGTCATAAAAGGGAAACAGAAGCATCTTACCATCCACCTCGCGCAGTGATCCGGTCACGCGCTGGGGGACCAGTCGTTCGGCATCGATACGCGAAAGTTCCCCGAGCAAATTCTTAAGAGAATCTCCCGGAATGTTCGATTTAATCGAATCCTGAATCGCCGGAAAAAGAGCTGCAGAGAAAGCTGTCCCCGAATTGTCACCAAGCGCACGGAAAAAAGCTAACAGAGCCTTCTGTTTCCTGTTCGAAGCCTCGTTCGGCTGGTCGAACGGATCAACGTACGTGACATACGTCCGGACCTTGTCTCCGTCGAGGGTTACGGCACCGGAGGGCAAGAGGATTCGTCCCTTTTCGTCGGGTAGGTCCACCGGCGCCGGAATAAATACCCCGATTCCGGACAGTAAGTCGCAAAGATGAGCAAATTCATCTAAAGTGAACTTCAGGTAGAAGGGAACAGCGATTCCGGTAATGCCTTCAATTTCACTCTTGTATTCGAGAATCCCCTTTTCCATGTATACCGCATCGATGCGATCCACTCGCGAAAGGGTTTTCAGAATCAAGCCGGTTTCGCCCGGTATTTCGAACATCGCAGCTCGCTTGCTTGCCGGGTAGTACGCGATGATATTCGTAGAAATTGGTTTTCCACCGTCTTCGAGCACAACAAGCACCTTGAGGAGCTTGTCTCCCGAAAGCGAGTCACGCACCGGATCGGTTCTCATGGCAAAAACCAGTATAGCCGCGGCAACGAGAAGCACCGCCAAAATGGCTATGAGAAAAATGATACTGCGGTCGAGTCTGAATGTCCTCATGTGCCTTTTTTCCTTTTTTTCAGGCTTTCGAGCATCCGGAGTGTCACCGGAGAAACCGATTTGCCTCGTGTCTCGAGGTACTGGATATTGTCTTCGAGAACCAGACGGGTCATACCGTCGAGGTCCGAAGCAAGTATTTTTTCGCGATACCTAGAATCGAGCCCCGTACGACCCGGCTCGATCTTGTCTGCCACGAACAGGATTTTTCCCAGGGCATCCATGTCGGGCGAACCGAACGTATGATGCTTTACCGCTCCCAAAACCGACGGATCGATTATGCCAAACTCGTTAGTCAGAAAAACGGCTGCAGCCCGTCCATGTAGCAGAGCCGGCTTTTCAAGCTCGATCGCTTTTACCGGCTCGCCGTCCTGACTGGCCAGCGACAGAAGCCAACGATCCTTGCCCGACTTGCACATATCATGGGCTATGCCGGCCAGGTACCCGTCACAGGGTTCGACACCAAAACGCAGACACAGCTCACGCACAAGCACAGCAACACGCACCGAATGCTCGTATCGCGGAGGAGAAAGCACGCCGAGTGCATAGAGGTTGACTTTTTCCGTGATCTGCTTCAATTCGTCAATGTTCATACAATTTATGTGCTTGAATATACCCGTAAACGGCCGCCGGAACAAGATGACGCACACTTTCGCCCTTGCAGACCGCTTCCCGGATTTCCGACGACGAAACGTCGACGAGCGTATTCTCGATAGGAGTGAACGAATATGGAAAACCGGTATATATGTTTCCTGGCCTGCCGGCAAGAATTATATCGGTTTTTTCTGCAAGGCATGCCGATTCCCGCCAGGAAAGAAAACCGGCAGCAAGGTCCTGACCGATTATGAGGCCGATTTTGCCTTCAATCAGTCCCTCATATTTTTCTTCGAGCCATCTGATGGTCTCGATTGTGTACGAAATGCCGCCCCGCTCAATCTCGCAGGCCTCCACTCCAAGATAATCGAGGCCGAAAACCGCGAGACGAAGCATTTCTAACCGGTCATCACCGGAAGCACCCGTTGCCAACTGCTTGTGTGGTGGAAGGTTTGCGGGAACAAGCAGGATATGATCATAGCCGAGAATATCATGGACATCTTTCGCCAAGGAAAGATGTCCGTTGTGAACCGGACTAAAGCTGCCACCAAGAATGGCGAGCTTCATTTTTTCTTTCCCCGTTTTTTCTGATTCAAACTTACGGTCGCACCGAAGCCGCCGTCATATTCGCCGTACACCGGATCTTCCAGGGTGGCGGTCATGAAATTTTCAGGGGCGGGAGCTTCTGGCATAATCATCCCGCTCTCTGCAGCCAAAGCATCTGCGGCAGTACGTGCAGCACCGCTTGCGGCCCGGTCGGCAATATCCTTTTCCATAGCATCGTTGACCATCTTGATAAAGGCGTTACGCACATCCTCGAGCCCCCAGCGACTGAATACCGAGATACCCAAAATGTCGAATTGGGGATACTTAGCACGCAGCTCGGCAAGACGTTCTTTGGTTCCCGGTAGATCAAGCTTGTTAGCGATGATCATCCGGTCCTTTTTGGCAAGTTCAGCGGAAAAATTGGTCAACTCAACCTGCAAAAGGTCATAAGCTTCAAGGTAGTTGTCTTCCGAAAGGTCGATAATGAAGGCAAGCCCGGCGGACCGCGAAATATGCTTCAGAAAGCGAATACCAAGGCCCAAGCCTTCGGACGCGCCCTCGATAATACCCGGGATATCCGCAAGAATTATATCCTGTTCCTCATCGACCCGCAGGACGCCGAGATTCGGTATTTTCGTGGTAAACGGATAAGGTGCTATTTTTGGCCGCGCATTGGTAAAATGGTCGAGCAACGACGACTTGCCCGCATTGGGAAAGCCGACAAAGCCAATGTCCGCAATGATATTGAGCTCGACGCGGATGCGCCTCGTCTCGGATGGCTGCCCCGCAAGAGCTGTGCGCGGTGCCTGGTTGGTGGAACTCTTGAAATGAACATTGCCCCAGCCGCCATTCCCTCCCTTGAGAAATACATAGCGACCCTCGGTTTCAAGGCCGAAATCGCGTATTATCTCGCCGGTATCAAGGTCTTTTATGATCGTTCCGGGCGGTAACGCAACGACACAGTCCTCGCCATCCTTGCCGAATTTTTTGTTTCCCTGCCCGTCTCCGCCGGTTCTGCCCTTGAAGGCATGTTTATACCGCAGATGCACCAGGGTACGGAGGTTGCGGCGAATTTCAAATATGAGATCCCCACCCCTGCCTCCGTCGCCGCCGTTAGGACCACCGAGAGGGACATATTTCTCGCGGCGAAAGGCTATACAGCCGTTTCCACCCTTTCCCGAGGACACTTCAAGTGTTGCCTCGTCAGCAAATTTTACCATTTATACACACTCCGGCAGCCGCTGGCGGCTGCACTTAAAAAAAAAGCCGGCGTCAAACCGCCGGCTTCATCTGCTTCATTTATTAGCTTTTTTCTTTGTAATTTCACTAAATATTCAACTACTCCTTCTTCTTCCACTATTCTATTTGATCCTGCAAATTATTATTGCAAAAAAATTATTAATA
>JBBRWY010000039.1:0-35319 GCA_038248875.1 Treponematales bacterium
ACGCGAGAAATGCGTTCAAACGACTATATACTCACCGGCATGTGTGGTCGCATCAAAAGATGAAGGCGCTCTGGTGCGAACAGATTTGGCAGATGAAAGAAGAAAATCCACCGATTATAGATTTTACTACAGGGGCAGCATATGAAAAGGGACAGCCGGGGTCGGGGTGGAGAGCCAAGCACCTGATTGCCTAACCGAGGTTGATGGTTTCAGAAAAGACGGCTGGTTTTATAAGCACAATATTGGGAGCAGTATAAACAGGTTGCAGGGTTCGGGCGAAGGGGAAGCCCTTCCCCTTCGCCTTTTTTTCAGAATATTATTTGATGGCGGGTTTTTCGCGCGAGAAGAAAACACCGGTGAGCATAACGACGGCGAAGACGACGAGGTAGGCGACGACGGCCATACGGTGAGCGAAGCAGGCGGCAATGATCATGAAGAGGCTGCCGAGAATGGCGGCTGCCGGCATTACGAAGCGTTTGAAGGGGGAGAGGTCGCGTTCGTTTTTCATCATCATGAGGAAGATGGGCAGGTAGAGAGCATAGATGGTGATTATCGGAAGTTCGGACGAGTCGAAGCAGAAAAAGCCGAACCAGGGTGCGGTGAGGTTGGCGCCGTAAAAGTAGGCGAGCCACAGGGCACTGAGGAAAAGGCCGGCGATTCCGGAGTTGTAAGGCATATTGTTAATGGGGTCGACCTGGGCGAAGAGCGCGGGCTTGGGACCTTGTCCGCGGGCGGCGATCGAGTAGATACCGCGGGTGCAGCCGAGCATGAGGCCGTTGAGGGTGCCGAGGCACGAGATGATGACGAACACAAATATGAGGGTTCCGCCGATTCCGGTAAAGAGTGTGGAGAACGCGATGCGCGCGCCTTCCTGTCCGCCGGCCATGAGGGTGGCGTTGGTCACCGTGCCTGCAAGACCAATGTAATACAGAATGTAAGCGGCCATGACGATGAAGGTTCCGGCCACGAGAGCAATAGGCAGGTTTCGTTTGGAGTCCCGCAGCTCGGCGTTGATGCTGGTCGCGATAATCCAGCCTTCGTAGGCAAAGGCGGTTGCAACAACTGCGGTGAAGAGGGCGGTTGCAGGGTCGACGGTCGCGGCCACAGTGGCGAAGTTTTGGACTATCATCCCGTTGCCGAGCCCCGCTATGGTACCGACGATTGCCATCAAGGCGAGGGGCACAAGTTTGATGATGGTAGTCGACACCTGGAATTTGCCAGCAAGCACGGGCGAGAGCGCATTGAGGGTGTAGTTTGAAACAAGGTACAAGGCGGCGATAGTCATGCACTGGCCGCCGGTGATATCCCAGCCGAATAGCACCGCTGTGTACCGAGCCGACACCCAGGCAAGGACGGATGTGAGGGTAGGATAGTAGATGAGGGCCATGAACCAGCCGACGAAGTAGCCGTATTTTTTGCCCATTGCAGCTTCGGCGTAGTCGACAATACCATTGACCTTTTCGTAGCGGGTGGCCATCACCGAAAAGGTGTAGGCACACACGATCATGATGATGCCGCCGATAACCCAGGCGAGAATTCCGAGACCGAGGTTGCCGCCGGTGGCAGTGAGTATTTTTTCGGCCTTGAAAAAGACGCCGCTTCCGATCACGATGCCGACTACCATCGCAATAGCGGTGATGAGTCCGTATTTTTTTGTCAGTTGATTGTCCATTCTCGTTCTCCTGGGTTGCACGTTACGTTGGGTTGCACGGTGAGTTACACTGTGCTGCGCGTCTTGAAAAGACGCCGGTAATAATAACATGTTTTTATTAGTCTGTCATGAAAAAAACAATCAGAGTCGATGCGCACGAAATATTTTACAGCAGGGCTTCAGCTGCGTGCGCAGGAGTAAAGACCGAGAAGACTTGTAATCCGCTAAATGGTTTCATTGCCGGAAAATTTCTGCATAATTTCTTTCCCTGCACTTGAGATGGCGAGCGAGAGGCATAAGCGTCTCATTTCGTTAACCACATTCAACCGTTGGTTGAAGGAGGTGGGACTCAGGTCCATCTTCAATTTCAAACCCCTTGAGGTATTTAAACTGCTCTTAAAATTGTTCTTTTTCCTCAAACACGGGTAAAACACCTGATCTGCATCATATATAACCAATAGAGCGGAATAACCTCTCTATATGGAGGACCTGAACGTGGCAAAGCCTGCAAGCAATCACGACCCGTTACAAGTGCTGGTATTCTGTCCAAACCCGCACTGTCAGTTTCATAACCCGGAAGATGCGTCAAAATCAGCTTGGTTTATCAAACGGGAAAAGGTTCGTGCCGATCAGGAAGCGAACATGGTGAATGCAAAAATGCTCATTGTTTTCGGTCATCATACGTTCAGAAAACCCTTTAAAATAAACAACATTTTGGATATCGATGCCCAGGAAACGCATGCAGACAAGGTGCATTTGATGGAATCCCGGGACGCGAAAAATGCGTTCAAGCGGCTGTATACGCATCGGCATGTGTGGTCTCATCAAAAGACGAAATCACTCTGGTGCGAACAGATTTGGCAGATGAAAATCCACCGATTATAGATTTTAAGACAGGTGAAGCATATGAAAAGGGACAGCCGGGGTCGAGGTGGAGAGCGAAGCACCTAATTGCTTAAAAGCTGGTGAGGGTTTTAGAAAAGGCGGCTGGTTTTATAAGCACAATATTGAGAGCAGTATATATATCAAGCGTTGCACGAGGCTTGGCATATATATAGCGACTGCTAAACCTCTGCATAATGCATAGTCGATACCTGCGAAATCCAGACTCCGGGAAAATATTTTCAGTTCCAGCATCAAATCCATTTTGCTTCCAGAAGAGAAGACTGATTATAGCATCAACTTTGACTGACCTTTTGTCAAGTTTGACTCCGCGGCCAGGGACGGCGTTCGCTCAAGCCCGAGGGTTCCTTTCCCGAGGCGGCGAAAGCGGGCGACCAGTAGAGCGAACAGTAGCAGTGTCCGAATTCGGCGATGTCTTCCTTCGCGTAACGACAGGGACAGATGACGTCAGTGTCAGCGGCGCGGTTTCCTTCCGTATCCCGGCAGGGACACAGAAAATAGCCGTAACGGTTCCAGTTTTTCTTGAGTCCTTCGACCAGGTCGGCCGCGAAGGAGGTGTCGGGAGTGACGAGCCAACCCTGTTTCGAAGCGACCATGACCGTGAAGGTTTCTGCCTGCATGGTGTCTTTTTGGTTTAGAGTGCTTGGGTCGCTCATTTGGGTGCGTTCGCTGCAGTGCCGAGAAGGGTATTGCGCCAGTCGATCTCGATGAAACCGACAAGATAGTCCTTTTCGTCGATGACGGCAAAGGGGAAGGAGATTTGCCGGTTAAAGCGTGCGGACAGTTCCTGTTTGACGCGAGTTTTCGTTTCGAGAGGTAACTCATCGAGGTGGACATAGCGGTACGCAATCTTGTTGCTGTCAAGAAAGCCGAGGGCGCGCTTACAAAAACCGCAGGTGGACAGGGCGTATATTTCGATATCGCGGCGCGTATCCGTACCATCGACTTTGATGAATTCGAGTGAGTCGGTCATTGCGTCTCCTTCAAGCCCGGCAGTCTCCGGGTCGATGCGGTATTGTGAAGGGGAAAAAGGTGAATGTCAAGTTTGCAGACCAAAAAAAAACAGTAGCACCCTGTTTCGTGTATATGGATTAAAAGCGGGCGGGAATCTATACTGCTGCCATGGCGTACAAAAATCTGCAGGACTTCATCAAAACGCTGGAAAGTGCCGGCGAACTGAAACGGATATCGGTCGAGGTCGATCCGTACCTTGAAATCACCGAAATTACCGACCGCGTGAGTAAATCAGGCGGGCCAGCTCTGCTATTCGAAAACGTGAAGGGTTCCGAATTCCCGGTCCTGATAAATGCGTTCGGCAGTTACCGGCGAATGGCATTCGCCCTCGGGAGCGAGTCGATCGAGGCCAAGGCTGCCGAGATGACCGAACTGATGGGCTGGGCCTTTTCGCAGTTGCGGAAACTCGAGCCGTTGAGCTTTTTCCCGAAGCTGAAATGGGCGCGGCTCTTTCTTCCACACCGGGTGCTCAAGGCAGCATGCCAGGAAATCGTCGACCATGATCCTGACCTATCCAAATTACCCGTACTGACCTGCTGGCCGCTTGACGGAGGGCCGTTTTTTACCTTGCCGGCCGTGATCACACGCGACCCCGAAACGGGTGCCCAGAATATGGGGATGTACCGCATGCAGGTATACGACAAAAACACGACCGGCATGCACTGGCACCACCACAAGGACGCCGCACACTATTTTCAGAAATACAAGACGAGAAGCGAGCGGATGCCAGTGGCCGTTGCGTTAGGCGATGACCCAGCGGTTACCTACGCGGCGACGGCTCCCCTTCCCGAGGGTATCTCCGAACTCTTTTTCGCGGGCTACCTGCGGGGGAAGCCGGTCGAAACGGTCAACTGCATTACTTGCGACCTCGAAGTTCCGGCGAACGCCGAGTTCATCCTCGAAGGCTATGTCGACACTGCCGAGCCGTTGCGGACAGAAGGGCCTTTCGGCGACCATACCGGCTACTATTCGCTCCGCGATGAATTTCCCGTTTTCCACGTAACCTGCATTACGCGGAGAAAGAACGCAATATTCCCAGCAACCGTTGTGGGTAAACCGCCGATGGAAGACTGCTACATGGCGAAGGCGACCGAGCGACTCTTTTTGCCACTCCTCAAACTGATTACCCCCGAGATTATCGACATGAATCTTCCCCTAGAAGGGGTATTTCACAACTGCGTGATCGTTTCCATCCGGAAACGGTATCCGGGACAGGTACACAAGGTACTCTCCGCCCTCTGGGGCATGGGACAGATGATGTACACAAAAATGATCATCGTGGTTGATCATGACGTGGACGTACAGAACGCGAGTACGGTCGCCTGGAAGGTGTTTAACAATATTGATGCACGGCGCGATCTCATCCTTTCTGACGGACCGCTCGACACGCTCGACCATGCATCGCCCCGTGCACGGTTCGGCACCCGGCTCGGCATCGATGCGACGCGAAAAGGACTGCTTGACGGACACCAGAGGGAATGGCCCGAGGATATCGAAATGACCGATGCGATCAAGGAGCGTATAAACCTCCGCTGGAAGGAGTTCGGCTTGTGACTATTAAAAACACGTTGGCCGAAAAGGTCCTTGGCCAGAGCAAGGGCTTAAGCCGCGCAGTGATGATGGAACATACTCTTTTTTCGCTGCCGCTCGCCGTAAGCGCCTTTATGATGGAAAGCGGCGGACGCCCCGGATGGTGGAAGGTGCTGTGGATAGTGGCCGCGGTATTCGGCGCACGGAACGCGGCGAATGCCCTGAACCGCTTGGTCGATCGCGAGATTGACAAGGCGAATCCGCGTACCGCCGACCGGGACCTTCCCGCCGGAAGGGTAACAGAGCGGGCGTTGTGGGCCTTCACCCTTTTTTGCGGTGCACTTCTCCTTGTGGCGGCCTTTATGCTCAATCCCTTGTGCCTCGCCCTTGTACCGGTCGCAGCAATACTGATCGGAGGCTATTCTTTTACCAAGCGCTTTACCGCCCTGTGCCATTATTGGCTCGGTGCAACTTGTTCGGCAGCGACGATGGGCAGCTTTCTCGCCTTTGGCGGACGCTTCGAGCTTCGCTACTTCCCGCTGACTATTGCCGCCGCCCTTTGGGTCGCGGGTTTCGATATCATCTACGCGCTACAGGACATCGAACACGACCGCGAAGCCGGCCTCCATTCTATGCCAGCACTGCTCGGGCGGCGGGGTGCGTTGTTGCTCGCGGCGCTTACGCACTTGGGGACCATATTCTTTTTCACGATGAATTTTTTCTTCTTTCCTCTCCGCTTCTGGTACATAGCCGGAGTTGTGATCGCTGGTGGGATATTGGTTCTCGAGCATGTACTTGCCTGGAAGGGAAGCACACGCGACCGGAACAGAGACGTAGTCCTCATCCCGTTCGCGGCCTATAAACTCAACCAGATTCTTTCCCCCCTTTTCATGCTTTTTGTCCTTCTGGATATCTATCTGAGCGGAGGCATGTATGGATTCTGAAAAAAACGCACTGCCCGTCATTGTCGGCATTACCGGCGCGAGCGGATCGGTATATGGGTTGACCCTGGCAAGAATGATTCTCGCACATGGTATCCCATTGTATCTCCTGTTCACCGAGGCGTCACGCGCGGTTGTGCTCGAGGAAACAGGACACACGGTGGAAGAATGGAAAACTGAACTTCACACTCTTACCGGCGGGAATCTCTTCGTCACGCCGGAAGCAAGCGATTTTTCGTGCTCCATCGCAAGCGGCTCGTTCCGCACAGCGGGCATGATCATCGCACCGTGCAGTATGGGTACACTCGGCCGTATTGCCGCGGGTTTGTCGAACAACCTGATGGAGCGCTCGGCGGACGTCTGCCTCAAGGAAGGGAGGACACTGATCCTCCTCGCGCGGGAAACGCCCCTTTCTGCCATTCACCTCGAAAACATGTTGCGCCTCGCGCGGGCAAACGCGGTCATCATGCCGCCCGTGCCCGCTTTCTATACCAAACCCGCTACGATCGAAGATCTCGTCGCACATACCTGCGATCGGGTACTCGACCGTTTCGGACTGCCGAACACGGACATGTTCCGCTGGCAAAATAAAATAAAGCAAGGAATTATCGTATGAAGAAGACACTTTTATTTCTGTTTTGCGCCGCCGCGTGCATTGCCCTGTCCGGAATGCTGACCATTTCGGCCGCACCCGCACCTGTTCCGCAGCCGCTTAAAATCGGCGTTCTGCCCGATCTCGACTCTCTTCCCATCATTCTTGCCGCAAAGGAAGGACTCTTTGCCGCGCAGGGAGTCGAAGTAGAACTGGTCAACTTCAGGAATCCCGTCGAGCGGGATGCAGCGTTTCAGGCCGGACGTCTTGACGGCATCGTCGCCGATATCCTTGGTGCAGTCTTTACTGTCGCAGGCGGCGGAGAAGGCGTTATCGCTTCGGTGACGAGCGGACGCTACGGGCTTGCAGCCGCTCCCGCTTCCGGTATCAAATCGGTAAAAGAACTCGCCGGCAAGGAAATCGGCATATCATCCAATACCGTCATCGAATACGTAGCAGCCACACTCCTCTCGGTAGCCGGGCTCCCTGCCACTTCGTTCAAAGGACTTGCCGTGCCGCAGATGCCCGTGCGAATGGAACTTTTACTGAACGGGAAACTCGCGGCCGCCTGCCTTCCCGAACCTCTGTATGCCCTCGCTGTCTCGCAAGGCGCGATTCCCCTCGGCGACAGCAGCAGCATTCCCGGAGCTCCGGGCGTGCTCCTTTTTACCCGCGCCGCAGCAAAGAAAAAAGGACAGCAACTTGTCCTCTTCTTCAAGGCTTACCGGACAGCATGCGAAAAGATCAACGCGAATCCCGACAGCTACCGAACATTTCTTTCCGAGAATCTCGGTTTCCCTGCAACCATCACCGGCTCGTTTAAATTCGTCACCTACGAAATGCCCCGCCTTCCCCGCGAGGATGAAATTACCCTAGTGACTTCCTGGATGGCTCAAAAAGGTCTCGTAAAACGTATTCCTGCATACACAGATCTGTGCGCTGAAAACGTGATGTGGGCCTTGGGCAAATGAAAATGAAAAGGAAAAGTGCGTCGTGCTGAATTTTGAAAAGACCGGCTTCGCATACGAAGGAAAACCTCCGGTTATCCATCAGCTCGATCTCTGTTTCGACGAAGATCTCTTGCATTGCGTGATCGGTCCCTCCGGCTGCGGAAAGACCACCATCCTCTATCTCGCGGCCGGCCTCCTCCAGCCGACTGCCGGGACAGTTATGGTCGACGGCAAGCCGGCTGTTCGCGGCCGCGAAAAAACCGCAGTAATCCTCCAGGATCACGGGCTCTTTCCCTGGAAAACGGTATACCGGAATCTGGTGCTGCCGCTTTCGATCCGCAAGGTGCCGAAGGAAGTGCAGAAAGGGGAAGCTGCGCACATACTCCGCGAGACGGGCCTTGAAGGTAAGGAAAATGAATATCCGGCACAACTCTCCGGAGGAGAACGCCAGCGGCTTGCAGTTGGCCGTGCCCTCATCCAGAACCCCGACCTTCTCCTTCTCGACGAACCTTTTTCATCCCTCGACGCAATGACTCGCGAAAAACTGCAGGATTACCTTCGTGATATACGTGCAAACCGTCCGATGACCCTGGTGCTGGTAACCCACAGCATCGAAGAAGCAGTATTCCTCGGCGACCGGATACATATCATGGACGGAAGAGGGAACATCCACACAGTGTCAAACATGCCGCCGGGCAAGGAAGCACGAAAAGAAGCGGATTATTTTGTGCAATGCCGGGCGTTGCGGGAACTGCTTGAAAGGAAAACTGAACCATGAAAAAAAATATCATCCCGGCTGTGCTGCTGCTCGCTCTCTGGTGGGCCGCGTCGGCCGCCGTGCACCGGCCGTTTCTTCCCGCGCCTCCCGCAGTTTTCACTGAATTCTTTTTCCGCATTGTCAAAGGATCGATGCCTTTGCACCTTGGAATCTCGCTCGCCCGGATCGGTGCTGCGCTCGGCGCGGCCTTCGTTCCCGCTTTCATTCTCGGCGTATCGGCGGGACTCAGCCCCCGGATCGATCGCCTGGTCAGTCCCGCGGTCTACATCCTCTTTCCGATCCCGAAAATCGCGCTTCTCCCGATAATTCTCCTGTTTCTGGGACTCGGAAACCTTTCCAAAATATTTCTCGTCGCCTTTATCGTTTTTTTCCAGTTCTACCTGAACTTCCGCGATGAAGCTGGTCTCGTAAGCCGCCGCTATTTTGACTCGCTGTGGTCCTTAGGCGGCGGAAGACGGCATTTATTTGCGCACGTGATTCTCCCCGCCCTCCTCCCCCGCGTGTTTTCATCGCTCCGTATGACGCTCGGCACGTCCATCGCAATCCTCTTCATGGCCGAAACCTTTGCCACTTCGCAGGGCATCGGCTGGTACATCATGGACGCCTGGGCAAGAATTTCGTACCTCGAAATGTACGCAGGCATTACCGGCTTGAGCCTCATGGGACTCGTTCTGTTCGCTCTTCTCGATGCTGCGGAAAAACGGACGTGCCCGTGGACAACCCAGAATAATCGATAATTTCTTGCTCGACACCCTTACCGGTGGAGAGGATCCGTTCGACAAGCGCTTCGATACCCGAAAGGGAACGGGTTTCGTCGGCGATCTGCAAAAAACGCGAAAGCATTCCGGGAGTAAGGTCCCGGGCGAACGGAAGGTAGCGATCAAAAACAAATGCATCCATGCCGAACGGCTGTACCGGGCGACCGGAGGCACGCATTACTTCCTGCAGGATAAGGATACCGTCGAGATCAAGATCCCCGGCATGGAAAAACCGGAAACCGGATCTGGCGAACACACCAAGCATGACACATACCGCCTGATTCGGGTGCCCCGCCGTGTATAAAAGACAGTCGAAGCCGGAAAGTCCGCCGGACTGCACGTCTCCCGACGGTACCTTTCCCGATTGCATTTTTCCCGATTGCATTGCGGAAGATAGCGCGTAAAAAGTTTCCTTGTTCTCCACCGAGAGGAGCGTGGGTCGCCTCCCGAGGGCAGAAGACTCAACAGCTGAAGAATCACCTGTTCGAGGCAGAAGGCTCACCGCTTGTACCAGACGCGCAGAGGCTGCGGGAAGCCCGACTATCATACCGGTATCGTTCCCGAGCGGCAGGGCATCTGTAAACTCGAGCAGGAAACGTCCGGCAAGCATCGTTTCGGGAAAGCTTCGTTCCAGTACCGAAAAATCGGGAATCGCTATCCCCTCGGCTTCGGCACGCTGCAGCAAAAAACGCGTCCGGTACAAGAGGTTTTCAAGGTATTTGGAATCAGAATAAAGCCCAACCGAGAGGGCGCGCGGTGTCATCATCGAAACAGGAACTCCCGCTGCTCCACCCGACAAAGTTCCGGAAAGCTGGCCGAGCGCATGCACCAATGCAGCATCAATGCCCGAGGCCGCGTCCTCGGCGCGAAGGTTTCCGGCAAGCCATCTGAAAAAATCCGGCGCAATCCGTTCCGCTTCTCCGCGAGCGGCAACCCGCGCTTCCTCGAGAACCGTCACCGGGGACGCCCGTCCGAGTCGGGCAAAAAGAAGGGCGGGGTTTTCAAGCGCGAACGACTTCAACACTTCGCCCCTGCGGTGTCGTTCCCAGGCAAGCGAGATGATGCCCTCATGTTCCAGTTTTTCGGCAGCTTCGAGAAAAGATTCCGTTTCGTCGGCGCCGGAACCGGCGAACTCGGGAAAGCTCATGTCAGGCCGGAGCCGAAGAGCCCGTCCCCCCGAGGCAGCGGCAGCCGAGGGATAGCGTTCGGCAAGCAAGTCCAGAATCCGCTTTTCCCAGAAGGTCATGGCGCGTCCCCGATCGCACGAAAATCGCGCACGGTCGCTACATACCCGTGACGAATCACAAGGTTCACCCGGTCCATATGCGGGGCGATCGACTCGATTTTTTCGGTCGGCACCGCAATGACAGTCTGCAGTCCTATCTGGCCAAAAAATTCGAGAATCTTGCCAATGCGTTCGTCATCAAGCTTGTCGAAGGCCTCGTCGAACAGTACAAACCGGACAGTCTTGTCTTCCTTTCCCTTGAAAAAACGATAAAAGCTGGCCGCAATAGCCACATAATAGGGGGTCTGTGCTTCACCTCCGGACTTCTCGCGGAGCACCCGCGAAAGGGACAGTTCCATAGCCTTGCCGGTAGCAGGGTCTACCGACTGGGTATCCCGAATGCGAATGTCATAGGTAAAATAGGTGCGGTAATCGCAGATGCTGCGAAGCTCCGGGGAATCGAGACTAGAATGGAGAATGCGCACAAAGAGTTCCTCCGCAGCAGCGCGTTCCGCCGGATCGGCCAGCTGTGCAAAGAGGCCATCCTCGTACGTGGAAATCTCGGCGGTTTTCTTGACAATCTCTATCTGGCCGCGCCGGTCGGCACGTTCGGCAAGTACAAAGCTGTACTGGTCATGCCCGAAGGTCATCGCTTTTAGGGTATCGTTTATTTCGCGAAAACTTTCCCGTGCTCCCTCGATCAGCTCGTTGAGCCGCGCGATAAAATGGTCTTTGAACTCGCGCTCCGCATCCTGCCTCGAGCGGGCAATTTTTTCGAGATACGCGGGTAGTTCGGAAGCTTCCAGCCGTTCGAGCATCGCGCTTATCACGGCAGTCTGTTCCATTTCGGGCAAGAGCATCGCGTTGAACTCGTTGTTGTACCGGGTGACGAAGGCCCGAAAATCTCGCAGGACTTTATCGGTTTTTGTTTCCATACCCTTGCGGGCGCTCGGGTAGTTGTCAGCTATCTCGCGGGCCCCCGCTTGACGCAGGCGTTCCGCGGCGTACTTTTCGCAGTCTGCGGCAATTTCCTCGTTCGCGCGTGTATATGCAAGCAGCTCGCTCTCGCGTTCGGCGAGAGATGACCGAGTGACTGCAAGTTTTCGTCGTGCTTCCTCGAGCTCGGTGCGCTTCACGCCATTCTCGTCATGCAAGCGTGCAAGGTTCGCTTCACTGTCGCGGATGCGTACAGTCAGAGCCGAGATACGCGCTTCCAGATCCCGGAAGGCGGCTGTGTCGATCGCGGCAATTTCTGCATCGATGGCAGAAACCGCGGTTTCCAAGTGCGCTGCTTGGGCAACCGACGGAAACAGGAGAGATGCTTCGGAAAGGGACCGCAACACCCGCCGCAAGAGATCGCACCGTGCAAAGGCGGCTTCGATTTCCGCATCGAGACGGTCACGTTCAAGGCGGAGCCGAGCAGTTTCCGAAAGCAGAAAAGTCTTCCGCTCCTCGCGCGAACGACGCCCGAGAAAAGCGGGGCGGTACGCGTCTTCCTTGATCCGTGACGCGGTAAAACGCGAATAGCTCATGCAGTCTTTGGTGACTGCTTTCGAATAGTTTTTCAGTTTGGAGAGATCGGCGGTCATTACATCGCCGAGCACACAGTCAAGATAGATGCGTGCGTAGGGGGAATCGGTTTCGACAAGGGCGGCAAGCGAGCCTTCCCGTTTTTCTGCTCCGCGCATTTTCGCAAGGTTCGGAAGCGCAACACCGGCAACTTCGCGGGGCAGCTGATCGTACACCTCGAGTGCTTTCTGAAACAGTGAGGGCTCGACGATGCAAGCGAAACGCAGAGTATTGAGCCACCCTTCGACTGCATCAGTCCATTCGCCGTCGGTCACTTCGGCAAGATCCGCGAGAATGCGGGCGTCAATGCCTCTCGCCTTGAGCTCGTCGCGAAGCCGTACTGGAGAAGCGGGAAAGCGACGGATACCCCGGTCGAGGTCGGCGAGTTCCGAAAGCAGCTCGCGGAGCGTCGAATCGATTTCTGTTCGTGATTGTACAAGCTGTCCGTGAGCGCGCAGCGCTTCCTGCCTTTCATCTTCGAGTTCGTCCAGGTTGTCGCTTATATCCCGTCCCAGAAGGGCGGCGCACTGCGAGCGGAGCATCGTATACCGATCTGAGCGGGAGCGGGCTTCGCCAAGGCGTGCGAATAGTTCCTCACGCTTTTCCTTCATGCGCGTAAACAGAAGATGCGCATCATCGCGTGCAAGCGCAGTCCCGGTTTCAAGCCGGGCGGATTCGAGGGAGGTTTTTACAGCTACCGTTTCCGCTATTTCCGTTTCGACGCGTACAAGGGAAGTAACGAGTGTATTCTCGCGCCCGGCAAGCCGCTCTGCCGATTCGGCTTCGAGATCGCGATCCACCCGGCGCTTGAGGTAATCCTGCTGACGGAGGATCCGCAGGTAATTGGCATGCTCGTTCGCCGCTGCCATGATCGTCCCGAGAGCCCCGATACGTCGCTTTGCCGCATGGGCTTCGCGTTCCGCTTCCTTGTAGCTTTCGAGGTTCGCCTTCATGTCCTCGATCCGGAGCGGCTGTTCGTCCAAAATGTAGTCGCATACGAATTTATCCACGGATACGAGAGGCGTAAAACTGACCGACCGGGTGAAGGACTCGAGGTAGGGATTGTAGGCCGCCATGCGCCTGAACACCCCGAGCCGGGCGGTTAAGTCGCGGCGATATTGCGCTGCCGAGTCGTAGGGGACCGCGCCCCGGGGCACGGCCTGGTCGCGGAACTGCCGCCAGGAAAGGGGGCGGCCGTCCGCAGCCTGAACGGCAAGCGTATCGACGGGCATGTTGTCGCCAATCCAGAAATGGTCACTCGTACGCCCGTCGGTATAGGCTTCGACGCAGGCTGCAGCGGTGAAGCTTCCCGTATCCGTAGAAAACTCCAGCATCACGTGACCTACTGTATCGCCCCGGAGGTATTCGGTCGCCTCGCTACCAAGCTTGCAGCGGATGTAACCGGCCAGATCCCGCCCGCCCCGCCGGTCACCGGCCGCCGCGTTAAAGCGTGCTTTACGGAGATCCGCAGCCATCACGTACTGAATAGCATCGACAATGGTCGATTTTCCCGAACCGTTGTCTCCGGTTAAAAGACAGCGATTGCCGACCGGAATGGTCACGTCGTCAAAGAAATGCCAGAGCACCAGACGCACCCGCTCGAGAGTAATCATGCTTCGGCCTCCTTGTGGAGCGCATTCGAAATCTCGTCGATCGCAGCCTGATCAAGGGTCAGAGCAAGCGAGGGATACAAAACGATAATTCCTTCCGGATCCGTCGGATCGGAGGGTATACCGATGAGACGGCAGGATGAAAGGCGGCGTAAAATTTCGGCGAGCTTTGTTTTTTTCAATTCGCCATTGACAATGGCCCGGTATTTTTGTGCAAAGTCCAGCACCTGCACCGACGGGTGGCGGGCAAGACTCAGTTCGTGTCTCTTTTCCTCATACAAAAGGCGCAGCACCAGAAGGGCACAGGTTTCCTCGCGGCCAAGACGGAGACGCATGTCGCCCCCGGAACGGCAAGCAATCACGCCGAGATTTTCGTCCCGTTTCAAATCGGTATCCGCACACGAAAACCATGCTTCCAACAGGCGAATATTGCGAATGGCAAAATCGTACAGCCGGTCATCGCGCTCGACACCCCGGATAATAAAGGTCCGCGATAACAGCGTTTTAGCGGCTGTCTTAAAAAGGTCATATTCGCCATCGGTCAAATCCCCGATGAGTGCGAGATCGCTTGCATCAGTTCTCACTGTATCCTCCTGAAAACCAGGTCCGGTATATCGTAGCCTGCAGCCTCGACCCGTCCGGACGGACCATCGGCGACTGTATAGCCAAAGCGGAGCGAACGGGCATCCGCATAAAGCACCGCATACAAGAGGCGCACAAACGAGTCGGTATCGCGCACCAGTTCTTGCGACCCTAAAAGCCGCGTTGCGCCGCCCGCTTCATCAAGCCAGGCCGCCACCTTTTTCGGTCCCAACTGGCGCGCAAGCCGGAGGCGAAGCTCGGCTTCCGCTCGCTCGAGCTCCGCTTTCCCCGCCTCCCGGTCGATCCGGTATACAAGGTCGAGACTTTCGCGAAGCCAGCGCCGATAGCGAGATTCTGGACTTACGAGGCGTACCTGATAGAGATGATGTCCCAAAAGCCGCCAGGTTCCCCTCCCTTGCGAAAATTCACGCGCAAGGGTTGCGATGCGGCCGGCAATGGTCGATTCCGGCTCGAGGAGGGTCTTAACCCGTTCGATGCTGGAGCGCGAATAGAGCATATTGCGTCGGTCTATCTCGTCCAGCAGCGGATCGACCGCCCTCAGAATATCGCGGATTTCGCCCAGCATGGTTTCGAGCCGCTCCCGTGCTTCTTCCGCGGTAAAGCGTCCCGTCCGCGAATATTTGAGGGCGCTCGAGGTGAGCCAGACCCCATCGGCGAGGAGCTCCCCAACACGCTTCAAAATGCGCGGCCGGTAGCGCGACAGATTGTCCGAAGTCTTGAGCCTCCGGTACGCCCCGTCGAGAATGTCATTCGCGTAGATGTCGTAATGAAGATGCAAGAGGTCTGGAATATTCCCGTTTACGGCAAGCGCATCGAAGCGTTCATAATGATCCTTGATATTCTGCGAAAGCACTTTGAGCGAATCTCCGAGCGCGACGGTCGAAGCATGGGCGTTGAGCACGGCATAGTGCCCGTTTTCGGCAACAGCCTCGCCGCACAACAGCGAAAACACGGCAATCACATGGCTTTCGTATTCGGTCTTAAGCCCTTCTTCCACCCGGGCAAGGGCCTCGAAAAACGGTTTTGCATAACTTTGCATGTTCACAATCCGGGTATAGTCACCCAGTTCTTCCGAGCCGAGCCAACCAGTACGCAAAAGGGTTCGCAAAAAACGCGACGCCATTGCCCGTGCCGGTTCAACCGATTCCGTCGGTTCCCTATCCGCATCAGATTCTCCGCTTTCGCCGTCTTCTTCAGCTTCAAACTGTCCGCGGTGCGCTGCAATATATTCCATAAACCGCGACACCAGCAGCGAACGCTCCACACCATGCGGAGTTTCCTGAAAGGTCCGGTAAAATATCACGAGAAAAGCCGCATAGTGTTCGCGGTTCGGGCTTGCGAGTGGTGAAAAAAACGACGCGGGTAACGTGCCAAAAACCCCAGCGGAGACTGTTCCCATGCTAGTATTGTACGCAGAAAATAGTTTTTTGCCTACAGATTTTAAGGATTGAGGCACAAAGGCCCACGAGGGTCGACATTCCTCGTTCGGAGCCCCCTCAACCGGACGTCGCTGGCAACTTTCCAATTCAAACACTGGAAAAAGCCCTGCCCGATACAGTATAGTTCAGCTTTGGAGTTCTGCTTTAATGGATATACATGACAAGATGATTTTGCTAGTCGACGATGAGACTATTGTTGCCCTGACTCAAAAAAATACCCTCGAAAAATGCGGCTATGCCGTAACTATAGTGAATTCAGGCGAAGAAGCCCTCGAGCTGATCGACGGGTCTGCAAAATTTGACCTGATTTTGCTCGATATCGACCTTGGGGACGGACTAAACGGCATTCAGACGGCCGAAAAAATACTCTCTTCCCATGATATACCGATTATGTTTCTTTCTTCGCATACCGATCCGCACACCATCCAGAACAGTGCGACTATTCCGTCATACGGTTTTCTGATCAAGGAAATGCCGATTTCTGTCTTCGATACTTCGATCAAGATGGCATTCAAGCTGTTTGACGCGAACCGGAAAACAAAGGAATTGAAGGACAAGCTCCAGAGCACCCTTGATGCCCTTCCGGACATCCTCTTTGAACTCGACGCTGAAGGTATTTACTACGATATTCACTCCTCCCGAGCCAACCTCCTGTATCGACCGGCCGAAAGCAGAATTGGTAAATGCATCTACGACTGCATACCGTTCGAAACCGCCGCCGTCATAATGGATTCCGTCCGCGAGGCAGAGAAATTCGGCCGTTCGACCGGAAAGGAATATACCCTTGCCGTGCCTGCCGGGCTCAGACAATTCGAGATTTCAACCTCGCGCATGAATATGAATGGGGGGAAGCCTCACTTCATTATCCTGTGCCGGGACATAAGCGACTGGAAGGCTGCAGATGAAAAAATGCGGAAAAGCGAGATAATCCTCCGCTCGATCGTCGACAACGCGCCGTTCACTATTTGGGCCCGAAACATCAACTCGGTCGGCATCCTGGAAAACCAGAAGTCAGCAGACCAAATCGGCTCGATCCTCGGAAAAACACCCGACGCATCAGAGGACAACAGCCCCGGGATTATCGAATTATGGAAAAACAACAACAACCGGGTCCTCGCGGGTGAAGTAATCCATGAAAACTGTGAATATGAAAAAAATGGCAGTTCGTACAGTTTCGAACAGATCATCTTTCCTCTGTATTATCAGAATGCTATTTACGGCCTCGCAGGGTTCAATATCGACATTACCAACCGGAAAAAAGAAGAAGCGATGATCCGGGAAATACCCAAAAACCTTGCGCTCCGCGAGTTCGAAACCCTGTCAGTACTTGGTCGTGCAGCAGAACACCGCGATCCCGAGACAGCAAACCACATCATCCGGGTAGCCCATGCCTCAAAACTGGTAGCAGAGGCCCTGGGTCTCGATGCAAATCAACAAGAACTGATTTTTCACGCAGCCCCGCTTCATGACGTCGGCAAGCTTGGCGTACCGGACTCGTTACTGCTCAAGGAAGGCCGACTTACCAACGACGAATTTGTGATAATGAAGAACCACACCACAATCGGGTACAACATCCTAAAAAGCAGTAGCGGCATCTACCTTCAGACAGGCGCGGAAATTGCGCTGACTCACCACGAAAAATTTGCCGGTGATGGATATCCACAAGGGCTGAAGGGCGAAGCCATTCCGCTATTCGGCAGGATTGTGGCGCTCACCGATGCCTACGACGCCATGATCACCAAACGGCCATACAAGGAAAAATGGGAGATCGCGAAAGTAAGCGAAATTATACAGCAAGAAAAAGGCAAGCACTTCGATCCGCTTATCGCAGACGTGTTTCTAGCCAATATCGAAAAAATTATTTTATTGTATGAGAAATTCAGGGATTAGAGACCAGTAGTCTCCAGAGTTCGTTTTCAGACTGCTTCGAGTAAAGCCATTGCCTCTTTATAGGAAGGCATGGCGCTTTGGGCGCCTTCGCGGGTTGTAGAAAGGGCAGCTACGGCGTTGGCAAAACGGATGGCATCTGTTAGCGTTTTCCCGTTTCCGAGAGCACAGGCCAGCCCCGCATTGAACGAATCGCCGGCTGCGACCGTATCAATCGTTTTTACACTGAAACCGGGAATAAGGACAGATCCTTCCCGATTTATAAGAAAAGCACCCTGACGGCCGGCCTTGATGATGACGGTCTGAACACCCCGGTCAAGCAGGAGGCCCCCTGCGCGAAGCATTCCGGCCTCGGTCGAGGTATCCTCTCCAGTCAGAAGAGCTGCTTCGGTTTCGTTCGGGGTGATGATCGACAGGAATTGGTAGAGCTCCCCGGGAAGCTGAACCGCCGGAGCCGGGTCAAGAATGATAGTAGCACCGATAGCAAAGGCGATTTTCGCTGCTTCGAGCACCGATTCGAGGGGAATTTCGAGCTGCATGAGAAGTATGTCGGCCGCTTCAATATATGAACGGCGGTCCTTCACAAAAGCGGGGCTCACCGTTCCGTTTGCAGCAGCAACCACAATGATGTGATTCTCGCCCTGTGCGTTCACTTCGATACTCGCCGTGCCGGTCGCCGATCCAGCTGCGATTACGACGCCTTGAGCACCTACGCCTGCATCGACGAGCACCTTCCGGTATTGTGTCCCCAGCATGTCATCCCCGATCGCACCGACCATTTCCACCCTGCAGCCGAGCCGACCAAGCGCAACTGCCTGGTTTGCGCCCTTGCCGCCAGGGAAAATGGAAAATGACTGCCCGATGATGGTTTCGCCGGGCAGAGGAAATCGTTCGACACGGGTTACCATGTCCATATTAAGGCTTCCAAGGACACAAAACTGTTTCATTTAGAACTCTTATTTTTTAAGAAGATCTTTTAATGCTTTGCCGGCCTTGAATTTGGGCAACTTGGCAGCCTTGATTTTAATAGCCTCTCCGGTCTGGGGGTTCCGGCCGGTACGGGCAGCGCGTTTTCCGACTTCGAACGTTCCAAAACCGATGAGCTGAACCGATCCGCCCTTCTTGAGTTCTTTGGAAACGGTCTCGGTAAAGGCTTTGAGGGCTGCGGCGGAGTCTTTTTTGGTAAGTCCGGTTTCTTTGGCAATCGCGTCGACCAATTCTACTTTGTTCATGATACTTTTATCTCCTAAAAATTTGGTTGAAAGCGTAATCCGCAGAAGTATATCCGGTACATCAATTTAAATAAAGACGGATTGGGTAAAAAAGACGGCTGGTAACCGCATTTCAAAGCCAAAACGTCTCACCCTAGCGCCGCTTTCGCGACATGACGAGCAAAATACAGGTACCAAGGGTTAGTACTCCGAATAGTGCGTATACGCTGAATCCAACACGGATTCCCCAGGCATCGGAAAGCGCCGACATGATGAACGGAAAGACAAAGGCTCCAATACCGCCGCCAGTTGCCGCAAAACCGATCACATCGTTCTGCGCGTCTGGAAAAGCCTCGGCAGCAAGTGTAATGACGGTCGGATAGATGATGGAACAACCAAATCCAGCCATGACGACCATAACCGCGGCAAAAACCGGAGTCAACATCAAAAAGCCGGAAAGCGAAATTAAAGATACCGACACGAAGGCGATAATTGAAAAAAGGATAACCAGAAATCCATTTCGCGTGCCGCGGTAGAACAACGGGACTCCCGCGCGTCCGGCAAGAATACCACCCCAGAACAATGACACCATGAAACTGCCGTTCGCACTCGCCGTCCCGAACACTTTGACAAAATATTCAGCAATCCAGTTCGAAACGCCCAGCTCCATTCCCACATACAGAAACAGCGACACGAAACCGAGCCAGTATAAAAGGTTACCAAAGAGCGATGGATGTTTCACACCCTTTGCTTCCTGAGCAAAACTACCCAGCAGATGGAAGGGCGATACGGCGAGCATAAGGGTGATCAAGGCGAACAGAATCGCAATGCCCCGGAAAACGAGGGTCCAGACGAGACCGGTATGCAGAATAAGGCCGATCAGAAACGGACCGGCAACCGCACCGATCGCGAATGCACCATGCATAAGGTTCATCGCGCGGCTCGAACCCTTTTTATCCATGCGGAGAACTGCCATATTTACCGACACCTCTATCGCGCCTTGCCCGAGCCCGATGGCCAGGTTGAGAATGAAGTTAAGTGGGGCAAGCGGTGTGGTCGCGAACAAGAGAAGGCCCACGACAGAAAGCGAGAGACCAAGAAGAAGGCTTATTCGCACCCCGATGCGGCCGATGAGCTTTCCAAAAAAAAACGCGCCCGAAAAATAGCCGATGGCACCGGCGGCGATAACAGCGCCGGCAGTAGTATAGCCCCAGTTAAAATCCGAAAGAATCCGTGGCAGCGTCGCACCCACAATGGTCATGGATGTACCGAAAACGGCGAACGTCGCAAAAAGGATCGCATACAAAAACCGATACTGCTTATCTACAATTGACATATAACTCCCTGCCCGTTTAGCCGAGCTGCTTTATAAAGGCACGCCTGCGTTTGTGCTGACGTTTTTCAAAATGGTTCCAAAGCCCCTGTACGGCAATATTACTCTCGAGCTCTCCTGCGCTCTCGGCTAACTTTATACCGTCAGCGATGGCGTTACGGTTAATCTCGGTCAGTAAAAGTGCAATGAGACCCCGACTCTGGTATTCTTTACGCACCGCTATGAGGTACATGTCGAGGCTAAGGGGTTTCTTGAGCGCATGAAGCAGGTGATACCAACCGAACGGAAAAAGGTGCCCATTCGCCTTCTGAAGGCCGCGGGAAAGAGAGGGCATGGTGATACCGAAGCCGATCATCCGGTCATTTTCGTCAACGATGATCTTGGTATACTTCAAGTCGATGAAGCCCAGGTACTGGTCTATGTACGCGTCTTTCTGGCGCGGAGAAAGGGGTACCGTCCCGTAGAGATCCGCATACGCCTCATTGATGATTTCGAAAAGCTGCTTTCCGTATTTTTTGACAAGGTCTTTCCGGTTCTTCGGTTCGGCGAGCTTGAGGTGCGATCTCTTGAGCACAAGCTCGTTTACCCGGATGATTTTCTCGGGGATCTCGTCAGGAACCTTGATCTCGAACTCGAGCCAGTCGACGTCCTTTGCGTAGCCGAGGTCTTCGAGATGGTCTTTGTAATACGCGTGATTATATAGCATCGGCATGGTGCCCAATTCGTCGAACCCCTCGATCAGCATGCCTTCCTTGTCGAGATCGGTAAAGCCCATGGGGCCGATGATGGCATCCATACCCTGCGAACGCGCCCAGTCTTCGGCAGTTTTGAAGAGGAGACTCGAAACCTCGCGGTCATCGATGAATTCTACCCAACCGAACCGTGCATTCTTGGTGCCCCATTTCGCTATTGCCTTCCGGTTGATGATGCATGCAATGCGTCCCACCGGTTTTCCGTCGCGGAGGGCAAGCCAGTATTCGGCGTCGGCATCCTCGAAGGCGGGATTTTTGTCCTTTCGCAGCGTGTTGAGTTCGTCAAATAAAAGAGGCGGTATCCAGTTTTTATTTCCCTTGTACAAGAAAAAGGGAAATTGCACGAAAGTTTTCAGTTCTTTGAGAGATTCTACCCGTTTGATACTGATGCCCATGATTAGTCCCTCCGCTGTTTTGGCCAGAAGCGAGTATAGACGCTTATGTTTTTTATACTGCTCTCAATATTGTGCTTTTAAAACTAGCTGTCTTTTCTGAAACACTCCACCCCAGGCTGTCCCTTTTGTTAGGCTTCATCTGTAAAAAAGTCAATAATCGGTGAATTTTCTTCTTTCATCTGTCAAATCTTTTCGCACCAGAGTGTTATCGCCTTTTGCTTAAAAAAGAACAATTTTAAGAGCAGTTCATACGTTTTTTCGCTGTCAAGTTTTCCACCGCATTTTGTTTCCGTCAAACACATAATGAATTTTTCCTTCGTTGTATAGATAAGACAGAAAGGACCGAATCGTACTACCGACCAGTACGTACTGGGCATAATCAAGGCGGATGCGGAACGCCAGACAAAACTTTTCGAGGATATCCTCGAAGGTCAACATATCGCTCAGTAAGTCAAGAAGCCATGTTTCGACTGCGGAGACGGCTGCAAGGTTCGCTTCGACCAAGGCCCGGATATCGCTCACCGGGGCACCGTGGCTCGGCACGTAGAGTTCGGCCCCAAGAGTCGACCCAAGGGTTGGCAGCTTGGCGAGAGTCTTCTTGAAGGCGTTTACATCATATATGAAAGGAATCGCGTACTTTGCGAGTATGTGTTCCCCGAAAATACAGTCACCTGCATAGAATACACCATCGGCCGTCATGACACCCATCATGTCCATAAAATGCCCCGGAAGGTGCACAAAACGGAGTGCACCTTCGGTATCATCCGTGGTTTCGCCTTCGCGGATTATGCGCGTCACGGTCGACGGTTTAGCCTCGAAGAATTTCGAGCCGAGTTCCCGGAAGGGATAGCCGCCCCACAAAAAACCACCTTCAAGTTTCGGTGTTTCGATAAAAGCAGATTCGGTCTTCGCGGCCCAAATTTCGCAGCCTGTTGTCTTTTGCAGATAGTCGTTGCCGCCGATGTGATCCGCGTTCGAATGCGTGTTGATTATCGCCTTCAGCTTCCAGTCTTTTTCGCGGAGAATTTTCAGTATCCTGCGGCCTGCTTCCTTGTCGTTACCGCTGTCGACGAGAAAAACCGAATCACTTGCAGTAATAAGACCCAGATTGGTCGGGCCGGGAAGGAGCCAGGAATTGTTTTTTAGCTGAAGGAGTGTAGTATTATTTTCCATACGATGTCAAAAGAATCCGGGTATTGGAACAGGGTTTTTCCGCCGGTAATCGCCGAGGGATGACTCGAAGATATACTCCGCTTCCCATTCGGCTGAATGTCTGATAACCGCGACGACCGACTCGCCGATGTAACGAACCTCGGCTTCTGTCATCGTCGGATGGACAGAAATACGTACCCAGCCGGGCTTCTGCGAAAGATCGCCCGAATCGATAAGTTCGGTAATTGAATTGCTCGCACTCCGGTCAATGTTGAACAGAATGTGCCCGTAGGTTCCCGCACAAGAGCACCCGCCGCGCGTCTGGATACCAAAGCGGTCATTGAGGAGGCGGACCACGAGATTGTGGTGCACTCCTTTTATGTAAAATGACACGACACCGATCCGGTTGCGGTTACCGCTTTCAAGCACGAAAATGCCGCTTTCCTTCTTGAGTTCCGAAAACAGGATTTCTAGAAGATATTTTTCCCGTTCCCGGATGAGAGCGGGATCCATTTCTTCCTTGAGCCGGATGCAGAGCGCCGTCCTCATAGCTTGCAAAAAACCGGGAGTACCGCCGTCTTCACGGACCTCGATATCTTCGATATAGCGGTGCGTTCCGAAAGGCGTGGTCCATTCAACCGTACCGCCGCCCGGCTGATCGGGAACGCGGGTGATGTACAGGGATTTATTGAACACGAGCACGCCGCTCGTGCCGGGACCGCCGAGAAATTTATGGGGCGAAAACATGATGGCGTCGAGGGATTGTGCGCGGTTTTCCGGATGCATGTTTATTTCGACATAAGGAGCGCTTGCCGCGAAATCCACGAAGCAAAGACCGCCGTAGGAGTGCATCATTTCGGCCATTTTATGGTAGGGAGTGATGATGCCGGTGACATTCGACGCGGCGGTAAAGGCGCCGATTAACAGGGGTCGGTGCCGGTTCGCTTCAAGAATTTTAGCAAGATACGAGAGGCCAGGGAGACCTGTTTCGTCTTCCCGCGGAATGATGGTCACGTCGACGTCGCATTCTTCCCAGGTAATCTGGTTGGAGTGGTGTTCCATATGGGTAATGATGACAAGCGGCCGGTCGGGATCGTCCGGATGATGCTTGAGGCAGGACGGGACGCGCAGGCGCAGGAGCCGTTGAAGCTTGTTGATGGCGGCAGTCATGCCGAAACCCGAAAACACGAGGCAGTCGTTTTCATCCGCGCCGACATGTTTTTTGATGATGTGCCGGGCCTGTTCGTAGGCCCGCGTCATCACCGTCCCGGTCAGGGTGGCTTCTGTATGGGTATTGGCGACATATGGCCCGATTTCATCGCATATTTTCTGCTCGATCGGCCGGTACAACCGTCCCGAAGCGATCCAGTCCGCATAGAGAAAAGGAAAAGGCAAATCGTTGCCGACGGTATTGGCGCGAAAGCGCGCAAAGTGTGTCGATAAATCCATGATGACATTCTCGATTGATATGACTGATTTGTCAACGCCCAATTGTTTGGCTTATAAAATTGAGGCTAGAAATCCGAACAGGTGTCGCTTGATCTCCCGTTCGCTGGAGTTGACGAGCGCATGGACAAAACCCTGGGCTTCCATGAGAGCCACCGATATTTTTGACAGTGCGGAGATAGCATCCGGAGATGCAGGATCAGGGACCACAAGGTATACCCAGGCTTCCCGGGTAGCGTCCACGCGTACAACGCCCGCGACCGGCTCACTCATCGCTTTCGAGCGGCAGTGGAACATGCGAATGCCTGATTGTTCGAGTACGACCGGTCCACGCGCCTCTCGCAAAGCGAAATCTTTTTTGAGCCGCTCACGCGCATTTTCGCTTTCGGCCACCCGCGCTGCGATCAAACCGGTAATCGAAGCAGCGGGGACAGCCGCCGGCACAGTCATCAGAGAAAAACGCTCAAGCAGCGAGATCGCCATGTCGATACTGGTGTCCTTTTCGGTTCTTTCCGCATCAAAACTTTCTTTTGAATTACACTTGAATCGCGAGAACACCTCGCCTATCTCTTTGCGGAACGCGGATGCTTCGAATGGAGAAGAAACTATAAACTCGGGGGCAGCAGAAAACCGTCCGGGAAAGGTTGTGATAACCAGGTCGATTCCCTTGTCGTTCAGGTATGTGTCAGTTGCCCGATAACAGGAAAGGGCGGCGACTATCGTGACATCGGGAAAATACGTTCGTATCGTAGAAGAAATAAATTGGTGCAAGACATATTCCCTCATAGCAGATGACTAAGATGCGTAACTTCGGATGCAGGGATGGCATTGTTTCGTCCACCGAGCGGATTACCAAACACACCGGTTCAATTTCGAATCGCGTAATATTGATAGCGAACGTTTCTTTCATCAAGGGGGAAATTATTCCGAACAGGGTCTCTTCCAGCTCATCCCCGTCCTAGATGGTCGATCCGGAGGCGGTTCTCACCAGAAGACCGAAAATCTTTTTATATACAAGCGATTAAAGATTAACCTGCAATATTAAAAAAAGACTTGAATCGAAATCGTAGCGAAAATAATGGGTGTTCCCGAGTTCAGCAATCAGCTTCGACACAATAAGCAGAACGTCCCGATGACAGCGAGTAGTCTCATGCACCTCGCCCGGTTCGAGAGCCGACAGAATTCCCTGAAGCCGGACCCGAGGAAATGCCCGAAGAAAGGGTTACATCAGCAATTTTTGTTTCGTCCATCTTGAAACTCCTAATCCGAAAGCGTGGTTATAAGGGTTTCAATCGTGGTAAGCGCTTCCTGTTCGTCCACGCCCGCGCACCGGATGTCGATGGTACTACCGAGCGCTATACCAAGCTTCATCAACTTGATCAGGCTCTTGGCGCTGCCTTCCTTGTCACCCTTAACGAGGGTAATTTCGCTTGCAAATTTTTTTGCTTCATCGACTATTTTTTTTTCCGGTCGGGTATGAAGACCAGACGGATTTGTGTTAACCACCTTTTTTTACAACCATAACTGTTCTCCTTCTTCATCGGGATTTTTGATCGAGCCGGGACGGTAATTGAGCGCATTCTGCGTCGCACACCAGCTTCCCTTGGCGAGGGCTGATTTCGTGTCCCGATCCTGTAGCCAGGAGTACAGGAAACCGGCTGAAAAGGAATCACCGCAACCGATGGTATTCAAGGCGGTGACGGCATGCACGGGATGGTGAAAAATTTCGCCCTTGGTTGCGGCCCAGGTATCATGCGAACCGCGGGTTATCACGATCGTATTGCCGAGTTCGTTGCTCTTGGCAGCGATGAGTTCACCAAGCTGTTTCTCGGTCAGGGGAAACTTATAGCCGAAGGTACCGCAGAATTCTTCCTCATTTATTTTTATGATATCGGGTACTACTTGTTCGATGGTGCGCAAGAGATCCTTGCCGTGAAAGTCAGCCATCACCGTGCAGCCTGCATCGGCGGCTATCTTGCAAATGCGCGGACAGAGGTCCTCCGGATACGAGGTAGGCCTTGAGCCGGCAAAAATCAATGCGTCGGCAGACGAGACTTCATCCTGAATCATATCAAGAAGCCGTTCCGAAACCTCGGAATAATCGATACCCCCAACCGGCTCGCTCACAACCAGCTCGGTCACTTGTCCGGTACCCGGCTCGAGCAGTGTATAACAGTAACGAATTCGGCCGCTGACCGGGATCCATTTACATATCTGTTTGTCCTTTGCAGCGAGTTCAAGAAAAAAAGCAGCATTGTCTTCCCCGAGCGGGCAGATGTTGGTTACGATTCCCGGCGAAAGCTGATCAAGGACCCGGGCAGCATTCACCGCTTTCCCCGAAGCATCAATGCGGTAGCCGGTCGAACGATTGACACTATCTTTCTGCAAATGGGTGAACGTAATTGTTTTCTGGAGCGTCGGACTTAGCCCGACCGCAATGATCTGACTCATCGTGGCATCCTTGTAACGAGGGTATCATCCGAAATATTCGGCGTATGAGAGAGCATATAATCTTCCGCCTCTTTCGACCAGAGACCCCCCTTTGCAGCAACAATTTTAGATAGATCCGCAAAAAACAGTGAATCTCGAGCAAGGGATGGTAGATCGTCGATAGCAAAAAGCGGCAGTTTCTTGTGGGTATAGATCAGTTTCTTGCCGCCGGGCAGGGACGGCAGGCTCAAGGTCGCGTCTGCTGCCGCATCAAGGCCGCCGATGTGGGTGACAAGCGCTTCAGGATGGATCAAGCCTTTCCCCACGAGTTCGAGTGCCTCGCGCTGATCATCCGTGTTACCGCCAGTGGTTCCAATAATGTGCTTTTCCATGTAATGAATGTCGTAGTAATTAACCTTCGCATAAAATTCCTGGCTGATGGGGCCTGCAAAAAAATTGAGGCAGTCGTTGAAAGCCAGAAGTTTTTCTCCAGTTTCAAGAATTAACGGAAATGCGAGCATGACAAAAATGTCGTCACCGAGATCACCGGAAGAAACGTCTTTCAAAAGAGTGAATTCATCCACGGCGCCTTTTATGTTCAGAATGCGCAGGTCGATGCCCCATTCGGCCGCGACAGATGCGAATATTGAGCGTGAACGAACGATCCGTTTTTCGTCCTGATCCGTAACGACGAGTGCGTACCCGGTCTTGAGCACTCCGGGCGGGAATGCGGTATTGCAAGCCCCAGTGCGATAATAAAATACGGGCCATTATTGATACATCCGTCAATCATGGCGTCAATGTAGCGCTGTTCACAACAACCGGCTGTAACCAGAAAGGCCCCACCCTTACGCATCGCATCTTTCCAGTCAGAGGCTTCCAGATTAACGGCAATGGTGCCGTTGTTGATTACAAACTCGAAAAATCCCATACGCCTGCGTACTATCGCTCGTGTATTGGCTACCGGTCTTCGTTGGTGTTATGCCCTTTTTTCTTTTAAGGCAGCCAATTCATCCACTATTTCCTGATACTCACCGCCACTCACGAGATTCGAAATACCGAACACCTGTACACCGGGGGTTGATGCCCGAACACGGTCCGCAAGACTTTTTTGGCAGATGATAACATTGACACCCTTGGGGATTTCGTTGACCGCACAATGCACAACCTTGATCTCGGCCATGCCCGACTCTGCGAGTAGTTTTCGCAACTTGGTTGCACCCATGGCACTCGTACCCATTCCTGCATCGCATGCAAATGCAATAGTCTCTACTTTGCCAAGACTTTTGAGATCCGTGACCGTAGACTGGGCACTCGCAAGATTCTCGGCAATATCCTCTTCTTTCATTTTCGAAGCGGCGCGCTTTTCCGGCGGAACGACAACGAGGAAACTTACGATTGTCGCGGTAAGTACACCGGCAAGAACCGGAAGGAGTCCACCACGCGGAGCGACTGCCATGAGGGCGAAGATGCTTCCCGGAAAGGGAGAGGCTACTTCACCGGCACCCAGAAGGACGAAGGTTGCAATACCGGTAGCTCCACCAGCGATTACCGATAGAACCAAGATCGGCTGCATCGGTATATACGGGAAATAAATCTCGTGGATGCCGCCGACGAAATGAATGATGACCGCTACGGGGGCGGGGGCTTTCGCGCTGTCCTTCGAGAAGGAACATGACCGATTTTCCGGATTGTGCTACCTGCGCGATACCAAGCGGGCCGAGCACGCCATGATTGATCGCGTTATTGAGAAAGAGTATTTTTCCCGGCTCGATAAACAACGATGCACGAGGAAGAAGCTTCCGCTCGACGATCCAGCCGACGGCGCCCTGGAGACCTCCCATGAGGCCCGCAACGACAGGTTGAATCAATAGGAGCGCGATAAGAGCGAGAATCATCGAAATGATACCGGCCGAGAAATTGGCCACAAGCATTTCGAAACCGGCGGGAATCTTTCCCTCTGTTTTTTCGTCAAATAACTTGATTGCGACTCCGGCAACCGCACCGCCCACGCCGCCGCGAATACCCCAGATCATCTTGCCGCCCGTAAAACCGATCAGCAACCGAATAAGATAGGTGATCATCGGACCAACAAGCATACTCAGCTTCTCGTTGGGAAGCCATCCCATCGGAATGAAAAGAGCAGTAATAAGCCCCCAGGCTATAAATGCTCCGAGATTCGGTATGACCATTCCGCTCATAAACCGACCAACCTGTTGAATACGAAGCCAGGATGACAAGGATCCCTGTGCAACATTACTCATGGATTCCCTCCTGAAGAATTATGTAAGTCATTGAAGCATTGGTTTGTAAAAATACGCAAGAAAAAGTACTTTTATATTGGCACACTATTTCGCCGTTATTTTAGGCATGAATGAACGAGGATATTTATGCTATTTTTTGATGGTAGAAATCAAATCTGTCAGAGCATGCCAAAGTCAAAGGCTGCCGGAATTTTTGAAGTCTCGCGGATATGCTTTCGAAGTGCATCCGTTAGCGGAAGGCGTTGCACGCGAGCATATTTCAACGCTTCCGTCTCAAACCAGATATCGCTTATGGGTGTCTCGCCTTCCCGAATGTTTGCCACATTCCGACGCAAGAAAGTCTCGGCTTCTTCTATATTACCCGTACGCACACAGAGATACGCGTACTGTAAGGCGAGCACGTCGCTGTCCTTTTTCCATGCCGGGTCAAGTTCCTGGTACAAACGAATTCCTTCATCCAGGTTTCCCGCAGTTACGAGCAAGGTCAGAAATTCCTCGGCGATTGCCCGGTCGGCAAAAAAACCCGGAGCAGCTGCGGCCTTTCGGTATTGGCATAACGCAGCGACAATATCGCCATTTTCAATTTCGAGACAGCCGAGGTTCCGATAGGCCCAGGCATTTTCGGCGAACGCGAGCGAGCGTTCCCAGCACGCGCGTGCCTCAACCTCGTCACCCCGTTCTCTTGCCATCACGCCGAGATGCAGAAAAGTATTCCATCCAGCACCTGTATCTAATCCGGCGACAACATCTATTTTCGTTTCATCAATCTCCTTGAGGCTTCCCCGCAGCAGTTTTTCCCATTCATCCTGCACCATAAAATCAAAGGGAAGGTCTCCCGGGTTTTTATCAGAGAATCTATGGTTGTGAAGTAGCTCGAGCCAAGGCTTCTGCCGGCTGTCCATTAGCGCACAAGGAAAACAGAATGTTTTAGTTATCTGAGATTCGCTTGAAACACGCCTACGTTCAAGTTCGAGAGCACCCCACCCGCTTCCCGCATGAACCAAGTCTCCGCACGGAAGCAACGCCGAAGCAAGATATGCTTCGTGCAGCGAATCAAGCGCGCTTCGAGGCACACGAGAGGAAACTTCCGCGCCAATATACTTGCAGGCAGTCGACCAGTCTTCGGCGTGTACTTTTTCAGGTTCTGTGTCGAGCAAACCGAAAACTTGTGTCCAGCTCCACACTGTTTCGGCGGGCATAACGGTGCCGTGCAACTGGGTTGGTGCAAGCCCAGCTTGAATCTCGAAATAGGCATCTCCTTCACGCGAAAGGAATTCCGCCCAACGCTTGCTGCCAGGAAGCCTTCCCCAGCAGAACATCTTGCGATATTTGAGCATGCCTGTTGATGCCTCGAAAAAACCTTTTCCTTCCGCATCCAGTGCAGCTTCCCATGGACGCACAGCTTTTCCGGGTTCTGATTCACTGTCGCAGGTAAAGAAATATTCGTTCGAATAAGTCAGGCGTTCGGGATAGCTCGCATCGATGCCCTTGAGGATATCAAGTTCCGGCATCGTCCCGAAACCGAAACGACGTTCTCCTTTCTCAACATAGGGATCAATATAGATGACATCGGCCGACGAAGAAAAAACGCGACTCCCCGGTGTCTGTCGTACCGCTACATTGGTCCACCAATACAGGGATTTTTCAGAAGGATCGATGTTATGGATGGCTGTATGGACACACAGGATATCAGAATCTGCAGCGAGGTGAAAATCAATGTGCCAAAAAAAACCCTTGCATCGTTCGTAATCGTACACACGAAGAAAAGCTTCCCCCGAGGCGTCTTTCTGAAGACTGCAGAACACCGGGGAACATGTAGAAAAGGCGTGGCCATACTGGCCCATGTTCCATTCGATACCACCCGAGAACCAGGCATTCCGGATCGCAAGGTTAGCTGGCTGAAAAACTGAATTCCGGTACAGAAGTTCTCGACCGTCCACCTTGTTGATCAGTGAATACAGGCGAGCCCCGTATTCGGGAAGAAAGACTGCCCGCAGTTTTTCGTTCTCGAGCACTATGGTTTTAAGCAGGATGTCTTTTTTTTCCCGTTGGTACCGATCTTGTCGCGTGTACGGCAGGATACGAAAACCTGTATCCCGCCCAAGCAAAGCTGTATACCGTTCAGGAAATCCCTTGCGAAGGTTGACTTTCGTGTCATGGTTCCTGTTTCGGAAAAGCGGCAGCGGATTTTCTCCTTCAAGCAGAGAACCTTCTATCGCAAGAACACCCGTTGAAATTACAGCCATTACATTAACCCTTTATAGCGCCACCGGTAACACCGGCTATAATTTTCTCAGATAAGAAAATATAGATGATGAAAGTGGGTAAAAAAACGATTACTACCGCCGCGAACATGCCGGCCCAGTCGCCGATATAACGCATAGACTGGATCATAGAATACAGACCAACCGCGACAGGACGTAACTCCATCTTGTTAGCAAAAATGAGCGCCATGAAATATTCATTCCACACAGTAATAAAATTGAATATGCTGACGGTGATTATCCCCGGCTGTGCGAGAGGTAGCATGATCACCCAGAATGTTTTCATAGGTCCGCAGCCGTCGATTGCCGCAGCTTCTTCAAACGTATACGATAGGTTTCGAAAAAAACTGATGAGAAAAAACACCGTGAACGGTACATTGATTGAAATATATAGAACAATAAGTACCAGACGGGAATTGGTCAAGCGCATAGAAGTAATCATTGAGAATAAGGGCATGATAATCATGATCGCTGGAATACCGAGCGCAGTAACGAACATATTCTGTATCAACCGGTTGCTCTTGAATGTGAAACGTGAAAGAACATACGCCGCAGGAGCTCCTATCAGGATGATTCCAATAATAGAGCATGCAGTATAAATAATTGAATTCATAAAATATTTCGACACATTGTGCTTAAAAAGAGCTGTCAGGTAGTTTCCGGGATGGAAGCCCGAAGTCCAAATAGTGTTCGAAAAGATACCCTTTGTCGTCGAAAAGGATGCGGCAACGATCCAGCCCACCACCAGAAAGGTAAAGACACACCAAAACATTATGGCGACTACACCGATCCGCTTCGATTTCAATCCGATATAGTGCAACAATTCTTTCATTTTATCGCCTCCCTAGTATTCGAGCTTTTCGTCTCGGAAAAGTATATTGGTCACGACAAAGGACAGAATGACGATGCCCGTTAACACGACGCCGACTGCGGCTCCGGCGCCGACATTTCGATCAGTTACCACGGTGCTCCCGCCGAACACGGTCTGATACATGTACACCATAGGAGTTACCGTGCCCATCTCGGGGGTAAGGGGCGAGAATATCTGGGACCACACGAAAAACCCGACGGCGTTGATAGACCACAGAACAATGTTGGTTCGCAGCACATCTTTTAATAGAGGAAAGGTAATGGATTTAAATTTTCGTAGCCCGCCAGCACCCTCGAGGGTTGCCGCTTCAAAAAAGTCTGCAGGTATTTTTTCAATGCCCGCCATGAAAATCAACATGAAATAGCCAACCATGCCGAAACTGTATGCGACTATCAGGGAACCAAACACATTGTCGGGAGCGGTCCACTGGATATTTGAAAGGGATTCGATGCCGAGAGTGGCAAAGACAGTTTTAAACAAACCATACTTTGCATTGTACACATAATGGATCCACATAGTACCCATCGCAACCGCCGATATAACGTTTGGAAGATACACGACGGCCCGGAAAAATGACTTGAATTTTACTCCAGAAGTAAGAATCACCGCGAACAAAAGAGAAACCGTAAAAATACCGATGCCGCCGTACAGCCAAATACCGGCAATATTTTTCATTGCTGTCATGAAAAGACTTTCCGTAAATAAGGTGCGGTAATTATCGAATCCGACAAAGCGCCAGATAGAAACAGAATCGGTAATGTTCGCAACGTCAAACAGACTCATCAGCGCGGTACGAGCCGTAGGGTACAAAAAAATCGCCAGGTAGGACAATACCGCAGGGGCGAGAAAGACGAACAGCATTGTTTTGTTTCGTTTCATGTGCGGATTCCTTCAAGAACACGAGGTTGCCCGAGACACATTTGTGGTGTAACGGGCAACCGGACGGTTCTTATTTTTTCATTGCTGCGACAAACTGTTCGGCGGAAATCTGTCCGCCGATAAGTTTGGTGAACGACTCGACGATAACAGGCTGTTTGTTTGTATCAGCCTGGATGCCGCCTGCCCAAGGATAGCAAGTAGTCAGGGAATTGAACAAGGTCTTCGCTTCGGCAAGTTGTACTGGCCAATCGGTTGTTCCACCAACTGGTACGCCATAGGACTGCATTGCAAGTTCCTTGTCCCAGGCTCCGGTGGTGAGGTGCACAAGCAGATTAAAGGCTACATCGGGAGCAGCGCATTTCTTGCTAATCTGAAACGCCTGTCCACCATAATTGGCAGCGGTGATATTGTCGACCCCGCCTGTAACCGCGGGATAGGCAAAGGCGCCCCAGGGAAAATCGGGACCGGTAGTTCCCATTATTTCGTTGACAAGCCAGGTTCCATTCAAGTACATCGAAACAGTTCCCGCTGCTATGTCCTGCTGTCCGGCTGGCCATTTATTAGCCATGACTGTTTTCGAGAAATATCCTTTCTTGGCAAGATTTTCAAAATCTTTCGCAGTCTGAAGAACGGCGGGATCGTCCCACATCTTATTTGTCTTGTCCTTCACAAGCTGCTCGACCCATTTGTAACCTTTCGCCCGGGCAAGGTGATAGCCGAGCAACGTGTCAACATAGGCGTCATCGGTAGTAAGAGGTTCGTAGCCGGCAGATTTTAATTTAGCGCAGGCCGCTTCGAATTCGGTCCAGGTTTTCGGTGTCCCGGTGATGCCGGCCTTCTTGAAGTGTTCCTTGTTGTACATGAAGGCGAAGACGAATGGCTGGTAGGTTATTGCATACAAGCCGCCATCTTTCGAGAACGTGCGGGTCTGTGTCAGAATTGATTTCATTACTGCGTTCTCGTAGGTTTTTCCACCGGTTGATGGATATACCTTGGAAACAAAGTCGTCAAGCTTTAGTGCATACGAACCCCAGTTTTTCACGACACGCTCGAAGTCCTCGTCCCAGAGGTCAATCTGCTGTCCGTTGTCAAGGGCGGGCTGAAGCGTTTTACGAATTTCACGTCCACTCCAGTTAATCTCGACAGCGACACCCGGATTCTTTTTTTCGAAGTCTCTGATTGCCTTTTCAATCACCATTCCCTGCGGTTCGGTCTGATTCCACATGGACCAGTACACGAGTTTTGTTTTTGCCGCAGAACTTTTGGCATCTGCAGAACCGCCGGCCCAAAGACCGTTCACGGATGCAGCACAGACGAGCAGAATAGCTGCTCCAATACGTAATGCTTTCTTCATCTTTTCCCCCTGTAGAACATAAAAATCTATTGTGTCAATTTTGCGAGTACATTGCATATTGATTCCCATTGTCCGTCCATTGAACGGATCAGGGCAATCTGGGTTCGACATCGGTCTCGATTGTGACCTTCGCGAGACGTTTTATAATACACATCACCGTTGAGGTAGTCGGTGATAAACCGCACTGCCATAATTTGCGTGATGTTCCGCCCAGATTCAGCAAGCAACTCTTTCTCGTATGCGCTCAGGAAGGATCCAGCCTTAGACAAGTAGCCACCTATAAGACTTTCGAAAAGTGAACAATTAAAACTAACTTTTGAGAGATCCGTCTCGTCTTCCTCGCCTGTGTTTGTCGCGGTACGAATAAGATCTCCGGTATCGAAAAGAATGGTGCCCGGCATCACCGTATCGAGGTCAATGATACAAACGGCTTCGCCAGTTGTTGCATCAAACAGTATGTTGTTCAATTTAGTATCATTGTGGGTGATGCCTTCTTTGAGCAATCCCCCACGCAAACCCTCGTCGAGAATCATTCCGCGCTTTTTGTTTTCAAGAAGAAAATCAATCTCTTCTGTAACCAGAGAAGCCCGGCTGAATTTATCGCTTGCAAGTGCGGCGGCAAATTGCCCATAACGGAATTCCATATTGTGAAAGAGAGGAATTGTATCAAAAAGCCTCTTTCCGGCGTAGTCCGAAAGTTGATACTGAAATGTCCCGACCGCCTCACCGACGCGATAGGCAAGTGAAGGATTATCAAGAATCTGATAGCTTTGGACATGCTCGATAAACAAATAGGTGCGCCAGTAGTCGCCATTTTCGTCGCGACAGAATAAATTTCCATCCCGTGCTAGTACAATGGTAAGCACGCGTCTCGAAGAATCATCCGCATGAGATACCGCAAGTTTTCCACCGATATGCCGGGTGACTGCTGCAATGTTACCCATCACTTCCTCGGGATGCAAAAACACTTTTTGGTTAATTCGCTGGTGCGTATAGCGTACAGCGGTTCCTGCTTGCATAAAGGTCGAGACATAGGTGTTGTTGATGTGCCCGGTTCCGTATGGGGTTACGAATGCAAGATCCCCATAAATATCGAACTGTCGAATGATGTGCTCAACCGTCTCATTTTTCATACTCGTTTCGGTTTCCATAGATTTTCGGGATAATAAGCCGAATCTATTTTTTTCGCTATCTCATTTTTTACGATGATCCGGTCTTCAGGATAGGTCATGCCGAACCATTTTTCTTCGGATGTATAAAACTTGATTGTTCCCTTTCCGCTTTTAACGATTGAACTCGCACCTTCCGGTAAAAAGGATTCCGCCTTTTCACTTGCAACGTTCTTCTCAATAAAATCCTGGAAGTATGCGCCGAAATTTTCTAAAGCTTCTGGCATGAATCCGAAAAAATTCATAGATACCCACTCGTTCCCGGAAAGCTCGCTATCAATCCCATCCACGGTGGTCATTATTTTTGTTCCCTCAAAACGTATTTTCGTATGCTCACGCATCGCTTCGA
>JBBRWY010000040.1:0-31664 GCA_038248875.1 Treponematales bacterium
CGTCGCGAAGCGTATTTTCGCGCGCACCCGCACGCCAAGCGGCGCGTGCAACCCGCGCCGGACTCGGGCTGACTTGCGAGCGATGCGACACGAGCGCGCGACCGAGGCGCAAAGGGCTCAGGGAATAAAAAAGTGAGCCGAGTGCCGGGACCACGAAAAAACCGAACAGAAGTACCAGCGCGGGGGCTATGAGGAAAAGAGAGAAGAGACGATCTGTGCTTTTGTGCCGGATCACAGTTTTTTCCTGATGCGGCGAGCTTCCGGTATGATTTTTTCCATTCCGGAAGCGAACTCGCTCATCGCCTGTTCGGGCGTTTTTGCCCCGTTGATCACCGATTCGACTGCGATGCTGATGAGCAACGAGACCTGCGGGTATTCAGGCCCTTCGGGTCGGAATCGGGAGAAATAGAGGTAATCAGACATGCGGTCAGCGTACCAGTTTTTCGTGCGCCAGGATTCTTCTGCTTCGACATCTCGCCTGACCGGAATATCGCCGCGAAGGGTACATGAGAGAGTCTGGATTTCTGCAGAGAGAGCCGATTTGAGGAATTCGAAGCTGATGAATTTGTTGACCGAAAGGTTCGATATACCGATCATCCAGCTGCCGGTAACCGATGTTGTTCCGCCGTACTGTTTCGGCATCGGGGTCACGAGAATTTCATTCTGATACTGCGGCGAGGCCCGTTCTATGGCAGGTCCGAGCCGGCAGGAATTAAGGAGGATACCTATTTCTCCGGCATACAGCTTGCGGGCGAGGGTATCGATGGAATGCCGACTCTGCATGACCGAGCGGGGCAGGTTTTCCATGATCGCGTCCTTCTGGTAGAGCCGGTGCAGGAAGGTTAGGGAATCGAGCATTCCTTTGGACGAGGTAACCCATTGTTCATTTTCGTACATCCAGTCGTAGGTTCCCGAAAGGAGCATGCCGAAGGTTTGGATGGCAGTGCTTTCCGGTTGAGCGGACGAACCGGTTACCCAGACCGGATACTCGGTCAATTGTTTCAGTTTTTGTGCCGTTTTTTCTACCTCGATCCATGATTCCGGATTCCAGGGCACGGGAATGCCCGCTTTCCGAAATACGGACGCATTGTAGAATAGGCCTTGTACTTCGAGTGAAACAGGCATGGCGTAATCGAGACCGTTGTAGCTCACCGACTCCTTTGTCTTGCCGGGAAAGCGGTTTATCCAGTCGTCCCAGGTGTCGGCCATGAAGCCGACGAGGAAGCCCGAGTTTATGAAGGCATAGAGCCAGGCGCTATCGAAGAGAATTACATCGATGGAGGAGTCGCTCTTGAGTGCGAGGGAGAGCTTGTTCGCGTAGTCGGTTTCGCTACCATAGACAGGGCTCAGGATCACCTTGACGGTCGGGTGTGTCGACTCGAAGAGGGTGACGGCCTTGGAAAGCCAGCGGGTGTTGTCCTCGGTTTCGGTGTCGAAGTAGACCACCTTCAGCGGTATGCGGTCCCGAACGGAAACGGGATCGATAATCTTTGCAGGCGACTCCTCTCCGGAAGTTTTAGGGGCGGACGCCGCTGGTTTGCAGGAGGCGAGTGAGAGGGTAAAGGTAAGGGTAAGGAGAAACAGTCCGGTGCCAAAGATAATGCAGGGGATGACGCAGGCGATTTTTTTCATACACCGTCCAACAAGTGTTTCAGGCTGGTAGCTTCCCTTATAATCGTAAGCCGGTCATGGATGCCGCTTTTATCATAGATGCCACTCACGTAATTCTTGACTGTCTGTTCGCCGATGTTCAACCGTGATCCGATATCGAAGTTGTTGCATCCTTCCGCGATGAGCGCGAGTATCTGCTTTTCGCGCCGGTTGAGTGTGTCGAGCCAGGCGGGTGCTGGGGTCCGTACGGGCGGTAGATTTCGTTCTGCATCCCGCGCATTCGAATCCTTCTGATCAGAAAGGTTTTTTATCAGGTTGTTGGCCACTTCAGGCGAGATCATGATATTACCTGCGCTGACGCTCCGGATGGTCTGGATCAGCTCCGTCATCGAGATGTCCTTCAATAAATAGCCGATGGCACCGTACTTCAGTGCCTCGAGAACATAGTCGTCATCTCCGAAGGTGGTCAGCACCAGTATTTTAATTTTGGGAAGCTCTCCCTTAATCGCGCGGATGGTTTTAACACCGTCAAGAAGCGGCATGCACACATCCATGAGGATGATATCAGGCCAGTGCTCGCGGGCGAGCCTGATCGCTTCGGTGCCGTCGTTCGCGATACCAACGACGGTCATGTCTTCGGCGCGCGATTCGATGACGGTCTTGAGGTTGTCAGCAAAAAGGCGCTGGTCGTCGGCTATCAGAAGGCGTATTTTTTTCTCGCTCATGTTTCTTTCCTCATTGAAAGCATCGGAATGCTGATCCATACCTCGAATCCATGGTCAAGATTCCGGTAGCCGGTTTCTCCCTCGAGGAGGGCAATTCGCTCGCTCATTCCCGAGAACCCGATGCCGGGGATGACTTCTTTCGCTCCGGTTCCATTGTCTATCACCCGTGCGACAAACTTGTCGTCGGGCGTTGTTTCGGTTATCCGGAAATCGATCTCGACCGAGGCAGCCTTTCCGTGCTTGAACGAGTTGGTCAGTGCTTCCTGGATGAACTGATAAACGGCCGATTTCAGTTTTGGGCAGTTTGTCCGGGTTACGTTTCCCCAGGAAATATGGATCAAAATGCCGGTCGCACTGGCGAAGGTTTCCGCTATGCGATGCATCCGGTTCATCCAGGATTCGGTGCTGTCCTCGATTACGCGCAGGTTTCGTAGGGCCTTTCGCGCAGACTGGAGCCCGTCCCTCGTGTGGCCGATCGAGTCTTCGAGGAGTGTGGTCAGCCGTGCATTCGTGCCAGAAGCAAGGTCGAGGGCGACTTCGAGCATGACCCGAAGGTTGACGAGAGTGTAGCCCATTATATCATGAATGTCCCGGGTTATGCGTTTTCGTTCGTCCTCCGCCGATTTGCGCTCGGCATTCAAAGCGTATTCCTGGAAGCGGGAATTGAGCTGGTAGACCTGGTCGATCAAAAACTGCTGCTGGCCTATTTCGTTGTTTTTTTGTGTAAGTGTTTCCTGCGTCCGGAGGAATTGCCGGACCGTGACGGCAGTCAGCGACAAGCAGGCGAAAAGTACGGGGAAAAGGGCAAAAGGGGGAACGGAGAGGGGGCGGCCCCATGCCCGGCGGGGTAGAATGCCGATGAAAAACAGGATCAGGGCCAGGTAGACAAGGGTAACGGGCCAGTATTCATCGAGCATAAGAACCGCTTCGATGCAAAAAAGGGCGAGCAGCATGGTGTAGAGGGAAGGATTGTTTCCGCAGGGATAGAGGATGATGAGGGTGAATAGGGCCTTGAGGAAGAGGACTGAAAAGACACGAAAGCGATTGCCTTTTCTGATGGTGCCGATGAAAAAAAGAAAGGGCCCCGAAAGGGTGAAAAGGAGAATAAGCGCTTCACCGCTGGATGCGTCAGGCCTGGAGTTCGCCCCGGTTAGTTGAAAGTAGACCAGGCAGTAAACGAGGCCGGCGCAAAGAATCCGAAAAAGGGTCTTCATTACGGATAGTATAGCGTACCTCCCCAAGACTGTGAAGGAAAAAAAAGGTCCGGCTTTTGAAAGCCGGACCGGAATTGGCTGATCGGATACAATCAGCCGTTCAATTACTTGATGGAAGAGAGGTTTTCGAGGGTGGCTACCGATACACCGGTATCGATGGTCTTTCCGCCGAAGTTTTCGCCCTTGAATGCGCGAACACCGGCGTCAACACCCTGGTAACCCATCACGTAGGGGTTCTGGACCATGGTTGCCTGGATGGCTTTCTGCTGGATCAGGGACTTAGTGTCAGCAGAGAAGTCGAAACCAACAACTTTGATTTTTTCGGCTTTGCCAGTCTGGAGAACAGCCTGTGCGAGACCTACGGTCGAGCCTTCGTTGCAGCCATAGAAGCCGGCGAGGTCCGGATTGGCGGTCATGAAATCGAGAGCCTGGTTGAGGGCCTTGGTCTTGTCGCCATCGGAGTACTGGACGCCGACAATCTGGATTCCGGGATACTTCTTCATCTGATCTTTGAAGTCGTTTTCGCGGGTCATCGTGGTTCCGGCTCCGGCCTGTGCATTGATGATGGCAACTTTTCCCTTTCCACCGAGAAGCTTGGAGAGTGTGTCAGCTGCGGTGCGGGCGGCGGCGCCGTTGTCGGTCGCGAAGAATGCGTCATACTTGGTGGTGTTTACGCCGGAGTCAATCATGATTACGGTGATGCCTGCGGCTTTTGCTTTTTCAACACCGGGAACCAGTGCGTCTTTGTTAAGAGGCGCAAGCATGATCACGTTGGCACGTTTGGTGATTGCATCTTCCACCATCTGGAGCTGAACATTGGCGTCAACTTTTCCGGGGGGTGCGTTGAAGGTGAGTTCGATGTTGCCCAATTCGGCAGCCTTGGCTTCTGCACCGGCTTTTACTTTGAGCCAGTGTTCGTCCTGCGAGTCCATGGTGATCAATGTGATCTTGATTTTTCCGGCTGCTCCGGCGTCTTTTTTGCCGTTTGCGAAAGCTGCCATGCTGAATACCAGTGCGATAACCATCGCAATGCTCAATACTCTTTTCATAGTTTCCTCCTTAAGGAATACATATACTTTTCCGGCCTTTCGGTCCGGTGATAACCACTTAATTAAAACGGTCAGTCCTTGCGCTTGATACGGTCGACGAAAACCGAGCCGACGATGACCACGCCGATGATTATTTTCTGGATGAACGGGGATACACCGACCAAGTTGAGGCCGTTTCGGAGTATGCCAATTATGAAGGCTCCAATGAAGGTCCCGCCGATCAGTCCTTCGCCGCCGAGCGTGCTGGTGCCGCCGATGACCGAGGACGCGACTGCGTCAAGTTCGTAGCCGTCGCCCGCCGAGGGCTGCGCCGAGATGATGCGTGCTGCCATGATGAGTCCTGCGAAAGCCGCCAGGAATCCGCTGATCATGTATACCTTAATGAGCACTGCTTTGGTGTTGATTCCCGAAAGGCGTGCTGCATCAACGTTGCTACCGGTGGCGTATACGTGTCGACCGAGTTTGGTCTTGGCGAGCACAAAGCCGAAGATGATAGTAAGCAAGATCATCAGGATTACCGGTATCGGGATTCCCGCAAGGCTGCCGGTACCAATGACGGTAAACTGCTTCGGGAGACCCGAGATGGGGATGCCTTGTGTCAGAGTGAGTGAGACGCCGCGGATTGCGGTCATTGTACCGAGAGTTGCAATGAAGGGAGGGATTCTTCCATACGCTACCATGATTCCGTTAATAAAACCGACGAGACAGCCGGATAGCAGCGCAAGGGTAATGCAAACAGAAAGTGGATACCCGGCGGCCATGGTCATGCCGGCGACCATTCCCGAAAGGGCGATGTTCGATCCGATCGAGAGGTCGATACCTGTCGTGATCATGACATACGTTTGACCAATCGCAATTATCGCAATTATCGCTGTCTGGGTTGCCACGGTTAAGAGGTTGTTCACACTGAAAAAATAGGGACTCAAAATACTAAATATAATTCCGATCACGAAGAGTCCGGAGAAAGTTGAAAGCAGCTGTTTGCTTTCCCTTGATATATTCCTCAGCGGGTTTTTCAGTCCGATTGCTGTTGTTGCCATGATGACTCGTTCTCCTTTATGCGAACTGCGTTGCGTAATGCAGGATTTCTTCCTGTGTGGTTTTCTGTGTATCAAGGTCTGCCTTGATCTGGCCATTGCACATGACGATGACCCTGTCGGACATGCCGAGAATCTCGGGTAGTTCTGACGACACGAACAGGACTCCGATGCCCTGCTTTTTCAGCTCGTTCATGATGTTGTAAATTTCGACTTTTGCTGCGACATCGATGCCGCGGGTAGGCTCGTCGAACATGACGATACGTGCATCCCGGAGAAGCCATTTACCGACGACGATTTTCTGCTGGTTCCCGCCCGAAAGGTTTCGGACGTACTGTTGGAGATGCGGCGTTTTGATCTTGAGATTGTCTACCATTTTCGATGCAAGACTCGTTGCCTTCCGTGGATTGATAAGTCCGAGCGACGAGATCATATCAAGGTTCGGCATGGTCAGGTTATCGATGACGTTGAGCTTGACGCATAGGCCATCATGCTTTCGGTCCTCGGGAACGGCGAAGATGCCTGCTTTGATAGCGTCAGATGGTTGCTTTATGGATATAGTCTTTCCGTCGAGGATGACTGTTCCGCTTTCCTTTGGGTCCGCCCCGAAGAGCGCGCGGATGGTTTCGGTTCTTCCCGCTCCCATGAGTCCGGCAAAACCGAGGATTTCTCCTTCGCGCACCTTAAACGAAACATCGCGCACATTTTTACCAGCTTGCAGGTGTTGCACTTCGAGTATGGTCTTTCCTGTCTCGCATTGGATGCGCGGGAACTTTTCCTTGAGGTTTCGTCCTACCATTTTTGCGATGACTTCTGGCAAGGTGATGTCGGTGAAGTTGTGTGTCGAGATAAATTTTCCGTCGCGGAGGATGGTGATGCGGTCCGCGATCTTCGACAGTTCTTCGAGCCGGTGGGAAATGTAGATAATTCCCTTGCCCTGTTTTTTCAGTTCGTGAATGATACGGAAGAGATCATCGATTTCCTTGTCGGTCAGGGCCGATGTAGGTTCGTCCATGATGATAATCGAGGCTTTCATCGAAAGGGTCTTGCAGATTTCAACCATCTGCTGTTTTGATACCGGAAGGTCGCGCACAAGGGCCTTCGGGTCGAGATTGACATTCAGGTGATCGAGCAGTTCCTGTGCCATTCGGTTTTGAACCCGGTTCTTGGTTACACCGAATGTTGTTGCCTCTCGACCGAGGAATATGTTTTCCGCCACGGTCAGATGACCGCAAAGGTTCAGTTCCTGATGGATTATTCCGATTCCGAGTTCTTGTGCCCGCAGTGGTGAATGAATCTCGGTTTTTTCCCCGCGTATAGATATTTCGCCTTCATCCTTACTATAGACGCCCGAAAAGATTTTCATCAATGTCGATTTACCTGCGCCATTTTCGCCGAGGAGGGCATGCACTTCTCCGGGAAGCAAGTCGAAACTTACGTCGGAGAGGGCCTGTACCATGGAGAATGATTTTGAAATGTGTGTTGCCCGCAGAAGAGCGTCGCTCATTTGGTAGCCTCCTTTATAGTCAGACTATGTTCATAATCTGACTATATCACGAGAGGTTTGCTTACTACAAATTGAACTGCCCTAGTAAGTACCGTTTCGGTACACGGGTACTGGTCGGATAGTACTTTGGTACTACTGTGCGGTGCTTTACGGCACGAGGACTGCATTCCCGGTGCGGAGGTAGAAGAGCCAAATTTCAGTTTCTTTTCCATACAAGTCGCACGCAGCCTTGCGATAGACGGCCATCTGTTCGGCATGCCAGTCTGTGTTTTCGGTTTTATCCGTTTTGTAGTCTACAACATAGACCTTGTTATCGTATTCGAAGTGAAGATCAATCTGTCCCGAAATGATCAGTTGTTTTTCGTCGAATTCATAGCGGGTGACGAAACCGAATTCACTTTTTTTCCATTGGGAAGAAACAGCTTTTTTGCCGAGCGCTGAAGCGAGAAAGCGGTCTGCCATTGCTTCGGCTGTCGGTCGCAGTTCCGCAGGCATGAAAGCCGGAAACCCGGTGAAGCGGGCTTCGATGGTTTTGTGGGCATACACACCAAAATCAGCTGCGCTCGTCGCTGTTGCCTTGAGGAGCCGGTCGAGCGGATCTGCCCTGTCTGGCTGCTCGGCTGCGGTTTGCACCGCCGCCTCTGTCTGTCCGTGTATTATTGTCGGTTTTTCTGCGGCAAGGGCATGGAGGGCGGTCGCACTGTATCGGGTGCGGGGCGAACTTTGGTATGAGGCGAGCGGCAAGGACTCGTACAGAGAGGCGAGGCCCGAAGCCGAAGTGGTGCCGGGCGTTGTGGTCACCCCGGCGTTTCGTAGACGCGGAAGAATTTCTGTGACCGTAAGAGAGGGGATTTCCTCGAGGACAAGCGCCGGAAAAAGGAAATCGAAAAAACTCCGTTTTGACGGCGGTTTCTCTTCCTTCGCGGCCTTCTTGTCTTTTTTGTCCAGAGCGGTCGAGATGCGCCTTCGGATGTCATCAGTGCGTACGCTTTCCTCGGGGCCGCTGTCGTCCGGTTCGTCATCGTCGTTCAGAGAGACAGTCCCGCTGATGCATAGCCGTGTTTCGGCTCGGGTCATGGCGACATATAACAGGCGTCTGATTTCTGCCTGACTTTTGTTTTTTTCTTCCTCGCGTCCTTTTTCGTAAAACCAATTGGTGTTCGCCGCGTCCGATTCCTCGGCTCCGCCGGTATTTACCGAGATGCCCGTTTCTTCCGAGAAATACACCGGCGCGGTGTTGCGGTCGGTATTGCCGTTGTTGCCGCAATCCACCAAAAAGACTATCGGAAATTCCAGACCCTTGCTTTTATGCACGGTCATGAGGCGGACGCCTCCGGCACGTTCGACTGGAATGTCGAGGCCCTCGATTTTTTCGCCTGAGGCCATGAGAATGGCGATGCGATCGAGAAAGGTTGCGAGCGTTTCTCCTTTTTCGTCCGCTTGGCGCGCAAGTTCAAAAAAGTAGTCATAGAGTTCGGTGTACCGGTGCAGGTTGCTGTCGTCCAGAATTGCGTACCGATAGCCCTCATCATACCAAAGACGGCTGACGATTTCTGCCGCGGGCAGTCGATCTGCCTTTTCGCGGACATCGAGCCACAGCTCTCTTGCCTGAGCAAAACGGGAGCGGTTTTCCGGATCGAGACTGGCCTCGAGTTCTTTTGCGAAGGGTAGGGGCATTGGGCGGTTTTCTATTCTCGCCGCTGTGCGGTCAATCATGGCTAGTGCAAAGCCGGTATCCGACAGGGTTACGAAGGGGGAGCGGAGCAGAACTGCGTAAGCTGAATTGTCAGCGGGATAGACGGCAAGCCGGAGCAGTGCATAGAGGTCGTTTATCGGCGCGTCGCTAAAAAGTCCCCGCAGACTTTCGGCCTGGTAGGGGATACCGTTTTCGCGGAGGTGCTTTTCGTAGTACTGCTGTTTGGTTCCCGAGCGGAAGAGGATTGCGATGTCGCTCCAGGTGCAGGGCCGGACTCCGTCCTTTCCCCGGATAGGTGTCGCTTTTTCTACAAGGTCCTGTATTCGGTGTGCAACCTCGGCTGCCTCGGTGTCCGCCGGAGAAAGCTGGAAAGAATTGGTCGGATCGAAATTTGCTTCGTTCACGATGAGGATGTCGAGGACGCTTTTGATGCCTCCGGTATTTCGGCTTGACTCTATCGGTTTGAATGATGCTTCGAAAAGCGGAAATCTGCCAGCTTCATAAAATGCGGGAGTGAGGAACACCCGGGGGAAAATATGATTGAAGGCGGTAATTAGGGCTGTTTCGGTGCGGTAGTTGATTCCGAGTTCGGGACTGTCGGCGCAGTCGAGATCTTGCGCGAGCCTGCGGAACACGGAAACGTCTGCTCCCCGGAAGCGGTAAATCGACTGCTTTTCATCACCGACAAAGAAGAGCTTGTCCGGGCATAGTTCACTTGCTGCGGGAACGGAACGAGCGTTCCTGTTTTTTTTCTCGGCTATCAGGAACAGGAGGTTTCGCTGCATCTCGTTGTCGTCTTGGAATTCGTCGATCATGATCGCGCTGATCGATTCTTTGTAGGACTGGCGAAGGAGGGGATCGGAAATCAGTGCGTCGAGGGCGAGGCGGGACACGTCGGCAAAGGTCATGATGCCTTCGGCCCGTTTCGCCTTGTGGTAGAGTGTCTGGAATTCAGCAAGCATATCGAAGGTTTCGCTCACGAATTTTTCGTTCAGGATGTAATTGGCGAGCGAGAGAAATTCCGGATATAACCGTTTTTTGAAATCCGGAAGCAGTTCTTTCAGTATAACCATGCTCTGATCTTTTGCATTTCCCGGAGACCTGATGCTGCCTAGTTGTGTGCACGCACTGATAAAAACAGCGATTGATTGCGGGTTGTCAGAGGGAGGAAGGTCGGGAATGTTTTCGAGGGCAGCGGTAACCTTGGGCCAGGTCTCGCCTTTTGCCGGGGGAAGTGCCTTGAGTGTGTGCATCAGGTCGAGAATCGTCTGTGCGGATTTAGGGAACCGTGCGGCAATTTCTTTTTGCTGGATAACGCGGAACGCTTCAAAATCGAGCGGACTCGAAACGGGAGAAAAACGAACCATGGTGTCGGCAAAGAGAGACGGCGCCAATTCGGCCAGGCTGTACTTCTTCATGAACTGGCGTATCGCCGAAGAGGTACGGTGCTCGAGAAAAAAAGGAAGGGCGAGTTCTTCGGCAAGGCTTGTCGAACGGTCGTTGTCTATTTCGAAATCGGGCGAGATTCCGTAGCGACGGCAAGCGTTGCGCGCGATGGAATTGCAGAAGGAGTCGATCGTAGAGATACGTGCGAGGTGAAACGAGGCGATCGCTTTTTTTGCGAGTGGATGGTCGATGTCACGGAGGGTGGAATAAATACGTTCGTACATTTCGGACGCGGCTTTCTGGGTGAAAGTCAGCGCGAGAATCTCGTCCACGGGCATTGCTTTTTCGATGACGAGATAGACGAAGCGAGCCGCAAGCACTCGTGTTTTTCCCGAGCCCGCACCTGCGGCGATTACCGCGTTCGTTCCGATGCGAGAAGCGTCTCTCTGATTTTCGTCAAGTTCCCCTATCAGCTGTTCGTATGTTTTCATCAAGGCCTCACCGCATATGTATGGCGGCATATTTTCTGGTAGTCGCACCGGGTGCATTCTTCCCACGGAAGATCAGTTGGACGGGTGAAGGTTTCATTTTTGACTGCGTCGGCGAAAGTTGTCGTCATTTCGTGAAAGGCTTTCATTGCACCATCAAATTCGGCGCGGGTGAATATGCCCTTTTTTCTGCCGTGGTCAAAGCATTCCTTGTCGTTGACGATGGGCCGGTAATCGCTTTCCCTGATATCGCCGAACCAGGCGTTTTTGATTTGTGTGCCCTTGTGACTGCTTTTGTCCGACGCTTCCGCGAGCGCAATGTACATGGGAATCTGGTAGTCCCGGATCCGCCCTTTTTCGTCTGGGATGTAGGAGGAAGGGGAGGATGGCTTTCCACTCTTGTAGTCGATAAGCACTGCGCTCTGGTCCGACTGGCGACCCGAGATACGGTCTATCATGCCGTAATACCGGATGCCGTCTTTCGAGAAAGAGAGGTCATCCTCGAGGAGATCGGGCACAAAACCGTCGAGAAGTTCTGTGTCCCGCTTGAGCATGCCGGCAACCCCTTCGGCTATTTTTCCTGCCAATATGGCGATAAGGGGAGCCGCAAGCGGGCCGCGAAATTCGGCATGCTCCGCTGCAGCACCAGAGGCAAAGTCGGCAGCCCAGAGGCAGTAATCGTCGAAGTGTGCGGCGATGAATGTATTGTCGGTGGTCTTGATTTTTTGGTACACGTTTTTAAGCACATCGTGGTACAGGAGTCCGAGGTTCCGCTCGTTCATGAGCTCTGCGTCCGCGCTTTCTGCTTCGATACGGAGGATTCGGTCGAAAAACCAGCGGGTGTTGCATACCGCGAAGGTGTTAAGATCTTTTTGGGATACCCGGATATCACCGTCACTTGTTTGCCGGACGCTGACAAGGGCAGTGAGCCGCGTTAGCCGTCCGCCGTATGCTTCTTTCAGGCACGAAAAGCCCCGCGCCACATTTCGTTTTGTCCAGGCTGCTCTTCCTGTTTTTTGCACCGGGTACAGTCGGTCGGGACTGTTAGCGAGTTCGCCGGACATTCCGGAAAGAAATTTTTGTTCGTCGGCGAATGGATCAAATACCGGCGGTTCCGCTTTCCGCTCGCTGTGGAAATAGCCATGGGGCGTGCGATACCCGGAAAAGGTGCGGGCAGAGAAAGAAAAGCGAGCTTGGCCCGATATACGGTACATGTTGAAAAAATCTGCAGAGGCGTCGTCTTCGCGCAGGTCGAGCGCGCACCGTTTGTCCTCCCGGAGGAAGGTGAGCTGTCTGTAGAGGACGGTCGCCTGGTTTTGGCTTGCGTCGAGCACAAAGTGATGGGGGAAGGGAGTTCCGGCAGCGACGCGATACGGAAACACGCTCACTCCACCGTTTGCGCGCTGGGGAACGTATTTTTTTTCGTCCAGCAAAGATATGAAAAAGGCGAAAGGATGGTCGGGGATATAGTCGCCGTAGGTGCCTTCGAGAGCGGCCAATGCATTGAGCTCGTCGACGCAGCGGGCAACGACAGCGTTGTCTTCAATTTCGTAGCGTTCGTGATCAAGAAAACTTTCGCGAAAAGTGAAATAGCGGTTTCGAATCTCAGTGAAACTTTGGGCGCTGGTCATCTGCGAAACCGCATTCCTGAATCGGCGGAACCAGGCGCGGATGTCTCGATCGCCATACTCGCCCTGCGATGGTGCTTTGAAGGCTTCTTCCCAGATGTCAACGTGTCTGCCGTTTTCTTTCCAGGAAGTGACGCAATGGTTGCGGATTCCGAAGCCTATCAGGTCTTCGGCGGTTTCGCTGTCTTTCCAGGGAATGAGGCGATCGAGGAGCAACGCTTTGACAGGCGCAAACGCAAAGTTTGCGGCTGTGCATGCTTGCACGAGCGAAAAAAGCCTTCCTGCCGGGCGGCTCCCGAGCGGGGAACCGGCACGGAATTCGAGCGGTATGGAGCGAAGCGTAAATTCGCGGAGGAGGTATGGCTCGACGGTTTCGAGGTCGCACACACTGAGGGCGATAGTTTCGGGCGCGACACCCGAGCGGATAAGTGCTTCTATTTGCAGTGCGACTGACCGCAGCTCTCCCCGGGTGTTTTCGTGGAGGATCACCTCGATTTCTTCGTTAACTTCCGGTGCGGGAACGGGAATCGTGGTAATGAATGGCGCGCTTGCGAGGAGCTCGGCATATTCGCCGTAATCTTCGATGGCCTCGGGGAAAAAAATGAAATACCGGTCTCCCGAATCGACGAGCGGCGGACGCTGCCACGAAGGTTCAAAGAGGTTGTGTGCATCGAGAAATTTTCGGTAGTCGGCCTTGAGGAAGGCGAGATCAGTATCCTCGGCGTCTCCTGCATACCCATGCCTTTCGGCTGTTTTTCGCTCCCACATTTCCATCTGGGGCAGAAGGCGCGCCATCCAGGAGGCGAAGATATGACCGTCTTCGGCAAAATCTTCGGGGATGAGCGACGAAAAAAGAGGGGGTTGCGTAGCGGCATTTCGGGTTGCCAGCTTGAGGGCATAGAGCTTTCGGATAACTGCCGATACCGGTTTTTTACCGGCGACCGTTGCCTGTATAGCTTGTTCCTTGAACCGGTCCCAAGCGATGAAGCGGCGTGCGGGGATCGTGTTCATCCCGGTAAGGGAAAGGGCTTCGACCATCCACAGGGATGCGGCGATGTCGGATGGAAAGACAAACACGACCCTGTCGTCACTACCTTCACTCTTGATGAGATCAACTACCGGATTTGTGCGCATGCTTAAACGTTGGTGGCCTTGAGCCCGTCCAGTTCCAGTTTCATCTTGGTAAACTCGTTTCGGATCTGCACGGTTTGGGTGGATTGCCGGGCAAGACGCTGGGCAAGCAGACGGGAAAGGAAGATGCCATAATGCGGGTTCGCACGGATGAGCATGATGAATTCCATCTTGGGAATTTTGACGAGCGAGCCGGTACCGATCGAGATAATGGTAGCCGAGCGACGGTCGTTGAGCAGAAATGACATTTCACCAATGAAAATATCATTCGGAGTGAGTACCGACACCAGTTTCTTCTGAACATAGACAGCATATTTGCCTGAACGAATATAGAAGAGATCATTTGACGGATCGTTTTCGCGACATACGAGTTGCTTGTCCTCGTACGTGAGAATTTGCTGTTCCTGCACAATCACCGGGATGGAGTTGGTCGAGTTTTTCTGGTTCGCTATTTCGAACGATGCCTCGTTTCCCTTGGCGTTGTACGAAATCGAAGAGACGAAAGATTCGGCGAGCTTGATGCCCATTCCGTGGAGGCCTGCTTCCATGCCGGCGGAAAGGCGTTTACGCCAGTCGAAGCCGGCCCCTTCGTCCCGGATAGAGATACGGGTGCGAAGGTTGGAAATGTCGTACGATATGTATACTTTTTTGTTGATTGCCTCGGCCGAGATACTCTTGAGTGCGATGAGGTCGAGCATGTTCTTGCCGGCCGAAAGCCAGGCTGTTTTTTCGTCATAGCCGATCTTGCAGTTGCCGTGCTCGACTGCGTTAAGAAGTAGCTCCATCAGCGCACCCTGCAGCGCCGCGCGACCTTCATCGTTCACCCGGTTTGTATTGTAGAGATAGCCGGTAATCAGATTGCAGTAGAAGAGTATGTCGGTCGGGTCGTTGTCGCTGACAAAGGAGCCGGTTTCGTTGGTGTTCATCTGTTGCTGCATACCGCGGTTGAACAGGAACTGGGTGTTGCGGGTCAGAATGCGCAGAATGCGATCGGTATTTTCCTCGAAATTACTGCGGGTGAGGACAAGTAAAATATTCGGGTCTCGCTGTTTTTCGAGGTCGGTTTTCTGTTGATAATTTTTGACGATCGCAATGATGCCGCCATACAAAAGCCAGGGATCTCCATGAATTACCTGCATGAGGGCTTCGGCATCGAGCTGGTCATCGCCAAAATCTATAATTTTGATTTCCGGAAGCTCGTAATTGAAGTAGGAAACGACTTCTTCCTGCTTGTCGAGCACAATAGGCACAAATTCCTTAGAAGATTTATCGCAGGCGGTACGGAATGCATTGATGGTAGAAGCTGTTTTACATACAATTGGTATACTTTTCATATAAACTCCACACGATTATTCTAGCATAAAACACCTTCACACACTATAATTTTAGAAAATATATGGAAAAGTTGAGATTTTTACCGGGAAAGCCGCTCCCCCCAGGCGCTACCGTGATGGCCGGCGGGGTTAACTTCAGCGTATTTACCCGGAACGGCACGGGTGTGCTCCTGGAACTCTTCCAGAATCCGGATGACGACAAGTCATATTATACGTACCGCTTCGATCCCCATCTCAATCGTACCGGGGACATTTGGCATGTGTTCGTCGCGGGTCTCCAGAAGGAAGCTCTGTATCTGTACCGGGTGGATGGCCCGTTCCGACCGAACGAAGGCCTTCGTTTCAATGAACACAAGTTTTTACTCGATCCCTACGCCAAGGCACTGACCCCCTGTTCTGTTTTTGGCGCGCACAATAATCCGTTTGTTCCCCGTGCCGGTTTTGATGCCGATCTTGCCTATCAAACGACCCATTCCGCGGCCGGTTTTCCCAAATGCATCGTGATTGACGATGACGACTTCGACTGGCAGGGCGACCGCCCGCTCAATTACCCCCTGCGCTACAGCGTGTTGTATGAAGCACATATCCGGGGCCTCAGCGTTCACCCGTCATCCCGGCGTCCTCATGCGGGAACCTACCGCGGTGTCATCGAGTCCATTCCATACCTCAAGGAATTGGGAATCACGAGTCTCGAGCTCTTGCCAATCAATGAATTCGACGAGAACGAGAACAACCGAACAAATCCCCGCACCGGGGAAGCCCTCAAGAATTATTGGGGCTACAGCACAATCGCTTTTTTCGCGCCCAAAGCAACGTATGCCGCCGATCGTGCGGGAAGCGGGCCGGTACGGGAATTCAAGGAAATGGTCCGCGAGCTTCACAAGGCGGGAATCGAGATAATCCTCGATATCGTGTTCAACCATACCGCTGAAGGTAACGAACGCGGCATCACCATGAGTTTCCGGGGCTTTGATAATCCCATTTACTACATGCTCGAAGATAACAAACGATATTATCGTAATTACTCGGGCTGCGGAAACACAGTCAATTGCAACCATCCGGTGGTACGCACGCTGATTATTGATTGCCTTCGGTACTGGATAACGGAAATGCATATCGACGGTTTCCGCTTCGACCTCGGTTCCATTCTTGGGCGGGATCAAAACGGCCGGATGCTCGAGAACCCTCCAATGCTCGAGCGCATCGCCGAAGACCCGATTCTCCGTCAGACCAAGATCATTGCCGAGGCGTGGGACGCTGGTGGCGCCTATCAAGTGGGCTGGTTTCCCGGCGGCCGCTGGGCCGAGTGGAATGACCGCTACCGCGACGATGTGCGTGTTTTCTGGCGTGGGGATGCGGGATCGGTGCATAATTTCGCCACACGCATCACCGGCTCGTCCGACCTCTACCTCCGTGATGGCCGTAAGCCCTTCCATTCTATCAATTTTCTCACGAGTCATGATGGCTTCACCCTGAACGACCTCGTTTCGTACAACGGGAAGCACAACGATGAAAATGGCGAATCGAACCGCGATGGCAGCGACCATAATGTGAGCTATAACTTCGGTTTCGAAGGCCCGACCGTCAACCCGCAGATCGAGGCGATTCGAAAGCAGCAAGTCAAGAACATGCTTCTGTCGCTTCTCGTTTCACTTGGCACTCCAATGCTCCTTATGGGCGACGAAATCCGCCGGACACAAGGCGGCAACAATAATGCGTACTGCCAGGACAATGAAATATCCTGGATGAACTGGGATAACAAGGAAACACACGCCGACATATTCCGTTTTGTGCGCGAAACGATCAGGTTTCGCCAGAGCCACCCGGCTTTCCTCCGTCCCGAATTCCTTACCGGAAAGGATTCTTCTTCGCACCTCACACCGGATATTTCCTGGTTCGGCGAAGATGGCAAGCCGGTGAATTGGGATAAAGCTGACCATTTTATCGCCTATCAGTTGATCGGAAGCCAGGCAAGCATTATCGCCGACTGCGATGACAACGATTTTTATATCATGTTTAACGCCGCTCCCCGGGACATTACTGCCCAAATCTGTCCACCACCAGTGGGTAAGAAATGGTTCCGCGCCATCGATACTTCCTATGAATCTCCCCACGATATTCTCGAGCCCGGCTTCGAGGAATTGCTCCAGAATCAGGCGAAATACGTCATTCTGGCGCGAAGCAGTGTTGTTTTCATTTCTCGAATCGGGTAATATCCCTACATAAACCGGTTTACCCCCCAAGGAGCAGACAATTTATGGAATTCGATAAAGAGAAATTTAAGAACTCGATACGGACCCGGCTTAAGCGAAATTACGGAAAAAACCTCGAAGAAGCGAGCAAACACGATATTTACGATGCGGTCTCTTCGGCCGTCATGCACCATATTCAGACTGACTGGATGGCTACCCGAAAAGAATACGAGGACAAGCAGGTTCGTCAGATGTACTACCTGTCGGCCGAATTCCTGATGGGACGAGCCTTGAGCAACAATCTGATCAATTTCGGCATTATGGAATCGGTCAAGGACGTGCTTGACGAACTTAACTTCGATTATTCTTCCATTGAAGAAGAAGAACCCGATGCGGGGCTCGGTAATGGTGGCTTAGGCCGACTCGCTGCCTGTTTTCTCGATTCCCTTGCAACCCACGACTATCCGGGGCACGGGTACGGTATCCGCTACCAATACGGTATGTTTGAACAGCACATCGAAAACGGCTACCAGGTGGAATATCCCGATAACTGGCTGAAGCACCGCGACCCTTGGGAAGTAAAGCGTACCGACCTTGCCGTCAAGGTGTTGTTCGGTGGAACGCCGGTAACCGAAACCCGTCCGAACGGCGAAATTGTATTCAAGCTGATCGGTGCCGAAGAAATTACGGCCACTCCCTACGATATTCCGATAGTCGGTTATGGCACTCGCACGGTCAACCGCCTTCGTTTGTGGGAAGCCAGTTCCGACGACGGCTTCAATTTGCCACTTTTTAACGAAATGCACTATATGCGTGCGGTCGAACGGCAGAACAACGCGGAGAATATTTCGCGCGTGCTGTACCCGAACGATGCCGGTCCTTCCGGCAAGACGCTCCGTCTCAAGCAACAGTATTTCTTTACCTCTGCGAGCCTTCAGGATCTCGTCATCAAGTACCGGCGCGACCATGGCACGGACTTTACCGATTTTCCGAAATACAATGTCGTCCAGCTGAACGATACCCATCCGGTAGTTGCTATTCCCGAGTTGATGCGTATTTTGATGGATGACAATGGCCTCGGCTGGGAAGCGGCCTGGGACATCGTCACCCGTACCTTTGCCTACACCAACCATACTATTCTCGCCGAAGCCCTCGAAAAGTGGCCGGTCGAGATTTTTCAGGGACTGTTACCCCGGGTGTATCAGATTGTTGAAGAAATCAGCATCCGCTTTCTCGTGGGCCTACGCGAAAAGTATCCTACGGACTGGAAAAAACATAGCCGCATGACCATTATAGGCGATGGCATGATCCGTATGGCCTGGCTCGCTATTGTGGGTTGTTTCTCGGTGAACGGTGTCGCGGCGCTCCATACCGAACTCCTCAAGACAGTCGAACTTGCTGATTGGTACGAATTGTATCCGGCCAAGTTTAATAACAAGACGAATGGTGTCACCCAGCGCCGCTGGCTCTGCTCGGCTAACCCGGCCCTTTCGGCCTTCATTACCGCAAAGATCGGTTCCGGCTGGGAAAAGAACCTGATGTTGCTGCGGAAACTCGAGAAATTTGCGGATGACTCGGCGACGCTCGACGAATTCATGCAGATCAAGTATGAAAATAAAGTTCGCCTCGCGAAGTACCTCAAGGAAACCCAGAATATCGAGATCGATCCCGATTCGATCTTCGACGTACAGATAAAACGCCTCCACGAATACAAGCGGCAGCTTCTGGATATCATGCAGGTCATGTATATGTACAACCGCATCCTTGAGGATCCCTCGTACAAGCCAATCGCGCATACCTTCATTTTCGGCGCCAAAGCCGCCTCGGGCTACCGCCGCGCCAAGACAATCATCAAGCTGATCAATACCGTGGCCGACCGCATAAACAATGACCACCGGGTAAAGGGTAAAATTCGAGTAGTTTTCGTCGAGAATTACCGGGTCTCCGTCGCTGAAAAACTGTTTCCCGCTTCGGACGTTTCCGAGCAGATATCGACGGCCGGAAAAGAAGCTTCGGGAACCGGAAATATGAAATTTATGATCAACGGGGCTCTGACTGTCGGCACTCTTGATGGCGCAAACATCGAGATAGTAGAGGAAGCAGGCAAAGAAAATGCCTTCATTTTCGGGCTGACCGCCCCCGAGATTCAGAAGATAGAGGCGGAGCACAGCTATAATCCGCAAGTCTACCTGGACCGCAACCCGAAACTTTCTGCCGTCCTTACCCAGTTGGTCGACGGAACTTTCGGACCTGCAGGTGACCCAAACTTCCGCGAATTGCACGACTCGCTCGTGTATGGAGTCGAAGGACAGCGCCCCGATGTATATTACGTGCTTGCCGACTTTGACGATTATCTCCGTGTCAGGGAAGAAATTTCTGTCGCGTATGCCGACAAACGCAAGTGGGCCAAAATGGCACTGCTCAACGTGGCTCGATCCGGAAAATTCAGCTCGGACCGGACAATAGAAGATTATGTCCGCGATATTTGGAAATTGAAAAAGGTTGTAGTACAATAAGTACAGAGGAGTTTATATGACCAAACGTCTTTTTGCTCTGACTGTGTTTTTTTGCGTGGCATCCCTTGTATTCGCACAAGCATCAGCCCCTAAAAAAGTGCTGACTTCGAAAGATATTGATATTTTTGTCGCAAATTATCCGGCGATAGAGGCCGATTTCGCGGCCCTTGGCGACAAGTACGATAAGTTGCTCGAACCTGAAATGGATATGAACATGTCCATGGACGATTCCTTCAGCTCTGCTGTTTCGCGGGCACGGGCAACGAAGGTTCCCGCCGAAATTTCGGCTATCTTGAAGAAGCATGGACTCGGAGACAACGGTTTCGAGAAAATCATGGTTATTTCGTACGGTTTTATGACCTTGGAATGGGAACGAGCGATAGACGAGCAACTTTCGGCTCCCGGCATGACCCCGGAGATGAAATCCTACATGGCCGGAGCTTCGGAACCAGTCTATGAAATGAAAAAAACGATTCACAAGGACGACCTGGCCCTGATTTCTACCAAGCGGACGGCCCTTTCCGGTGTGCTCGCCGACGACAGGGCTATGGAATAGTTAGGTTGTGGTTATTTATGCAGAAAAAGTGCATAAAAATGAAGTCCTGCTTCAGCCTGTGCTATACAAATTAAATAAAAGGCTATAAAATTATCCCGTTAGAGATATACATACCAAAGATGGTATAAAAATTGCAAAGACGCAATTGGTTTTGCTCAATGAGGAGTAATCTTATGGCTAACGCGTACATTCAGGAGGTTCTGGCCCAGGTTAAGGCCAGAAACAGCCACGAAAGTGAATTTTTGCAGGCGGTTGCAGAAGTTCTCGACACACTCGAGCCGGTCATCAACGCGATGCCCGAGCTTCAAAAGAACGCAATCCTTGAACGGATCGTCGAACCCGAGCGTGTTATCATGTTCCGAGTTCCGTGGGTAAACGATGCAGGAAAGATCTGCGTAAACCGCGGCTACCGGGTCCAATTCAACAGCGCGATAGGTCCTTACAAGGGCGGACTGCGCTTCCATCCCAGCGTAAATCTTTCAATCCTGAAATTCCTTGGCTTCGAGCAGGTTTTCAAGAACAGCCTCACCACGCTGCCCATGGGTGGCGGTAAGGGCGGCTGCGATTTTGACCCACACGGCAAGACCGATGGCGAAGTAATGCGTTTCTGCCAGAGCTTCATGAGCGAGCTGTACCGACACATCGGCGCGGATACTGACGTCCCTGCAGGCGACATCGGCGTCGGCGGACGCGAGATCGGCTACATGTTCGGCCAATACAAGCGGCTTGCCAACGAGTTTACCGGCATCCTTACCGGCAAGGGTCTCTCGTACGGGGGATCCCTTATTCGTCCCGAAGCGACCGGTTACGGCTGCGTTTATTTTGCAGACAACATGCTCGCGGTTAAGGGTGACGGCTTCAAAGGTAAAACGTGCGCGGTGTCCGGTTCCGGTAACGTCGCACAGTACACTATCGAAAAACTCAATCAACTTGGAGCAAAGGCCGTCACTCTTTCCGATTCCGACGGCTTCATCTACGACGCGGACGGTATCGACGCCGAAAAACTCGCCTTTGTGATGGACCTCAAGAATGTGAAGCGCGGACGCATCAGCGAATACACCAAGAAATTCCCCAAAGCTACCTATACTGCCGGGCAGCGCCCCTGGAGCGTCAAGGTGGACTGCGCATTCCCCTCGGCAACCCAGAACGAAATTTCCGGTGCTGATGCGGAACTGCTCGTCACGAACGGGTGCAAGCTGGTGGCCGAAGGTGCCAACATGCCCTCTGCCCCCGAAGCGATAGAAGTGTTCCTCAAGCACAAGATCCTGTATGCTCCCGGAAAAGCCGCAAACGCGGGCGGTGTTGCGACAAGCGGTCTCGAGATGAGCCAGAACTCCATGCGCCTTGCCTGGTCCCGCGACGAAGTCGATTCGAAACTCAAGGGTATCATGAAGAGCATTCATGATAATGCCTGGAATGCGTCGAAACAATTCGGCGACGAAGGAAACTACGTGAAGGGCGCGAACATTGCCGGATTCCTCAAGGTTTCCACCGCAATGATCGCCCACGGAGTAATCTAAATAGAGCGAGTGATTTGCTGTAGAAGCAATAGTACTGAAAACCGTCCGGACTACCGGGCGGTTTTTTTTGTCGTTCACCAATAGTGTCGAAATTCACGGTGGAGCGTGTTACACTGTCCTTCAATGGAGACCGGAAAATATGCTGAAGGAATTTATCAGACTCCGGCAAGACAAAACCGGATACCGACGTCTGTTTACCGATGAACTTCTCGATTTATACATCTGGTACCCCAATCATTCTGCCACAAAAATTACGGGATTCCAGCTCGTGTATACACAGAAGGACAGTCAAAAAGCCCTGACCTGGCTTGATGACGGGGGCTTTTTCCATAACTCGATCCATGAAGACGACACGAGACTGATCAATAAGTCGCCCCTCTTGGTGCAGGACGGCACATTCGATTACGGCTTCGTGCACGGAGAGCTCGTTAACAGGATCGGAAACATCGATGTAGGTATAAAAAATTTCGTCCTTTCCCGGATCGAAACATTCGACCACATAAGGTAAAAAAAATGAATAAAATTCTGCAAAGCTTGCCCCCACATAATTAACGCGATACGCTTTGTATTTTTCTGTTTTCGGCCGATATAGATAGTAATATGAGCCTTTTGCCAAAGTCGGTTACTTTTGCAAGCGGCTCTTGGAGAATTCTCACAAGTCTTTGTAAAACGACAACTTGTTAGAATTCTCCACTTACATTATTGGTTGATCTTGCAAAACTTTCCAAGTTTTGCAAGATCCTCATATCATAAAATGTTCGAAGGCAGGATGAAACATGCTTGAATTGAGGCAATTGAGTATATGTAACAGTGATGACGCGGTCGAACTATACCGCAAGATGATCGAAGAAAACAGAAAGAAGGATGTACGGCTCGCGAATATTCCAACTGATGACCGATCGATTCGTAATCTGCTTCAGTACAGCTTCGATATCGAAAACAATCTTTTTTTTGTTGTCTATGCCCGCAATATTCCGGTCGGCTTTATCGACAGTACCCGCGTTTTCAAAGAGGGCATGAAAGATGAATGGTACATCAAATCGGTGTTTCTCGAGGACGAATATCAGGATCCCAAGGCATTTGCCTGTATGGTGTACAAGATTGAAAAACTCGCAAAACTGAAAAAGATCGAGTCGGTTTTTTCCAATTCACTTATGCAGAACAATGAAATAAACACGATGTGGGAGCATATAGGCTATACGGTGGAACAGGAAAAACGGGTCAAGTTTTTGTGAACCGGGTTCGGTAGCCGCATCGCCTACAGAGCGGTTCAGAAATTTTCCGGTTCGTGAATCCGTTGTAGAGTGCACGGGCGCGATCGCTGCCGAGAATGCCGTCCCAGGTAGCGTTGTCGTCCAGAATGTTTCCGAGCGCAAGGAGTCCGTCGCCGTCGAGGCAGCACGGGATAACCGTACCATCAGCGAGAATTCCTGCCTGATCGCGAAGTGCCTGGCAGAATCCTGTGCTGCCGAAATCGGTTCCCGCAAGCGAGGGCCATACAAAGGTTTCTCCCGTGTGAATAGCAATCCCCTCACGTATTACTAACCCGTTTTTCGCCTGGAGGCTCGCTTCTACCGATCCCGTAGCAAGGGTGAAAAATTCCTCCACCAGATGCATGCAGGAACGAGTTGCCTCAAGATTATCCTTTGTCCACAAGCGCAGGCTGACAAGAAAGCGCGGATTAATTTTTCGATTTTCGATTGATAGCTGGTTGGCGGCTTCCAGGATTTCCCGGGTAAGTCGCTGTTGTTCCTGTTCACCAAATTGGGGAAGGCTGTGCAGAGATATATTCAAGCGGGCGAGATTCTGTTTTCCGGCTAGACATTCACGTTTCCCGCTGATCAAGGTTCCGTTGGTAGTCAGATGCACGGTAAAACCTGCATTGCCGGCGCTATCGATGAACGCACCGAGCTCGGGGTGCAGTAGCGGCTCGCCCTTCACATGTAAATAGAGAATGTCAGCTTTTCCCCGGATTTTTCCGAGGATGATTTCAAAGTCCGTAAGCGACATTGTTTCCTTCTTCCGCGAATGGGGCGGACAGAAGGGGCAGGACAAATTACAGATGTTGGTAATTTCAATGTAGATTTTTTTGAGGGGTTTCACGCCTTTCAGTATAACCCGGCGGCCCGTTTTGAGTCGAGCTGTTTTGTCCTTGTGAGCGTTATGGGGGTGTGTTATAGTATATAGATCAGGAGGCTATCATGAAAAAATTGTGTATAATTGCTTTCGTCGCAAGTTTGATTTTACTCGCAGGTTGTGGCTCTCTTCCCGTAACAGATTTGGCATCGGGAGTCCTTTCAGCCGGTAAGGGCGTGCAGGCTGCAGCCCAGGTTGCAGAAGGCGTCGACTTCAGGTCCGGCGAGGTGTTGGCCTCCGATGGAACCGACATCAACGTTGAAGGAATGTATTATTATGTGAGTAAGGTGGTGACACCGGCGACTGCTGCAACCAAGAAGCAGGCCGAAGTATTATTCGTTGAAAACGGAAAGAAGGCGTGGGCAAGCTTCGTTATTCCGACACACAAAGCACTGAAAGCTGAATTGACTGTGGGCAAACTCGTGTTTGTCTTAACCAGCTACTACGATTTCGACGCTAAAAACGTGTCAGTGGACGAATACCGCAAAGGCCGATGGAATCTTGAACGCATCACGTCGACTGACGAACTGTTCAAGAGCCGCATCGAAGCTGGCGGTTACAAGTACCATCCCGAACTGATCCGTATTCCGGATATCAAGCTCGATTAGCTGACAGAATGAAAACCGATCCGGGATTATTCCCAGACCGGTTTTTTTAAGACTTACTTTGCATTTTTTTCCATGATTGAAATCAGTTCTTCAATTTTTTTGGATTTATCGGCTTCTGTTCCTTCTTCAAACGATTCACGCACACAATGATGCAGATGCTCCCGCAGTATTTCTGTATTCGCTTTTTTCAGGATGGAGGAAGTTGCCAGAAGCTGGTTCGAAATATCGATGCAGTACCGGTCTTCCTCGATCATCCGAATAATTCCGTCGATCTGTCCGCGAGCTGTTTTAAGTAGTTTTGCTATCTTGTTGGCATCCGCGATCATTGTACGACCGAGTACCCTGCATCCTCGACCGCGGCGGCGATGTGCGCGTCATCTATATCCACAGCACTTTCGATAGTCGCAGAGTTCGAGGCGAGATCGACTTTTGCCATGATTCCAGAAATAGCGTTCAGTGCCTTCTCGACACGTCCGGAGCAATGAGCACAGCTCATGCCTTCGATTTTGATTGTCTTTGTCATGTTATTTTCCTTTCCTGAACAAGTTCAGGCGCAATGCGTTTAGTACCACCGAAATGGAGCTGAAGCTCATCGCGGCAGCAGCGAACATAGGACTCAGCTTCCATCCGGCGATGACGTAGAAAGCACCGGCAGCGAGCGGAATACCGAGCGTGTTGTAAATCAGTGCCCAGAACAGATTTTGCCGTATATTCCAGATAACTGCCTTGCCTAGTTTTAATGCAGTGACGGCGTCGCGGAGATCGCTTTTCATGAGAACAATGTCGGCCGAATCGATAGCGATATCGGTGCCTGCTCCAATGGCTATGCCGAGATCGGCCGCCGCGAGGGCAGGCGCGTCGTTTATTCCGTCCCCGATCATGGCAATGATGCGACCCTCATCTCGAAGTTTCTGTATTTCATCGGCCTTGCCGTCGGGCAGCAGTTCGGCAATGACCCGGTTAATGCCGGCTTCCCGGCGGATAGCTTCGGCTGTTTTACGATTGTCGCCGGTCAGCATGATTACTTCGATTCCCATCGCTTCGAATGCGGCTACGGCTTCCCTGCTGCCTACCTTGATGACGTCGGCGACTGCGATGACGCCCAGTCCTTTTTCGGAGTCTGCAAGGCAAAAAGGCGTTTTACCGCTTTCTGCTAATCGGTTGACAACCTCGACAAGTGGATCAGCATTAATACCGTTTTCGCGCAGAAGGGACAGGGTGCCAGCAAGGTAGCGTTTTTTCCCGATTGTTCCTTCGATACCCTTGCCGGGCCAGGCGCGGAAGGCTTCGACTGAACGGAGAGCGAGACTGCGTGTTGCAGCCTCGGCAGTGATTGCAGCGCTTAAGGGATGTTCGGACTTGGCTTCGATCGAGGCCGCGATGGCAAGGAGTTCGGATGCAACTATTCCGTCAACAGCGATTATGTCGGTGACGTGCGGTTTCCCTTCGGTGATTGTGCCGGTTTTATCGAGGACGACCGTGTCGACGGTGTGCGCGATTTCGAGGGCTTCAGCTGTTTTTACCAGAACGCCATTTTGTGCGCCCTTTCCGGTGCCGACCATGATGGCCGTGGGAGTGGCGAGTCCGAGTGCACACGGGCAGGAAATGACGAGTACCGCAATGCCGATCGAAAGTGCAAATTCGAAGCTCGCTCCAACGAGAAGCCAGATTACAACAGCCGACACAGCTATAAGGATAACGACGGGCACAAATACACTGCTTATGCGGTCGGCCAATTTCGATATCGGTGCCTTCGAGGCGGCCGCTTCTTCGACGAGGTTAATGATGCGGGCAAGAGTTGTGTCGTTTCCGACCTTGTCTGCTCGGAAGGTAAAATACCCTGAGCCGTTGATGGTGGCGCTCAAGACCCGGTCGCCCGCGGTCTTTTCGACCGGGATGCTTTCGCCAGTGAGCGCTGATTCGTCGACCGACGAGGTTCCTTCGACGAGAATTCCGTCAACCGGAATGGTCTGGCCCGGCTTAATAATGATGATATCGCCGAGAACGAGGTGTTCGACGGGCACTGTCATCTCTGTTCCGTTATGTAGAACAGTCGCGGTGTCAGGCTTCAGTTTGACCAGTTTTGTGATGGCGTCGGATGTGCGGCCTTTTGCACGGGCTTCGAGATATTTTCCGAGGGTGACGAGCGACAGGATCATCGCCGCAGACTCGAAATACAGGTCCATCGAATATCGTGCGACGAGTGCAGAATTACTGTGTCCCAGTCCGTAGCCGATGGCAAACACTGCGTATATGCCGTATCCGAGGGCTGCTGAAGATCCAATGGCGATGAGCGAGTCCATGTTGGGGCTGCCATGAATAAGTGCGTTGAAACCACCGCTGAAGTAGGGGCGGTTTACGGCAATAACCGGCAGGATGAGCAAAAACTCGGTAAAGGCAAAAATAAGTGCGTTTTCGTGTCCGTGGAAGATTTGCGGCAGAGGCCAGCCAAGCATGTGCCCCATCGCGAGGTAGAGGAGGGGCAAGCTGAATGCAAATGAGATAGCGAGTCGGTATTTCATGCCATGCGGTGTTGTTTGGGCCGGTTTTTTAGTTTCGGTGCCGGCGGCAATCCGTGGTGCCGCTCCATAGCCTGCTTTCTGGATGACCGAAATGATATTTTCGTCCGTCAGTTTCTTTTCGTCGAAGGTCGCGGTCATGCTGTTGGCGAGAAGATTGACCCGAACCTGGTCAACACCGCTCATTTTTGCCACGCTCTTTTCTATATGAGTCGAACATGCCGAACAAGTCATACCGGTTATGTCGAATTTTCGGGTAATCATGCGAATTCTCTCCTTGCCACCGCACCCCTGTGGGGTGGTTGACTATGATATAAAACATACTGCATGGCGACCTGGAAGTCAAGACAGTTTGCAGCGGCGATACCTTGACTATGCGCGGGAGCGAAGGTATATTGCAGTTTCAATCTATACCGGTCAAAACGGAATGCGGTGTAACTCCGCAGCGGTCCCGCCACTGTAAGCAGGGATGAAAGCGTTCGATTCCATTGGGTTACAAGATCCGAGAAGGCGAGCGTGAGTAAAACGATCTGTAAGCCAGGAGACGATTTCAGGTATTTGAGGCCGGAGGCTCCCGGGGACTGGGGCGAGGTGTTTCGTCAAATCCGAAATTCCGATTTTTCCATTCCCCCATTTCGTAGAAATGATACGGCTCCCCGGCCCACAGGATGATCAGCATTCCCCCGAGGAGGTCCCATGCTGCGCCGTACCCATTTTCTTTTTTCTGTTCTTTGCCTCTGCACTGCCTTTTCCCTGTCCGCGGATGATGCGCTCACCTTCGTCGTGACCGCAACCCGCGAGTCCGAAGACATCATGGACGCCCCCGCCCAAATGACCGTCATCACCTCCGAAGAAATCCAATCCTCCGGCAAAACAAGCCTCATCCAGATTCTGGAAGACGTCGCAGGTGTATCTTTTCGATCCTATTCGGGCGAATCACAATCTCAAGTGTCTATGCGGGGCTTCGGCGAGAATTCGTTTGGCCGCGTAGTAGTGCTCGTTGATGGCAAAAAGCTCAACAATCCCGACATGAACGGTCTCAATTGGCAGTCGATCCCGCTCTCCTCCATTGAACGAATCGAGGTGCTCGACGGTCCTTCGGCTGTACTGTATGGGAGCGGCGCTGTCGGTGGTGTAATCAATATCATCACGAAGGAAAGTGCCGCAGGCGTTACTGCAGGAGCAACTCTTTCGTATGGCAGTTTCGATACAAGACGGGTGCAGATAAACGGCGGTTTCGGTACCGACTTGGCAGGCTTTCTCGTATCTGCTGACTATTATTCAACCGAAGGCTTTCGCGACCGCAGCGCGAGCAAAAATACCAATGTGACTCTAAACGGTTTTGCAGACCTCACCGACAAACTGACGCTGAAGCCTTCATTTTCTTTCTCCGACATCTACTATCAGATGCCCGGCAGTCTTACCAAAGCTCAGTTCGAAGCTAACCCAACCCAGGCTACCAACCAGAAAGACGACGGCACCGAACGCGACTTCGGCGCCGCTCTTTTGACCCAGCTCGCCGTATCCGACAATTTCTCGATCGAACTTCCCTTGAGCTATATGAACAAGGATCGAAAGGCAGACATGGGATCTGGTGCTTATCCTTATTTCAATGACAGGATCCAATATCAGTTTGAGGTAAAACCAAAAAGTGTCTTTTCTTTGGAGACATTGGTGGGCGATATGCGTTTTATTGCTGGGTTTGACTATGAAGGGGCTTTACTTCAAGCCACTTCATACACCGACGAAAAACGAACAACAGAATCCTATAATTTCACTGTTTCACAATTTGTATATGCTCCGTATGCAACCGGAATGATTTCCTTACCCGGAAATTTTGGTATTAATGCAGGCGTGCGCTACAATTGGGCTTCGATACAGGCTGAAAAAGAAAAGGCATCAATTGATGAAACAGATACCTATTCGGGTTTTGTGTGGGATGTATCATTGCTATTTAAACCGCTTGAAAGCCTTTCAGTGTATGCAAAATATAATACTCTGTTCAGATATCCCTTTGTTGATGAAAAGGCAGAGCTTGTCGGATTGGGTGATAAATTCAATTCTGATTTGATTCCCGAAACCGGTTACAATATTGAAGCAGGCGCAAAGTATGCCTTTTCTTCACTTCTGTCCGCACGTGGAACAGTGTATTACATGCTGATGGAAGATGAAATTGCCTACACAATAAAAAATGTTAATCTTGACAAAACACAGCGGATTGGCGGAAATATCGATTTGAGCTTTACTCCGATAAAATTAATCGAGTTAAAGGGAACGGCGAGTTATGTAAAAGCGACATTTGTGGAAGGTGATAACAAGGATAAACCAATTTCATTTGTACCATCAGTCACTGGAAGAGCAGAAGCGCTCCTTCATTTTCCGATTGGCATAAGCATCGGTTCTGATATTTCCTTTACCGGCGAAAGCGAATATCGATACGCTGATGCCTTCGGTTCTGTAAAGGAAGACGTTTCTTATTATTATTTACTAGGTTTCAGTGCACAGTGTACACCTACTGTCCTGAATGGTAAGTTTTCTGTTACTTTAAGGCTAGACAATATACTTGATACCCAATATCCCTCCTTTCTTGCTTATGGATCGGACCCGATTACCTGGGAATATTATGGCGCCTACTACCCTGCAGCGGGCAGGTCGCTTTCTATCAGTGCGTCTTACAAGTACTGAGAGCGACAATAAAAGACTTCTCAAGGCTCTCGTGCTGGCTTGCGGCCTGTGCGGGGGCCTTTTGTTCCTTGCGGCGGTTGTGCAGCTGCCCGGGGCGCACTTGCCGGAGCACACGTACCGTGCGGTCAGAATATCGTTTCTGCCGGTGATTCCTCAGGATGCTGTGCGTCCGGAAGCGCAACCATCCGGGCCTAAAAACGCGCAAAGTCAACCGGTCCTGACTGCACAAACACCGCCTAAACTATCGTTCTCCTCCGAAGCCTTGCAGCAACTAAATTTTGATCCCATCCCGACTGACGTAGCTGTTTCCGGTATTTCACCGGGCGAAGGAACTTTTTGGGCAGCCAATGCTTCGACAGAAGAAAACTCTGTGGGGAGTAATTCCTACCCGTCGGGAGATCCGGCTGCGCAGAGCGATTCGGCCGCCGCTGGCAGGGTCCGTTTTCTCGCCTGGCTTGAACCTTCTATACGGAAAAACCTTGTGTATCCCAAAAAAGCACGGCGGCGAAACCTTTCAGGCATAGTGATCGTGAAGATTACTGTTTCCGCAGACGGTGCTACCTGCGAGGCTTCTTTGGTATCAGGAGCAGGATTTTCCGTGCTCGATCAAGCCGCGCTCGCCCTCGTACGCTCCCTTTTCCCTTCACCTGTTTCGCCCGGAAAACAGTTTACCGACAACATACAAATTGAGTATCTTCTTGAGTAGGAAGTAAAATGAAAATATGTGTGATGATACCGGTATACAAGGTTCCCAAACGCGCAGCTGACATAGTCGCGAAAATTCTTGCAAATACCTGGGTGGACAAAGAAATCATTATCGTGGTGGACGGGCTTACCAACGAAACTATAGATCAGGCCCTTTCGCCCTTCAGCGGCCGGATTACTGTTCATTATAACAACGAACAATTGGGTAAGACTGAATCCCTTAACCGTATCGCCCTCAAAAAAAAGACCGACGTTTTCCTGATGCTCGACAATGATATTGAACTGCCCGATGACGTCGAATACCTTTCAAAAGTGGCCGTCCTCATGGATAAATTCGACCTGATCGAAATTCCGAAGGAAGCGTTGTATCGGTCGCCTATTTCGCGCATGATGGCTCTTGAATTCCTCTCGTTTGCCATGATTTCGGCGACGATGGCAAAACTCGCTAAACGATCCCCGTCGATGAATGGTGCGGCCTTTGCCGTGCAAGCGCTGCTGTTTCGCCAGCTTGACGGCTTTCGCGCGGTTATTAACGAAGACATGGACTTTGCTGTCCGAGCGTTTCAGCTTCATGCCGCCTTCGGGTATCCTGTCGAACTCAAAGTCCGGAATGAGGTTCCTGACACCATAAAAGACTGGATAATCCAGCGAAAGCGATGGGCGATGAACAACGTCCTGTGGGTGAAAGAAAACTTTTTACTGATACTGTTCCATTTTTTTCGGACTCCTGCCCTGCTTTTTTCCACTCTCCTCATGTTCCTGCCCTTTATTACATACCTTGCGGTTTTTATCTTGATCAAAAAATCGAAATTTGCCCTGCTCTTGCCTCTGGTGTTTATGATTTCCCAGCACTTTCACCTCTTTGCTGGCCTTTTCCTGTGGACATCTCAATTAGATATCCTGTCGACGGGCGGACTATTGGCAACCGGAGCGGGTTTTATCACTGCGTCTCTGGTCTTTTTTGTCTTTGCCCGTTATCTCCGCTTCCGGTTCAATCTGCTTGATTTTCTCGTGTATTATTTTCTCTATTCACCGATCTGGCTTGTAGCGAATATACTTATGTTCTTTGTAGTGTTTTTCGATATTGATATCAAAATTGATTGGAAGATTACCGATTCCTGAAGAAAATTCAATACTTTTTCTTGACATTCTATTATTATATAATGTATAGTATTGGTAATTAATCTATATCATACGGAATGAAAAAAGGAACCGGAATACATGATTTTTTCTATAAATACCGGACTGCTTGATGCCTGTGTCCTTGCAATTCTTTCCCGGGGTGATGAATACGGTTATCGCCTGACCCAGGAAATCAAGCAGGTGATGGCAATTTCCGAATCAACCCTGTATCCGGTACTCAGGCGTCTACTCAAGAATGGCTGGCTGTCGACGTATGACCAGCCGTTCCAGGGCAGAAA
>JBBRWY010000041.1:0-31500 GCA_038248875.1 Treponematales bacterium
TCGAACGTATGATTCGAAACCGTCAAAGGCGATATCTTCGGGAAGCGAAAAGCCGCTTAAAGCTGTATCTATAAGATTGAGATAATTTCGGGTGAGTCTGAGGAAACGGTTTTTGAGTACGGGATAGGTGAGAGAAAGGGCGCGGCCCATTTGTCGATAGCCCGAGCAACAATTGATCCGGTCATCTAGGTCTTTATAGTCAACATCGGAATGAGTCCAATACTGAAGTGAAAAAGTCTGGGTAGAGGATGTTTTACCGCATGAGAGACAGGAAAAACGGTGAATCAATCCACGGGCTTTGGTGAAAAATGATCCGTATTTTATGAACCAGCGGGTTGATTTTGCCTGATCCCGGTCATGGTAGGGACAAGCCTGATTCGGGCAGAACTCGGGGAGCGGTATGAACGGGTGTTTGGTAACAGGTTTGGGCAATATAATTCCTCCTGGAAAGAGACTGATATGTGTTCTCTCCAGGATATATATACATGGCTTTCGGGGGTTTTGGCTTAGTTTCTTCAAAAACAACAATATTGATAGCAGTAAGAAAGGGGTACTGGAGGGCACCACAGGTCGGTATTCCGGCCGAGGAGACCGGAGGCAGGGGAAAGACTTTTCCCCTTTTAAATATCCCTAAATTCATTCCTCTACGCTTTGGGTTCCTCGACACGCATCGAAAATAACCATACACTCGACAGCGTGAAACAGAACCTGCATATTGCATCATTCAATGCCGAAAACTTTTATCTCCTCCTTGATGGATCTTCAGAGCGCGGGCCTCTGGGCAGAGAGGAGTTCGACGCGCTCGGCGAGGCCGATTATTTGGCCATGAACGCGTCCATATATAATCCCAATAAGGCACGCACGAAGATCGCCGAGATTGCGCGGATCATACTCGGAAACGACTTTGACCTGGTGGGATTGTGCGAAGTGGGCGGCATGGAAACGCTTGTGGCATTCAATCGACTCTACCTTGGCAGTCGCTACGAGTGCCGCCTGCACGAAGAAAACTCGAAGCGTGGCATCTTTGTCGGGGCCTTGTTGAAAAAAGGACGGTTTCCCGGCGCACGAGCACGAAATATGGGCGGATCTTTTTCGCGGAATCTGCTGAGACTGGACTTGGGAAGGGAAGGCGGCAGCCTCAGTGTTTTTGTGGTGCACCTTAAAAGTCAGATCGGGGCGGACCGTGGCATCGAACAGCGTCTGCGCGAAGTAGAAAAACTGTGCGCCCTCGTTCGGACGCGAAACTGCGTGATCATGGGCGACTTTAACGGCATCGCGATCCGGGGAGAGCAGCAGTTCGAGTATGACCCGATTCTCGCCCTCCCCTTTCGGGATGTGCTCGAGGCCGCAGGCATACCAACCGAAAAAAGGCGCACACACTACTACTTCGGCGGCGGCGTGCCGAACTTTGCCCAGCTCGATTATATCTTTTGTTCAAACGATATTGAAATTGTCGATGCAGGCGTGATCGAGGGCGAAATTCCCCTCAACAACGCCCAGCGCAACTGCCTGCCATCTGACCACCTATTCATCCGCGCCTCGATCATCCCCTCGGAACTCGATAGGAAGGCGGACACCCATCGCTCCATGCATGCTGAAGAAACCGTTCAGGCGCACGTTCCAGTCGCGGGAGCAGGTCGACACACGGGCGTGTTTCGCCGCATCGCAGATTTTGTACGAAAAATGATGAAGCGGTAGAAAAATGTGGTGTCTCTTGCGGTGGCTGATTTCGACGAACTGCAGGGTCCAACTTCGAAATTCCCTTTCCCCTATATCTTCGCCACTGAATCCCGTATTTCGAGCCGTACCGGCAAGCGCACATCCGTTTCGGGCTGCGGTTCTCCCCGGATCAGACCAAGGAGCATGGACACAGCGCTCTGCCCTTTCAAAAATACGTCCTGGTGGACCGTCGTCAGGCGCGGGCGAATGAAGCGGGAATAAGTGTTGTTGTCGAAACCGGCAACTGAAATCTGTGCCGGAACCGAAACATCCTGTTCCAGAAAGTAGTTTATTGCGTCAACGGCATAATAGTCAGCAGAGAAAAAAAGCGCAGTAAAGGGAACTGGCTGCGTTACGAAGCGATGGTACAACTCATACCGCTCTCCGGCTTTTTTTGAAAGTGGGATAAAATTGTCCTCACTAACGGTTAGACCTTTCTCGATGAATGCTTGCCGGTACCCGGCAAAGCGGACATAGTCACCACTCGGAAATTCCTGCGCGTTTGCGAGAAAAGCAATTTTTGTGTGTCCCATGGAGATCAGGTACCGGGTCATTTCGTATCCGCCCCGTTTGTCGTCGAGACCGATATTATGATAGCGCTGTCCGTCATTCTCGAAGTAGCAGTCTATAAACACAATGGGTGTATCAGTACTTTTCGTAATACTGCCGCAGATTTCACCGGGCACCCACAGCAAAATCATCCCCGCCAATTTCCAGGTGGCTGCAAGCCTGAGGACTTCGTCCTTGTCGCAGGTGGTGTGCAGCATCATGAAATAGTTGTCCCGCCTGATTTCCAGTTCGATCGCCCCGAGGATGGTCGATGTAAAGGGATCCTGAAGGACGGTTTCGTCGCTTCGGGGTTCCATAAACATGATAACCCCGATGATGCGCGAATTACTGTGGGCAAGGATGACCGCGCCCATGTTCGGTGCGAAGTTTTCTTCATTGAGTATGGACTGGACTTTTTCCAGAGTGGCGGGAGACACCTTCGCCGTATTGCCGTGAATGACGTTCGATACGGTGGTGGCGCTGACTCCCGCCTTTTTTGCGATTTCCTTAATGGTTGACATAGCTATTCATAACCGCACATTTCAGTCGGTTATTTCAAGTACCCCAGCCATTTATTTTGTTGCGCTATCATACGTTCGACCATTTCATCGAGTCGCGTGGCCTGGTGCACGACTGGATTGGCGAGCAACGCCTGGATCACATAGGACTTCTTTTTCGAGATTATGGCCTCCGCAGTCAAGTCGTATACACCGCAGTAGCTCCGAAGCAACGCCAGGTATCCCTTGGGCACGTTGTGCGTGGGGATTCCGGTTATACCCTTCCGATTGACGATCGCGGGTACCTCGACGGCGATCCATGAGGGCAGATCTGCAATGAGTCCGTCGTTCAGTACGTTGACTGCCGATTCCTCAAAACCCGCATCGGAAAGAATTCCGTCTATGATCGGAATTACCCGCTCCGAAGTCTCAAGCTTTATTTCGTGGCGCGTGTTCTGCGCAAGCATTATCTTGTATGCGTCGTAAAAGTCCACAATACCCCGATGATCAACCACGTCCCATGCCCATCCGAGGTATTCTCCGAAATGGCTGTCGGTGGTTATTGGCAGAAGGTTATAGTTTTCCAGCATGAATTTGACCAGATGCCGGTCGGCCCATTCGTAATGGCTTTTCTGTCCTGCGTGTGCTTTTTTGTAAGCTTCCGATTCATCCATCTCGCCGGTTTCGCGGTAGGAGTCCAGAAGATCGCTGTAGCCGCTTTCATGCAGAAAAAAAGCACCAGCTTTCTCGAGTACTTCGGGATAGAGATCCTTACCGTTCTTTTTGTCTTTCAACTCGAGCATGCAGCTGAAATGGTTGAGCCCGGCGGCCCGAAAGTGCATATCCTGTTCTTTCATGCCCAGCATGCGCGGCAACCAACGGCTCAGCCAACCGATCTCGTGGCACATACCGATAAACTTGGCCTCGGGATACGCGCGTTTTACCGTTGTGCAGATCGCGGTCATCGGGTTGGAATAGTTGAAAATCCAGGCATCCGGACACACTTCCATCGCATCCTTAACGATGTCGAGAATGACGGGCACGATGCGCAGTGCATGAAATATTCCGCCTGGTCCGCCGTTTTCTCCATATACCTGATGTACACCGTACTGCTGGGGAATTTTCCAGTCCTCGTCCCACAGTTGGAATCGGTTACCCACCTCGATAGACGAGATGATGAAATCAGCCCCTTTGAACGCGAGTTTCCGGTCGGTCGTTGCAGTCACCGTGAATTTAAGTGAATGCCGCTCGATGCTTTCCTTCGCGAGGCGCAGCACTTTTTCGAGTGAATGGGCATCAATATCAAGGAGCGCAATTTCGCTGCCCTGCAAGAATTTGCTGCAAAAAATATCTCCAAGCGTGCCACAGCCGAACTGCGCGCTGCCAGCCCCTACCAAAACGATTTTCATACAATTCTCCTTATATTATCGAAATTCCTTATTTTATCGAACCATCGACCATACCTTTGATAATGTAGCGCTGCGCGAACAAATACAAAACAATAACTGGGAGCATTGCGATCAGCGTTGAGGTCAGGATCAGATCCCACTGCTTCAAGTACGCACCTGCGAACGCTGTAACAGCGATCGGTATCGTCTGGATCAGGCCATTGGAACCGAGTACCAGAAGTGGCAACAGGTAGTCATTCCAGATCCAGATACCGTTCAGAATAAGCACTGTGACGATGATCGGCTGCAAAAGCGGAAACACGATCTCGAAAAAAGTTCTCCCGCGGGAACAGCCATCGATCGTCGCGGATTCCTCGAGCTCGTACGGAATATTCTTGATGAAACCATGAAAGACAAACACCGACAGCGGGCAGCCAAAACCGAGATACGCAAACACGATGCCGGGAACCGAGCCTAGAAGCGGATAATGCAAGAAGTCTCCGACAAGTCGCATCCAGCGTACGAGCGGATACATGAGCACCTGGAACGGTATAACCATCGCGGCCACGAACGTCATGAACAGCGCCATGGACCAGACCGTCTTATTTCGCACCAGCACCCAGGAACACATCGAAGAAAAGAGAACTATAACGATCAGCGAGACAAAGGTGATCATGAAGCTGTCCCAAAACGCACCGAGATAATCGACCGTTGAATTATTAAAGATCAGACCGATATTGGTGAAGAGCTGACCCCATCGAGACGGCAAGCTGATGGCGCTGTAGATTATTTCCTTAGCAGTCTTGGCGGAATTAAGCACCACCATACCGAACGGGATCATGAACACAATAAATAAAAGAGCGACAGCTGCTTCGAGTACCCGCTGTCCCATTCTGACGGTCGGCTGTCTTCTCGTAACGAGTGTAGTTTGCGCGTTCACATTTCCACCTCTTTCTTTTTATTGACGGAAACCTGCACCAGAGCCAGCACAACAAGAGCGACGAATAGAATCACCGCTTTTGCCTGTGCTTCGGCCATCCGGTTGGCAGTTGCGGTATTAAAAATGTTCATTGCCAGAAGTTGGCTCGCCTTTACCGGTGCGTCGAGGAACCGGGTCGCAGGACCACCGTTGGTCAACGTCAAGTTCATGTCGAACTGCTTGAACGATGTGGTAAGTGTCAGGAACAGCGAAATGGTGAATGCGTTCGCCATCATCGGAATAAGAATGCGAAATACGCGGGTAACATAGTTAGCACCGTCGACACAGGCTGCTTCCATCAGCGAAGATGGAATGCTCTGGATCGAAGCAACATATATAAGCATGATGTATCCGGCATATTGCCAGGTATTGACCGCGGACATTACCCAGATAACTGTGCCCGGCATGCTCAGAAAAGAAGTCTGAAGGAATTTGATTGACAGTCCGGTCCCGACCGCGACAAGGGCATTATTCAGAATAAACTGCCAGATGTAGCCGAGCACAATTCCGCCGATGAGATAGGGAACGAAAAATCCCGCACGGAAAAAATTGCGGAAGCGAATGTTGCTGGTCACGATCAGTGACAGAATAAAACTGACAACGTTGACGAGCACAATGTTGATCGCAGTATACGCAATGGTTATCAGAAAAGAAAAGAGAAAATCCGGCGACGAAAAAAGCGTCCGGAAATTTTTTATGCCGACAAAATTGACGGCATTGTTAACGCCGTTCCAGTCGGTCATCGAATAGTACAGTCCCAGAAAAAACGGGACAAGGATGATCATGGTGAAGGCGAACACGCACGGCGCCACGAACAAGATATTTACCACACGGCTTTGTCTCATTTTTTTCTCCCGAAAAGCAAACAGCGCCGGACCGGGGGAAGGCTTTCGCCCCCGGTCCGGCGCCACGGGTGCGATCAATTACATCGAGGGAAGACCGGCGACTGCCTTCTTCATATCCGCAACGAACTGCTTGATATTGTCCGGATTCTGTGCGAACAGATCAAAGATCGGTCCGAACACATTCTGGCCAGCACCGTCGGGAAGCATTCCGAAGAACACACCGTAGTTGCCACCCTTCGCGTTTGCAGCCATCAGTGCCTGGCTGAGCTGTCCGCTTGGCTTGAGGGTAACCGATTTGAACGCCGGAATCATACCTGCCTGATTAACCATATAGTCATGTCCTTCGGGAGTCGTGGCCATCGCGGTAAGGAAAGCCTTTGCGGCGGCGGCGTTCGGGCTCTTGGTGTTTACGCAGTACCAGCTCGGAGCAAAAAGGTAGAGGCCGGTTTCTTCGGTATCGAGGAAAGCGTGTGGTGCATAGCCGATCTTGAAGGTGACACCGAGTTGCTTGAGGTTGGGGTCAACCCAGTTACCCTGATGAAGGAATGCAGTCTTTCCCTGGGCGAACGCACCGACCTGGTCGTCATAGCCGCCGTTCAGGAGAATTTTCTTGTTCGCATACTTGTACAGAAGCTGAAGATATTTCGCATACTGCATGAAACGTGCGTCGTCGAGCTCGCCCTTGAGGGCCTTGTTGATCACGCTGGTATCATCGAATGCGAGACCACCACCCCAATAGCAAGCGAGGTTGTGCTGCGCAGCAACCCACCACATTCCGCCGGCAACCGAGGCAGCCATGGAAACAGGAGCATCGATACCCAGTTCGGATTTTTTCGAATCGAGCAACTTGAATGCTTTTTCGTACGCGGCACGAGTAGTCAGTGTTGCTGGATCGATTCCGGCTTTCTGCAGAATGTCTGCGTTGTACGCAAGTCCGTATCCTTCGATCGCGATCGGGAAACCGACTACTTTACCGTCGACTTTCATCGCGAGGTCGGTATCTTTGACCCAGGGTTCCGCGCTCAGGTCAGCGATATAGTCTTTCCAGATGTCGTAGCCGCCACGGCCTTCGATCACGAAAATATCGGGCATCTGCCCGGCTTGAGATTTTGCTTTCAGCGCTCCGCCGTAATCTCCGCCACCACCGAGAGTTTCGACCTTAACGGTCACGCCGGGATTCGCGGCGGTATACTTGACCGCGTACGCGTCAATCGCGTCCTTAATTTCAACTTTGAGCTGAAACATGTTGATCGTGACTTCTTTGCTCTTTTTAGCCCCACCCGAGCAAGCGGTAGCAGTCAATAGAACAGTAAGCGCCAAACCGACCGTCAAAACACAGGTCATTGTTTTTTTCATTTTCCTTCCTCCATAGTTTGTTTCTATAGGTGTTACGTAACACCTATTGCCAGTATACCACTGAATTTTTATCCGTCAAGTAAAAAGTGATGCAAATCACTTGCATTATTTTGCAAATGACTTGCAATTTCAAACTGTTCTCACTATATTCATCCCATAGATCTTTTAGGAGGAACAAAATGAAACGAATACAAACAATTTTTGTGGCCATTCTGGTGGTCATTCTGGCCGTTGCTTCAGCCAGCGCCGGAGGAAAAACAGACGCCACAACGGCTCGCGGTAAACCTGTTATAGCCGTCAGCATCCTGCCACAGCAGTATTTTGTGGAGCAAATAGCCGGAAACCGGGTCACGGTTCTTGTACTCGTCGGTAACGGACAAAACCCTCATGCGTATGAACCCACGCCCGCACAGATGGCGTCCCTAAGCGGCGCAAAAGCATGGGTCCTTTCCGGAACCGATTTTGAAATTGCGCTCAGGCCAAAAATAGCCGCCCAGTTCTCCAATTTAACCATAATCGACGGAACAAAAGGCGTGAAATTCCGTGAACTGCAGGAATATGAGCAGGAAGCCGGTGAGCATCATGAGGGTGAAGCGGAAAATCACGAAGGAGAGGCAGACGAGCACCATGACAGCAACATCGACCGCCATTCTTGGCTCGGTCGCGAGCCCGCAAAAATTATGGCGGCTCAGATACGAGACGTACTGAATACCACAGATCCGGCGGGAAAGGCAGTATATGATGCCAATTACGCCACTCTTATCAAAACAATTGACGCGACCTATACAAAACTGGCAGTATCACTCGCTTCTCTTCGCGGCAAGACAGTGCTCGTGTTTCATCCATCGTTCGGGTATTTCCTCGACGAGTTTGGTATCAAGCAAGCTTCAATAGAGACGGGTGGAAAGGAACCGACGGCAAAGGCTCTTTCCGACTTGATCGCCAAAGCGAAAGCCGACAAGGTTCCTGCCATTTTCGTCCAGGCACAATTTCCCGTCAACGCGGCTAAAACCGTGGCTGCCGAGGCAGGCGCCCAAGTAGTCGCACTCGACCCCCTCGCGCCTGACTGGCTCGTGAATATCGAACGCATAGGCGAGGCACTAAAAAAAGCCTACAAGTAGCAACCAGGGCTGGCAAACCGCATCAGGGGCGATTACTCTCTGGCCAATTACTAGTGGTAATCGCAGTTTTTTGCATCAGGACCGGCTATGGCGTCGAGATACATCCGCTCGACCTGAATTCGCGCCCAGTTATTCCGGCGCAGGAAATTCAGGCTCGACTTGATGCTCGGGTTACTAAAAAAGCAGTTAATTTCCACCCGGCGGTTCATTTCGATCCATCCGTACTGTTCAACCAGATACACCAGTATCTCTTCGAGTTTGATACCGTGAAGGGGATTGTTGGGCTGGATGGACGGGGGGATTTCCTCCCCCGGAATGGCTGTTGTTTTTTCCATGGATACCAGCAAGTGTAGCATATTTCAGAGCAACTAAACCATTTGATTTTGGCAGAAATAAGATTACACTTAGAAGCAAGCGTGCGCGAAAACACACAAATAGAAGACTGTACAACCTATCCTCTTTACGTAATCGCCCAGTAACATATTTGTTTTTATATGTGAGCCTCTTGCAAAAGTCGGTTACTTTTGCAAGATCCTCATGTTACTTACACACTCGGTAGCTTTGCAGCGCTAGATTAACAGCGTGAATATAGATATACTTTTTTTGTAGGGGAGCAAGGTAAATGAACTTTTATCGCATACATATCGCAGAAATATCCGATCACACCTTGCAGCCTCTGGGATTATTTGCCGCAATCTGGAACATGTCCGATGCTATAAAACTGACACAGAACGAAACGCGCACAAACCTAGACACCCGCAAATGGTTCGAGTCTAACCTACCGATCCTGCCGTTTTATGCCGACGGCAACAATCAAAAAGCTGTAACCTGGTATAAAAATACCGAAGCCGGTAACTCCATGTGTTTCAGTATGGCTTTCTATTTCGACATAGCCAAGAAATACGCACTGGTCATGTACAAATCAAGCACGAACGAACTCCCCGGCGAAGTGATATATGAGGATGAATACCAGATAGCAGTTGTCAATCACATCAAAACCGAAAGCATGCATACCGAAAAACTCATCTGGTAGATTGCATATCCATGAAATGTATCGATACGCTCCAAGCCAAAGCCACAGTTCTGAAAACAGAGTTAACCGCTGTCTGGTATGCCGCGAAAGATAAGCGGATACCGCTTGCGCCAAAGATCATTATAGGCATTGCGATCGGTTACGCCTTGAGCCCGATCGATCTGATTCCCGACTTTATTCCTGTTCTAGGTTACCTCGACGATCTAATCCTCTTGCCTGCATTGATCGCCTTGGCAATAAAACTGATCCCCCCCGAGGTAATGGAGGACGCCAGAAAAAAGGCTGCCTTGGCGCCGCTTCAACTGAAGAAAAACTGGCTCTTCGCAGGACTATTTATTTTGATATGGATTTTGATCTTGGCTGCGATAATCGCTGCCCTCATTTTCGAATGAAATTATAAAAACGTTTCTTTTGTTTTTAACAACCATGCCATGTTTTTTCCCAGCACTCGCATAATCTGCATGCTTTCCTCGTCCTGTAATTCGCCGCCGGCTGCAGAGCCGTAAGCCACATTCCAGTAATTAGAGTTTGGGATAAACATTTCAGCTATCAAACCGTCGGTTTTCTTGATCTTTTGTATCCAGCCATTCACCTCATCGCCCTGCAAAACACATTGTTCATTGCGGTTCGCGGCGCATTGGCGGCAGGAGATGCAACCCTGACCGCCTTGTTTCCAATGTGAATAATTTTGCATTCGATTTGTGCTTGTACAAGCTGTTCGCATCCCACATCAATAGCAGAAAACGTTTCTGCCCGTTTGGACTGCGAAATCATCAATTTTCCCAATTTCTCGAACAGTACCAGACCAAGTTCAATCTTGCCGGTTGAACCGTTTGCCTTTGTCCCCATCGATTCACTTTTTCTCGCAATGTATAGATTGGAGATTCCCGTAGCAGACGAAAAACGCTTGGCGGCAAGCCCGCCTCCATCAAGCGACGATTCAGGAGGAGTGCAAGTGTATTGACGAGCAGGGCCGATCCGCTTACCGTGAGAATCGGCTCGATCGGTACAGGTCAACATGTACTTCAGTTTTTACGTACGAACCTTGAACGTTTTTCTACCGCGTAATTCATCAAGAGAACGAGGATGAGTACTCCGCCCCAAATGACGTCACGGTAAAAGTTGCTCACGTTCTCGAACATGTTGAGCCCCGAAGAAAGCATCTGGAGGATAAGAACTGCGAGAGTCACCCCCAGAATCTTGCCGAAGCCGCCGTTGGGATTGACGCCTCCGAGCACTGCGATTAGCACGCACTGCAGAGTATATGACTGGCCATAATCTGCCTTTGCTGAATTGGCGCGGGCCATCATGATCAAACCGGATATCGAGGAAAGAAATCCTGCAACCATATACGTTCGCATGAGGATAGCCTTGTTGTTTAAACCCGCATACAGGGCTGCTTTTGGATTCGTACCCAGCATATAAATCTGGGTACCAAACCGGGTTCGCGACAAAAGGTTTCCGATAATAACCGCGACGAGACAGAACAGAATGAAGGGCAAAGGAAAAAAATTGAAAAACTCGGTATTCCCTATTGTCGAATATAGTATGGGCAGCCGGCTCTGGGGACGGCCTTTAGTGATTACAATAGCTATCCCGGTAAACAGCTGCTGCGTACCAAGTGTCGCAAGAATTGCCGGTATTCCCACCCGAGAAATAAGATAACCAGAAACCGCACCGCAAGCAAGGCCACACAGCAGAGCCAGAAGAACTGCGATAATGATCATGGGAAGAGCGACTTCCGCGGGAGCACCACGGGGAACGGTTGCAAGGAGAAATTTCGCGGCGACAATCGCACTCAGGTTTGCAGTACCCACGACCGCAAGGTCGATACCGCCGGTTATCATCGTAAGACTTATGCCGATCGCCATGATTCCATACTCGGGAAACTGGCGCATCATCGAGTTAAAATTGGATAGGGTCAGAAATAGTTCAGGCTTGAGAGCCGACATCAACGCGAGCACCGCAATAAAAAAGATAAAAAGGCGGAGCATTGTTTGATCCCGAGAAGCAAGTTTTTTTGTAAGCATTGATCCGTTCTCCTTCATACTCTACGCGCCCGTGCCTGCCAAGCAGTAACTCCGGTGCCGATGATTATAACGGCTCCGGTAAAAACCCGCGTCCAGAACGTGGGCACTCCGATAAGAATGAGGCTGTTAGACATGATGGTCATCAGCGCGACACCGAGCATAGTTCCCGAGAGGGTTCCATAACCGCCGGTCACCCGCGTTCCGCCGAGCACCACGGCAGCGATTACCACCAGCTCCATTCCCAACAGATTCGTGGGGTGTGCGTTCATCATCATGGAAGCCCGGACAATTCCGGTAACACCGGCAAGCGCTCCGACGAAACAATACAGGAAGACCTTGATTGCTGTCACCGAAAATCCGGCGCGAATCGCTGCAGCCTCGTCTCCGCCGATGGCAAATATCCCGCGGCCGACCATGGTGTAACGCAAGAATAAAAACACCAGAACGAGGACGCCGATCAGAATAAGAATTTGGGAGGGCATATTCGAGGAAAGACCTAGTTCGTTGTTGACTGCGGTAAAAAGAATTTCCTTGCCATGCGCGGCGAGGGACGGCGCAACCGGAGATTCACTTGCAGCAAAAACACCCTGCATGATTCCGGTAAAAAGGCTCGCTGTACCCAGGGTGACGACGAGGGTCGGCAAGCGAAATACTCCAATCAAAAGCCCGTTGACGGCTCCCATAAGAAGGCCGAAGCCGATAGCCATGCCGTAGGCTAAAAGGATGTTGCCCGAATAGTTTCCCGCAAGGAGAATGTGATTTGTGAGAAACATTGAAAGCGAAGCTATCGCGGTAAACGATACATCAATGCCGCCCGATATAATGACCATCATGGCGCCGACCGCGAAAAGAGAGGGGACTATCATGGAGCGGGCAATATCCACCAGATTGTTCCCGGTGAAAAACTGCCCCGAGCGCACTTGAATAAGGAGGCTGAGAATCAGGATTGCCGCAAAAACATACGGCTCGGATCTTCTGACCAGTCGATTTGCGGTTATCATGCTCTGTTCCTTTCTTGGATAACGCCGGTGGAGATTTCACCCAGGGCAGCCTCGGTTGTCATCGAGGGATCGAGGATGCTTACGATTTTTCCGTTGCGCATAACCAGTATGCGGTTTGCACAGGCAAGCACTTCGGGAAGATCGTCGGAAATAATTATAATCGCAAGCCCCTTGGCCGCAAGTGAGCGAAGGAGGGCATGGATATCGTATTTTGCACCGATGTCGACTCCGACAGTCGGCCCGTTGAGAATCAGCACCGAAAGGTCGTTCGCGAGCCAGCGGGCAAGGACGATTTTCTGCTGGTTTCCGCCCGAGAGCGTCTGGACGGGCAAGGACGGATCCTTGGTTGCAACCGAAAGATCCTGGACCCAATGCGTGACCTCGCTTGCTATCATCTTCTTGTCAAGAAAACCGAGAAAGCCGCAGAGGCTGTCCAATTTCGAGACTATGGTGTTTCGCGCAATTGACTGGGGCAAGAAAAGGCCTTCGGTAAGACGATCGGAGGGGACATACCCAATGCCGTGCCGTATCGCCGTCTTAACGTCATGAATCTGTATTTTTTTCCCGTTGATCAAAATGGTTCCGGAATCGGGTTTTTGTATTCCAAAAATGGTCTGTACCAATTCTGTACGTCCCGAGCCGAGAAGGCCGGTGATCCCGAGAATTTCACCCGCTTGGAGGTCGAATGATATATCGGAAAACGCACCGTTAAGAGTCAGATCTTGTACGGCGAGGATTTTTTCACCGGGGATGATTTCTGGTTTGTATGTTTCTTCTATAAACTCCCGGCCGGTCATGTGGGTAATGAATGTTTTCCGGTCGAGGGTTGCAGTATCTCCGGACGCACCGTTTTGGCCGTTTCGGAAAATGGTATAGCGCTCGGAAATCTCGAAGACTTCATCGAGTTTGTGAGAAACGAACAGGATTGAAATACCGGTCGATTGCAGCCGTTTGATGACGGCGAAAAGAGCCTTTACTTCCTTGTTGGTGAGGGCAGTGGTGGGTTCATCCATGATGATGAGTTTCGCTTCATGCAAGAGCGCACGGCAGATGGCAATCATCTGGCGGTCCGCGAGCGAAAGGTTTTCGACACGTTCGTCGAGGTCTACCTTGAAATCGATCGTGGCAACGGCAGCGTTCGCAATGGCGCGCGCGCGTGTATAATTCATAAATTTACGCTTGGCCATGAGCTCCATGTTCAGCGCGAGGTTTTCCATAACCGTGAGATTGGGGAATACGGAAAAATCCTGATAGATGACCTGAACGCCGAGTTCGATAGCGTCTCTGGGGGACAGGCGCGAAAAGGTATGCCCGGAGATTTCTACGGTACCCTCGTCACTCTGATACACGCCCGAAATTATCTTGATGAGAGTCGATTTCCCGCAACCGTTTTCGCCTGCAAGACAGTGAATTTCACCCTTGCGTATTTCGAGACTAACGCCCTTCAAGGCTTCGACTCCGCCGAAGGATTTCTTGATGTTCTCGACTTTCAGAATAGTGTCAGTCATACTCACTCCCCTCAAGTACAAAATCATCCCCTGCGTCTCCGAATACACGGAGAACAGGGGACGAATAACGGGATCAGAAGCCGAAGGAGTCGACGTTGTCTTTGTTGATGACGACCCAGCCGGAGCCGATCAGGACTTTCTTTGAACCGGGAGCGAACTGCAGGTTTTCATAGCCCTTGAGATTCAGGTTGAGACCGTTTCCGATCTTATCGCCCTTGAGGATCTTGGCGGCAAGGGAACACAGCGCATATCCAGCATCTTTGGGATCCCACAGGGTTGTTCCCTGGATGGTGCCCGACTTGATGAAGGTCTTGTTCTCGTTCGGGAGTCCGGTACCGGAAACGAATACTTTTCCCTTGAGGCCCATTTCTTCGATAGCGCGGGCAATGCCGGGTGCGTCTTTCGAAGATGTTCCCATAATACCTTTGAGGTTCGGGTATTTTTTGAACAGTTCCTTGGCACGCTCGTACGCACGTTCAAGATTGTCTTCCGATTCCACGCGGGGCTCTGCGGCAAGCAAGGTCATTCCCGGATATTTTGCCTTCTGCTGAGCAACACCACCGTCTGCCCATTCATTGTGGGACGCATTGGTTACGTGGCCGACCATTGTGGTATACACACCCTTTCCACCCATCGCGGCGGCGAGGTTGTCCATAATAAATCCGCCGTACGCGGCGTTGTTGAAGGCTTCGATGTCGTACATGGTGTTTTCCTGGAAGGATGCCTCATGGGTAACGACGACAATTCCCTTCTTCAGGGCTTCACCGAGAACCGGCTCGAGGGCCGCAGGATCGACGGGAACGACACACAGAGCATCAACACCCTGGGCGATCAAGTCCTGGATGACTTGGGCCTGCATGGCCGCATCAGTCTTGGCAGGGCCTTTCTGGAAGGCGTTGATTTTTGTATCCTTTGCAAATTGCTTGACGCCTACTTCCATGCGGACAAACCAGGCATTGGTACTGTCCTTGGGAACCAGGGCAATTTTCCAATCCTTCTGGGGTTTTGACGACTTACCCTGCTGGGCAAATGCGGGAATCGCCAAACCGGCGATCATTACAAGAGCGAAAAACGCGATCATTGCTTTCTTCATATCGTAGATCCTCCTCATTGCACCGAAGTGCTATGAAATTGAGTTTACCACAGATTTTCTATCTGTCAAGGAAAATTAAGTCGAGTATCAGTTGATATTTACTAAAAATTCAGTATTTTGTTGACAGTTTGGAGGACCTGCGTTATCCTGCCTTTGAATCCAATCCAAGGAGTGAACACCGAATGGCCGTCACCATCAAGGATATTGCCACAATCGCCGGAGTTTCTCCTGCCACTGTTTCGCTCGTACTGAACGACAAACCTGGTGTCGGAAACGATACCCGGCAACGGATTCTGGCAATGGCCGGAGAAATGGGATATCAGGGACCAAAGACCCAGGCCGTTGAAAATACAGGCAAGGTTCTGTTCCTCCACATATCCCGACATGGACACACAGTAAACCGCGATCATGACGTTTTCATCGCAGACTATATTGACGGCCTGGGACAAAGCTGCAAGAAGGAAAAATTCACCCTTGAAATTCTGACATTCAAGACGACGCCCATCGAAGAGATTATCAAACAAGTGAAAGACAAGTCGGCGTCAGGAATCGTGGTTCTCGGTACGGAACTTTCCGAAACCGATATTATGACCTTTTCAAGGATCAGTATACCGATAGTATTCATCGATACGTACGTGGACCTTTTACCCTTCGATTTTGTGGATATGAATAATCAGGATTCAGTATTTACTCTAATAGAAGATTGGGTCACCCACGGCCACCGTAACATCGGCATGGTGCGAAGTTCTATCGAGACCCGAAACTTCAAGTTGCGGGAGGATGGATTCCGGGCAAGCCTCGGCCGGCTGGGCATTGCTTGTAACGAAGATTGGATATATTCCGTAGAGCCCACTTTTCACGGGGCGGATTCGGACATGCGGCGGATGCTCAAAGAGAAACCCGTTCTCCCGTCAGTTCTTTTCTGCGCGAACGACATTATTGCCTGCGGCTGCCTTCGGGCATTTCATCACGCCGGAATACGGATACCCGAGGATGTCTCTATTGCCGGATTCGACGATCTGCCCCTTTCTGCAGTGGTCGAGCCGCCATTGACAACCATCCAGGTATCCAAGGCCCAAATAGCCCGGATGGCAATACAACTCATTGCAATGCGTGTACGTGGCGAAGCCGGGGTCCCGCCGGTCAAAGTTCTGATCGGCGGCCGTCTTATTGAACGACAAAGCGTACGGACAATAAAATGAATTCCAGTTTGAACGGAGGTCACCTATGAACAAGTATTCGGTAATTCTCGGAAATCTCGGCAATACCTGCGACCGATTTCTGTCGAGCGGCTACAAGGATCAGCTTCCTAAGGAAGAAATGGTTAAGCAGGCCGCCGCCATTGACGGCATCAAGGGTGTCGAGCTCGTGGGCACCTGGGACGTCACACCGGAAAACGTCGATGAAGTCGGCTCCCTTTTAGCCAAATACCGGCTTGAATGTGTGTCGATCATTCCCGACCATTTTTCGCAAAAGCGCTGGGGCCGCGGCGCTTTCACCTCGAAAGATCCTTCGATACGGGCGCAGGCCCTCGACGAAACATTTGCCGCCGCGGAAATGGCCCGAAAGCTCGGCTGCAAATTGATAAACCTCTGGCCAGGCCAGGACGGCTATGACTATCCCCTCCAGTCCGATTTCCGTGCAGAACGGCAATGGTCGATCGACGCAGTCGCAAAAGCAGCAAAGGCTTACCCGGATATCAAATTCTCGCTTGAATACAAACCCAAGGAACCCCGAAATCACTCCACCTGGTCCCGAGCTGCAGATACGCTCCTTGTGGCGAAGGAAACGGGACAAGCAAACGTCGGGGTGACCATCGATACTGGACACGCACTCGTCGGCGGCGAAAACCTTGCCGAATCCGCGGTCATTCTTTCGGATTTCGGCAAAAAACTGTTCCACATGCATTTCAACGATAACTATCGTTCCTGGGACGACGACATGATCGTCGGCTCTATCCATTTTGTCGAGTACATCGAACTTCTCTTCTGGCTGAAAGAAATCGGCTATGAGGGATGGTACTCGATGGACCAGTATCCCTACCGGGAAGACGGTCAGGGTGCGGTTCGAGGTAGTGTGGAGTTCTTGCAGGGAATTGAGCGGATGCTAGACGAGCGGTCGATGGCCGAGATCCGGGACATTGTCGCCCGAGGCGACCCCGTCCAGTCGACCGCTTGGATCCGCTCGAAACTGTTCAGCGGACGACGCCCTTCTTGATAATGATGCAGCCGTACGCGCCTTTCTCGGTCGTCGCGACTATCGCGTACGCTTCTTTGGCTTTCTTGTAGAACTCAAACCGTTCTACGCTGCTTACCGCGTCGTCCCCCCGGCTATCGTGCCTGCGGACGACGGCGCGAATGCGGTCGTGCACCTCGGGAACTGTCTTGTCGCCCGGTACTACCTGCATCACGGACACTGGCTTTTCGACAAACGTGTCGAGCGGGAACAATGTCAGGATCGCATCAAGAATGTCTGTTAAATTATGACCATCGGCGCGCACCAGAATACGTGCGTTGCTGGCGGCGGGGAAATTCGAATCACCGATGACCAGGTCATCACCATGACCCATTTCATGTAAAATTTTAAGCAATTCCGGTGAAATGATCTCGGGAATACCGTTAAGCATGAAAACCTCCTGTTTTTTCCAGTATAACACGACCGGACGATTTTTTTTTAACAACTTGACGACGAGAACTTTAATTGCAACAATAATTAACTCACCACAGAAAAAGAAAAAACCGTAACCGTCACACTATTTCCCCCCGGCTCGATCCAGAATGCAGACTTCAACGCCCTGGAGTTTCCTTATCTTTCATTTTTTCCTCCATAATGAGGATCTTGCAAAACTTAGAAAGTTTTGCAAGATCAACCAATAACGTAGGTGGAGAATTTTAACAAGTTGTTGTTTTACAAAGACTTGTTAGAATTCTCCAAGAGCCTCTTGCAAAAGTCGGTTACTTTTGCAAGAGGCTCTAATTACTACTTTTTTAGGGGAGGACAATTCTGCACAGGGCGGCCGCGGCAACCGATATCAACCAAAGCACGATGCAATGCCGCCGTCGGTGGATGTACTCGATAAAACGTGTCCTGTAAGGCTAATCAATTTTTGAATGCTTTTCCTTTTAAAAGGTGCGCTTCTACCAAAAGAATCCCTTTATCTCTTTACGGACCAGGATTCCTGCCTTCCTCTTTTTTTCCGTTTCAACGAAAAATTCCAACGGATGCTCGTACTTCGCGGATATCCATTCACCAGCTAAAGTGATTGGCAGTTTTCTGCTTTTTCTACTAATACCAGAAATAGTTCATCGGTATCAATTATTTCTATTTTAGAAAACCCATACAATTTAGCCATTTTAACTACATCTGCTGCACTTTCCAAAGCATCAGATGTAAGTTGGTGACTTATTTCAGAGTGCATATTATTTATTATCGATCGGCCTTCACTGTGTGCAATGAGCAACCGGCCTTTATCCTGAAGGATTGCGTTACTCTTTAAAAAGAAGCGTGCCCGATCTTTGAAATGAGGAAAACAAGAATACGCAACGATCAAGTCAAACTCGTTTTTTTTGTCATATTCATAAAAATTGCAGCATACATATTCTACAAATCCCACACCATTTTTTCTTTCAGCTATTTCCAGCATTTTGTGCGAGATATCAAGGGCCGTTATTTTCCCATCAGGATTGACCTGTTTTTTTATTACAGGCAATAAAACACCGGTTCCGCATCCCAAATCCAGTACGCTATCTTGTGGTTTGATATGTGCTTTTCTCATTATAAAGTCGAGCTTTGCTTTATCATGAACTGCAATTTGATCCCATTTTTCGGCAATAGAATTAAAGAAATCGACATCGTTCATTTTGTATCTCCGGTACTATCATTCTTATAAAAGAGCAATATAGCATAAAAGGCTTATCGAAGTGCAACTATAACCGCCCTGGTTTGTCTATGTTTATAACAACGAGGTTATATGTCAGAACAAAACATCAAACGGTATTCACGAGGCGAGGAAATCGCCAACGCCGTCACTCATGGAGTCGGCGCAGAATTGTCGATCATCGCTTCCATCGTTCTCATTCTCAAGGCAATCAATTACGCGCCAATCCAGCTCCGGGCAGCATATATTGTGGGTTTTGCAATATTCGGTGTATCGCTTACCATTCTGTATCTTGCGTCTACTCTCTATCATGCCCTGACAAATCCGACGGCAAAAAAGATTTTTGGCGTTTTTGATCATAGTTCCATCTACCTCCTCATTGCCGGAACCTATACGGCCTTTTGTCTGACCGTATTGCACGGAGCCCTGGGATGGACCCTTTTTGGAATTATTTGGGGTTTAACAGCGGCAGGTATCACCTTCTACGCTATTTTCGGGGCAAAAATGCGGCGGTTTTCTGCAATTTCCTACACACCAATGGCGCTGATCATTGTCTTTGCGGCCAAACCGATGAAAGCCAGTCTCATCGCCCTGACCGGATCGGACATCAGTTGGTATTTTCTGCTCCTCGGCGGGGCTTTTTATATTGTAGGAATAGTTTTTTATGCCATGAAAAAAATAAAATGGACCCACTCTATCTGGCATCTATTCGTCATCGCCGGAAGCGCCATGCATTTTCTATCGGTGTACTTGATGCTGGGGTGAAGCCCGGGACCTAACTGACTCTCTATCTCAACGGACAGAGTACGATTTTTTTGGCGCAGAAATAACTATATTATAATTCATCTGAGCCTCTTGCAAAAGTCGGTTACTTTTGCAAGATCCTCATCTCATCCCTTAATCGCGCCGCCGGTCAAACCCTTCTCCACTTTTTCCTGAAGTAAAATATAGGCAATTATTGGAACAATCACGGCAATCATAATACCGGCCATCTGGCCGCCATAGTCGTAAGAATATATTCCGGTAAAAGACAGAAGTCCGATCGAGATGGTCTTGAGAGATTCTTTTCCGATGAACACGAGTGGAAAAAGCAGATTATTCCATGCACTCAAAAAATTAAAAATAGACACAGAGGCCAGTGCAGGCGCGCACAGGGGGAGCAAAATTTCAAGGACGAACCGAACAGGTCGACAGCCGTCTATAATCGCCGATTCTTCCATTTCGTCGGGCACACTCTTGATGAAACCGGTTAGAATAAGAGTAGACATCGGAATATTGAACGCCGTAATCAACAAGATCAACATTAGATAATTGTTCTGAAGCTTGAAAAATCCGAAGACGCTGGCGAGGGGAATTATTACCAGCTGACCAGGCACCATCAAGCCTGCAATGAAAAAAACAAAAAGAAACGCATTGAGCTTGAACGGGAATTTTGCGAGAATGTAACACCCAAAGAGAGTTAGGGCGGCTGTCAAAACCATAGTCGCTACTGTTATTACTGTTGTATTCAGAAAATATGTGCTGAAGTGCCCGGTGCTCCAGGCTCTCGTATAATTTTCGGCATGCCAGATAACCGGAAGATGTAAGGGCGCCTGAAAAATCTCCGTATTTTCCTTGAAGGAGGAAAGAAGTGCAAAGGCAAGCGGAACAATAAACACGAGACTCAATAAACCAAGAACAATGTATAGAAGAGTTCTGGAAGCATTTTTCATTCTGTTACCTTCCTTTTAAGAAGCTGAAAGGACACCAAGGTAATCACCAGACTCATGAGAAAAATAACTACGCTCATCGCGCTGCCAATTCCGAAGTGATTATACTTGAAGGCTTCGTTATACATGAGAATCGACGGAAGATATGTCATACCGTTCGGACCGCCTCCGGTCATGACAAACACAATGTCAAATGTTTTAAGACATCCTGTTATTACCATAACCACCGACAGGGCTATCGATTCCCTGATCAGAGGTATCATTATCATTCCTATACGTTGCACCTTCGAGGCACCGTCTATTGTCGCAGCCTCGAGTGTTTCTGCCGGGATGGCAGCAAGAGCGGCAAGGCCGATAATCATATAATAACCGAAAGAACTCCAGGCATTAACCCACACCAGACTATTGAGAGCGGTCGAACTATCAACGAGCCAGGCAGCGGAAAGAGATTCAAGACCGACGGAGGTCAGAAGCTGGTTAAGAATTCCCGAACTGGTTGGTTTGAGGATAACGCCCCAAAGTATGGCAGTCGCCGTCACCGGTATGACCATCGGAATAAAAAAAGCTACTTTAAAAAAACGAACGCAATGATTTGCCTCGTATATCAAAAAAGCCAAAAGATAGCCGATTACTATCTGAAGGATAATACTGAGAAACACGAACCACAAAATATTCATGATACTGAACAGAAACTCGTCGTTCTGAAAAACCCGGATAAAGTTGTCGAATCCGGTATACACGAGCGGAGTTCCCTGAATGCCAGGCCAATCGAAAAAAGAAAGGTAAAACGATCCGATAGTGGGAAGGACAGCAAACACAACATACACAAGCGCCATGGGAAATAAAAAAGAGAAGATCGTCAGTAATCTGAAGCGTCTCTGTTGCATGGATTTTCTCCTCATAAAATTCCCGACTGCTCAAAATCGGGAGATGCCCGTTCGGGCATCTCCCGGAACAAACCGGATATTATTTCTTGTTTTTCTCGAAGCTGTCGATTTCTTCCTGGAACTTTTGCGCAGTCTTCTCGGAAGTAACATTAAGCATAAGACCCTGAATGGATGCCCGTGATTTTTCGAGAAGGGCAATATTCTGGTCATAGTCGCTATAGTCCCCGCCCGGATTCTTGAGTGTGTTCATGTACTGGACCACTTCTTTAAGAAGAGGATTGAGTTTTGTGCTGGTAAGGTCCACATCGGTACGCGATCCAAGTAGACTGTAATCGACCAACATGCGGGTAGTCATTTCCTTTCCCGTAATAAACTTCATGAATTCGATGGAGGCTTCTTTTTCCGCACCGGTCATCTTGCCGCTCATCTGGAATCCGCCGGCAAATAGAACCGAGTCACCCGCGAAATTTTCTTTTCCCTTGATCGTCGGAAAGGGCATAAATTTGATCTTTCCGGCAAGTTTTGATGTTGCAATATCGCCCATAAACCAGGAACCGTTACAGGTCATCGCAGATTGTTCGCCGAAGAAACTTGCTTTTTCATCGTCATAACTCATGCCAATAAACCCCTTTTCGAAGGCGCCTTTCGCTACAAGAGTTTTCATCATTTCAAATACGGGTTTTACAGCCGGGTCAGTCCACTTGGCCTTGCGTGCACCAATATCCTTCACATAATTTACACCTATTGTCCGGTACAGAATGTTGGTGAATGCATGTCCACCGCGCCATGTATCTTTTCCACCGAGTGCCCAGGGAACAATTTTGGCAGCCTTGAGCTTATCGATTGCAACATAGAGTTCATCCATAGTTGCGGGTACTTTCGTGATTCCCGCCTTGGCAAAAAGAGCCGGGTTGTACCAGAGTACTTCGGGAGACATCTGGAACGGAACTCCATAGCGGCCCTTTACACCATAGCCTTCAAGATTCCACAGATCGGTCGTCCCGGGAATAAAGCCGGCAGACCATGTTTTGTCAGCAAACATCGGTGTGACATCCATAAGGACTCCGGCCTTTGCCCAGTCAACGAGACCGGCGATGGCGGGGAACCAGAAAATGCTCGGAGGTGCACCAGTCGCGATGTCTATTTTCAGTTTATTGTTGAATGCGGCCTCATCGGCAACCGAATCGTCCTGAATAATAACGTTCGGATGTGTTTTCAAAAAATCTTCTTTTACAGTTGCAAAAAAAGCGGCCTGGGGATCCGATCCCGCCCAGCGGGTAAGTACGCGAATAGTTACTTTGTCGGCCGCGGTCGCACCGGACACAAAAAAGATAGTGAGCATAGATATGATCGCGATTTTCAGGTAGCGGGATGTCTTCATAAGTCCTCCTGAGATTCAATGTATCCGGAACGGGACAGGCCCGTACACTCCCGGATTACAAAATCAGTATCAGGCCGGTTTAGGTATCCGTACATGGATCTATACAAAAAGGCAAATGGACAAAAGCAAAAAGGTGATTTACACTGCATCGATGCGCTATCACCGGCTGTTTGGCCTGAGATCAAGAATATTCGTTTCCTACTCAGTTATAGTAACCCTTCTCGTTCTGGGCGTAACTGCCGGCTTGACTGTGTATCTCCGTTCAAGTCTGCAGATCCAGGAGACAGAAAATCTATTGCGACTCGTTCAGAAAAGCGCTGTACAAGTGGAGGACAACCTGCAAGTTTTACGGGAAACAGCCGTCCAGGTTGGTCTTACACCCGAGATAGTCGATATATTCACTGCACTTTCCCGGGATGAAGGTGTGCGAACAAATGGGTTCGAATCTGATTATTTCGACGCCGGCAAAAAAATAGTCAGAACTCTGTCGGGTATCAAATATGAGCATTTTTCGACCGGTCGTATCAGCCTCTACAATTCGCGGGGAGACTACATCAGTTATGGACGCTTGCCGTCAAGCAGAAAGAAAACGCTGAAGTCGTATGGAGAAGGGACGGTAGACGAGCTTTCCGGGCAACTCGAAAAACTTGACGGGCGCGCATTCGTTCTTGATCCGCACCCGGACTTGTGGTCGGACCTTTGGTCAGAAAACGATGCAGACAAGCTGCTTTCGGTTTTGTGGAATATCAAGGATCTGGATTATAACCGTTCATTCGGCATAGTGGAGATTCAACAATCGTTCGAGGAAATCGTCCGACTGGTAGATCCCGGAACAATACCCGGAACCAGCGCGATCATGTTTGGCAAGGATGGTTCTGTCCTGTGGCAATCCGGGAAAAATATTCCTGTTGATTCGATATGGGCTATAATTAAAGAAGAACGTATAGCCCGGGGTTCTGCACTCCGGAAAATTGCACCCACTGATACCGGGAAACCAATAAACCAGACACTTGTCTGGAATCAGGCCAATGAAGGTAACTGGACTATTGTGTATGTACGGACCGAGGAGAGCATACTGCTCACGCTCAAGAATTCCGTTACCATTCTCCTGCTTTCCGCATTGCTTTTAATGGGTTTCAGTATCGGGGCGGTACTGGTGCTTTCTATACGCCTCGCACGGCCCTTGCAAAAACTCCGCCGCCAGATTGACCAGGTCGACTGGAACAACCTGTCCGTCGAACTTGAAACCGGGGCCGACGCAGATGTCTTTTTTATTAATCAGGCATTCACCCAAATGTTCGACCGCCTGCAAACCGCTTCGCGTCAGCTGGTACAGTCCCGGGTGCACGAGACCAAGGCGCATCTTCTTGCCCTCCAGTCACAGATGGATCCCCATTTCATTTTTAATATTCTTTCGGTACTGAGCGCAGAAGCCCGTACTTTGAAGGCAGACCGGCTGGTTTCAATATGCTCGACCCTGGCCGAAACACTGCGCTACGTCAGCGATTACGATGTCAGCCATACAACACTCGAGACCGAATTCATCCATGTTAAACAGTATCTCGAATTGATGCGCTACCGATTTGAAGAAGGCCTCGAATTTTCCCTGAGTACCTGTCCCAACGCCAGTAAAATCGCGGTTCCCAAACTGTTGCTTCAGCCATTGGTAGAAAATTGCTTCCGTCACGGATTTGCAGATCGACATCCGCCGTGGAAGGTACATATTGCAATAGATTCATACGACGGTCGCTGGTCAGTTTGTATCGAGGACAACGGGAAGGGGTTGTCAGATGAGGAAACAAAGGAGATTCTTGATCGGGTCAACCTGTTCATCGAAGATCCGGCTACTACCATAGGCACCATGAAGATCGGGGGACTGGGACTGGTCAACTCCCTCGTCAGGCTGAAACTGCAATATGGAGACCGTTCTTCTTTCGAAATCGGGAAAAGTGAAACGGGGGGAACCCGGATTACCCTGGGGGGACCTTCATGCTGAAAATAGTTGTAGTCGAGGATGAACCGCCTATTCTTCGGGATCTGGTCGCCACGATCGAAGCCGCTCGAAACACCTGGAAGGTCATCGGTCAGGCGCGGGATGGCGAGGAAGCCCTCGTTACCCTTCGAAAATCGGAACGCCCCGATCTGGTCATCAGCGACATCAGGATGCCGGTAATGGACGGACTTGAGCTTACCGCAAGAATTCGGCAAGAATTCGGCGCTCTGCCCGTCATGATCCTCAGCGGCTTCAGGGAATTTGACTATGCCCGTAAGGCTCTTTCGCTCGGCGTCGAGGATTATCTGCTCAAACAGTTTTCTACGGAAGGTCTCGCCATCGCAATTGAGCGGATAGAGCGGTCTATCCAAAGAACCCGAAGAAATTCTATGCAGCGCAGTCTCGAAAATGCTCTTTACGGATCATCGAGCGGAATCGAGGGCGACGGGAAAACACCGATCGGTATGGCGACTTTGATTGCCGGCACGGTGACGGATCCTGCATGCCAAGTTTTTTTGGCCGGCTCGATTGTGTGGGACAGCCTTCCGCTCGAGGGCCTTGTTGCAGCAGTCCTCGGCCATACAGATTTCTGGATCCTGGAAGGATGGACCAGCGCCGAGCAAATCATTATCTGGGATCCGGCAACCGTATCCGGAACGCTCGACATCGAAACGGTTTTAAGCTCGCTCTTCGAATCAATACCGCGACAGATCACACCGGTCATCGTGATAGCAGAAAAGAAACCGGTTTTCCTTTCGGAGTTACGGGCATGCTACCTCCTTCAGCGTAAGTATGCAGCCGACCAATGCAGCCCGCTCTCATCCGAATTTCTCGTGCACGATGCAACCAGGCTTTCCCGGGACACCGCGTCGACACTCAAGCCGAATCCCCTGGAAAATCTTGTCTCCCGGGCCTTGTCCGACGGAAACGAAGAAATCCTAACCGGCGGTCTTTCTACTATTGTTGGGGAATGGAAAACCCGAGGGATTTCCCAATCACGGGCAAAACAGGAAGTCGCGTTTTTCATGAACCGGATCGGATCGGGATTAGAATACAGTGAAATCGAAGAAATTTTCGCACCGGCGAAAGATCTGCCGGAATTGGTTGCGTCCTGGAAAAATGCGTTGACCGCTATCATGACCGGTAATCCCGACGCAGCAATGGAAACAGGTTCTGGAAGCAGGGATCTCATTCTTGCGGCCCAACGATATCTTGAAGAAAATTACACAACCCACATTTCAGGCGAAGAACTTTCAAAAAAAATTGGCATCGGGGCATCCTATCTGAGTAAACTTTTTAAGGAAAAAATCGGCGTGTCTCCACCCGAATACCTCGTGAATCTTCGAATGGAACAGGCACAGCGGCTTCTTTCGTCGGAAGCACCGTTGATGATCATGGAAGTTGCCGAAGCAGTCGGCTATACCGATGCCGGTCATTTCAGCCGCCTGTTCAAAAAAAAATTCGGTATGTGGCCGAGCGAATACCGGAAAAACTGACCGGCTCAGGAAAACCGGCTCAGGAAAACCGGCGGCGATACAGGGCGGGGGCGACGCCTATCCTTTGTTTTATCACCCGTGACAAATGGAAGCGGTCAACAAATCCGGTCGCCTCGGCGATGTCGGCAATACTCCGTTTCGTATCGGCTAAAAGTTCGGTCGCTACATCCACACGCCGGTCTAGCCCGTACTGGGCAGGAGTAACTCCTGTTTGTGCGCGAAATATGCGAATAAAATGGTCCTCGCTCAAATTGCACAAAAAAGCGAGTTTTGCATTTGTTGGCGGACAGGAAATGTTTTCCTCGATATGGAGGAGGGCCTTCCGTATCGGTCCCGAATCGGAAAAAACCTCAAAAAACTCTTTTGTACTCGACTCCGACAGACCGGTGAAAATTTCTGCCATGCATGAATGTACGAGCGCATTAGCGAGGCAAAATCCGGCGAGAGCAGGTTTTTCTGCAGGGAGGACGAGGCATTGTTGCCAGCGTTCTACCAGCGAGCGCAGATAGTTTGTCAGGGGAAGCTCAAGTGGGACCGGGAATATCCTTCTTTGAAAAGCCGGTGGAATGCCGTGAACATAATAATGGATATAGTCCTGTTCGATAGCTTCTTGAAGGTCGGTCTGAAACCGCAACCAGGCAGGAACAATATACACCGAGTCCTTGTTCAACTCGAGCGAACGCGAGTCAAAATACAGACGCGCTCCGGGACGGTTTTGTACATAGATACGCCAAAAAGGACTCATGATATCAAGTCGCCATATTTCGGGATCAATACGCGTCCTGCAGTGGGTAGAAACACGAAAATTCACATTATGCAAGGCATATCCCAGTGGATCCTGAGGGGTTTCTCCGGTAATCATACCGGAATTATACATATACTCGTCGGCTTAAGCCATACCAATCTGTAAAAACCGGGACTACACTCGGCAGTATGAACAACCACCCTTTATATACGAACCAACGTCAGGTTCACCTGGATTTCCACACTTCACCCTGGATTAACGATGTCGGCTGCGAATTCAATGCGCAGGAATTTGCACTGACCATGAAGAATGCTCACGTAAACAGTGTAACCGTCTTTGCCAAGTGCCATCACGGGCAATGCTATTACCCCACAAAAAACGGAACACAGCATCCTGCTCTCAAGGGACGGGATTTACTCGGCGAACAGATCGAAGCTCTGCATCGCGAAGGAATCCGGGCACCGATTTATACCACTGTCGTCTGGGAAGAAGACGTGGCAATGAAACACCCCGAATGGCGCCAAATACGTGCAGACGGCTCTTTTGCCCAACTGGGGAAAGGCGGCATGGCCTGTCCCCCGGGACAAGCTGCCTGGATTTTTAACAACTTTCTGAATCCGGACTATCAGGAGTATATCGAAGCCCAGGTTCGTGAAATTATGGGCCTCTACGAAGTTGACGGCTTTTTCTTCGATATTCTATTTTTTGACCCGCTTGCATGCTGGAGCGAGGAAAGCATCCGGTTCCGTGAAAAACACGGGCTGATGGGGACAGATCGTGCAACTCAGGCCCGCTTCGAAAGCATGGCACAGGCGTCGTTTACACATCGGTTCTCGCAAGTGGTCAAATCGAAAAAACCTGCTGCAACGATATTCTTCAATTCACCAAATCCCCTTTTTACCGACAACACCCTCGGCGTCCGCACTCGTCATGAGGAGCAAACCCACTGGGAACTCGAATCCCTGCCGTCGGGATTTTGGGGCTATAGTCATTTTCCGCGTTTGGCCCGAGCCTTCGGAAACTGGGGAAAACCGTGGCTCGGCATGACCGGGCGGTTTCAGCAGATGTGGGGCGATTTCGGTGGCCTCAAGCCCCAGGCAGCTCTCGAGTATGAATGTTTCAGATCCCAGGCGCTCGGTGGAGCCAATTCGGTGGGAGACCAGTTGCCGCCCCGGGGAAAGCCCGATGCCGGTGCGTATGATCTGATCGGCGCGGTGTACGCCCAGTGCGAGGCGGCAGAACCGTTTTACGCGGATTCCGCCAGCCTTCCACAAATAGGTATTCTGGCACCGGCCGGCCCGGATATTGATGGAAATATCAGTGACCTTTCGCTTGAGGGCATCGTGCAAATGTGCGACGAAGCCCATTACGACAGCGCAGTTCTCGACGACCGCTCCGATATCAGCGGATTTGACTGTCTCGTTTTGCCCGATTCGGTCCAACTTACCAAAATACTTGAAGAAAAACTGACCGCATGGATCAAGGCCGGCGGAAAAATCCTGTTCTCCGGCACCAGTGCACTCGACCGGAATGGCCAATGTTCCCTTCCGGGAATAGCATTCTCGAGCTCGGGGAAGGTCGACCGCTTCCCAACCTATTGGAGGACAGAGGCCACCTTCGAACCAGCCCTCGCCCGAAGCGATCGGGTGGTCTATCTCCCCGGAGAAACTATCACCTGCGCCATCGACACGGAAATCCTTGCCCGCCGGGTGCTCCCCTACTTCAAACGGACTGAACTGAAATTCAGTTCTCATTTTCAGACCCCGCCCCAGGCTCTAGCAGATGACCATCCGGCTATTATCGCGGGAAAAAACTATATCTATTTTGCCGATCCCATATTCCGGGAGTACCGGCAGTCAGGAAACATCGCGGTGCGGGATGCGTGGAAAGCGGCCATGGAACGGCTGGTCGGCCCCGCGCCTTTTGGTGCAAGCCTTCCCAAAACGGTCCAATGCACACCGAGACGGCGCGGCAAGGACTTGCTCATTACCCTGCTCCACTATATTCCCATCCGAAAAGCTATCTCTATCGACATGATCGAAGAAGCTTCCACTTTCGCAGGCGAAATACTATCCATCCCCAAGGAGATACTTGAAGTACGCGTCTTCCCCGCTATGAGCAAACTCGAACGGCTGTCGCCCGGAGTCTTTGCACTTCCTGCAGTAAAAGGGCGGCTCCTTCTGGAGGTTCCCGGGTACTTTTAGCGAAACGACAACCATTGCAGGTCCAACAGTCGACCACGCCAGTCGCCCTTAAACGACAAAAAGACCACATGGACGCCCGTAATCTTATCGAAAGGCGCTGTGATTATTTGCCAGGAATTCCAACTCCCGGTGAAAGGGATGGTACATTGTCCAACCATAAGACCATCCTGATCGTCCAGCCGAATTTCTATTGAGCCACCATAGGTTGCGGAACTTGCCGAAACGACAAATTCCGTAACGCACCGGGTAAAGTCAATGTAGCGATAGAGCGCAACGTCACCCGAATGGATATTGGTCAGGCGGTCGCCCAAAATGCAATCGCCTGGTGCTTGTTCCAAGGCAGTAACATATAATTTGCCGCGCAATTCGCATGCACGGCCGGCATCAATTCTGAAGTCTTTCGGTATCGGCCCCAGGATTCCTTGGGTAGTCATTACCACTTCATCAATAGTGCCATCACGATTGAATTGAATTGGTTCAACACAGACTCGCCGACTGAATCGGCTGTTGTGGGACGATCGATGATAGAAAATATACCATTGACCTCGAAATGAAGCGATCGAGCCGTGGTTGTTCCAGCTCTGCGGGTCACATGAAGAATTGTCGATCAAAACACCCATTTTGGTGTATGGGCCTAAGGGGGACTGCGCAATGGCATAGGACAAACAGGTTGGTCGACCGCGAGTGATGTCCGTATAAAGGATATAGTAGACACCCTGTCTTTTTCGGATGGATGCGCCTTCATGGAAGCCATGAGTCGCCTCCGTCAGGAGACTCTCTTGTTTTGACGCAAAGTCAATCGAAGTTAGGTCTGGAGTAAGTTTTGCACCGCGTAAATTGGTCTGACCCCAAAAAAGGTAGACTGCTCCATCGTCATCTAGGAATACCGCAGGATCAATGCCATCGCAGTGTGCACCGGCTATTGGAAGCGGTGTTTGAAATGGTCCCGTCGGCGACACACTGACGGCAACACCTTCTCCACCATCCGAGGTGCAATAGAAAAGGTAATACTTTCTGTTCAATTCCAGGCAGTCGGGGGCATATAAAGGGAGGTTCCTGCCCGGTACCCCCAAATCGAATGTTTCGGTGTCAAAACAAGTGCCGTGGTCCGTCCAATCGACAAGGTTGGAGGAAGAGAACACATGATACTTGCGGCTGCAATAGTCAGTGTCACCAGCCATGTCGAGCGAACCATAAAGGTACATTCGTCCGTCAAACCATTGATGAGCTTCTACATCGGGAACAAAATAATGTGACGGCAAAATCGGATTCATATCGACCACCCTTGAAATATCATTTTCCAGCCAACAAAATTCGGTTCGGGGAAATTTCCCGGACAAGCTCCAGCGGAACACTCCGTACTCTATCAGTCGGGAACGTCTACTAAAAGGACAAGTCCTGGTGTCGATTTGTCTCCCGGGCGACCTGCCATCCTGCCCACACGGTCGATAAGCTCCCCCGAAATAACGATTTCGTGATCATGCATGGTTACATTTTCTGTGATCACGATCGCGTGATCACCAGCCAAATCCTGGGCAATTACGCTCGCGCCGCGAACTGACTTTGCGAATTTCAGGATCAAGGATCGGTAATCGCCGAAAATTCCTATTGGAATAGAGTGCTCATCAATTTCGATAGTTACATCAGCCCGAGGGATTCGAATTCCTTCGATTGTATCAGTTCTCGGCAATGTCGCGACCGAAATAGCTCCATTGGGGTTACGAGACGCTACGACGAAGGGGGGCTCCTTCATTTCACTGACGATGGGTAACGGCAGGCCACGGCTCACGACCGCTGGACACCATTGGGAGACTTCGGTGCCAATAAGCCATGAAGCCCAAGTTTCGCCAGGATGAAAGTTCCAGCGATCCCTCAAAAGTCGATCACTTTGTAATAGAGGCCGCTCGTCTGCCCGGTATGCCGGCGAGATTCGTTGCCACCTGACAGCAAAACGGGTAAATAACCAATAATGGCAAGGTACTTAAGACCACAGCGGCCATTTTCATAGCTTCACCTGATTGATGGCGCATTGATTCTGCCATAGCAGCCCCTGCTGAATTGCTAACGACGGAATTAACAGCCGTCAGCA
>JBBRWY010000042.1:0-30936 GCA_038248875.1 Treponematales bacterium
CAGTCGCTGTGGGACATTGAGTCAAGAACCTGTGATGCTTGAATTCCTCCACCCCAAGCAGCAGTATAGGGTGAATAATGTAAAGAAAATGTCATGGAATCATACCAGACAAGCCAGCTCGTTGGTCCTTTGGTAAAACCTTGTGAATATAATTGAAAAGAGGGAGCCTCAATGTTTCCAGCTTCCAGAGTTGTAGCATTGATGCGGAGATGGTTAATTTGGTTGCCGGTTACAAAATAATTCTCCATATCAATAAAAATCAAATCCCCGATTACTGAATACTGCAGTACCTTTACCACACTCAGGTCTTCCGCATCCAGAATCAGAAGACGGGGGGGGGGCGGAATACGTAGCGACACGCACGAAAATATATTTTTTTCCGGTTGCCGGCGATGTAAGGAATGTCATCGAAGTCACCTTGTACTCCCCTGTCACTCCAAGATCAACCAATTCTGCCTTGAGATCAAGTACTGCTTCCGCACGCGATAGGGTTGATGGGAACATGTCCATGCCGAGAAACTGGCAACTGCCCAAAGCGAGTATGAAGAACAGTATGGCGGAAACGAGCAGTGTTATGCGAAGCCCTGACAGGCTGTGGAATGTGTGTGCTACCATTTGTAGAGTACCCCCAGTGAAAAGAAGGTCGGGCTTTTACCGCCGAGAGTGAGCCAGCCTTTTTCGAGGAATCCGGAATCGGCGCCGAGTGAATAGGGAATGCGTTCTTCGAAGACAATAGCCCAAGTCGGAAAATGGTACTCCAGAGTGAACCAGAGCGGCTCCAGTGTAAAGTCGAGCCCGGCCGGAACGTCATATCCCGGGGCGCCTGTCAGCCAGGTGGCGATGCCCGAGAATCCCGCGCCTGCGGCATAACGGAAAATTGCGTCATGTTCCTTTTGCAGATATACGCCCGCGCCAAGGCGGAGCTCGTCGTGCAGCACCGGACTCGAGCCAGGCTTAAAATCGGTTGCAGCCCAGAACGAGTTTTCGGCTTTTAAGAATACCCGGTCGGGTAGGGGATACCACCGGTAAGTCACCGCGGCGCCGAGGAGGCGTCCCAGTCCGGTTGACCAGCCCCATGCCGAATCGGTTATCTTCTGTAAACGCGGAAGCTTGAATGGTTTTTCCCGAACGCCTTTTGGCAGTACCAGTTCTTTTGTCCAGTAGCCTTCGCGGTAGACTTCCAGAAAAATTGGAGCGCCTTCGGAGAACGGTGTGTAGTCGGCGGTCAGCTTTCCCTCAATGACCGTTCCCGCCTCGCGAAAGGTTCCGCTTTCCAAAGAACCGTATCGAATGGAAACTCCAGAATCTTTCGAAATAAACTTCTGGCTTGTTTCTACCATGACAGCTATTTCGACGGGCGCGTCGCGGTTCTTTTTCCAGGATTGTGCGACATTTTGGGAGGAATCGTCGATGATCGCCAAAGCTGAAAGGCCAGCGTATGCGGAAAAGGCATCCGCGGCAATAAGTGTTGTATTTTCTGCATCATAGATGCCTATACGCCAGGAAAGGCGCTGGTTGTCAAGCAGTGAGCTAATGAAGATTACATTCCTGACACCCGCTTCCTTACCTGCAGCTGCGGCCAAGTCGCTTTCGGGTACGGTTTTATCCGTTTTAGTCTGCACTGTTTTCTGACCCTGTGTTTTCAGTCCCTTTTCGCGAAATGCTGCCGATACGGATGCGGCAATGGTTTCGGCAAAGCGTCGACCTTCATCCCCGGCTTCGCCCACTGACCGGTTTTCAAGCACAATGATGAAGGCTTTATCGTTGAGGGTTTCCTGCGCAGCGAGTGGAATGCACAGCAAAATGGCGACGTACATGAGCACTGGCAGGATGATTTTTTTCATCTTCATTTCTCCGTCATTATCTCTACACCGTCCCATTCGGACGGCGGCGGTGATTTAATGTGGGTACGGGCGCGGACCAGATACTGCTCGGCGATCACATCCCCGGGCAGGAGCTGCAGTATTCGCTCGAAGCGTTCGGCCGCAGCGGAGAAATTCCGTTTATAGTAGAGACCGACCGCTTCCTCGTGCATCTTCCAGGCCTCGGCCTCGGTGCCTTCAACAGAGAAACGGGTGGTCATGATTTTTACGCCAAGCGTCTTGCCTTTGACGGCAACCTTGTCAACGGTACGCCAGGGCAGTGTGCCATCAATTTTTTCTACGACGCTTTCGGTGATTAGGATGGGTTGGTGATACATTTTGGTCAGGCCTTCGAGGCGGGAGGCTAGATTGACCGTATCCCCGATGACGGTGTAGTTCATTTTCTTGTCGCAACCGATGTTGCCCACGGTGACTTCGCCGTAGTTAATGCCGACACCGATGTGGAATTCCGGGGCACCGAGGGCGATCTGTTCATGGTTAAAGCGCTCGAGGCCTTCGGCCATTTTCAATCCCGAGATAACGGAAGACAATGCGTCGTTTCCGTGGCTTACCGGTGCGCCGAAGACGGCCATAATTGCGTCGCCGATGTATTTGTCGACCATACCATCATGTTCCATGATCACGTCGACCATGATGCCGAAATAACGGTTGAGCGAATTGACGAGGGCGTCCGGTTTCATGCCTTCGGAGATGGTGGTGAAGCTGCGAATGTCGGAGAACAGTATTGAAACGTAACGGTTGTTGCCGACGAGCATTTTTTCGGGATTGACGAAAACTTCTTCGATAACGTCTTTGGGAACGTATAATTGAAAAATGTTCCGGATGCGCATCTCCCGTTTCTGTGCGACAACTGCATCGAAGGCGTATCGTTTGATCTGTTCATAGGCGGTGCCGAGCTCTTCGAGCATCAGGTTAAAGGTATGCGAGAGCTGACCAATTTCGTCCCGGTACAGAACGGGTACCCGTTCGTTCAAATTATTGGACTCGATGATGTGCCGCATGACCTCTACCACTTTTTCGATGGGTTTGGTCAGGTAGCCTGCAAGGAAGAACAGGAGGATAATCCCGACAAGGGCTGCTGCGACAAGTATATAGAGTGCGGTACGGGCAATGGTTTCTACTTCTCCATAGAAGGTGCTGCGTTCTTCGGTGACAAAGATCCGCCAATCGAAGGGACTGAACGGCAGGAGGGATGCCACCCGATCGACCCCTGCTATCTTCAGGTGTACAAAACCACGGCCGGTTTTTGCGGACAGTTCGAGTAATGATTTCTGTTCAGCATCTGTTGGGATGCCTGGTCCGACTCGCATAGCTACCGCGCCGGTCGAATCGATGGCAAGGATGGTTTCTGTCGTGCTCCGTAAAATGCTTCGCGCAAAAGCCTCGACAGCTGCCTTGGCCGCCTGCTCCATGTCGGGCCGCCCGACAAAATCGTTGTCCACCAGCAGATTCCACTGACTGTCAGCATATTTTTCCATTTCTGCGGCCTTGAAATCCAGAAAATCGACGGCAACCTTGGTTACAGAGGACGCGGCCACAAAATAGGACGACATGCCCGCCAGAACGACAGACGCAATCAGTAATGGAATAACAACAAATATGATCTTAAGGCGAATACTCATAAGTTTACTATAAATGAATTCGTGCATAATCTCAAGAAATAAGAAAAGATATCGAGTGATTGTTTATCCTTCCAATAAATCGATGTACAAAACTGCTTACCGGCTCTATTCTTGAAAAGGGGAGGACAATATGGCCTTGCATGTTTCAGTATTGGCGTCCGGCAGCATCATCTGTCCCCCGGACTGGGAGGTGTCGGTTTCCGGCTGCCAGTATCACCGCCTGTATTTCAAGCGGGGCGGGGAAGTTTTGTGTACCTTGCCCGAGACGGCTTTTCCCCTCGAAAATGACACCCTCTACCTCTTTCCTGCTTTCTCGCCCTACCAGCTGCGGCAAAACGCAGCAGAACCGCTCGATGTACTATGGTTTCATATTGTGTCCCTTCCCGTGCTGACCCGGGGACTCGTCATAGTTCCGTTAGCGGAAAATCCGGTCCTTCGCGCTACGGTTTCACTTCTTGAAACGCTCGTGCCATATACCTGGCAGGATATCGACGGAGCAATCGATCCGTCCCTGGAAGCCGCTTTGGAATTGCTTTTTGACCTGATTTCCCGGAAGACACCGCTCCAGCCCTGTCATGATGAACGCATTGCCCGGACCCTCGTGCGGCTTCTGGAAATTGACGGCGGCTGGGTTTCAATGAAAACCCTCGCCGGAATAGCGGGTATGGAAGGCCATTATTTTTCGCGCCGGTTTCACGCAGAGACCGGTTTGTCGGTCAAAGCATATCAAACTCACCTGCGTATGCAAAATGCCATGAACCTCCTGCGCCGCGACCTTTTGGTAGCGGAAGTCGCCGCTTCGCTCGGCTATGAGGACGAAAAGTCTTTCAGTAGGGCCTTCCGGAACGCGATTGGAACAACCCCGACAGAGTACCGTAAAAGATATCTTCTGCAACTTTAATCATAACTTGTACCGTGTGCAGATTTCCTTATGGGGCTTACCATATTCAAAGGAGTTACTGCCATGACATCAGTGGTTCCGACATTCGACGCGATCGACCTGGTTGGCATGGAAAACCTTCTGGTCAAGATGTATGAGGAACCCGAAATCGTGGACGCGGTGTTTAGTCATATTGTTGATTATTATGCTGCAGTGTCCGAACATATTTTCGCCGAAGCCGGAGATGCGATCGATATATTTTTTATCGGCAACGATTTTGGAAGCCAGACTGGACCACTCGTCGGTGAGGTACTGTTCCGTCGCTTCATTTTACCGCACCTGAAGCGGCTGGCCGACCTCGGTCACCGGTACGGATACAAGGTCATGCTCCATTGTTGCGGCGGTTTTGCACCCCTGATTCCCTGCCTCGCGGAAGCGGGTATCGATGCGCTGCAAAGCCTGCAACCGGATGCCCGCGACATGGAACCAGCCTCTCTCAAAAAAAAATACGGGGACATTATGGTGCTGAATGGCTGCGTGGATTCCCACAACATCCTTGTCGACGGATACCCCGAACTGGTGCGGGAACAAACCCGGAAAATTCTGGAAGTGATGATGGTCGGAGGAGGCTTTATTCTTTCTCCGAGCCACGACTATCTTCTTGAAGAAACTCCGGTAGAAAACGTGCTTGCGATGTATGAAACCGCTTTGAAATATGGAGGCTACTATGCTACATGATCCCGGAAGTCATTCGGAGCCGCAGATTTTCGATGACATTATCCTGAACCAAACCGAAACCGATACCCTTAAACGCCTTGCTTCTCGCCTCGCGGAAATTGCCGCCCTGCCGGTTCACGAGGAAAAAGCCACTCTTTGGCGAAAAATGAATGACCTCGAATCGGTTCGGCCTATGGTATGGATCAACGAGATTCCCTGGCACGAAATGAATGTGAATGACGAACTGACCCTGCGGACGACGCATCCTTGGGCGCAAGAACTTGAGACCCGGATGCGGCGCACTATTTACCAGTGGGATCACTTGCCCGCTGACATGGTGGTCAGCCCTTTCATCGAATGCCCGCTGTCGATTCATTCGACCGACTTTGGTATTCACGAGGACGTATCTGTTCAAAAAACCGACGCTGCGAACGAAATCGTCTCGCGTCATTTTAACGTCCAGATCAGTACACCCGAGGATGTCGACAAGATCCGGATGCCGGTTGTCACCCACGATAAAAAATCGACCTACCTGGCCTTCGATACCATGACCCACCTTTTTGCTGACATCATGCCGGTGCGGAAAGTGGGTCAGACTCATATCTGGTTTACCCCCTGGGATTACCTTGTGCGGTGGACCGGTGTCCAGGAAGCGATGATGCTCCTGGTCGACGACCCCGATCTGATCAATGCCGCTGTCGAGCGGCTCGTGGATGCCTGGATGGTCGAACTTGACCAGTTTGAAGCACAAAATCTCCTGTCCCTGGATAATGACAACACCCGTATCGGTTCGGGCGGGTATGGCTATGTATCGAGCCTGCCGGGCAAGGATTTTGACCCTGCACACGTGAAGCCGCAAAATATGTGGGGCTGTTCAAATGCGCAGGTTTTTTCCGAAGTATCGCCCGACATGACCTGGGAGTTTGCCATGCGGCACGATCTTCGCTGGTTGTCGCGGTTTGGCCACACCTATTATGGCTGCTGCGAGCCGGTACAGAACAAGATTCACCTGCTGCGGAAAATTCCCAACCTGCGAAAGGTGACTGTCAGTCCCTGGAATGACTACAAGCGGATTTTGCCTGATCTCGGTGGCGACTATGTGTCGAGCATCAAGCCGAACCCTGCTGTTTTTGCCCGTGACAGCTGGGATGTGGACGAAGCGCGTTCCCAGTTGATCCGTGCGCTCGATGCCGGTGGTAATAAATGCCATATAGAATTTATCATGAAAGATATATCGACACTTCGGTATCGTCCGCAAATTTTGTGGAACTGGGCGGATATGGCAATGAAATTGGTAGAAAATACTCGCCGTGGTAAAATTTTACCTTGTTAAAGTAAAAATAAAGGTAAAATAAGTGCTGAAAAGTGAAAATAAAACTTGACAATTGACCAATCGGTGGTAGTCTTAAGAAAGATTGGTAAGCAGTTTTGGAGGAAAGTTCGATGAAAAGATTTGGTCAGGTCATTCGCCTGCAGCCAGGCGTTCTGGAAAAATACAAAAAGTACCATGCAGCGATATGGCCCGAAGTAGCTGCAAAGATAACAGTGTGTAACATCAAGAATTATTCGATTTACCATAAGGACGGATTCCTGTTCTCCTATTTTGAATATCACGGCAAAAACTTCGACGCGGATATGGCGCTGATGGCGGAAGACCCGAAAACACAGGAATGGTGGGCGATCATGAAGCCGATGCAGGACCCGATCGCATCCCGGAGCCCGGGAGAGTGGTGGTCCGATATGGAAGAGTGTTTTCATCAGGATTAAGGAGAGACAAAAATGAACAAACCGGCAAGAACCGAAAACTGCATAAAAAAACTGACCCGCATGAATGCGGCTCTTTCCCACAAAGAAGGAGACCGTGTTCCAATAAGCGATTTTTTCTGGTCGACTTTTATTTCCCGCTGGAGAAAGGAAAAGAATCTTCCGCCGGACGCAGACATCTACCGCTATTACGACCTTGACTGGATCACGCTGACACCGAATATGGATCCGCATATCAAGGCTTTCGAGATCATTTCCGAACACGAGGACGATATCATCATCAAGACCGGTTTCGAGGCGACCATACGCAAAAAACTCGGCACCCAGATGCCGTATTATCATGATTTCGACACCAATACCCTCGAAAAAATGGCGGCCTTTCAGTTTGACGATCCCTGGGACGAACGACGCTTTTTCAAGGCTGGCGACAACCAGCTGGCCGGCATCGGCGATGTCATCTCCCGGAACAGCCCTGCCTGGATCGATCAGGTCAAATCTTACTACGCCGACATTCCGGTATACGGAAATGTGTGCGAAGCGCATGAATATCTGTGGCGCATCATCGGAACCGAAAACGCCCTCGAATGGATGGGCCTTTATCCTGAAGAGCTTGGTGAGTTCATCAAGCGTGTCGGTGCTTTCGTGATCGAAATTACCAAGGCGCAAATCAAAGCGGCAGACGGAATGCTCGCCGGCATGGTTGTCTGGGGTGATGTCGCGTACAAAAACGGCATGCTTTTTTCACCCGTCTTTTGGCGCGAACATTTCAAGCCGGTAGTTGCAGAAATAATCCGGGTATGCCATGAGGCGAAGATTCCGGTCATCTACCACGGCTGCGGCAACGCGACGAAAATTTATGATGACTTTATCGAAATAGATCTCGATGCGTACAATCCGCTCGAGGCGAAAACTGGGCTCGATGTTGTCGAAATCCGCAGGCAATACGGCCACAAGATGGGCTTTTGCGGCAATATCGACGTCATGGCCTGGGCGAACGATCCGCTTCCCGAACTGGAAGCGCAGGTTATGCGCAAACTGAATGCAGCCAAGGGCGGCGGATATATCGTCCAGTCCGACCATTCGGTTCCCAGCGACTGCAGTGCGGAACGGTACGAGTTTGTGCTCAATCTGGTTCGCAAACATGGAAATTATCCCTTACAATTAGGTGCACACGACATTCCGGACTTGAAGTAGCAAAAAGGGAGAACCATCGAAATGAGTGAAGGGGAAAATATAGGTCTTGCCCTTGAAATGCGCGGAGTTAGCAAGCGATATCCGGGTACCCTCGCGGTAGACAATGTCAATTTCGAGGTTTTCGCGGGTGAGGTGCATGCGCTGGTCGGAGAAAACGGAGCCGGAAAATCCACGCTCATGAAAATGCTCGCCGGATCCTTTGATGATTACACGGGCGAGATTGCCATAAACGGCAAAGTGGTTCAGCTCAATACTCCGGCCATGGCAAAGAAATTCGGCATCGGTATGATATATCAGGAGCTGAGCCTTGCGAAACCGATAAGCATTGCTGAAAATCTGCTGGTAGGTCGCCTGCCCCTCAAAAACGGTATTCTTGACAAGACGAAATTGCGGACGCAAACCCGTTTCTGGCTGAAAAAGGTCGGATTGGACCTTGATCCCGACATGCCTGTAGAAGATATTAGCCCGCACGAGGCGCAGTTAGTGGAAATTGCAAAGGTTCTGGCGACGAATCCCTGTATCCTCGTCATGGACGAGCCGACCTCGGCCCTTTCGCGCGAGGAAGTCGAGCGCCTTTTTACCATTATACAAGGGCTCAAGAATCAGGGCATGGCAATTGTATATATCTCCCATCATTTACCCGAAATTGACCGGGTTGCCGACCGGGTCACTGTCATGCGTGACGGTCACAAGGTTGCAACCAAACCGATGGTAGAAACCAGCCGGGAAGAAATCGTGAAAATGATGGTCGGTCATCTCGAGGCGGAACTGCAGGTCACTTCCGCCCGCAAAGCCGGCACAGAGGTCATCCGTATCGAAAAGCTGTCCCGTTGGGGCTTTTTTCACAATCTCGATTTGACCGGTTATTCCGGCGAGATTTTGGGTGTTTGTGGACTGGCAGGCGCGGGCCGCTCGGAACTTGCTCGGGTGCTTGTCGGATTGGACAAAAAAGATGCCGGACGCATTTTTATTGATGGTAAGGAAATAAAGGTCAATTCGATGGCACGGGCGCTAAAGGCCGGCATTGCCTATCTGAGCGAAGACCGCAAGGCCGAAGGTCTGGCTCTCCGCCTTTCAGTTGGCGAAAATGCGGTTTCCAGCATTATTCCACGGTTGTCAAAACTTGGGCTATATATTCCCCGTGCCGGCAACGACATTGTAACCCGTTTGATGGAAGACCTGGGAATAAGTCCCCGTGATCCAACCCGTACAGTTGGAACCCTTTCCGGCGGTAACCAGCAAAAAGTGCTACTCGCCAAATGGATTGCGAGCGAACCGCGGGTGCTTATCCTGGACGAGCCGACCCGCGGCGTAGATATCGGTGCGAAGATGATCATCCATGCCTCGATCCGGAAACTCGCGGAGGAAGGACATTGCGTCATCCTCATATCGTCCGATCTTCCCGAGATGGTTAACCTCGCGGACCGGGTACTGATTATGAGGCAGGGCCATTTCCTCCGCGAAATGCCCAAAACAGAGTGCACCGAAGAATCGGTTCTCCTGGCATCCTATGAAGGAGGCGTCTGATGGAACAGACTCCCATAGCATCCCGCACCCTCCAGTTCGGGGCCTTGGCACGCTTTGTCAATATTGTCGGCATCTATCTGGTTGCCGGGCTGTTCATCCTGATCGGCATTGCACTGCAATCCGCCGGTCTGATTCAGAACTTCATGACTGTGTCCAATTTCATCAACATCATCGACAACGTTTCCCTTCTGGGAATCGTCGCTGTCGGCATGGCATTCGTTACGTATTCGGGTTGCAGTGCTGACCTTTCGGTACCGACAACTATGGCCCTGACCGGCATCATCGCCGTCCAGATGCTGCAGTTCGGCTTTGTTCCGGCCATTCTCGCTGCGACCGCTGTCGGACTCTGTATAGGACTCGTAAACGCGGTGGTAGTCGGCAAGCTGAAAGCTAACCCGATTATCTGGACTCTCGCGGTCAATTATGTGACCCTGGGAATAATCCGGTTAATCTGGGTTAACAAGCAGATTTATCCCGAGACAATCACTGACAACAAGCAGGCGATTGCTTTATTTGACGGTATCTATCGGCAGGAAATTTTCAGCAATTTGTTCGGGAACGAGTTGTTTGACATCAGGCTGCCGACGATCATCATGTTCGTGCTGGTCATTCTCGGGCAGCTTATCCTGACGCGCACTACCTTCGGCGCCCAGCTTAAGATGACCGGCTCCGCGAAAAAGGCGGCGCGTTTTTCGGGCATCAATGTTGATTTTACGATCGGTATGGCTTTTATCCTCGCAGCGGTTTCGGCGGTTATCGGCGGCCTCGCGGTTACATCTCTTTCCCGCACCGGGGCTTATTACAACGGAACGGGATATGATTTCCGTGCGGTAACGGCGGTCATCATCGGCGGCATGACGCTGGCCGGTGGGCGCGGCTCGATCGTCGGCGTCCTCGGTGGTGTTCTGATCATCGGTATCATCAACGACATCATGACGCTCATCGGCGTCCCGACCCTGTCGCAGGACATGATTCGCGGCCTGATTTTTATCATCGTCGTGGGCATTAACGCAAAATCCCTAAGGAGTCTCGGCCGTGACGACAGTTAGACCAAAAATGAATACCTCCGGTATTCTGAATAATGTCAACAAGAACCGTATCTATATCCTGTTCGCCATGGTGTTTGTATTCATGGCCCTGTTTGCTCCAAAGTTTTTCAATCCCTTCAATCTGACTTCGATCAGCAAGACGATGGCGATGAACGGCTGTGTGGCGATCGGATTCACCATTCTCATGATCAGCGGTCAGCTCGACTTGTCTATCGGTTCCGTGATCACCTTCTCGGGTATTATCGGTCTTGGCTTGAAGCCGTTAGTCGGATACCAGTGGAGCGTCCCGATAGCGATAGTGGTCGGTGCACTGATCGGCCTTATTAACGGCTTGCTGGTGACCCGGGCAAAAATTAATTCCTTCATTGTTACCCTCGGGACGATGATCACATTGAACGGCGTGATTTATCAGGTTACCGGCGGCAACTCGATTGCCCTGAGCACACCGGATGCCTTTGCGGTTTCGGATTTTCTTGCATGGAAAATCATACCGATGGTCACACCCCGGGTGATTATCACCGTAGTTCTCGTCATCATTGCCCAGTTCATCCTGAGTAATACCCGATTCGGCCGGAACTTTTTTATGGTCGGCGGTAACCGGTCCACAGCCTGGCTTGCCGGCATCAACACCGACCGCACCCTGATCATCGCATTCATTCTTTCGAGCACGACTGCAGCAATCGGCGGCGTTCTTTTTGCGATGGAAAGTTCAGCGGCGACGCTCAACCTTGGAACTAACTCCCTCATGTACGTCATCTCCGCGACCATCATCGGAGGAACCGCTATGTCGGGAGGGAAGGGCGGTGTGTTTCAGACGTTCATCGCAATTCTATCCCTCGAAATTCTGTATGACGGAATCATCCTGTTCGGCCTTGGAAACGAGATAAAGATTTTTCTCGCCGGTTTGATCCTTGCGCTCGTCGTTCTCTACGAAGCCTTCGCTGTGTACCGGCACGAAAAGATCGTCGGCCAGCGGCCGGAGCTGCTCAAGGAAGTTGCGTCCCTGTTTGCAGTAGCGAAAAAGAAGAACGTCTGACGCAGCACTGGATGTGCGTTCGGGCATCCAGATAATTAGTGGTACCAATCCGCGCCAATGGGCGGTGGTTAATAGAAGTAGGAGACACTATGAAAAAGAGTACTCTCGTAATCGCGGCTATCGCGATCTCGCTCGCAATGGCGGGTACCGTATCCGCCCAGTCGAAGAATTTAGCCGATTCCCTCAAGGTTGATGTCAGCAAAATCACTGCAGCGGATGGTCAAGCCTTGATAGTGGTTGGCACCGAGGCCAAAGTAGTTCCGACCCGCCCTGCGAATCCCGATGCCCTTCCCGAATCCGATCCGATGCACTGGTATGACATGGAATATGCCGGATGGGGAGTCAAGAAGATCAACCTGCCAAAATCTCCCGCAGACGGAGCCATCGGCAAGAAAGTTATCTTCATTGTGCATGGTGACCATCCGTGGACAACAGCCTGTACCACCGGTGCCAAAAAAATCGCCGATGCTTACAAGATGAACTTCAAGGCACTGTCCCCGAACTGGGACCTTGCGGTCCAGAACCAGATGATCGATCAGGCTATCAATGAACGGCCCGATGCCATCTTCCTGATTCCGCTCGATGCGAAAACTGCTCCCCAGCAGGCTCGCAAGATCAATCAGGCCGGTATCCCTCTCTTTATCTTCAATATGCTCCCGACAGCCGACGCCATGGCGTATGCCATTGCTTGGACCGGTCCGGACGATTTCGGCCAATCCCGCAAGCTTTCGAAAGTATGGGCTGACGAAATGAAAAAACGTAATCCTTCCGCCAAGGAAATCGGTGTTGCATACCTCCAGCATGCACCCGGCGGCAGCCCCTTCTATGCACGCTGCTTTGGTCCTCTTTCGACCCTGACTACCTATGCCCCCACCGTCAAGACCCTCGTCAAAGACGCTCCCGGCTTTGAAGCAGACAAATCGAACCAGGTTGTCGGTGACTGGCTGACCCGTTTTGGCACCAACCTCAAAGGCGTTTTCGCCGCTGACGATTCCGCCCAGTCTATCGGTCTTATCGAAGCCCTCAAGAAAGCCAACCGCACCGACGTCGTAGTCTGCGCAGCCGGTAACAGCAAGCAGGGTATGGATCTCGTCAAGGAAGGAAAGATTTTTGCTATCACCTATCAGACTGCCGAAGGCGATGGCGCTCTCACCATCAAGACAGCCGCTGACTGGTTCAATGGAAAGAAAGTTCCCGAAATCACCTATCTTCCCCAGCAGATTATCACCAAGGCAAACGTAGACAAGTTCTATCCGGCCCAGTGGTAAGATCCGTTTTTATTGATTGAACAGGCCCTCCCCAGCGAAAGCAACGGGAGGGCTTTTTTATGTCGTATCGGACAGCATACGTTTCTCTATAAAGGATCTTGTATAACTATGAAAGTTTTGCAAGATCAACCAACTTTTGCAAGAGGCTTTATATAGTATTTTTGATACAAAATCTGCTATTCTCTTTAGTATGAACATCAGACAAACCCTCGATCGTATCCTTGAAAACAGGATTCTCGTACTTGACGGCGCAATGGGCACCATGATTCAGGCCCGACGGCTTTCCGAAGCCGATTTTCGCGGGGAACGGTTTGCCACACACGGTGTGCAGGTCCGGGGCAACAATGATCTTCTTTCGCTTACCCGACCTGATGTAATCAGCGCTATCCACGAGCAGTATCTCGATGCCGGCGCCGATCTGATCGAAACAAACACCTTTAATGCAACTTCTATTTCGCTTGCAGATTATAAAATGGAAGAACTCTCGTACGAACTCAACCGTGCGGGGGCAATCCTTGCGAAAGCCGCCTGTGCAAAATTTTCGACATCGGCGCAGCCCCGGTTCGCGATAGGCGTGCTCGGTCCAACTTCCAAAACTGCGAGTATTTCTCCCGATGTGAACAATCCCGGCTTTCGTGCGGTCACCTTCGAGGATCTTCGGCAGAGCTATCGTACGGCCGTAAAAGGCTTACTTGACGGTGGTGCGGACATCCTGATGGTCGAAACCGTTTTTGATACGCTGAACGCAAAGGCGGCTCTCTATGCGATTTCGGAGGAACTGGAAGAACGCGGTGTTGATGTCCCCCTGATGATTTCGGGAACGATCACCGATGCTTCCGGAAGGACGCTCTCGGGGCAGACTGTCGAAGCATTCTGGACTTCAATACGCCATGCCCGTCCCTGGGCTGTCGGTCTCAATTGTGCGCTCGGCGCGGAACAGCTGAAACCGTATGTCGCAGATCTCTCGCGGATCGCCGACTGCTGGATATCGAGCCATCCGAATGCAGGCCTTCCGAATCAGTTTGGCGAATACGACCAGACTCCGGTTGAAATGGCATCTTGTACCGCGCCTTTCAGCACCGATCACCTTGTGAATATTCTCGGTGGCTGCTGCGGATCTACCCCCGATCATATACGGGCAATGGCTGCTCATGCTCGCAAATCAACACCACGGAAACGGCCGGAGGCAGACAGAATAACCTGTTTCAGCGGCCTCGAAGTCCTTCGCCTCGACAGCCTCACCGGGTTTATCAATATTGGCGAGCGTACGAACGTTGCTGGTTCGCGCAAATTTCTCAAATTGATTCAGGACGAACTATATGAAGAAGCACTCGAAATAGCGCGTTCGATGGCCGATGGCGGCGCCCAGATGATCGATATCTGCATGGACGACGCGATGCTCGATGCCCGCTCCGCAATGGTCAACTTTATAAACCGTGCGCAGTCCGAGCCGGAAATTGCTCGATTGCCCTTCGTCATTGACTCCTCGCGCTGGGATGTTATAGAAGCCGGTCTTCGCTGCGTGCAGGGCAAGTGCGTGGTAAACTCGATTTCCCTCAAAGAAGGAAGCGAACCCTTTCTCGAGAAAGCGCGCATCCTCGCTCGGTACGGAGCCGGCGTCGTCGTTATGCTCTTTGACGAAAAAGGACAGGCCGACACCTTTGAGCGAAAAATCTCGATAGCCGAGCGTTCCTACAAACTGCTGATCGAAGACGCCTCTTTCCCTCCCGAAGATATCATCTTTGATCCGAACGTTCTCGCCGTCGCAACCGGACTTGAGGAACACAACGGTTACGGAGTCGCATTCATCGAGGCGTGCCGCTGGATTAAGGCACACCTCCCGCATGCGCATATATCAGGCGGTATCTCGAATCTTTCGTTCTCTTTCCGTGGAAACGACGCGGTGCGCGAAGCGATGCACTCTGCATTTCTGTTTCATGCAATTCAGGCGGGACTCGACATGGGCATTGTGAATCCCGGACAACTTACCGTATACGACGAAATTGTGCCGGAACTCCTCGCACTCGTCGAGGATGTTATTTTGAACCGACGAGATGACTCGACTTCGCGCCTCCTTGATTACGCCGAAGATCTCAAAGACCAGGGCTCTGTTACGCGGACTCGCACACAGAACGACGAATGGCGGCTGCTTCCGGTTGAGGAGCGGCTGAAGCATGCCCTCGTCAAAGGCATCGAAACCTTTATAGACGCAGATGTCGAAGAAATTCGTGGGCGTTTTGCGGCGAGCCTTCAGGTAATAGAGGGTCCTTTGATGGACGGCATGAATGTCGTCGGCGACCTTTTCGGCGCGGGGAAAATGTTTCTTCCCCAAGTGATAAAATCGGCGCGGGTAATGAAAAAGGCCGTCACGTATCTTACCCCATTTATAAATAAGGAAAAAGCACGAGCTGGAAATATCAAGGGTGCAGGAAAGATACTCCTTGCAACTGTTAAGGGCGATGTGCATGACATTGGTAAGAACATTGTCGCTGTCGTGCTTGGTTGTAATGGCTACGAAGTGACCGACCTTGGGGTGATGACGAGCGCGGAGGCGATTCTTGCTGCCGCGGATTCCCTACAACCCGACATTATCGGGCTTTCCGGCCTCATAACGCCGAGTCTCGAAGAGATGACCAACGTCGCGCGCGAAATGAAAAAAGCAGGCTTGACCGTTCCGCTCATTCTCGGTGGCGCCACCACCAGCAAAATTCATACCGCTGTAAAAATAGCGTGCGAATACGATCATGGTGTAATCTATGTCAAGGATGCAAGCCGAGCTGTTGGCGTCGTTCGGGCGCTCCTCGACCCGTTGCAGAAACCCCTTTTTCTCGAACAGACTGCCCTCGAGTACTCCGAGGCTATCGAGGCCCACGAACGCAGAAAGAAGCAGACCCAGCTTGTATCTCTCGAAACGGCTCGTGCGAATCCGTTCGCGACAGACTGGCAGAAAGCTGAAATTTATACGCCCCGTTCCCCCGGCCTACATGTCTGGGATTCGTATGATCTCAATCGCCTGCGTGACTGTATCGATTGGTCTTATTTCTTTTACAGTTGGGATCTTGGCCACGCAGGGCGCGAGAAAATATTTGCCGATCCTGTTCGCGGTGAAGAAGCACAAAAGCTCTACCAAGATGCGCAATTCATGCTGGACCAGATTATCGAAAGGAAGCTTCTGACCGCGAAAGGCGTCGCAGGTCTCTTTCCGGCAAACAGTCGGGGCGATGACATCGTCGTGTGGGAAACGGAAGCGAAAGATCGAGTACTCGGGGTATTCAATACCTTGCGTAGTCAGGAAAAGAAACAGGGTGGAGGATCAAATCCCGCTCTTGCCGATTTTATCGCGCCTGAATCATCGGGACGAACTGACTGGATCGGGACCTTCGCGGTCTCCGCCGGTTTCGGGTCTGCCGAGTTGGAAGAAACCTACAAGGACGCGGGCGATGATTATTCTGCGATTCTTTCAAAAGTGCTTGCAGACCGTCTGGCCGAAGCATTTGCCGAGGATCTGCACCGGATGGTCCGAACAGAACTGTGGGGCTACAGCCGATCGGAGTCTTTTTCCCCGGAGGAATTGTTCGCCGTAAAGTATCGAGGAATCCGGCCCGCCTTCGGGTATCCGGCTTGTCCGGATCACAGCGACAAGAAGCTGCTTTTCTCGCTTCTCGATGCCGAAAACAAACTGGGGATCCATCTGTCCGAAAGCGCGATGATGATACCTGCTGCGAGCGTGAGCGGTCTCTATTTTGCCCATCCCCTTTCGTACTATTTCGGCGTAGGCAATATCGGTCGTGATCAAGTTGAAGACTACGCGCGACGAAAGGGTATTACCGTGCAGGACGCGGAACGGCAACTGCGACAGCATCTCGGATATTGAAAAACAGGTTCGATTGGGTGTACTTATTCATTTCTTTTTATGAAAATAACCTGACAAAAAAGAGAATATGCGATAAATTCCATATTGTTAGGGAATAACTGTGTTACCAGCAAACGCTAATGCGTAAAAACTCCAAAAACCAAGGAATTATCGTGAAAAAACGGATTTCGCTTCTCGTTTTAGCATCCTTCGTATTTCTTTTCGTGCCTGCAACCGTCAGTGCGCAGATCAGAGACTATGTCGGAATTGTCCGATCGACAATCCATCCATCCTCGATCACATATCTCGAAAAGCTACGGGATTCGTTGAAATCGGATGGCTACGTCAATTTGCCCGAAACCATCGACGGATACATCAAGGGTGGATTCGGTTCCGGTTTTGTGTACGTCGCGCAGAACGGAAAGAACTATATTGTGACTAACCGGCATGTCGTATCCCAAGCGTACGAAACGACTATTGAATTTGAACATCTCGATGGCACATTCACTAAGTATGAAGGCCTCAAAGTTCTTGCCATTGACGAGGATATTGATCTCGCCATTCTTGCTTTTCCGGAAGGGGTAAAACCTTTCAAGGAAGGATTGCAGTTCGAAACCGTCGGTCTCGATGACGGCGCCGAAATATGGTCAGCTGGATTTCCTGCGCTTGGCAACAATCCCATGTGGCAACTCGGCAAAGGAACCATCACCAACTCCCGTGCCCGTGTTCCGGAACTTGCCGATCCGGACAAGACAACCTTGATTCAGCATTCAGCCCAAATCGATTCGGGGAACTCCGGAGGACCGCTTTTGGTTTCGGCCAAGAATGTGACAGGCGGATACCGCGTTATCGGAATTAATACGTGGAAAGCGGTCAATCGCCAAGCTGCAAACTATTCGATTCCTTCAAGTACGGTAATTACGTTCGTCAACCGGGTCCTCGCTCCGGTAACCGTGGAGAATGCTCCAAAACTGGTCGAAGAACGATCTTCTGCCTTCGTTAATCTCTTGGCATCGAAAAAACCGGCATATCAGTATATCGTCAAATACATTTCCTACGATTATGTTGCCGCAACAGGCTCGGCAGCTCTTAAGTCCGTACTTTCGACCGCCCCCGCCTCTGTGCGTGATGATATCCTCTCTATTTTCGGTGGTTTGTCACCGGTTGAAGCTATGCGGTACTCAATAGCTTATGGAATCGAAAAAAGGGTTACCGACAAGGCTGGAAAGATATTTATTTCCGTCGATTCGGTATCAGAGAATGGGGAAGGTTCGTTCAAGACCCTGTTTACTTCCCCTACGGACAAATGGAACTGTGTCTGGAAAAGCGAACACGGTTTATGGCGCATCACCTCTTTTGGAGACGACGCGGCCGAAACAACCACCGATGGCAAAAAGAAAAAGGATTCAAAAAAATCTGATGGTGACCAAGCTTTTGTTATCGAGAGTCCGTATATTGCATTGCTATCCGGAACGTGGGGGTTTACCCTCGATACGGATGCTTCTTCGCTGATTGGTGGTCAGATTTTGATCGGTGAAAATGATTATTTTACCACGGGTATGAGTTTTTATAATCAGAAAGGCGATGTTAAAATGGTCGATTCTCAAAGTTTCAACCCCAGGACCTTGACATCTAACGTGTCCGCTTCTGTCGTACAGATTCTTGCACGTCTGCAGGTTCCCTTTCAATTTCCAGATTTTTCAATAGTCCCGTTTGCCCAGGGTGGCTGGGGTATTGGTATTATGACCTTCGAAAACGATTTCTCCCTTGCTTCCGGTTATTCGATCAGCGGTGGCGTTCTTGCGGGGCTCGGAGCTGAACAGCGGTTCTTTCTCGAATTGGGTTATACGTACCGGAGTATCGGTTCTTTTGGTGCTCTTGACGCCAAGGCCGATGACCTGAACACCAGCAATATTACTCTTTCGGCCGGTCTCGGTCTGAATTGATGAATCATAAAGGAAGGAACATGAAAAAATCGCTAGCGCCCTTTTTGATGTGCGCTCTGGTTGTATTCGGGATGACCGGATGCGCGACACTTGGTAAGAATACGGATAATGAATTCAAGCTGAAAGGCCCGGAAAATTCAATTCTGGTGTACGGCTCGTTCATCAGTTCCATCGGGATACTGACAAATCAGTATGATGACATGACGTTTGTCCAGCTGAACACCGGACTGCAGAACCAGACCGTGCATGCCGAAACCAATTCGTTTAAAAAATACTGGTTTGCCAAAGACGTCATGCCGGGTGGCAGTTTTAAATTGATTTATTTTGCAGAGGGTTCCGGTAATCACACATTCTTTATCACTCCGGGGCTTCAGGGAAAGACGGCCGCTGACTTCAAGACGCCGGACAAACCGGGATTGTTCTATAACGGCATTTGCGAGCAGTACGGGCTCGGCTTTAAGCAAGACATGGGCGCTGCCGGCGAGCTCGAAACCCTCAAAGATATACGGCTCAAGTTTTTTGGATCTGCTTGGGATCCACTCATCAAAGCACGAATCGGGGAGTTAGAAAATGCGAAAAAGTAAAAAGATTTTGCTGACGTGTTTGCTGGTTGCCTGTATGGCGAGTGGCTTTTCTGTTGAAATCAAAGTCAAGTCGCCTGGAAAAAATCAGGTTATACTTGTGGGAAACAGCTATTCATCTTCGTCAATTGACGATGCTTTTTTTGCCCGCTATTTTTCTTCGGGAAAAAAACCGGCGCCACATTATATGTGGGGATGGCTGCCATCAGTTAATTTCAGTATCAGACAGCGATCTCAGGTAGGAATTTTCGGTGATTCGTTTTATTTTCTGGTAGATATTCCGAAAGATGGAAAAATACAGCTCAACGGTTTCGATCTTGTGCTGTTCGGAAATGAAAAGGCATGGATATATCTTCCCGTATATGCTGAGTTTAGCGTACCCGAAGGTGCAAAGTACCTGTATCTCGGATCATTCGAATATACATTCGCAGACGAATACTTTACCATTAAGGAAGTCACGCGCTCGGATAATTTTGACGAAGCGGTAATACAGACCAAAAAGAAATTCGGAGAAAAAGCGGAACTTGTCCGCGCTGTGCTGCGAGAAATATCGAAAGAGAAGAAATAACCAGTATCAGTTACATTTACCTGCCCGGGACTATTCTTTCCGGGCAGGCTTGATTAAAACAGGTTTGCAATTACGCAGAAATCGTATTACGATACAGTAAATGAAAAGTTATAAAAGAAGAATTTTGCGTTCGATTTTGACGTTAGTCTGTCTGGTTTTCTGTATAATTGCCGCTTCTCTATCCGCCGCGGGTTTTTTTATGCCGAAACTTCTTGCCGGGGTTTCCGCTTTGTTTGCAATGATAGGTCTCATTCTTGGTTTTTCCGTCATTACCAGCATGATAAAGCTGTTTAGCGTGCTCGAAATGCTTTCTGAAGGATCTGGTGTCGTCAGTTCGTCCCGGATTGCGTTGTCTCAGTTTGTGAAAACAACGGAAATCGCCAAAAAATTCAATTCGCTTGAAGGTCTCAACCTGTTGCTCTGTTACATTAATGACGACATCGCAGTCCTGCAGAATTCTGCGACTAAATTCGACCTTTTTTCCTCCGATATCCTTTTTTCTGCCCAAAATCTTGCGAAACAAGCTTCCCGGCAGCTTGATACGCTCGTACTTCTGCGAGAGCAGGCCTCCGGGTATTTCAAAGGCTTGTCTTCTACAAATAGTGAGCTGGCAGGACTAGCCGGCGCGATAACAGAAACAGCTAAAAATGCGGTTGAACTGCGAGAGAGCGCCCGGACTTCCAAAAAAGAGTTGTCCGGCTTGATTGACGAAGCCCGGCTCGCAGCTGCCGATGCGAAAGCGGGGGGACGTGAAATTAGTGGTACCGGTATTGCCGCCGCCGAACTAAAAAAACACCTTCGGGAACTCAATGTGACTACACTGCGCGAATCGGAAGAAGCGGGCAAGATTTCGGAAAGTCTCAAAGCCATTACCGACATCGTCGAACAGACCCATATTCTAGCTACCAACGCCTCGATCGAGGCCGCACGCGCTGGCAAACTAGGAGCGGGATTTGCTGTTATCGCGCAGGAAGTACGAAAACTTGCCGCTTCGAGCAGGAGCGCCCTGGAAGAGATTGACACCGTTCTTTCTTCGGTAAAAACCGGTATTGATGATTCGGGCCGGCTTGCCGCCCTGGTTTCAGTTTCTGCGGAGAAACTTGATACGTCCCTCTCCCGGAGTCGCACTGTTTTCGAAAATATCGACACACGCATACTCGGGATAGAGTCCGGTATCAATCGTTTCGATGGTGTGTTCTCCGACCAAATCGAGCGGGCTTCCGCTACGGCTTCGGCAGCCGAAGGCGAAACATCGATGCTGGCGCGGTTCTCGACAGATTTCCATACTCGCTCTGCCGAATATGACGTCATTTCGACCTCTGCTGAAAGCGCGGAAAACTACGCGGTTGAGGCGAAGCGGTCTGCACGGGTTTTGGCTCAGGTTGCCGGATATCTTAAAGTCGGTGGGACCGAACGAAACCGCATTTTGCGAAAATATATTGTGAGCATGGATGCCGGTGAACGCAAATTCAAGCGTAAAGATCGGCGCGAGGAGCTTTTGTACAATCTGGAGGTATTTGACACTGCAGGGACCACAATGGGACACCTCGGTGATCTTTCCGTCTCGGGACTGTCCATACTCTCGGAGAAAGAAATTCCTACCGGGAAAGTGATCACTATCCGGGTAGCCCTTCCGCTTACATCCGAAGGAGAGCAGACCATTCAGCTCCATATCCGTACACGACGCTCTGAATCTGACTGTGATGGGTTCCGAATCGGTTGTTCGTTCGAGGGAAGCGATCCCGCGCAACAGGCTTACATCAAGGAACTTATCCAGACTCTGACCCTCGGGGCTTTAACTGCGCCGGCTTTCGGCGGAAAAAATGAAGAAATTGACGATGCGGAAGAAGTTGAAGAATTATAGGAGTTGATGACATGGCAGAACGGGTCGGTGATTTTCTGATACGGATAGGTGCTATAACGGCGGAACAGATGGCCGAAGTTCTCAAGATCCAGAGTACCAAGGATGAATCGCGCCTTTTCGGCCAGATTGCCATGGAACTTGGCTATATTGATGATGCGGCAATCCAACGGTACCTGATCGAAAGAAAATAGCAATTCCCTTACCTTGAAACTTTCCCCGTCTGTACGGTACTGTAAAGATCCGGAATTGAATAACTTCTCATCCTGATTTTACCGTATTGATAAGGGGTGCAACATGTTTTCACTAGGAATTAACATTGGATCAACCAGCCTGAAGGTTGTCCTGACTGAAGACGGGAAGCCGATATGGCAGACCGTCACACCGCATGAAGGCGATTTCAGTTTAGCGGTGCGCAATACCATGAGCCAGCGGCAGATTCCCGAAGGGACGCCTGTACTGGTTACCGGCAATGAGGGACGCTTCTTGTTCAATGCCGCCGGCACACTAGAACCCCTGTGCGTAGAAGCCGCACTTCGGGCTATTAATTTGAAAGCAGATGCCGTCGTCAGTATGGGTGGTGAGGACCTTACCGTATATTCACTTGACGAAACGATGAAGATTATCAACAACTTCTCGGGCAACAAGTGCGCTTCGGGAACGGGTGAGTTCCTCAAGCAGCAGCTTGGACGTATGGACATGAAAATCACCGATATTTCAGCTGTTCCGGACTCGGCCCGTGTCATGCCGCTGTCGACCCGCTGTTCCGTATTTATGAAGAGCGACTGCACCCACCGTCTCAACAAACGCGAGGCAACCAAAGACGACATCGTTCTGTCTCTTTCGGATGTCATGGCCACCAAGGTCGTCGACTTCCTCAAGCGCGCGAAGATAAAAAGCGGCACGGTCGTCCTTACCGGCGGCGTTACCCTAAACCGACATATCGTTCGTTTCATCCGGGCCAAGGCTCCGGATATCACTTTCGTAGTACCTGACACGGCCCCGGTGTTCGAGGCCTTCGGTGCCGCGCTCCTTGCTTCCGGATCGGGTTCGCCCCTGCCTTCCATGGACAAGCTTTTAAAGCCCAATACGGTGCGCTTCGATACCCTTCCGGACCTCAAGAAATGGAAAGATAAGGTACGCTTCTTCGAGAAATCAGAGTCCAGCGTCGTTGCCGGACGCGAATATTTGTTAGGCGTTGATGGCGGCTCGACTACCACCAAAGCCTGCCTTATCGACGCCGAAACCGACGCCGTGGTAGCAAGCCATTACGGCCGTACTCACGGCGACCCGGTTAAGGCGCTCAAGGAATGCCTAACCGTCATCCAGGAAAAAGTTCGCGCCGACACTAACGGCGGTTCGATCAAGATAAGCCTTTGCGCGACGACCGGTTCCTCCCGCGAAATCCTCGGCGTGTACCTCGAAACACCCGGGGTGTATAACGAGATCATCGCCCATGCGGTCGGCACCACCTATTTCGATCCCGAAGTCGAGACCATCTTCGAGATTGGCGGACAGGACGCAAAGTATGTCCTCCTGAAGAACGGCGTGCCCATCGACTATGCGATGAACGAGGCCTGCTCGGCCGGTACCGGCTCTTTTCTCGAAGAATCCGCTTCGGGCGATCTATCGATCCACAACGCTAAGGATATCGGACCGATCGCCCTTGCTGCAGACGCGCCACTCAAGTTCGGCGAGCACTGTTCGGCCTTCATCAACTCCGACATACGCAAGGCCGTCCAGCAGGGCGCTACACGCGAAAACATCACCGCCGGTATCGTTGTCTCGATCGTTGCCAACTACCTCAATCGCGTCGTCGGTAACCGTACTATCGGCAAAAAGGTGTTCCTCCAGGGTGGCGTCGCCAAGAACGCAGCTATCCCGCTCGCCTTTGCGATGATGCTCGACAAGGAAATTCTCGTTCCCCCGTCACCGGAACTGATGGGCTGCTTTGGCGTCGCTATGCTCGCAAAAAAGAAGCACGCGGATAACCTGCTCGAAAAATCAGACTTCGACATAGCAAAACTTTTGACGAACGAGATCGGCTACGAGCGGGTGTTTACCTGCAAGTCGTGCGACAACCTTTGCCCAATCCAGATGCTCAAGGTCAACGGACATCCCTACAACTTTGGCGGGCGCTGTAACAAGTACACAAACTTGCGGAAGGCCGTTAAGGATATTCCTGTATTCGACTACATCGAAAAACGGCAGCAGCTCCTCTTCGTGGAGTGCGCGCCGGACGAAGCCGCCTTCAAGCCGAAACGCAACTTTACCGTCGGAATTCCGCGCTCCTTTTCGGTTCACACGCTCTATCCTCTGTACTCCTGGTTCTTCCACGAGCTCGGCATTAAGACATTCCTTTCCACCGAAGTTGCGCACGAAGGTGTCGCGCGTGCAGAGAGCACCTACTGCTTCCCGGCGGAAATCGCCCATGGTGCAGTGCAGGATTGCCTCGACAAAGGTGCTGACTATGTGCTGTTGCCGCATTTCCGGGACATGCCGAGCTACGAGAATGATGTACATGCCAACTTTTGCCCGATTACGCAAGGGTTGCCGTATTATATCAAGAAAGCGTTCCCCGATGTTCCCGAACAGAAACTTCTGCCTCTCGTAGTCAGCTTCAAGTATGGCGACAAGAAAGCGCTGGAGCATTTCCAGGATTTCGGACGTCTCCTCGATATCAGCGAAGCAGAAATCGAAAAGGCTTTTACCAGTGCGCTTGCGAAACAGAATGAATTCTTCGCGAAGGGAAAGGCACTCGGCAAACAGGCGCTCGAAGACGCACGCAAGGCTGATCGCCCCGTTATCGCGGTGCTCGGACGTCCGTACAATGCGTTCACCGTCGAAGCGAACATGGGCATACCGCGGAAGTTCACTACCCGCGGCTATTCGGTCATTCCGTTCGATCTATTGCCGTACAACGATAGCGAGATTTTCCCGAACATGTATTGGTATTATGGCCAGCAGGATATGAAGGCTGCCGAACTTTTGAAGGACGAGCCGAATATCTACGTTACCTTCATCACGAACTTCTCGTGTGCACCTGATTCTTTCATTCTTCATTACGTCAAGTGGCTCATGGGCCAGAAACCCTTTCTCATCCTCGAGCTCGACTCCCACTCGGCGGACGCGGGAATCGACACCCGCGTAGAAGCCTTCCTCGACATCATAGACGGGTACCGCTCGAAGAAAACCGAGATCGAAGAAGAACGCTATGACAACGGCTGGAAGTTTGAACAGGACGGCCCCAACGGCCCTGAAGTACGGAACAGCCTCACGGGCGAAGTGCAAGAGGTGCGGAACAACAAGCGGGTCAAGATACTTCTTTCCAACATGGGAAACATCTCCACCGAGTTTATCGGCGCGACCCTCCGGGGTGTCGGTATGAACGCCGAAGCGCTGCCGGTGGCGACGAGCAAGACCATTCAAGTCGCGCGCGCGCATGCATCCGGCAAGGAATGTGTTCCAAGTCATCTTGTGCTTGGCAGCGCGCTTCAGTTTTTCGCATCGGAGAAGTACCGCAAGGACGAACTGTATCTGTTGTTTGTACCGATCACGACGGGACCGTGTCGGACCGGCCAGTATTTCGTATTCTACGAAAACCTCTTCAAGGATATGCGACTCGAGAACGTCGTCATCTTTACCCTGTCGGCCGACAACTCCTACACCGAACTTGGGCCTCGTTTCGCCCGCGATCTGTGGCGGAGCATCGTTGTTTCCGACTACATGAAGGACATCCAGACCAGCCTCAAAGCGACTGCCGAGAATCCGGTACGCGCGCTCGACACCTTCGACAAGTCTTGGTACAAGATGATGGAAAAGGTCGAAAAAAATCCGGACAGTCTCTTCCCCGAACTCGAGCGTATCGCTGCCGATGTCAAAAAAATACCGCTCAAACGGAAAGTCGTCGACCTGCCGAAAGTGCTGATCGTCGGCGAGATTTATGTGCGCCGTGACGACTTCGCTGTGAACGAACTGATCAACATAATGAGCGCGCGGGGCATTGTAGTGAAGGTCGCCGGTATCGCCGAATGGATCCACTACCTCGACTTCGTGCGCGAGTACGACCTCAAAAAGCGTTACCGCCTCCTTCCGCCGGTGCTCCGCAGCTTCAGTAAACCTGCGCATGCCCTTCGTGTTTTGAGCATCGAGGCATGGTGGAAACACTCGGTCGAAAAAAAGGTCAAGACGATTCTCGGCTCGACCGGCCTGATCCCCGAGACCCCGCATGATATGCGAAAGATTATGGCCACTACCCTCAAACATTTCGTCGGCCACGACCTTAATTCGGAAATCGCCGTATCGACGGGTGTTGCCGCGACCGCCATGGAAGAAGGATTCTCGGGCATCGTCAATATTTCCCCGTTCGCCTGTCTCATCGGCCGGGTGATCGAAGGTCTTTTTACCCCGTGGGCACGCGACCGCAATTATCCGACTATTTCTGTGGAAATCGACGGTAATTTGTTGCCCCCAAGCCTCGTCAATAAGCTGAATATTTTCATGGTGAACGTCCTCCGCTTCCGCGGCAACCACAACCTCGCCGACTTAGTCGACGCAGTCGGCGCTACGCAGCATGCGGACGTGTTCCTGCAGAACAAGGATCGGGATGTTGAAGAAAGTTGTGCAGATGAAGCGTGTGAAGAATGCGGGCATGTGTGTGAAACGTGCGGGGAGTATACCGAACGGTAGGTATAGTTAGTGGTTTGTATACCTACCGGTAGGTATACAAACCCACCTTTAACGGGCTTTTTTATGTATTTTAATCCGAGATAGTAACTCGAGTTAATTGAGTTTAAAATTAGTAAATTAGTAAATTAGTGAGATTCGTGTAAAAGCAGTTTTTTTTGCACGAATCTCACTTATTATTTCAGTTCCCCCGCCTCATACCGGTATCCCACACCCTGTACCGTGCGGATCAACTGCGGACACGAGTGGTCTTTTTCAATTTTTTTACGAAGGCCGGCTATGTGTTGGTCGAGGGTACGCGAGAGGGGAGGCTGGTCGAGTTCCCAGCACTCGCGGAAAAACTGACCGCGGCTCACTACTTGCCCCATTTTGTCTGCCAGCAGCCGGAGCATGGCAAGTTCGCGCGGCACGAGGTCGACTCGGATCCCACTGTTCCAGGCGCGTAGTTCTGTCGGCAGAACACGCCAGGGACCAAAGAAAAACTCGCTCTCCCTATCTTGTCCAGTTTCGCATTTCGCCGTTTCCGTCAATGTGGATCTGCGGACGAGGGCATGCACGCGGGCGAGTACCTCGCGAACACCGAATGGCTTTACCACAAAATCGTCCGCGCCGAGTTCGAGGCCAAGCACCTTGTCTATCTCTTCGCTTTTCGCGCTGATGAAGAGGACGGGAACATTCTGGTTCGTTTTTCGGATCGCGCGGCACACATCGTAACCCGACCTGCCAGGCATCATCACGTCGAGGCAAACAAGATCGAATATGCCTGCGGCGAAAGCAGCGACTGCCTCTGTGCCATCGGCAGCGCCGGTCACGGTCCAGCCGTCGTCTTCGAGAATTGCAAGCAGGGCCTGACGGGTATAGAGATCGTCTTCGGCTACAAGCGCTTTCATACAATTTCCTCCGCGGATTGGTGGTCGGTATTTTGCGATGCAAGGGTAAAATAAAAACAGGCGCCACCACCCGGCAATTCTCGATACCCCGCGTTTCCGCCATGCAGTGTAGAAAGTTCGCGAACAATTGCAAGGCCGAGTCCCGCTCCCCCTGCTCCGTCGGTGTGCTTGTCATGAAAACGAATGAAAGGCTGAAAGGCTCGTACGGCAGAGTGGGGCGGCAGTCCCGGCCCCCGGTCGTACACCTCGATCTTGAGCAGGCGTTTAGTTCCCGCACCAGCTTCGCCCGCGGGGTTAACCGCTTCAACTGACGTCGTAACGCCTACATAGCCGCCACTTCGCGCATATTTTTCCGCGTTGGAAAGGAGATTTCCCAGAAGCTGTTCGCAGATGTCCGGATCAATGTCAATCGCCTCAGGCACACCGGGCGAGAGTTCTACACGCATGCCCTTTTCCGCGAGCGAGACTGAGAACCCTTCGACGACCGTGCGGACAATTTCGTCGGGCACGGTTGGACGCGCGTGGAGTGAGATCATCCCGCTACCACCCGGTTCGGCAGATTTCGCAAGACGGGCGAACGTGAGCACATTGTGAATAAGCCGGGAAAGGCGTGCACTTTCCCGCAGGATGATGCCCGTGTACTGTACCTCTTTCGAATTGCTTTCGGTATCACGTGCACCGATTTTCGCCTCGAGCATTTCCGCGTAGAGCCGGATATTGGTGAGCGGAGTTTTCAGTTCGTGCGAGACTTGATTGACGAAGCTGACTCGCTGTCCTGCCTCGCGGACATCGCGGTCAAGGCGACGGAGGAGGGTAAAGGCGAGGAGTCCCGATCCCGTGACGACGAGGCCGAGTAAAAGACCGAACGCAAGCCTGATGTCGCCGGTACCGGGAACTGCGGATAAATCTGCCGACCAGGTGAACTGCCAACCCTGCAGGGCGCCGCCGAGCGCGATGCTCGACTCGACCCGGTTCGACAGCACGCTACCTGTTCCGACGGATGCTGTTTTTGCGCTCCGATCGGGCCAGGAAAGAAAGGCGTTTCCTTGCTCGTCGGCAAGGACTACCGAATGACCGATACGCTTTCCTTCAGGCCAGGGCGGCGAACCGATGCGTGCGGCAAGTTCCGAAAGAAGGGCACTCCGCTCGATTTCGAGGAGGAGATATCCCGAATTGTCGGGAAGCGTCCGCCAGTACAAAAGCTGCATACCGTCGCGCCAATAAAAGCGTTGCCACCCGGCTGCTGAAGCCTGCCCGCGCACTGCCATCTTTCCGGCAGCTTCATCCGGTTTTGGTGTCCAGGGCTCGGCAAGGAGGTCGGCACTTCGTGCGAGGAATTCCTGTTCGCGGAGGCTCGCACTTTTGGCTACGGGGAACGTCAGCACGCCGCCTGCATCGAGGAGCGCTGCGGTGCGGACGAGCGGATCTTCTTCGCTAGCTCCCCGCATTTTTTCCGGTACGGGATCGAGTGCGAGTTCCCCTGCAACAAATTCGAGGCGCTTCGTCCAGAGCGCTTGCGCGTCATCGGCCTTTTCTACCATACCAGAAAGGCGCCCGTTGAGTGCTGCGCCCGCCTTCATCCGCGCCCGGTTTTCATCATCCCGCAGCATCCACCAGATCGAGAATACGGTGGCGCACAAGGGCAGGACAAACGCAAGGGCGGCAAGATGAAGGCGCGACGGTTTCATATATCAGTAACTCCTCTGTGTTTTGTTGAGCGACTGTTCCTCGCGCATGGTTTTGCGCTGGGCACCCCAGTCTTCTTCTTTTTCGATGCTCGAAGCCGCGTCGGCATTCTGATTTGCGTACGCCCTGAGCGAGGGACTTGCGAGCTCGGTTGCTGCACGGCCGAGTGAGGCGGCGGTATCGCTCAAGATCTTTTTCGCCTCGTCCTGTTTACCTGCATCCATCAGAATAACCGCCTGTTCGTTCGCTTCCGTGGCCAACTGGAGCACGACCGGTTCCTTGACGTCCTTCCGGACGCTGGCAAGGATTGCTTTCGAGTCCGCGCTGAAAGAAACGCCGACGCTGCCATTCACCGATTTCCGTTCCCCGCTTTGCAGATCAAGATACGAAGTGCGTGCCGATGCAACAGAAATCTTGGTGCCGGCCTTTCCAGCGGGGAGAGCGAGCTCGACTAATAGATATTTTTCCTGGCTTCCCAATACCTGGTTCATTTTCAGCTTGATGTCCTGCCCGATGATATCCCCATCGCGATTCATGATTCGTAGCGGAACGACGCCGGGTGCGCACGTAATCGTGATGTCCACCTCGCTTGCGACGATGGCGAGCGCGTCCTTGAATTCGGCGTCGAAAATCCGCACGAGGTCGCGGGGTTCTTCCACGAAAGCATGGTTGCCGTCACTCGAAAGTGCGAGGCGCACCATGAGGTCTTCGTTGTATCCGAGGCCGAGCCCGATGGTCGAGACGCTGATCCCTTCCTTCCGGAGTGCAACGCCGAGCCGACCCAATTCCTGCGGGCTCGAGGGGCCGACATTTGCGAGTCCATCGGACAAGAGAATTATCCGGTTTACCATGCCCGATTCCTTGAAGCGACGGATTTCTCCGGCACCGACGGAAACTCCGCCGAAGAGTGCGGTGCTGCCACCCGAGCGGATTTTTTGTATCGCGCGGATAATCCTGTTTTTGTTCCGGGCTCTCGTTGCGGGAACGAGTACTTCTGCTTCGTCGTCGTAGATGACGACCGAGACTATGTCATCCGGGAAAAGCATTCCCACTGCGTATTCGGCGGCTTCACGTGCGCGGTCAAGTTTTTCTCCATCCATCGATCCCGAGCGGTCAAGTACGATACAAAGATTGAGGGGTGGTCGGTCCACGTTTCCGCCCCGTCCCACGAGACCGACCTTGAGGTATGCCTTTCCGTCGGTTCCCGCCAACACCGTTTCCTGGTCGATCCCGAGATTCATGGTGATGTTCTGCGCCGAGGCTAATCCCGCTGTTAGTACCAAAAGTGCCACAATAAGCGTCTGTATCCGTTTCATAGTTCCTCCCCGGGTAACGACCCGTATATTGACAGCTTACTGTCCGGGAGAAATCGTTTGGTCACGGCCATGTACAAGTTTTGTAAAAGATTTGTAAAGCGGCCGGCCGTAGGTGTGTGCATGGCTGAATTGTAATGCGAGATGCTTAATGCATCAAGGCGGCGGGGAAGGCCTTCCCCTCGCTCCAAAGCCTCGAAGACGGGTTTGTATACCTACCGGTAGGTATACAAACCCGCCTCCTTCGGGCTTTTCCGCTGCCCCTTCACGGGTCAGCGTCAGGTTCTCCCGATGGTTCTGCCCTCAGTCGCCAATTGTCCGCACGAGGCCTGGATATTCTGTCCCTTGCTGATCCGGCTGAAGCAGGTGATTCCCTGTTCCCGGAGATATGTCCAGAAGCGGTCCACGTCATCCCGGTTCGCGGTTGGTAGCGGGCTTCCCTCCGGTGCGCTGAAGGAAATCAGGTTAACCTTCGCCCGGAAGCCGTCCATAAACACACCGAGGGCTATTGCGTCTTCCCGGCTGTCGTTGACTGACGGAATTACCATGTATTCGAAGAATATCTTGTCCGCGTCCTGTGCGTGGGGCATCTCGAGGAGGGTCCGCTTGAGC
>JBBRWY010000043.1:0-29845 GCA_038248875.1 Treponematales bacterium
ATGAGTCCAATACTGAAGTGAAAAAGTCTGGGTAGAGGATGTTTTACCGCATGAGAGACAGGAAAAACGGTGAATCAATCCACGGGCTTTGGTGAAAAATGATCCGTATTTTATGAACCAACGGGTTGATTTTGCCTGATCCCGGTCATGGTAGGGACAAGCCTGATTCGGGCAGAACTCGGGGAGCGGTATGGACGGGTGTTTGGTAACAGGTTTGGGCAATATAATTCCTCCTGGAAAGAGACTGATATGTGTTCTCTCCAGGATATATATACAAGGCTTTCGGGGGTTTTGGCTTACTTTCTATTAAAACAACAATATTCATAGCAGTAATTGATATTTTGGTGTCAACAAATGAATTGTAGGGTATGTGCGTAAAATTTCATTGACAAATTGCGGATATAGCTTCTAAAATTCATAATCAATTCATTTGGAGAAGATACATGTGGCAGGATAGAATAATTGATGCTGGGGTTTACCGGATTTTATACTGAAAGCGGCAATCAAGCCTATGCTGAAAAAAAGGGCTTCCTCTGCTCATATTTCTAATGGTTCCGGTTTCCCTTTTGCTGTCGGAACAGATAATAAAAATGATTTTGAAACTGATGAACAATATGATCGGGTTGTTTCCATAGAAATGTTTGAACATATGAGAAACTGGAAAGAACTTTTCAGCAGGATAAGCAGATGGCTCAAGAACGATGGCAAATTTTTCATGCATATTTTCACCACCGAAGGATTGCCTTGGTTGTATGATGCTGATAGTGACGCAGACTGGATGGCTGTACAAAATGGACAGGAATAAAAAAATAATTATGCCGGTTTTGGAAAAAGCATACGGCAAAGATGCCGTCAAATGGAAGAACAGGTGGCGCCTTTTTTTCCTTTCGTGCGCTGTTGTTTTCAGTTTTAAGAAAGGAAGATTATGGAATGTTACCCACTATCTTCTTGGAAAAAATCATCAACTGCTGATGTAAAATTTTTTAGGATATCACTTGAGCAATTACCACCTGTATCACCTTCTCCAGAATTCCCAGTTCATATGCCAGATCGAGAACCGTATACCGGTTCCGGATTGTTTGGGCGGCAAAAAGACCCCATTGTGCAAGAGAAGAGTCCACTCCGATTTTTGCAAAGGATGGACACCGCGCACGAGCGAACATATCCGAAAGCTCCGTATAGCGCGGCCGACCACGAAAAGCAAAAGAGCACAGCTCATCCCAGTGCTGGCAAATCAGTTCCTGGCGAGCTGTATGAGCATATCCGGTTTGAAGCTTCGAAAGAGACATGCACACCGCTTCGTCTACAGCAGAAGCGCTGACACCGGTACCCTCAAATAGTTTTCTGACTTCCTGTTCCCGCTCGGCAGGCGTCCTCTTCGGTGCCGCGTCCGCAAGACGGCGCACTTCAGTTCTATCCAACGCAAACATATATTCCGCAAACGCGGTGATCAACAGCGTTCCCGCGGCCACCTTTTCTCCGTGGAGCACGTCGACCCCGTTCACCTGCAATCCTCGCATTTCCCAGCAATGACTGATGTGATGCTCCGCACCCGAAGCCGGTCGGGAATCGCCCTGGTCCTGCATGGCAAGCCCCGTATCGCACAGACCGTCGAAAACAGCCCGCACCGAATCGCTTTCCCGCTGTGCGAGACCGTCGGGAGTCGCCAGCCGTTCTGTCAATTTGTCTTGGGATAGGGACCAAATCGCTGGTTGAATAGTTTCGAGACCGAGCGTTTTAGCGATGAACCAGTCCCGGCCGCTATTCAGTTTAGCCGCAAGATCGCCATAGCCGGCGGCGAGCAGCTCGTATGGGGCGTTGGCCATCAGCTCCTGGTCTGCGATGACGAGAGCAGGTGCGTCGCACGGCATCGTGGTCTTAAAACCGTTAATTGTTATTGCAGAACCGAAGGATGTAAAACCATCGACGGACGGAGCCGTCGGCACACACACATAGGCAAGCCCTTTTTCGAAAGCCGCACGCTTTACAATATCGTTGATGGTACCCGAACCTACCGATACGGGGACGAGCAATTTTTCCACCGAAATTGATTCGATATATCGCACCAGTTCCTCGATACGTTCGATATCCCCATGCAGATGCGGATCCCCGGGGAAAATATACGGCGCACATTGCACATATCCCGCCTCTGTTAGCAGTGTCGAAATCGCCTCGCCAGCCGCCTTCCATGAGTGGGTATCCGATACGAGAATGGCACGGTGTCCTGGCCAGAAACGGACAAGTTCTGCAGGAATGCGGGAAAGTACGTCTTTACCGGAAATAATCGATCGGGTTGTTCGTGTTTTCATATGCGTGTACGTTAACAGTTACCGGAAACTACTGATTTAGTCAAGGAAAGCGTCTATACTATCGCACTATGATAACAGACAGCACCATAAACGTTCTTCCCAGCGAGGAAACGAACGAAAAACTCATACTCCAGAAACTGGCAGCCGCACTGGCCGTCAAACCGGAAGCCATCACCTCTATAGTGTTCCGGAAAAAATCGATCGACGCCCGCAGGGGACAGGTCAAACTGAGCCTCCGGTATACCGTCTACATCGGCGAGGAAGCACCAACCGAGCCAGCAGGCGGAAATACATTCACCCCCGCCTGGAAACAGGCAGATCCCACACGCCGTGTCATTATTGTCGGCTCGGGACCCGCAGGTCTCTTTGCCGCACTTCGCTTCCTCGAAGACGGCATCACACCCGTAATCATCGAACGCGGTTCCGAAGCACCCAAACGAAAACAAGATATCGCCGATATCAGCCGCGACCAGAAGGTCAACAGCGAATCGAACTACTGCTTCGGTGAAGGTGGAGCAGGAACCTTCTCGGACGGAAAACTCTATACCCGTTCGAACAAGCGGGGCGATATCAGCCGAATCCTCGCGATCTTCCATCATCACGGAGCAGATGCAGAAATCCTCACCGACGCCCATCCCCATATCGGAACCGACCGACTTCCGGCAATCATCCAGAACATGCGCAATACCATTTGCAGCTTTGGCGGCGAATTCCTGTTCGACTCACGATGTACCGGCTTACGAGTCGAAAAAGGCCGCATAACCGGCGTCGAGATCCTGAGAACTGGAACAGAAGCAAGGGAGTTCCTCCCGGGCGAAACCGTCCTGCTTGCAACAGGTCATTCTGCCCGCGACATCTACACCATACTTGCAGAATACCCCGGTTGCCTCGAAGCCAAAACCTTCGCGATGGGAGTGCGTGTCGAACACCCGAGGGATCTGATCGACCGTATCCAATATCACGGACAGGAGCGCCGCGATCAGCTGCCCGCCGCCACGTATCGCTTGAGTGCACAGGTCGAGGAACGCGGAGTGTACTCATTCTGCATGTGTCCCGGTGGAGTCATCGTTCCATCGGCAACTGCTGACGACGAAATCGTTGTGAACGGCATGTCTCCGGCCAACCGGAACACCCGCTGGTCCAACGCAGCTATCGTAGTCGAAACCCGCCCCGAGGACATCCCGGCAGAATTCTTGAATCCTTCGCTCGGGAATCCCGTGCTCGCCGGCATTCGCTACCAAGAAAAGCTGGAACACGATGCGAAAAAAAATGGACAGGGACAAGCTGCCCCAGCGCAGCGCCTCACCGATTTCATTGCCAAAAAAACGTCGGCCACCCTTCCGGAATGTTCCTATACACCCGGCGTTGTTCCCTCGCGGCTCGACCAGTGGCTGCCGAAGCGTGTAGCCGAACGGCTCCGCGAGGCGTTCACCGAATTCAACAAATTCATGAAAGGGTTTGTGACTATGGATGCTATTGTCGTCGGAGTTGAAACGAGAACTTCGTCGCCAGTCCGCGTACTACGCAATCCGGAAACATTCGAAAGCACCGCAATCGGGGGTCTGTATCCAGCAGGAGAAGGTTCCGGCTATGCAGGGGGAATTGTTTCGTCCGCAATGGATGGAGAAAATACTGCTGCGTTGATAGTAATCAACATAAACAAAAAATAATCGCTGACCGTCGGGGCGGGTGTTCATCGCACGCGCCCCGGACCTTCATGTTCACAACTCTACTCTTTCGTTTCAGGCAATATGAGGCAGGCGGCAGCGGGCTGTGCAAGATAGTAGCCCTGCAGGAAGTCGATATCCATCGATTTGAGAGACTCATACACTTCCGCGTCTTCGACATACTCCGCAACCGTTTTCTTGTTCGACTTCTTACAGAAATGAACAATTCCCTCAACAAGCATTTTGGCGTTTTCGTCATTCTTTATTTTACGAATCAGCGAACCGTCAATTTTGACGATATCGATCGGCAGATTGACGAGAGAGCTGTAGTTTGAATAGCCGCTGCCAAAATCGTCGATGGCAATCCTGAAACCATATCGTGAAATATAATCGATAAACCAGATACACTTGTCGAGTTCGACCAACTCGTCACTTTCCAGAATTTCAAAAATGATGCGACCTTTCTTGTTACGGATTTTCTCGTGGACTTTGTCGACCAGAAGCAGAAAATCCGGGCGCACGATATCATGTATCGAAATATTTACCGAAACATCCACATCAAATTCACAGATCGCATCAGCGGATCGTTTCAGGATAAAATCGGTAAGATGCTGATAAAAACCCGTCGATCTTGCCACTTCAAGATAAGGATAGATCGAAGTGTACGAGCCGTCCTCGCGCTTGATACGGAGTAAGGCTTCGTACCATTCGATAACGGTGCCGTCGCTATTAAACACCGGCTGGAATACCGCGCGAAAGGTTTCGTTTTCGCGGTTGTTGATCAGCTCGGTAAATCTGATCACATATTCGTAGGCACTTTCCTTCTCGGTATTATCGTCATCAAAAATCGTGATAACCGAATGGCCGCGTTCGGCTTTCTTTAGCGCGACGTCCGCCTTCGAAAGCGGACTACGCAAATCTTCGGGATTAGTCACGGTTCCACCGACGCGGTACACCAGGCGGATACGGTCGGTTTCCCAGGGGAGGGATTCGATCTCGAGAGACTTTATTATTTCACTCAGACGCTGCGCCGCCTCGGCAATCTGGCAGACCCGTTCTGTGGTGATGAGGATCCCGAATTCATTGTACTTGAGCTGATACGATTTATACCCGAAGCGAACTTCGTATTTACGCAGCTGACGAGAAGCGAACTGCGAAATGGTATCAGAAAATTCATATCCGAAAAGAGCGACCAGGTCGCTGAAGTTTTCTATTTTGATGATGGCGAAAATACCACAGGAAGCCGGAGAAAGACTGTGTGCGAGCACATCTTTGTTGGGGAGCCCCGTAATCTCGTCAAAGACCAGAAGATCGATCAAATGGTCAATCAATGTTTCCTGTCGGCGTTCGGCGAAAAAGGAAAAAGTGAAAACCAGAAGAGACGAGGCCAGAACCGTAATAAATTCGATACAGGAAAGATTGATTGACCAAGCAGGTAATAGACCGCTTTTTTGGATCAAATATAAAAGAGGGAAGCTCAGCAGAAACAAGAGGCACCAGAGACTTCCCCGCAGACTTCCCTGCAGCTGAATCGCAACCAGCGGATAAAAAGTTATGAGCACAACATAGAAATTTTTACCGCCGCTCAACATAATCGAAAAATAAAAACCGGCAACCGCAGTAATCAGACTCAGGAAACCGGTCAAGGTTACATTTTTGGTAAACACAAGAAAGGTAAGTAACAGAACGACGATACAAGCAGGAACCAGATACGGGAAAAAAAGATTCATCCGGTTATTGAAAAGATCAAGGCAAAAAAGCATGGAAATAAAAAAAAGTGCTGCAAAAAATGAATAAATCAGCAAATTATACTTATAATTCAAATTTTCGGTGCTAATTGTATTAAACCAGGCCGTTTTTTTATAATTAAAGGCGCTTAGCCCTTTTTTTCGCAGTTTTTTCTCAAGCATAGTATTAAATACTATATGCAGGGAACCTCTTTGTCAACAATAATACTTTTAATGAAGGGTAAAGCAGTCCTTATCGTATGAGATCAGACCGTCCTTCTGCATGTGACCCAGTTCCCGGGACAGCGCGCTCCGGTCGACACAGAGAAAATCGGCTAACTCTAGCCGGGTGTACGGAATTCGAAAGCTGGACTGAATAGCTTTCCGCTTTTCCTGCCCGAGATAGGCCAGCACCTTTTCGCGTATTGTTCGTTTGCCTGCGATTTCAATTTTCATGCTGAGCATCAGATTTTTACGCGCGATCACCTTCATCATGTTTTCGATTAAAAGCTGATGAAACGAGCAGGAAGCCTCGCAGGAGTGCATCAGTTTTCTGAAAGGAACGAACAGGATTTCCGAATTTTCTGCGGCGATTACGCTTACCGGAAAGCGTTCGATGCCCGCACAAACAAAGCTTTCGGCAAAAAGGGCGCCGGTGCCGAAACTGGCCTGTATCATCCGGTTTCCGTCATAATCATTTTTTACTATCTGCACAAAGCCCGAAAGGATGATGCCGAGGGAATCCACGGGATCGCCTTCCCGAAAAATGCACTCTCCCTTCACATAGGAGCGCATACGTACCGACATACAGGAAAAAAGAGAAGCGAGTTCGTCGCTTTTTATTCCCTCAAATAAGCTGATATTACCCGGAATATACATTTTTTTTCCTTCAGTGTTGCAATTGCAACACTATATATACTGGAGGTTAGTATATTGTACTTATAGATTCAAGGGAGACCCAACATGAAAAGACAGATCATCAAGATAGACGAAGAAAAATGTAACGGCTGCGGTATTTGCATAACAGCCTGCCACGAAGACGCGATCGGACTAGTGAACGGCAAAGCCCGCCTGCTCCGCGACGATTACTGTGACGGCCTCGGGAACTGCCTGCCTGGCTGCCCGACAGGAGCGATAACTTTCGAGGAACGAGAAGCTGCTGCATATGACGAAGAAGCCGTTCAGAAAAATATGGACGCAAAAAAGACCGTATTCCAGCCAGTAGCATCTTCTTCGGCACCCTTAGCCTGCGGCTGCCCCGGATCACAAGTCAAAACCTTTTCCAAGAAAGCAGAGACCGCTCCTGCTGTCACAAGTGCAGGCCAGCAGGAATCCGAACTGCAGCAGTGGCCAGTGCAACTCAAGCTAGTGCCCGTGAACGCAGCGTATTTCAACGGTGCAAACCTTCTCGTGGCTGCTGACTGCTCGGCCTTTGCCTATGCCGGCTTCCATCAGGACTTCATCAAAAATCACATTACGGTAATCGGCTGCCCGAAACTCGATGCCGGCGACTACACCGAAAAGCTCACTGCCATCATCGCACAGAACGATATCAAGAGCCTGACAATCGTGCGAATGGAAGTCCCCTGCTGCGGTGGACTTTCCCATGCCGCAACCGAAGCTCTCAAGGCAAGCGGAAAATTCATTCCCTGGCAGATAGTCACTATCTCGACCGACGGAAAGCGATTATAGACGCGGCTCTCGTTTACTCTATATACTGGGTGGCATGCGAAAGAGTTCAACTGCCATCAGTATCCTGCTTGCGCTCACTCTATTCGCCTCGTGCAGAAACGCCACCCCTTCTATACATTCGATTTTTACCACTCTTTCAGCACAGACCGTAGTATTCCCCGCCGAGGATGGCCGTATCCGCTCCCCCACGGCAGGAACCATTGTTAGTCTCCCCACACAGATTGCGCGGGACGCAGGGCTCGGTCGTTATGTGGCAATCCAGACAAGCATCGAGTATCCCTTTGCAGGCAAAACGGAAACGGCACAATTCATCACTATTATAGGAAATCTTTCACGCAAACAAATAAAAAAAGGTACTGTTGAAAAAGGGAGCGATCTCGGCACCGCTATTGGTGGACAAGCTTTCATGATCGTCATGGCTGATAGCCTCAATAGCTACCTTGTTTGCAGCACGACAACGCGTGCCGAAAACCGCCTGGGCAAATGGTGGTTTAATGGAGAATTTCTGCTCGACGATACCGACAATCTCTGGCTCAACTACCTTCCCGAAACATCCCCCACGGTGGCGCTCCGTCAGATGCTCGAGGGCGGCAAAACAAACAACTACCTTTTAAATCTGCATCTTTCCGCGATTCCTGAACCAATTTCTGCGGACATCGCTTTCGAGCTTACGGCTTATGGCGAAAAGCGGACTGGTCTCGAGGAAGTAGAAAGCATGCAATCGTTCAAAGACGGTGACAAGATAGTGACCATTTTCTGGCCTGCAGGATTTGCACAATACCTGAAGAATGAGTATGCGCCAGGAAAGGCGATTTGGATTTTTTCAAAACTGATTCCCTGCGATACCGATTACCGCAAACTATATATATTCGCTCGCGAATTTCTTCTGGAACCCCTTGAGTCCCTTTATCAATCACGACTGGAGAGTTATCACCAATGAAAAGAGAAAAAAAGCCATCCTTGTACCGAGCTGCTGTGCTGTTCGTAAGCATTGCCTTGCTTGCTGCCTGCGTCTTTGGAGCCTGGCTCCTTTCGCTCGAAAGCTCAATCGGCCTGATGATCTGGAATCCATCGTACCGGGCCATCATTTATATAATCCTCGCAGCAGGTCTTCTACCGCTGATTCCGGCCATAGGGGTATACGTAGCATTCCGTGCCGGTTGGCAGATAACCGCTCGCATCTTTACGGTTAGCACGTTGTCCCTTTCTGTGCTGGTGTTTGCCGCAACCGCTGGCGCGGGCATCTTTCTGTCTATCCAGATGCATACCGTAAGCGGAGCGATACCGGCAATCCACCGGCTGGACCTGTCAGCGAACGCTCCGCTCGTGCGGCTCGCCTTTTCGTCTGATTGCCATATTGGCAGCGGCAGGAACAACCCGGAAGCAACTCGTTCGATCTTACGTACAGTAAACGGCGGCTATGACGCTTTTTTCGCCCTTGGGGATTTTTCTGAAACCGGTTTTCCGGGAACTGACTTGCAGAAAGCAGCCGAACTCTTTGCCGAAGAACTGACCGTCGTTCCGGTAGCTACCCTCATGGGAAACCATGACGGTCTTGTCGGTGGATCCTGGCGTTTTGGAAAGTATTTCAATGCTGAACGGTATTACCGCGTCGATTCTGGCACGACCCACGTGATCGCTCTCAATTTATTGTGGGGAACCGAATCATTCAGCCACGCCCAAAAAAAATGGCTTATCAAAACGCTTGCGTCGATACCACACACCGATACGACCATCGTCATCTCGCACTGCTATTTCCGGGCTTCTGGCTACAATGATCCCGAAACGGGTATGGACTGGTTCGACCATCCAGCGATGCTTCGCGAGATTGCACCCATCCTCGAAAAAGACGGGGTGGATCTCGTCATCTCCGGACATAACCATTTTATGGAATACCTCGAGCATCCGTCCGCAGACGGACAGGGTTCAACCGCCTATGCCATCATCGGAACATTCGGGGGAATACTCGATCCGGACAGGACGTATGTTTCACCCGACTCCCGCTGGTTTGATAACAAACACTTCGGTTTTCTCGAGGTCGTAATTGGAGAAGGAAGCATGGAGCTGACCTTCCGCGACGAAAGCGGCAAGGCCCTCCACACCGAGCGGCGCTAACATCACTTCTTCGGCATTAGATACGCTTTGACATAGTTGCCGGTATTAAAATATTTCTTTGCGAGTTCCTGCATCCGCACTCCAGTGAGCAAGGCGGTCACATCGCTTGTTGCCGAAATACCATCGAGCGGACGGCCTTCCGTCGAAAAAGAAAAGATCCGGTTAAGCCAGAACCGGTTGTTTCGCAAACCTTCTTCCTGATCCCGGCGCCAGTTTTCGCGGAGCTTAGTAATATAGCTTTCGGGAACAGGTGCACTCTTGAGCCATTCGATCTGCTCGAAAACAGCCTTCGAAAGACTTTCTTCCCGCCCCGGTTCGCAGCCGAATTCAATGCTCGTCTCAAAAGAAGACTCGGGATAGGTTTCAAGGAAGCCGGACACCCGGACACCATACGAACCGCTCATGTCCTCGCGGATAACCTCGCGGAGGCGTATCTGCAAAAGTGCGTTAAGAGCCTTAAATAGTTCTGTTTCCCGCTCGCCGGTTATCGGTTTGCCTCCAAATGCAAGAAACACCTGACTTTTGGGATCGATACCCATTCTGAGGGTATCTTCGCGAATACCTGACGGAAAGTTGATACCGAGCGGCCGAGCGGTTTCCTTCGTGCCGGATGAAGGCAGAACAGCGATATAGGTTTCAACCAACTGTTTCAACTTTGGCTCATCGAGGCTTCCTACAAACACAAACGTAAAATCGCCTGCATCCGCGAATCGCTGTCGATAAGCTGTTTCCGCGTTACCAGCCTTCATGGCGGTTACGATTTCCTCATTAAAATTCGCGCGACGAACATTGGTACCGTACAACAGGCGCCGTTTCAGGTCGGAAAATACTTCGTTCGGTTCGTTCTGCCGCGAGCGGACAACCGTATGCAGCTGAGACATGAGCGCGTCAAACGCGTCGGCTGTAAAATACGGCCGGGTAAAAGAAAGGTTCACCAACTGAAAAAGCGTTTCCATATCTCCGGCAGATGACGAACCATGGACACCTTCCCAGGATTCGTCCAGCCAGGTTCCCACAGAAACGGTCTTCCCCGCGAGTTTCTTTTGGAGCTCGACGGCCGAAAAACCGTTGAGACCGGACATCTGCGCGAACGAGGTCGCTATCGCTGCAGACGGATAATCCGCGTCGCCTGAAAGCGAGCTGCCGCCCTTGCTGAATGCAGTAAAAAGAACTTCGTTTGCCTTGAAGGCAGTCGGATACACCAGCACGCGTGCGCCGTTGGAAAGCGTCCACTGCTTAATACCATTACGCGAAACGATTTCTTCTTTCAGTATTTTTCCCGATCCGGTAAGATCGTAAAGCGGCCGGTCGAGATTGTTTTCGGTGTACGCGGCAAGCGTCGTTTCCGGTTTCCAGTTCTGCCACAGGGACAGAAGATCGCTGTCGGACGGGATATCCGCAGTTTTTTCGGAGGCGGTCACGAGCAGGAGTTTGCCCCGGCCGGTATACCACCGGTCAATCTCGGTCTTTAGTTCCGCAAGAGTAATCTGTGGAACGATAGACTGATACAGGTCGTAGCGGTCCTGCACGGAAATCATCACGTCCCCATACAGCTCGGACTGGACGAGGGCACCGGCATAACCGGCAGAATTGAGCTTGTCCCGCTCGAGCCAGGCCTGTGTGATGCTGTCGAGGGCCGAGCTTTTTTCGCGCTCGAGCTCTGCTGCGGTCACGCCATACAGTTCGATGCGACCGAGTTCCGTAAGAAGCTCTTTGAATGCCTGTGTAAAATTCCCTTCCGAGGGAACCATGCCGAGGAAACTGAAGGTTCCCGGTTTTGCAACCTTCTGCATACCGGCTTGGGCGGCGAGCATCTGCGGATTTGCGATAAGCGTTTTTTCGGCAAGCCGGTTATTGAATATTGAAAAAGCCATGTCGGACGCAATCTGCTTACGGAGATCTGCAGCAGTCCGTGTATTCACGGTGCGCACCTGTTCCATCAGCTGTATCGTCGTGTACGAAATTTCAGAATCCCGTATCACAAGCACAGCAGGTTTTTTTTCGGACTTGCTCGTATATTCGGGGCGCTTTTGTTTCGAGGCAGACGTGGGGATGGTTCCGAGAGATGCCTCGACCGCTTTCTGCAGCACGGTCGTGTCCGCGTCTCCGACCAGAATTATGGACATGAGCTCGGGACGATACCATTTGCGGTAAAAATCAACCACTCGATCGCGAGAAATGTGCTTGATAATTTCAGGGTCACCGATGGGAAGGCGTTCGGCATATCGAGAGCCGTTAAGAAGGAAGGGAATCTGTTTATCTTGAATGCGACCGCCCGCACCGCGACCAAGGCGCCATTCCTCGAGCACTACTCCCCGTTCTTTATCAAGCTCTACCGGGTCGAAGGAAAGGCCGGTTGCCCAGTCCCGCATCACCAGAAGCGACTGTTCCAGAATGGCCGGATCGTCGGCCGGAATCTCAAGCATGTAAACCGTTTCATCAAAGCCGGTATAGGCATTGATTTCGGGGCCAAATGACATACCGATAGATTCAAAATAGTCGATAAGGTCGTTTTTAGCGAAATGCTCGGTGCCGTTAAAGGCCATGTGCTCGACGAGATGGGCAATTCCTTTCTGGTCATCATCCTCGAGGATCGCACCCGCCTTCACGGCAAGGCGGAGATATATCCGGTTTTCGGGCTCGGAATTTTTCATAGTCAGCCAGGACATTCCGTTGGACAGCTTCCCGCCCGTTACCGCGGCGTTCTGCACAAGCGGGGTGCTGCCGGTACTACCGCTGGTTCCCGAATAGGAACGGCAGGAAACAAGGCCGACGGCTAAAAGGAATAGTGCCAATACACGCAGTTTTTTCATACACGATTCTCCTGTTACATTTTCACAAGTATACCCGTCCCTCACAGCGTAAACAACCAGATGGGAAACTCTTGACGATTTCGCGGGAACTCTATATTGTCAAATACACCGAAAGGGGAGTAGTTACACGTGCGGAATCAACAAACCCGTCTCGCGATCATTCGCGAACCTGGTTCCGCGGCTTCAGCCTTGCTGAAGAAACAAGACCTTTCGCGCAGAAACAAGCAAAACCGTTTCTGTGCGAAAGGTCTTTTTTTATACGGCCCTGCCCGCACAAGGAGATCAGAATTTATGGAAATGAAATGGATTGTACTGGCGATTACAGTTGCCATGTACGCGGTAGTGGTGGCCTTTCCGCACAAAAAATCATGGGCAACCCTGGGGGCAGCTCTTCTGGTAATCATCATTGGCGTTATCAGTCCCTTTCATGCGATTGTCGTCCTCGTTAATTGGAATGTGCTGATGATCTACGTCGGCAGCTTGATTATCGCGGAACTCTTCATTTACTCCCGGGTTCCGGCTCGCATAGCGGACAACATTGTTGACTATTCACCTAACGTTGGCATAGCTATCGTTGCCATCCTTATGATGACCGGAATCATTTCGGCCTTTGTCGAGAATGTTGCCACCGTCCTCGTTATGGCCCCGATCGCGCTCGCCCTTTCGAAAAAGATCAAGATGAACCCCACCTACTTCATGGTCGGCCTTGCGGTCATGGCTAATCTCCAGGGAACAGCAACCCTCGTCGGCGACCCACCTTCGATGATCTTCGCGAGCTTTGCAAAATATGGCTTCAACGACTTCTTTGTATATGCAGGCAAACCCTCCATATTTTTCATGGTACAAATCGGCATGATAGCCGGAGCCATTTTCTTCTACCGCTTTTTCGTTAAAGAAGGTTCGCAGAAAGTAGAGATCGCGCGCGAACATATTCTCTCATTCGTGCCTTCATGGCTTCTGGTTCTGATGGTGCTTGGCCTTGCGATCAGCTCCTTCTTCCATAGCGGCATTTCCCTCACATCAGGCCTTATCGTCATGGTGCTCGGCCTTGCCGGCCTCGTGTGGTTCCGCGTTATCCGCAAAGAAAGCAGCGAGGACACCATCAAAATGATCAAGGGCCTTGACTGGGACACCATTCTCTTCCTCATCGGCATATTCATAGTGGTTGGTGCTATCGCCGAAGTCGGTCTCCTCACAGATTTTGCCACATTCCTTTCAAGTTTGATCGGAACCAACGTCGTGCTTGGATTTCTGGTCATTGTCGCCGTCTCGGTAGTCATTTCGGGCTTCGTGGACAATGTGCCGTACATTATTGTCATGCTTCCCGTCGCGGCTTCGCTCGCTGCCGGCATGGGTCTCCAGAAAGAACTCTACATGTTCGCGCTCCTCATCGGCTCCTGCCTGGGCGGGAACCTCACTCCATTTGGAGCATCGGCGAACGTCGTTGCTGTCGGTATTTTGAAAAAAGAAGGCATCAATATGAGTTTCGTCGACTGGCTCAAGATCGGACTTCCCTTCACCGTCATCACGACCGTGGCGGCATCCGGATTCCTGTGGCTCGTATGGCGTTGACCGTCACCGCCTTACGCGGTATTCTGTTTCACTATGACCGAACTGACACAAGAAATTCACAAGCGGCTGACCTTTGCGATTATCTCGCATCCGGACGCCGGTAAAACAACCATCACAGAAAAGCTCCTCCTTTTTGGAGGAGCGATTCATATAGCAGGCGCCGTCAAGAGCGGCAAGAACACGAAAGCCGCAGTTTCCGACTTCATGAAAATGGAACAGGAACGCGGCATTTCGATCAGCACGTCCGTTATGGGCTTCGAGTACAAGGGCCGTAAGGTGAACCTGCTTGACACCCCCGGGCATGCGGACTTTTCCGAAGACACATACCGCGGCCTCTCGGCAGTTGACAGCTCCCTCATTGTCATCGACTCCGTAAAGGGTGTCGAGGAACGTACCCGACAGCTGTGTGTTGTCTGCCGTATGCGGAATACGCCTATCATGACCTTCGTTAACAAACTCGACCGCGAGGGCAAGGACCCGATGGAACTGCTCGACGAAATCGAACGGGAACTGGCTATACAGGTACGTCCGATCACGTGGCCCGTCGGGCAAGGGAAACAGTTCAAAGGCGTCTACAATCTAGTCGAAAACACCTTGTACCTTTTCCGCCCCGGACAAGTGGAACTTCCGACAGACGTTATCCCGATCGACGGAGTTGAAGACCCCAAACTCGACATTGCCGTTGGAACCTAGCTCGCTCGCCGGCTCCGCGAAGACGCAGCGATGATAACCGGAGTGTATCCCCCGTTCAGCAAAGAAGAATACGAAGCTGGAACCGCCACCCCGGTCTTCTTCGGCTCGGCCCTCAACAACTTCGGCGTCCGCGAACTCCTCGATAACCTCGTTGCGATGGCTCCGTACCCGACCCCGAAAGCTGCCGAGGAACGGCAGGTCGCCCCCGAGGAATCAAAGTTCTCGGGCTTCGTCTTCAAGATTCACGCAAATATGAATCCCAAGCACCGCGACCGTATCGCGTTCCTCCGCATCGTATCGGGCAAGTTTGAACGCAACACGCTCTATTACCATGTACGCTCGGGTAAAACCTTTCGCGCTGCGAACCCAACCGCCTTCATGAGCCAGGACCGCGAAATAATCGACGAAGCCTGGCCGGGAGATATCATCGGCTTACACGACACCGGAACTTTCAAGATTGGCGATACCCTCACCGAAGGCGAGACGGTCAACTTCAAAGGCATTCCGAGTTTCGCTCCGCAGATTTTCCGTACCATCATGAATGCCGATCCTCTCAAGGAAAAGCAGTTCCACAAAGGCCTCAACCAGTTGGCGGAAGAAGGTGTTGTGCAGATTTTCTCCAAACTTCATCAGCCGAATATTCGTGTACTCGGTGTCGTCGGCCAGCTCCAAATCGAGGTGCTTCAATCCCGGCTCGAAAATGAATACGGCGCCAAGTGTACCTACGAACCGATCGACTTGACAATCGCTCACTGGATCACCTCCGACAACAAGCAGCTTCTCAAGGATTTCGTCGATGCGAACTCACGGCGTATTCTCGTGGACATCCGCGATAATTATGTGTATGTGTCGGACTCCGAATGGAGCCTCAACCGGGTCAAAGCAGCCAATGCCGAAGTCCGCTTCTATTCGACTTCCGAAATGATGGAAAAAAGAGCGTAAGAGAAAGCGATGGGAAACTTCATCTCCCCGTTTCTCACCCTCCTTCTGACCCGGCAACTCGGAAAGTCGGATGCAGAGGCGGCCTTTGCGCCGCTGCCGGTTTTATTCACCTCGACCGGACGGAAATGGGCATAAACGCGGGCAAAAACTGATTTTTTGATGTATTATCCTGATATGCAAAACAGTCTTTCTCTGGCGCTGAGCCCGGCTTATATCCTCAAAACCGTGTACGGCTACGATACCTTCCGTCCGCTGCAGGAAGAAATAATACACAAAATCCTCGCAAAGCAGGACACCCTTGCCGTCATGCCGACCGGCGGCGGAAAATCCCTGTGCTATCAGGTTCCTGCCCTTATACTTCCGGGCCTCACCATTGTCGTTTCGCCCCTCATCGCGCTTATGCAGGATCAGGTCAATTTTCTGCAGAGCTCCGGTGTCGAAGCCCTGTTTCTAAACAGCTCCCTTGAATGGGACACCTACCGCGAAAATATGAGCCGGGTGCGAAGCGGAAAAATTAAACTTTTGTATGTTGCTCCGGAAACACTTGTGACCGAACGGGTACAGGAACTCCTTTCCTCGGTTCAGGTCGACTGCATCACCATTGACGAAGCCCACTGCATCTCCGAATGGGGCCACGACTTTCGCCCCGAATACCGCAAAATTTCTGCCATCCGTGCGCTTTTCCCCGATGCTGTATGCTTGGCTCTCACCGCGACAGCCACCGCGCAAGTCCGCACCGACATCAAGAAAACCCTCAAACTGAACAACCACGCCGAATTCATCGCAAGTTTCGACCGCAAAAATATATTTCTCGAAGTGGTTCCTAAACAGAAACCGATGCAACAGGTCCTGAATTTTCTGTCACGCTTTCCCGATCAAAGCGGTATCATTTACTGCTTTTCGCGGAAACAGGTCGACGACCTCGCTTCCGAACTTCAAAGCCACGGCCTTTCAGCTCTTCCTTACCATGCCGGACTCAGGGATGACGTGCGCGCTTCGAATCAGGAGCAATTCCTAAAAGACGACGTGCGCATAATGGTTGCGACCCTCGCCTTTGGTATGGGAATCAACAAACCAAATGTACGTTTTGTAATCCACCACGATTTGCCCAAAAGCCTCGAACAGTATTACCAGGAAATTGGGCGCGCGGGACGAGACGGAGAGCCGTCCCACGCATTGCTCATGTATGGACAGGGCGACACGAGAAAAATCCGCTTTTTTCTGGAAGAAAAGTCTGCAAGCGAAGTACGCAAAGCCGAAATTCACTTGAAAGGAATGACTTCGTACGCAGAAATGACCAGCTGCCGCCGCGCTGCCCTCCTTGGCTATTTCGGCGAAAAATACACGCGGGCACAAATCCCGGGCGCGGTAACTGCGGAACCCGCCGGATTCTGCTGTGACGTGTGTTCACGTGGCCCGGTCGCGGAAAGCGACGTCACAGTCCCCGCACAGAAAGTGCTCTCCTGCATCCTCCGCACCGGACAGCGATATGGAGCGGCCTACATCATCGATGTGCTTCTCGGCTCCAGGCAGAAACGCATCACCGACAACGGTCACCACAAACTGTCTACCTGGGGAATTGGCTGCGAAATGGCAAAAGAAGAATGGTCAGATCTGGTGCGCTCTCTCGTCGAAGGCGGCTATCTATCAAAGGATGACGAATACGGAGTGCTGTCGCTCACAGGCGAAGCACGAACAGCCCTCTCGGAGCGCGAGCCGATCTTGCTTGCCTGGAATCTAGCAGCCGCCATGGGCACATACAACAAAATCGAAATAACGACTTCCAGCACTCCAGGTACACTCAAATTCCCCAAGAAGACCAAGGGCGGCATCGACCCATCGGACGGCACTGGCACACGGATCCTCGCCTCGCTTAAGGCCCTCAGGCGCGGCCTTGCGGAAGCCGCCGCAGTACCGCCATACGTCATATTTTCAGATCGGACCCTCGAGGATATCGCCGTCAAAAAACCGAAGGACCGGGGCGATCTCCTCGATGTATACGGAATCGGGGAAGTCAAGGCCGAGCGGTACGGCATCTTCATCATGAAGGCCATCCGCGAGGCCGAATAACTACAAACTACAGCCCTGCCAAATACTCGTTAATGCTCGCGGCCGCCTTCCGGCCTTCGCCCATCGCGAGGATGACCGTGGCTGCGCCCAAGACAATGTCGCCGCCGGCCCATACGCGCTTGAGACTTGTTCGCTGCTCGCTGTCAACGATGATGTTCCCGCGTTTCGTGACGTCGAGACCGTCGGTTGTCTGCCCCATGAGCGGGTTCGACTCGTTGCCAAGCGCGATGATCATCGCGTCAATCGCAATCTCGTGCTCGGTGCCCGGCTTCGCAACAGGGCTTCGGCGGCCGGATGCATCGCTTTCTCCCAGTTCGTAATCGAGCACCTCGACCGCACACACACGACCAGTCTCGTTCCCGAGAATGCGGGTGGGATTTTGCAAGAAGCAGAACTCGACCCCTTCTTCACCGGCGTGATTGACTTCTTCCGTCCTGGCAGGCATCTCATCCCGGGTACGGCGGTAAATACAGTACACCTTTTCAGCTCCAAGCCGAAGTGCCATACGGGCAGAGTCCATCGCGACATTGCCGCCGCCAACGACGGCTACAATTTTTGCTTCATACAGCGGTGTCGCGGCCTTTTCGGTATCATACGCTTTCATCAAGTTGGCTCTGGTCAGATATTCGTTGGCACTAAAAACCCCGATCAGGTTTTCACCCTCTATTTCCATAAACTTTGGAAGTCCCGCACCGGTACCAATAAAGGCGGCGTCGAAGCCTTCCCGGTCAAGAAGCGCGAACACCGTCTCGGTTCTGCCGACAAGAAAGTTCGTGCGGATCTTCACACCCATCGCCGTAAGCGCATCCACTTCCTTCGCAACGATTGCCTTCGGAAGCCGGAACTCGGGAATTCCATATACCATGACCCCACCCGTTTTATGGAAGGCCTCGAATATAGTCACGTCATGTCCCATGCGCCGCACGTCGGCCGCAACGGTCAACCCGGCTGGTCCCGAACCGATCACCGCAACTTTCTTCCCGGTAGAAGGAGCGACTGCAGGCGGAGTAATCTGTCCATTCTCGCGTTCCCAGTCGGCCACAAAACGCTCGAGCCGACCGATGGCTACAGCCTTGTCGATAGACTTGAGCGCCTTGCCGAGGGTACATTCACTCTGGCACTGTTTTTCCTGCGGGCACACACGGCCACAGATAGCCGGCAGTAAATTGGTTGTCTTGATAACGTCAACAGATTTCTTGTAGTCCCCGTCCTGGATGCACGCAATAAACTCCGGAATCGGCACGCCGACCGGGCACACCGCCACACAGGGCCGGTTCTTGCATCCAAGACATCGAGCAGCTTCGAGCCGGGCCTGTTCCTCGGTATAGCCAAGCGCAACCTCGCCCATCTGCCGCGCACGTTCGAGCGGCGCTCTGGCAGCCATTTCCTGCACCGGAATCGCCATTCGGTCCTTCGGCGAGAGTTTTTTATCCTTGATACTGCTCCAGAGGTTCTTCGCCTCCGAGGCAAGTTGTTCGTGTGTTTTGTGGCTCATTTAGCTGCTCCTGCAAGTTTGTCCGCTTCGATGTCAATATGGCATTTATGATGCGCTTCTTCCTCGCGTCCCTTGTAGGCCTTCATTCTCAGCATCATATTGTCAAAATCCACGAGGTGACCGTCAAACTCGGGACCGTCTACGCACACAAACTTTGTCTTGCCGCCAACGGTCACCCGGCAACCGCCACACATGCCCGTTCCGTCTATCATGATCGTGTTGAGCGACACCATAGTGTGCACGCCATAAGGCTTTGTCGTTGCTGCGCAAAATTTCATCATGATGGGTGGGCCAATCGCAACAGTCTCGTTCGGAGGAGTGGCGCTTTCGCAGAATTCTTTCAGAGGCTCGGTTACCAGGCACTTGCGTCCGTAGGTGCCATCATCGGTCACTACGATCACTTCGTCGGAATACGCACGCATTTCTTCCTCGAAAATCACGAGGCTTTTTGTCCGCGCACCGATGATTGTGATCACCTTGTTGCCCGCTTCCTTGTACGCCTTCACGATCGGAAACAACGGCGCCACGCCGATACCACCGCCTACACAGACGACAGTCCCGACTTTCGAAATATTAGTAGGACGACCGAGAGGCCCGAGGATTGCTTCTATTTTGTCGCCAACATTTTTCAATCCCAACTTGTGGGTCGTTGCGCCGACAGTCTGAAACACAAGAGCAATCCAGCCCTCTTTCGCATCGGCATCTGCTATGGTCAGCGGTATGCGTTCGCCAAATTCGGTATCTATCTGCACGAGGACAAACTGTCCAGCCTTCCGGTTACGCGCAATTTCGGGAGCAGTCACCCGCAGGTAAAAAACCTCTTCCGAAAACTGTTTCTTTTCAAGTATGGTATGCATGGCGATCCCCTTTGATCATGACAATAGTCAATAGTTTGTAATGTTACAAGCTTCCGTATATTTATGCAATATAAGTGCATAAATTTCGAAGGGAAAGCGCCGGCCACCCGGCGGCATATCGCCCCCACCCCGGCAGCTATCAGACTCGGCTCCCCCTACGCCCGGGCTTCGGCAAGCCGCGATCCCGGGCTACCCCCACTCAAATCATAGCGGAGCATTGGATCAGGATTCCCTGCTGTTCGCCAAGCCTCACGGATTTTCTCAAAACCACGCCCCCAAGTTTCAATCATACCCATCCGGAAGAAGGCTGATGCGACGATAAGATTATAAAGGCGCGAAGGATGATTGGCAATTAGATTGTCTACTGTTCATTCAGCAGGAAGCTGCCCATCAAATCCAAAAAATCAAGCGGTTTTGATACACGCTAATCTGTACAAGAATACCTCTCGCGTAATCCTTTTTGGTCGTCAGAAGATCAAGGGTTCGGTCAACCTGTATCTCGATCATTTCATTGCCGTCTGAATCGAAAAGGTTGACATCTGTCATAATGCCGAGTTGGTCACGAATCTTATTTTCATAAAATACACACTAATCTCCAAAGTCTTTTTTCGTTATTCATCTAACATTAACTTTTTGGGGGCTTTTTTAAGTTTTTTCAACTGTTCTCGTTCAATTTCAGTAATACTCTTTTCCGGAACCGGCATGTTTTCCGGCAGTGTGCCACCGACACGTTCAATAGTACCTCGCACTTCTTTCCCTACTATAAAATGAATTTCATTTGCTGCATCAGCGGTTGCGACTTTATCTTTTTTCAGTTTTTCATCTGTTTGGGAAATTCTGAACAAATTCGCAATCAACTCTGTGCTGCTCATATAATCAAGAATGCGGTCGCTTTTTTGAAGGCCTTTCTTTTGGTGGATATCTTCAACTTTCATCCCACCATAGAGTCCCATATATCCCGCATTCTGGAAGGTGGCGTATTCCTCGTTGCTGATAACTCCGGCAATATGTGCCGATTCAGCAAGCATTTGGTTCCATTGTTTGATATCGCCGCGTATCACAAGGCGTTTATTATCCTCATCAAGTTGATTAAAATAGTCGGCAACTTCCTGCCGTCTAGTTTGAATGGCAAAATAGGTTTGTCCCAGAGCAATAACCTCTTTTCGAGGGTCTCCATTTTGAACTATCAAATAACAGGCATAGCGAGAGAGTCGATAATCGGCTACTTTTTTTATAGCCGTTTTTGGCATTTCGATCGTTTTGCTGACCTCAGCAAAATGATCGGTTATTTCATATCCACTATTCAGGCAAGCCAATCTTGCCCGGTCAATAACTTTTTCGAAATTGCGCCATTGTACATATTCTAGTACCAAAGCCAATTCACGGGCAAACCAATATTCAACACCCTCATCGGAAACGTGTTTGATCTTTTCAAAAGCACTGTACTCTGTAGCTTTCAGATTGCTCATTTCCCCTCCCCATACATCCCGTCCCAGTTTTCCAGCACAAGTCGTCCTGTTCTATACTCGCCAAACTCGCGGATATCGTTGTTCTTCAGTACCCGGAAGGTTTCAGAGGAGTAGTCGTTGCCCATGACGCTTGAGGGGTCGTGTATGTAGGAAAGTTCTTCGCGAGTAAGGCCGTAGAGGCGAGCGTAATAGGCGTCGAGTTCGGCGCGAAGGTGGGCGCGACGATCCAGTCTTCGGTAAGCCGTCGCAATGATCCATAACCGTGCTATCCCGCGCTTGGTACCTCGTCAGGAGAAGCTCAAGCATCATAAAATTGGTTAGAATTATATCTGGCGGATTGTCAGCAATACCCTGCCGGGTTAACATATCTTCCTGTCCGGTATACCGGGTGACCGTAAAAGGACCCGTACCCTTCTCGAAATCATGCAGAAATTTCTCGAGCTCTTCCAACTGGCTGTTCGCCAAGGCCTGTAGTTGATGGGTATAGAGCGTCAGTGAGTGTGGATTTCCCTCGCTATCAACCACTTTTTTGATGTCACTCGCCGAAATAGTAGAAAAACTGTGCGAAAATTGACTATAATCGGTAATTACCGTATCCCGGAATGTAAAAACATCTTTCATTTAGTATCAATCCTTCATTTCTTAATTCCCTGTAGTTTATCATGAAAATCACCAAATTCTACATGTTTTTAGGACTATTTTGTAATACCATTTCCTATAGTCAAAAAGACTTCCCATGGGTATGCTCTATACATCATGAATATTAAATGGCTTAAAACTGATACACACAAACCAGCTTTGGGCGGGCTCGAAATTTTCAAGTATATCGGTCCGGGACTTTTGGTAACGGTAGGATTTATCGATCCGGGTAACTGGGCGTCAAATCTTGCCGCCGGAGCCGGATACGGGTATCAACTGCTCTGGATGGTCACCCTTTCTACTATTATGCTGATTGTTCTTCAGCATAATGTTGCCCATCTGGGTATCGCAACGGGCTTGTGCCTGTCCGAAGCAACCACCATGTATGTAAAGCCGGGGCTTTCAAGGGTATTATTAACAACCGCAATGCTGGCATCCGTTTCTACCTCTCTGGCAGAAATTCTGGGCGGAGGAATAGCCCTCAAAATGCTGTTCGGCATTCCGGTCAAGGCAGGATCGCTTCTGGTAACGATATTTATTTTTATCATGCTTTTTACCAATTCATACCGGTTGATCGAAAAATGGATAATAGCGTTTGTATCTATTATCGGCATTTCATTTTTATACGAGCTTTCGTTGGTGCATATCAACTGGGGCTCAGCTGCCGCCGGGTGGGTTGTTCCTTCCATTCCACAAGGCTCCATGCTTATCGTGATGAGCGTGCTTGGTGCGGTAGTTATGCCGCATAATCTCTTTTTACATTCCGAAATTATCCAGACACGGCAATGGAATCTGAAAGACGAGACAATCATAAAAAAGCAGTTGAAGTATGAATTCCTCGACACGCTTTTTTCGATGCTTATCGGTTGGGCAATCAACAGCGCCATGATCATTCTTGCGGCGGCGACTTTTTTCAAAACCCGCACCCCGGTCTCCGAACTCGAACAGGCAAATCGCTTGCTGGTTCCCCTGCTAGGCCCGAACTCAGCAATAGTCTTCGCAGTCGCGCTGCTGTTCGCAGGGGTTGCTTCAGCGATAACTTCAGGCATGGCTGCAGGAAGTATTTTTGCCGGTATTTTCAAGGAACCCTACGACATCAAGGACAGCCACTCGAAGCTCGGCGTCGGTATTTCTCTTGTGGCCGCCTTGGGTATTATCTTTCTGATTTCAAATCCCTTCATGGGGCTCATCGTCTCCCAAATGATTTTGAGTGTTCAGCTACCAATTACCATCTTTCTTCAAGTGTTTTTGACGTCGTCGGAACGGGTAATGGGGAAATATAAAAACACACTACTGTCAAAAATCACCTTGATAACATTTGGTGGTATTGTGACTGTTTTAAATGTAGCGCTATTTATCAGTTTTTTATAAAGTTACGATAGTACCTTACAAAAGCATCTTAATTAATAGGAATTAGTAAATGAAAATGATGACCCGATTTTCTTTGTATGGATTTCTTAAGAACTTTGATTTTTCCGAACCGTTTCTTATTCTTTTTTATTTATCACTTGGTCTCAGTTTCTTTCAAATCGGAATTCTTGTCGCTTTTTTAAATATCTGCATTAATGTTATGGAGATACCGAGCGGCGCATTTGCGGATCTGTACGGCCGAAAAACATCAATGATGGTGTCGCTTATTAGTTATCTTATAGCCTTTGCCATTTTTGCTTTTTCTAAATCGTACATTCCGTTATTCGCTGCAATTCTGTTTTACTCTATCGGGGATGCATTTCGAACAGGTACCCACAAGGCAATGATTTTTGACTGGCTCAAAATGAATGACCGCCTGAGTGAAAAAACAAAGGTGTACGGCGTTACCCGTTCCTGGTCAAATTACGGAAGCGCTTTTTCAGTAATCATCGCAACAGTAATTGTAATTTTCACCAAAGATTATAAATGGGTCTTTATCCTGTCTATGATTCCGGGTGCATTGGGAGTCTGGAACATTGCCTGTTATCCCGATGAGCTTAACAGAAAAATGTCCAATACACTTAACTTCGAAGATATTATTACCCATACGGTCAATAGCATCAAAAAAGTATTCAGAAATAAAGGACTGCGAAAAATAGTTATTCAAAGCACCGGGTTTGAAGGCTGTTTCGATGTGTCAAAAGATTATCTTCAACCGGTGTTGAAAGCACAGGCTCTGGTTTTAGCTGCATACATTGCAATGCCTGAAAAGCAAAGTACCGCAATTGTGGTCGGCGTTATCTATTTTATTCTGCACATGATATCCGCAGCGGCTTCGAGAAACTCGCACCGGTTTTTATCCCTATTCAAATCCGCACAGGGAGCAGTTCTCTGTCTTGTCTTGATCGGATGCTTTCTGGCCTTCGCTTCCGCGATCGGCATCTTCACGAAACTTTTTATCTTGGCTATTATCGCCTTTGTTGCATACTATCTGCTTCAGAATCTGTGGGTCCCGATTCTTGTTGCCCAGTTCGACGATTTTGCCGAAAGCTCGGAGCAGGCAACCATCCTCTCGATTTCCTCGCAAGCTAAAACCGTCGGCGTCGCTCTACTCGCTCCTGCCGCCGGCTTTATGGCCGACCGTTTTGGCATCCAGGCATCGATGTTATTGCTCGCTCTCGTATTGCTGCTGCTGGGAGTGTATTCCGCCGGTGAAAGAAGAAAGGAAAGGCAGGCCGACCGTGACCGTATTCAACAGTAATACGTTGGCTATTCCTTGAAGTTCTTCCGAGATTCCCCACCAGCCGTCAGGTGTTCTGGTGCAAATTCATTCGTTCATTTTTATATCAGAGCCCAGTGGGGCAGAAAGTTTGGTGTACCTTACTCTTAAAAGATCAACTTCGATAACGTTGAGTAAAGTGCATAACGGGCGTATACTGATCCGTATGCAGGAAGAAACGATAATAATCACCAGCAAGATTGGCCAGCGTCTCGACGCCATCGAGAAGAAAGAGCAGGTCTCGTATCTCATGTTCAATGACGACAAGATTCACCTGGTAAATAAGATTACCATAGGTAGGGCCGTCGACAATGATGTTGTTATAGGCAATAAACTTGCCAGTAGGCACCACGCCCTGATCCAAAAAATCAGAGACGATTACTTCCTCAAAGACCTCGACAGCGTTAACGGTACCTGGCTGAACGACAACCAGATTTCCGCCGGTAAATACTACAAGCTTCAGTCAAATGATACGCTTACCATTGGGAAGACTAATCTTATTATTAGCTGATGATAGGCCACATAAAAGCACTTAGCTCAAATAAGTGATAGTTTGCAGTTTTCAAGTTCATCTGTTGTGGCCAAGTTCCCGAGTTGCTTTTGCTACCAATTGACTACATTCAGAGGATATCAAGCTGTCCTCCTCGCTCCAAGACGACTCTGAGATAGTCTTAGCTTTTCTCATTCCGAAAAGAGAATATCCAAACTGTTCAACACGGCAAGTATGTTCTTGTCGGATTCGGTGCGGAGCCGCCTCTGGACAACCGATGTAATCAACTGTTTCGGAAAGCCTTCCAGAACTGCAGTGATAAATTCTCCTGCTTCGGCATCCTTTGCTCCGTCAAGAATTACGGCGGCAGACTGCTCGGTTGGATTTTCGGACAAAGCTTGAATAACACGCCGCTTGAGGGACAGCAGGAGGTTGCTTCCAAGAAGTTCTCCCGACAAATCCGAAACCTTCGCAGAACCGAGATCCGCAAGCGTCTCGATCAAACATACCTTTAATTCCACATCCGTCGCATCAAGAAAAGACGCAGCAAGAGATTCCTGGGCCGTATCGCCTGCGGGCAGATTTTTCAGCGCTTTAACCGCTTCTTTCCGCATTTCCGAATCCGGGTCGCGCCCTGCTATTTTTACGAGAGCAGATACTGCTTGGGGCTTTACGGTCCTCAGTTCACCCAGCGCACGTACCGAGTAAAACCGGAGCATTGCATATTTTTCTCCGCGCATCTGCGCCGTAGTCACGAGAGTTTCCCAGATATTGAGTGTAGGACTGTCAAAGCCAATAGCACCCAGCGCGCGTACAGCATTTACGCGGACCGCGATAATTTCATTTTCGTTCGTCACCAGATTTTGAAGCGCCTCGGAAACCTTGGGATTCGCCTGACTCCTGATTCGATACAGAGCCCATGCTGCAATCCGCTTTACTTCGGGATACGGCTTGCCGAGCAATGCGAGCATCGCGGGAACCGAGGATACATCGGCGAGAATCGAGGACAGCGTAGTTCCCTCCACGAGGAAGGACACATCGGAACTGGAAAGAAGTACACGCGAAAGAGAACTCGTAACCGCAGCCTGATTAGCCCCGGCGAGTTTAAGCAGGGAACTCCGTGCAGCAGACCGAACTCCGGTGTCCGGATCGGCCAGCGCGTCGACAAGGGATGGAATTCCTGCGGCTCCAGCAGGATGACCGCCGATAACCTGAATCACTACTGTCTTCAGCTCCGGATCGAGCTCGCGCTCCTTGATCACCTTGAGCAACAAGGACATGACCGTGTCTCCCTTCTGCAGGGCGTACGCAGAGACAGCAGCTTTGCGGACAGTAACGTCCTTTTCGGTATTTACCAGTGATGCAAGCGTCTCGAGCGATGCGACCGAGCTGAAAGCACCCAAACCGGTTGCGGAGATACGCCGAATCGAAGGTTCGCTTACTGTGGCTAGGTCCTTGAGCGCCGCAAGTATCCGTGGATCGGGGTTACCTTTTTTGGCAATTCCGGCCAAAGCTTGCACGGAAGCCTCGAAAAGCTCGGGGGTAAGGCTTTCTCTGTTCGCTGGTTTCACTATATCAAGTATGGTATCGAGGCCCTCGGATCCTCCGATAATACCGGTTGCATTGAGCGCGGCTTTGCGCACTTCGGGAACAGTTGATGTCTTAAGCTGTTTCGCGAGAACAGGAATTGCTTGTTTATAGCCGATTTCTCCCAGAGCTTTCATGGCTTCGACAGGATATTCGGTACCCGAAGCAAGTTCGACAAGATACGGGGCCGCATCAGTCGATTTGACAAGCCCCAGGACGCGGATGGAAGTTTTTGTACGCGCTGGATTAGACACCTTTTCTTTCAATATCACTGAAACCATTGATGTGGAAAGCACATCTTTTTCCTCTTTCGGAAGGTCCAGTGGAAGAGGGTACCCCTTGTCTATCATTGCATACAGTGAATCGCGGGCTGCCATAAACTCGGCATCGCTTTTTTGTCCTTCTTTTTTATATGCGGCGGCCATGGACGAAACAATGCCCCGCATTTTATCCATGGCTTCTTTGTACGCTGATGGTGTCAGATACAGAGAATCGCCCATCTGTTCGCGAAGAGATAGTGCCTCGTCGAGGGATACAGCATAATCGATGGCTATAAGCTCGCTGATCGCACCGGGTGAGGATTTGACGGCCGATTTGACCGCCTTTAGTTTATCCAGAGTGATAAATCGCCAGTTGTCGATAATAAAATCGAGAACTTCCTGCGCCTGGAGTTGTCCGTCGCGAACGCGTGATTCCGGTACGTATTCGTTCAAATCGGATGTTTGGTCAGGTTTCCCGTTGCCGGAAAAATCGATATAACCGGAGTTTAGTTCCGGGAAAAGTTTGACCAGATCCTGGGCCAGGGGCGTCGACACGACGCTGGTTTTAGTCTGGGCAACAGCAGGAAGGGCAAAAATCGCAAAAAGAATGATGAATACGGCCGGGCGGCAGATACTGTTGGTACACTTCATTCCATAAGTTTATAACATTGGAACGGGCCTGTCAAAGTCGCAAGACACCGCCCCGCGCTCCGCACAGCAGTAACATACGACGCAATGCTTCTAAATGGATTATTCCCTGCCCTCCAGAATAAACTCGTGGATTATACGGGCAACGCCATTTTCGTCATTCGAGACTGTAACGTAATCTGCTTTTTTCTTGATATTGTCGGGAGCGTTACCCATCGCGATTCCGAGTCCAGCATACTCGATCATCGACAGATCGTTAGCTCCGTCGCCAATCGCAATCATTTCCTCTTTTGCGATGCCGAAATGCGCTCCGAGCCGTTCCATCGCGATAGCCTTGGAGGCACTTTTATCGACGAATTCCAGAAATATTGGTTTTGACGTATGAAAGTTAACTCTGTCGCCAAGGAATGATCCGACTTCTGCGTCAAATTTCGCAATATTTTCGACTGTGTCATACCAGAGCATTTTAGTTGCTCCCGCCCGAAGTACAACATCGTAATCAACGAGCAAGACCGGCGCGGTACAGGCCAATTCGCCGTATTTTTGCGTTCTCTCGTTCAGATCGCTGACATTGAGCATGTTTTTTGACCAGACGATTATTGTGGTCCCCCGTTCGAGACCCAGCCGGTAAATCCTCGAAGCATCTTCATATGAAAGGCATCGCTCGTATAAAATTTCGTGCGAGGCACCCATCACAACCATCGCCCCGTTATAGGTTATAAAAGGAAGATCAAGGCCAAGCAATGTATTAAATCGTTCGACTCCCTGAATCGGCCGGCCGGTGGCTATCGTAAAGACAAGACCTTTTGCAACGCCAAGCCTCACCGCCTCGATAGTCTCTTCGCGCAATACACCATTGCTGTCCAACAGAGTCCCGTCGATATCAACCGCCATCATTCTGTATTTCATAAACCCACCAATAATGTTTATTGCTGAGAGCATAGTATACGTAGCGATAAAATTCTACACATGCATTGCTTGACGGCACATTCCCATACAGGTATCCTTGATCTCGATGAAAAAAAGAATTGTTATTGTTGATGGTATGGGCGGCGGAATCGGTTCACAGGTTATCGAAGGGCTTCGCTCCATGCTGGGAGACGCCGTCGAAATACTTGCGCTCGGTACCAATTCGGGAGCCACCGAACGAATGCTCAAGGCAGGAGCCGATCGCGGAGCGAGTGGAGAAAATGCGATCAGGGTTTCCGTGGGAACCGGCTGCCTCGTTATCGGCCCAATCGGGATAGTCATTCCAAATGGCATGCTGGGAGAAATTACCGAGGTAATGGCTCAAGCGGTACTGGCATCGCCCGGGGAGCGCATCCTGATTCCCGTAGCACAGGAACATTTTCTGCTTGCGGGATTCGAGGCAAAGCCTCTCGGTAAGCTCGTTGAAGATACGATGGTACTGGTCAAAGCACGGCTCGACAGGGTATAGTGTAGGGGCAGCATGAAGCTGCACCACAGGCACGAAGCCTTTTTCACTTTTACGGTATTCCGTGGATACGAACGTTGTTCTCCGCTGTGTACCGGCATCAGGCATACGACATGCTTGGACGCAACATGATGATGCGCAACTCATTTCTCCGGGAAAAGTCACTCATGAAAATCAAACACCTCATTTGGGGAGCGGTATTCGCTCTCCTTGTTTCACCCGTTTTTTCACAATCAGCCGATGCAGGTCGCGTTATCGCATCCACTTCGTGGGTAGCAGCCATCGCACGTGCAGCAGGAGCAACCGACATCGTCACTATCGCACCGTTCGACTTGCAGCATCCTCCCGAGCACGAACTGAAACCTTCAGATCTCATGAAAGTTTCCGGTGCCAAATTTCTCGTCTACTCGGGGTATGAACGCTTTGCTAAACGCCTTGCTGAAACTGCAGACACCGATGGTAACACCGTTGCTAAAGTATACACGGACAATATTCCTTCAACACTTATAAACTGCTCTTAATATTGTTCTTTTTTATCAAACACGGGCAAAACTCCATATCTGCACAGATAAAACCAATAGAACGGTGTAACCGCTCTATTGGAGGACCTCAACGTGGCGAAGCCCGCAAGCAATCACGACCCGGTACACGAACCGGAATTCTGTCCAAACCCGCA
>JBBRWY010000044.1:0-29605 GCA_038248875.1 Treponematales bacterium
GGTGCAAGGCTTTTAATCGCTTTTGGCAGTTTTCCTTGCATATCCTGAATTAAATTTTATACCCATTTTCTTATCTTGTAAAGACTTATTTATTTTTCAGCAAGCCCTAATTAATTGTAGTCTTTTTTTCTGTGCAAGTCACGGTTTTTCGCTCGATTTCAATATTCGTGTAAAGCCCGAGTTGTGTATACCCTTTGGCCCCGCTGCAACGCCCTATTATTCCCTCGGCGGTGGGGCAACACTCAATACCGATCTTGAATTATTCCAGTTTGTATATGTCGGTCCGGAATTTGGCTATTTCAATATTCCACTTCTCGATACTGGAACAGCAACCCAGTTCATCGATGCAGGTATCGGCGCGGGCATCTTTTACTATCCGGCTTCCCGGGTCAAGGTGCAAGGTGGGCTTGTCGGTGGCGTTTACGAAGTCATGTACGATGGCACTACTTTCAAGAATACCTGGTGGAAAATACGCACCGATGCAGGTTTCCGTTTTTCACCCACTTTTGTACTTTCAGGTGGTGTTGGCTATACCCGCTATAACGGTGTACAGGAACCCATGTACACTGGATTCAACCTCGGCGCCTCGGCACAAATTGCTTTCAATACGTCGATCAAGGCAACGGGCAATGTTGAGGTCAAGCTCGACCAGGGTGAACCCGTATTTCCTCTATTTTATGGAATCTACAAACAGAACAGCATCGGAAAACTCAAGATAACTAATAACGAGTCGGCGGAAATCCGCAACGTTTCTGTCAGTTTTCGTGCAGGAAACTATACATCTTCCCTTATGTCCTGCGGCCGGGCTGGCCTTTTAAAAAAGCGTGCCTCTATTGACTTGCCGCTGTATGCAGATTTTGCGGAAACGATTCTCAATTTTACCGAAAATGGCAAGATCCCCGGCGAGTTGATCATCGACTATGAAATACTCGGTGCAACCCGTTCCGTTTCAAAGACACTTGTTGTTCCGGTGTACAACCGGAATGCAGTGCGCTGGACCGATACGGCAGTCCTTGCATCCTACATTTCCCCAAACGCCCCCGAGGTGCTCGACTACTCCAAGTTCATGGTCGGTATCGCCCGCGACAACCTCCGAACGGGCCTCAATCGCAACATGCAGTTTGCGATGTACTTGTTTGAAGGACTCAAGGTCGGCGGACTTTCCAATTCAAATGACGACACGACCCCCTACAAAAAATATCACCGTAACCCTGAATTGGTCGACTATATCCAGTATCCCTTTCAGACCCTTGCCTATCATTCAGGTGATTATGACGATCTGGGTATATTGTATGCGGCTTCTCTCGAGTCGGTCGGCATCCGTGCGGCGGTCATTCCGCTCAAGGATGATTTTGTCGTTGCGTTCTCGCTCGGCATAACAGCGGCTGATGCCGAAAACCTCTTTTCAGATTCTGGCAACCTCTTGACCATCGCTGACGAAATCTGGATTCCCGTTTCGTTTTCGGTGCTCCGTGAAGGCTTTATTAATAGTTGGTACAATGCCATTAATAAGATCAATGCAGCCTTTACCGCCGATGAAGATGTGGATTTTATCATTCTTCAGCAAGCATGGGCAACGTATCCTCCAGCTAGTATCAAGGGTACTGAAGCCAAGTTTCAGAAACCCGCCGAGGAATCGGTCATCAGGACAGTCGAATCCGATCTCATGCGTTACATCAGCGCCGAATTTGGCCCCAAGATTCTCGACGCTCAGGATAATATCCGGACATCAGGTGGTACTGCACAGTTGTATAACCAGCTGGGCATCCTGTATGTCCGTGCCGGTATGTATACCGAGGCCAAAGCAGAATATAAAAAAGCAGCAGCTCTCAATTCTGCCTCGGCCATGGTAAATCTGGGAAACATAGCGATTCTCCAAAAAGATTTCCGGACGGCGAAATCCTGGTACAGCCAGGCGCTCGAGATACAGCCGGAAAACAACAACGCAACAAAAGGTCTCGAGCGTGCACTCACCGAGTTGGAAGAATAGATAAGGCAGGGAAAATATGGGTGTCTGGAAATGGATGAAACAGGTAAATCTCTCCCCTGCCGCGCGACTTTTTCCGGGTTATCGGCAACGGCTCCCCCTATTTGTACTTGTCTGCCTTATTTCGACCGGTATCCTCAGCGGTGAATCTTCGATCGGTTTACGCGTCATGCCTGCCTGGTATTTTCCGGTTGGCGATCCGTTTCTCCAGGGAGGCTTCGGCGGTGCAGTTGCAGCGGATTTTATGCCAGTGCCCTTTTTTGGTTTTTTTGCACAGGGCGAGTATATCGACGTCGGGCTCAAGAACGTATCAGGTATAATGGTCACCGACGGCAGTCTCGGTGCCGGTTTTGTGTGGCGCCTTAAGGATCGGTTTAGCCTCCGTGCGGACATACTGGCTGGTATATATTCCGCCAAGAGGAAAGGCAGCACTATTTCCGGTATTTCGGCTGGTGTACGCGCCTCCGCAAATTACGCGATCACGCCAGTTCTGTCTGCTTCCCTTATCGGCGGCATCCGGCATTTTGCTTCTACACCCGAGCCCTTCATGAATGCCGTGAATATCGGTGCCGGCCTTACGATAAACTTGAGCGAATTTTTTGGCAAGAAAACGCACATCACCGTCACAACCAAAGAGCAGGACCCGGTGTTTCCTGTTTTTTATTCCTGGTATGACGAGAACGGTTTTGCAGTCGTTACGATCACCAACACCGAAGATGTCACAATCACAGATATTACCGCATCTTTCTATCTCGAGCAGTATATGGGGCAACCGAAAGTATGTTCCATAATAAAAACCCTTGCTTCCGGTGAATCCTTCGATGTTCCTCTCAAAGGTTTTTTTAACGAGTCCATGCTTGAGTTGACCGAAAAAATCGATACCGAAGCCAAAGTCCTAGTCGAGTACCGAAAACTCGGCAGTAAACGCACTGCCAACGTTCCTGTCGTAATTCCGGTCTGCAATCGCAATGCCATGTCCTGGGACGACGACCGCAAGGCAGCAGCCTTTGTTTCATCCAAGGATCCTGCGGCCCTCTGGTTCTCGAAATATGTGTCGTCAATTGTCCGCGACCGTTTTCGCTCCGGTTCGAACAAAAACATGCAGTACGCGATGGGCGTCTTCGAGTCCCTCAATACCTATGGAATAAACTATGTAATTGATCCTTCCAGTTCCTATGCTGACAATGCAGGCTCCTCCGTTGCGATCGATTTTCTGCAGTTTCCGTACCAGACTCTGATGTATCGCGGTGGCGACTGCGACGACCTTTCCATCTTGTTCTGCTCGCTGATGGAAGCAATTGGTGTCGATACTGCATTCATCACCATTCCCGGTCATATTTTCGCAGCCTTTGATTCCGGTATGACCGAAGCCGAGGCGAAGTGGTCATTCTTCGCGCCTGATCAGCTAGTCTATAAGGATGGAAAAGTGTGGGTTCCAATCGAAACTACCCTGACCCGTGAAGGCTTCAACAAGGCTTGGCGTATTGGCGCGAAAGAATGGAATGATGCAAACTCGCGAGAAACCGCTAGTCTCTATTCGATGCAGGAATCTTGGAAGATCTACAGGCCGGTAAGTGTTCCCGGTGCCGTCTCCCGTTTCAGTTTGCCCGACGAATCAATTACTGCTGTCGCGTTTGATAAGTCACTCGACACCTATATCGAGCGAGAAATACGCCCACAGATTCTCGCGTCGGAAAAGGCTATAACCAAATCCGACACTCCCGAAAGTCGTAACCGACTCGGAGTATTGTATGGAAAATACGGTATGGTCGAAGAAGCCAAGAAGGAATTAGCGATAGCATCCAAAAAAAATTATTCCTTAGCACGGACCAATCTGGGAAATATCGCCTTCATGGAGCAAAAATATACAGAAGCCCTGGGATATTTTAGCTCTGCCCTTTCTCTTGATCCTTCCGATTCGGTAGCCCTGCTCGGTTCTGCCCGTTGTTATTACGAGCAGGATGATTTCGGAAAATCCGATGCACTGTACACCAACCTTCGTCGCACTGATGCTGCCATTGCATGTCAGTACGGCTATCTCGGTTCGTTTTTCGAAACGAAAGGTCGCGCTTGGTCCCTTTCAGACCGCCTGTCCACCACGACCTGGAAACTGCCAGCCGAGAAGGTAGCCGAAGTCGCGAAAGTGACTGAGCCCGTGAATGTGACGGAAATTGCGAAAGCGATCGAACCCGCTAAAGTGACGGAAGTTGCTAAGGTGACAGAAGTTGCCAAGATGGATGAACCGGTGAAGGTGCCGGAAGTTGTGAAAGTAATCGAACCCGCGAAAGTGACGGTAGAGACGAAGGCCAAAGTACTTCCAGTTTCGCCTATATCAGTTGTGACGATTGAAAAACCTGTTGTGATAGCTGTACCAGAAAAGGTGGCTGTTGTTCCGAGCGGTTTAATCAGTATGCTTTCCATCGGTAAGACCGAGTTGGTAAGTCAGGTCATTATCGAGAAACCAGTCGCTATCCAGAAAAAAGTCGAACCTGTTATCGTTCCGGTAATTATCGAAAAACCGCCGGTTGTTGTCGAGGAGCCGGTTGTTGTCAGGAGCAGGCCGGCTGTGATAGTGCTTCCACCAGCAGAGAAAATTGCCCCGGTCAAAAAAGAAGAGTCTCCTGTGGTGGTTACTGTTGCTTCGGTGGTAGTCCTCGCCTCACAGCAAATTGAACCGGTGTCTAAAAAGCTGCCGGTAGTGGTTGAATTACCGGTTAAAATTGAAGTTCCCTTGGTTGTTGAAACTCCCGCAATTATCGAAACTGCTATAGCGATCGAAGCACCCGTCGTGATCGAAGTCGAGCCGTTGCAGCTGACCCCTGCCGAGGTGAAGTCTTCGTTCAAGCCGGCCCCCTCGATGGAATCGGCTGCTGCTGTTGCAGTGGCAATCACCGCACTCGAGCCTGTTGCAATACCGGCAATCGTAGAAGAAGTGGAACCCGTGGTTTCCGTTAAGTCAAATTCGTTTGTGTCTGTAATCGCTGCAGTGATCGCGGGTATCACCGCCGGCGCCGCAGCAATCTCCATACGCCTCCGCTCCAAGCGCAAAAACTGTAAGTCAAGGAACAAATCATGAACCAACTCCGAAAAATCAACAAGATTCTGGTCGCCATCCTGACCCTCAGCCTCATTTTTCTTGGCGGTTGCGACAACTTCATGACAAGCACTGAAGATTTCAAGACCAAGCTGAAGGAAGAAGTTGCCGTGGCGAATGCGGAGAGCGTAAATTTCACGGTAACTTCGACGCCATCAGCAGGGGGGAGTCTTTCAGTACTCGGTTCTGCTTCGAAAAAAGTTGGGGAGTCTTTCAGCCTCACTGCGAACGTCAATGATGCATATGTTTTCAGTGGATGGACGTCAACAGGTAGTGGTAATGTTAGTTTTACGAATGCTTCTTCGGCAACCACGACAGCACAAATTACAATTCAGGCCTCTAATGTGGTGATAACGGCTAACTTTACAAAAAGACCGACCATTATTGACTATGGACCGGCTGGTACCAATGTTCTACGGAACCAACTTATATACGTTCAATTTTCGAGGGCTATGGATCCGACGAGTTTTGCTGCTGACACAATCAGTGTTACCACAAAAACATCAGGAGTTCCAGGTGCAACCGCTAGTTCAATTTTTGGCGATTTTATTCTAGCAACTACTGCGGATGGATTTACACTGACTCCAAGAGTACCGATGGGTAACAACCAGCGTATTACCGTTTCTGTGACAAAAAACATCAGGGATCTTTCGGGAACGACCATGTCTGAGGATTTTTCCTGGTATTTTACTACAGGATTAACAACCGATACATCAAGACCTACGTTCGGTTCTGCACCGACCGTAGATAAAGGCCATGTTACCACTTCTCCCGCTACGCAACTGAGTGATGGAGCTTATGCGACAAATACGCGGAATATCACGATAAATCTTTCTAACTGTGCTTCCAACGGTGCAGTAATACTCAATGCAATCGGTATTGTTGAAACGGATACTACCACGCTTGACGAGACGACGATTTCATGGTCCGGTTTTGCATTGGAACGCTCATATACTCTTGCTACTTCGGGTGACGGTCCAAAGACTTTGACCTTGACACTTCAGAATTCCAATGGCCTTGAATCGGTTGCCACTCAAACTGTTTCTTTGTATCTCGATACGGTAAACCCGACTATTTCTTCTCTTGTTCTCGCAACGAATAATGGAAGCGGTACCCAGGCGAAGGTTGGAGATCTTATAACATTGAATATTTCTGCTAGTGATGTCGGTTCCGGCTTGCCAAGTTCGGCCGCCGCTACAATCGCAGCTCAAGCGACTAATGCTACGGGCACCAACGTCTCCGGCTCATATCAGCGTTCAACTATGGTCACCGGATCAACTGCTGAAAGTAATGCAAGTTATACTGCTACCGTTACCGATATTGCCGGTAACATCGCGACTTGCTCTACCGGTGCGACCGGAAGCGTTCTTGTTGACCGAACGGTGCCCACTGTTACTGTTATAAAATTACTTTCTGACAATGGCGTAAACACGGCATATGCGAAAACGGGCGATCATGTCACGATGTATTTTACTGTTACTGATATTCACAACTATGATACACCGACGGCAACGATTCTCGGAATTTCGACTGTTGTAAGCGTTACGTATCAAAATTATACCGCGCTCTATACAGTTGGCCCTGGTGATGCGGAAGGATTGATAGATTCCTACACGGCAAGTGCAAACGACCGGGCCGGGAATTCGGGATTAAGTATTTCGGTAGCCAGCCCGAACGTGACGATTGATAAAACACCTCCATCTATCACAATCAGTGCTCCAAGTCCTCTTGCTGCGGCAAATGGTACAAACGTCGTTTATACCATTACTTATACTGGTGCCTATTCTGTAACTCTTGCCAATGCCGGTGTGAGCATTACTGGAACCGCATCCGGTACGTTTGCGGTAGCCGGTACAGGTAATACCACCCGTACGGTTACGATTACAAACCTTACCGGAAATGGACCTCTCGGTATTACTCTTGCTGCAGGAAGCGCAACCGACGCAATTGGAAATACGACTCTGGCGGCCAGCTCCACTATATCGCTTTCCGTAGACAATACTGCACCTGTTATTTCGTCCGTGACCTTCGATCCGACTTCCGGATGGAAAATAACAGGGCAAACAATTACGATGCAAATAAATGCAGGAGAGGTAGGATTGCTTGAGGATTCCATAACAGTAAATACTAAAACTATAAGCGGTTTTACTGATAATCTTAATAATTCATATAACGTTACATATACAGTTGTAAACGGGGATCCTTTCTGTGCCGATACAAGTCAACTGCCGTTGAGTGTTGTCTTGCGGGATGCAGTCGGAAATTCGAGTGCTGTATTCACGACCTCTCCGGCGGCAACCTCGTGTCCGGCCATTAAAACAACATTACCGACGATTTCGGGCATTACGTTGAATCCGTCCAGTGGTATGGTTAAAATCGGTGATTCGATTACCATGACAATCTTTGCATCCGAGACCGGTTTGACTCAAAATATCGTCAAACTGAACGATGTAACAGTTACTGGATTTACTTCAGCTGTAGGTAACACCTACACAGCGACCTATACAGTTGTAGCGAACAATAATGACATATCTGATTTATCTACAATTCCAGTTTCGATTGTACTGAGCGATGTAGCCGGTAATGATACTGCGACTTATACGACATCCGTGTTGGTGGGAAGCAGTCCAGGGATTGATGCCCATGTCCCGACGGTTTCAAGCGTTACATCGAGCACGCCTAACGGTTCGTACAAAGTGGGTGATGTTATATCTATTCAGGTTGCGTTCTCCGAAGTTGTTACCGTGACTGGTACACCGAGAATTGAACTTTCTCTCGGTGGCAGCGGAGATTACGCCACATATTCGAGCGGCTCTCCGGGCACCACCCTTACATTCAACTATACGGTTGATACTGGAGACACAAGTAGCGATCTCGACTATGTAGCGGCAACATCGCTTGAGCTCAACGGCGGAACAATTAATGATGTCGCGAGTAATAATGCTACATTGAACTTGGCTGCACCGGGTGCTACCAATTCGCTTGGCGCTAACAAGGCCCTCGTTATAGATACGACGGCCCCAACTTTTACCGCAACTGTTCCAACATATGCAAATAGCGGAAACCTCGTAATTGAAATGAACTCCGATGCTTCTGGTTTCTCAGCGATTCAACATCTCGCTAAGACAACCACAACAACTGAACCGACTGATTGGACCAACGTTATATCGATCACATCGCTTGGAAGCAGTCATCCAACGCTTACTGCTGCAATAAATATTACTTTAGCAGCTGGTGAATTATTTTGGTATCGTGTCGTCGATGGAGTCGGAAATATCAGTACTTCAAAAAGTGTTGCTTACGGAACCCCAATGGTCTTCACATCCCGCATCTCCACCCCTACCACCATCCGGACAACCGCTCGTTCCGTTGTGACTTCGGTCTCTCCTGTAGCTTTGTCATTCTCCAACGCTTCCCCCTCACCGCAAGTTTCCTGGATCGCAAGCCCGGCGACTGCTCGTGTAGTTACAGAAAAACCAGTTGTGGGCGATTTACAGCAGTTCAAAACTGACGGTGAGCGTTCTGTTTCAGCTCCTGTTTCAGTTCCCTCAGTTGAGACATCTCTCTCCCTCTCTCCCGCTGCCCTGCATGCCCAGTCTCTAGCGCGGGCGCAGAGTTCTATGCAGCTTGCCGAGGATAAAGTGAAAGCAGCTGATACTGAATCAAAACAGCTACCTGCAAAACAGAACGGAATTGCATCAACAGCAGAGACCCCCTCTGCAGCCGTTCAAATAACTGCCCCGGTTACCGCAGTACCTGTTTTTCCTGATCTCCCCAAGGCACCTTCCAAACCCGGAGCTATCCCAGAGAATCCGCGGCAACCGATTTGTATGCCGGGGAGGGTTAAAGAAGAAGATCGTACATAGAACAAACACAATGGTTTGCAAGAAGTGGTTTTTTTGAAAAGATATGTTATAGTTGAAGTGATGGAGGTTTTTATGAAAAAGTCGGTTTTTATTATGCTTTTTTTGAGTTATTTGGTTTGTTACTTGGCTGTATTTGCCCAGACCGCTAGCCAGAACATCGTAGTACGAACAGTAACGGGAAAAGTTGAACGAGAAGTTTCCGCCGGCAAATGGGAACCTGTCACCGAAAACATGAAGCTTACTTCGGCCACCGTCATCAATACCAGCCTCGCAACAGCAAAGACCGGAATCAAACTGGGTTCCCAAGTTACCCAGAGCAAAGTTTCCGCTGATCAAGACCAGGGGCGGACAAACATCTCAACCGCTTCAACCCGTGCTAGTGATGCGACAAAAGATCTTGAGTGGATTGAGGATTGATAATTCCTCGGGACTAATAACGACGTTTAATGCCCCAAATCCCTGTTTTTTACAAAATAGATAGTATACTTGAAAGTGTAATGGAGGCCATTTATGAAGAAATCAATTTTTATCGTGCTTTTTTTGGGCACCTTTATATGCTCCTTGGCTGTTTTCGCCCAGACTGGCAAAGAGGACTTTGTTGTCCAGACAGTAACGGGAAAGGTTGAACGTGAAGTTTCCGCCGGAAAGTGGGGTCCCGTCACTGCAGGAATGAAATTAGCTCCCTCGGCCGTTATTAATACCGGCCTCAATTCCTCTCTTGTACTTGTTTTGGGGGAACGCAAGGTGACTATAAAGGCCATGCAGAAAGGAACGATCGAAAAACTGTCTAACGGAATCGCATCTTCCAAGGCTGGCATCAAAGTAGGCGCCAAAGTTACCGAAAGTTCCGTTACCGCCAATGATGATCAGGGACGCACCAATATTTCGACTGCTTCCACGCGGGCAAGTGATGTAACCAAAGAGGTTGAGTGGTCTGAGTAAAAATTATTCTGAGGAATAATTTTAACTCACCGTAAAAATTATTCTGAAGAAGAATTTTAACTCACCGTAAAAATTATTCTAAAGAAGAATTTTAACTCACCGTAAAAATTATTCCTTGAGGGGTACAAAAAGGGCTGTCCGGTTTTATAACTGGACGGCCTTTTTATTATTTTTGAGTCAGATTAAATACCCCGTCCCAGTTTGTTTCAGGGGGGGTATTGATGAAGTCGGTACAGCGGGTAATGTAGAGAGCAACGACCGTGTCGCTGGCGTCTTCGGCGGCGATGGTAGCGAAAAGTTCTTTCGCAGCTGAGAAGTCCTGCTTCTCGTACAGATCGATCGCGTGTTCCCAGCGGGAAACGAGCGAGGTAAGTATCTCGTCCGAATCTGCTGCGACGGCAATCAGTTCATAGAGCCGCAAGGGAGTGTTGACCCCGACTACGCGAACCCGGTCGAGGCGGCGGAGAAGAAATTCGTCGCCTAACTGTTTACGGGTATGCTCGCTGATCAGAATGCCGCGGGTAATATATTGCTTGTTTACGCCCTCGAGCCGGGCCGCGAGGTTTACTGCATTTCCCATGATGGTATAGTCCATCTTGTTCGGTGTTCCCATGTTACCGACGATCATGTCGCCGGTGTTGATACCAATGCGGGTAAACAGCGGCGTCGGACTGAGGTTTTCCTCCATGATCCGCTTGTTCAAAATAACCTCGGCTTTTTTCATGAGAATTGCCGTGCGGCAGGCGAGGCTTGCGTGTTCGTTCATGTGGATGGGCGCTCCGAAGAATGCAATAATTGCGTCTCCTTCATATTTGTCGATAGTACCCCGGTTATTCATGACGATATTACTCATTTCGGTCAGATACATGTTAAGGAGATTGACCAGATCGGTCGGGTCCAGTTTTTCCGAAATGGTAGAGAAGCCCTTGATGTCTGTAAAAATCGCCGTCATTTCCCGTTTCTCGCCGCCGAGGTTTAGCTTTGAAGGATCGGCGATGATTTCGTTGATAACAGCCGGCGACAGGTAGCGGGAAAATGCCGAGCGGAGAAAAGTTTTTTCTTTGATCGTATTGAGAAAATTTATAGCTGTCAGGGTGACGAAGGTAGCGGTAACCGAGGCAAAGGGAACGACGACCCCGACATAGGTGTGGGTAAGCATGAAATATACGAGAAGCGCAAATACCGAAAGGATGAGGGTGGCGATCCCAGCGAACATTGATTGTTTTGTATCGAGCCGTTTGATGCCGAATCCGAGGCCAATGGCAAGGATGAGGGCAATCAGAATGGACATGAATGCCGGCGCATCATCGAGGAATTCTTGTGAAAGAATCATGTTCGCGACAGTGGCGTGAATGCCGACATTCGGATAGCGCTCCTGGAAGGTAGTGAGGCCGTTATCAGTTTCCGAGCTGACGTCAACACCAATGATGCAGAACGCTCCGGTTGCTGCTGTTCTCACTTTTTCGCGGAGTCGAAGGAGTTCTGCGTACTGATCGCGGGATGTTGTGAAGAATGTCGTGACATACGCGCGGGTATCTATGTCAGCCTCTCCCACGTCAGAGAGAATGCGGTTTTCGTAGTCGCCGTTCAGGTAGAGGTCGGTCGTCTTGATGAAGTCGTCACGGTAGGCGCGGTAGGTTTCGAATGTTAGGTTTTCGGCGGGTTTTTCACCTTCGAACAAGAGTTCTTTCATGTATTTGGCGTTGTTGTATTTCTCGAGTGGAGTTTCGCCTTTTTCCCAATAGCTGAAAAATCCCGAATCTTCCATTGCCTTCAAGTTTTTGACGAATTTGGTTTCGTGTTCATTGTTGCCGATCAGCTGCCAGGCAATGATGTGATTGTATTTGATAAACGGTTTCTTCGGCCAGTTGACGAGTATCGAACCGTCCTCGCTGCGCGGAATCCGTATATTCTTTTTGATTCCTTTGACGACAGCATCCTTCAGCGTGATTGTGGAGTTGGTCACTTCGATTGAGGGGTTGCCCATTTTTTCGAGGAGGGGCACGAAGGTAAACTGACCATAGTATTTTCCTCTGAAAGTATTGAGCAGATATATTCTGCGCCGGTAGCCGTCGGGATCTACGGGCGCGTTTACGAAACCGGCTCCATGTGTGTTTCTTATCAGTTCGGGAATTGCGGGAATGATTCCGAGCGCTTCTGGTGTCAGAGTATCGCGCTTGATGGTGATGTTCTTGAGTGCGATATTTTCCTCGAGCCAGGGCAGGTCGAACTGGGACATGTCGAAGGAGTGACCCTCGCCTATGTTTTCGGGAGTTACCATCGAGATGGTCAGATATGACTTACCGAAAAAACGGAGGGTTTTCGCAAAGTACGCGTCGACGTCTCGGGTAACGTAGGAAATAGAGGCGTCAAGGGAGTTGCGAACTGTCTTGTTGAATTCAATTATTTGTTTTTTGTATTCTGCGGCATCCTTTGGTCCGATCTGATGAGCGGCGAAGGCATCCATGACTTGGGCAACTGTTTCGTTGATCTGGTTGAAGCCGTAATCAAGATAGCCAGGGAGCTCTTCCTTGACGTATACCGGGTCGACTTTGACCGGACTTTTATCGAGATAGCTCAAGTCGAAAATGACGCTGTCCGCTCCCATCTCGCGTAAAAAAACGATGGCGTCTGCCATGATGTCTCGTGTCCACGGAAATAGTCCGACCTTTTCTATCGAGGTATCGTCGATGTTGATGAGGAGCACCGAAGGATCCTCGGTCAGGGTTGGAATGGTACGGAGAAAACTGTCGTACACCTTGTCATCGAGCGTCGTGAAAAGAAAGAGGGAGCACACGAGCACCGAAAGGACAGGCACGATACTATATAAATACTTTTTCATGGTATACACAGTATATACCATTCCGAAATTAACTCAATAAAATTATTGAAAGCTTCCTTTAACTGCTAACCGGAATTTATTTCCGCGGTCGAATTCATTTTTGAACATGCCGAAGCTTGTTGCCCCAGGGGAGAAAACCACTGTATCGCCGGTTAGAGCGGCGCGTCGTGCCGCCGTGATGATCGATTCGAGGTTGTTGAACGGTCCTTCGAAGGAGATGTTGCGTGCGCGGAGAAGCGGGATCAATTTATCGGTTCCGGTTCCGGCAAGAAGCATAATTTTTTTTGCACGGTGAGCTGTGAGAGCGAGCGGTGTAAAGTCGAGATTTTTGTCGGTGCCACCTGAAAGGAGGATGACCGGCGTATCGAACGATCCGAGTGCGGCGGCCGCAGCCTCGGGTATGGTTGCAGCCGAATCGTTATAAAAGCGGACACCGTTTTCTTCATGGAAAAATTCAAGCCGATGTTCGATACCGGGAAAACGTGCGAGGGCAGCTGCTGTCTTTGCGGGATCCGCTCCGAAGAGAATCATTGCCTGTGCGGCATTGAGGAGGTTCGCCCGCATGTGGTTTCCCGGGACTGCGAGTGAGGCTGGAAGGATTTCGATCGCTTCGGTTTCAGTCGTTCCCGTCAATCGCAAGAAGCCTCGGCCGTCAGCTTCGAGCCAGGCGCCGGGAACGTCGTGAGGAAGGGGCTTCGCGCTGTACCAGTGAACCTGTGCGCGGGTTTCGGAAGCGAAAATCGGCCCCCATTCATCATCCCGGTTGCACACGAGATGGCACAAATTGTCCTGGTTTGTGTATAGCAGTTTTTTGTCGGCGACGTACGGTTCCATGCCGCCGTACCAGTTTTGGTGGTCGCTCATGATAGGTGTCAATATGGCAACTCGTGGTTTGAGGAGTCCCCGCCCGCGAAGGTCGGCCAGTTGCCAGCTCGACAGTTCGAGCACAACCGGAGTTTCGATCGTCGTTTCGTCAAGGAAGTTGAGGGGACTAACGGTGATATTTCCTCCGAGAAAGGAGGGATATCCGAGTGCCTTCAAGCCAAAATGGAGGGCGCTGACGGTCGAAGATTTTCCCTTGCTTCCGGTAACCGCAAGGATGGGCGATTGGGTAAAACGAAGAAAAACAGAAATGTCGGATTCGATCGAATGGGCGGCGGCGAGGTATTCGTTTCCCTCGAGTTTTACCCCGGGATTTTTGATGACGGTGTCGGCATTTTTGAAGTCTGCCATGTCATGTCGACCGAGCACATATCTGATACCGGGAAAGTCTGCGAGCGCTTCGATTGATGGCGCCAGATCTGTTTCAGTTTTTGTGTCAGTAATGGTTACTTCCGCTCCACTGCGGGCGAAAAAACGGGCGCTCGCAAGTCCGCCTCCGTTAATGCCGAGTCCCATAATGGTCACCTTGAGGCCGGCTATTTCGGCGCGTGTTTTGAAGGGCGGGTTATTAAAAGACAACGGTGTACTCCTTCTGCTCGCGTTCATTCAAGTAGGATGTTACCACCAGGTTTTCCCAGCGGCTACCAAGTTCGTCAGGTATGGTGCTTTTCAGCTCCGCGAATAGAGGCAGGCGTTCGGAGAACGGGGCGGTCTGCAGATCTTGCAGAATCGGATTAAGTGCTGGCTCGATGTATTTGCGTATACGGTGTAGGAGTTCCGGGTCGCTCTGGCCGAAGGCGTTCATGGTGACGCAGTGCTGCTTACAGGTGATCGGATAATAGGGATGGTTTCGTTTTCCTGTCGGAAGAATGAGCTTGCTGAAAAACTTGTTTATGTCTGAATCCATCCAGATGCCGTGGATCATGTAGCCTTGTCCCGCTTCGCCTTTCCAGGTGGCAGGGATGGTTTGCAGGAGCGAAACCGACTGCTGGTTGTCATCTGTAGACAGAAGTGGGAAATAGTCGCATTCAAAATAAACCCGGTTTGTCTGGTAGGCATGAGTGCGGTTGTTGGTACCTTCTGTAGTAATGGTGCATTCGAGGGGACGACAGGTAAGGTCCACCATGAGCAGGTAGAGGTAGCTGTGGTTGTCGATGTTGACAATGCGATAAAAAGATGGCGTATGTATGGCAGCTGCATCGAAAAACCAGCGGGTATCCGCAGCAAGAGAAGGACAGTTTTTCATGAGATATTCGCAGACCGCCGCGATTTTTTCGATATATCCTTCCGGGGGATTCGGGTCATCAATATTGTGGTGAACGGGAAGGGCAGGAACATCGATTGGTGTATCCAAAAGAAGAAACTGGTCTTCGTTCTGGTTGAACCGGCAGGAATACCGTGTGTCGGTCGGGCATATGTTTTTTGCATTCCGCTGTAATATCCGGTTGATCGTCTCCCCGGAACAGGAAAAATCGATCCTGCTTGTATTCCTGCTCATAAGGTTTTATAGTATATCATAACTATGGTAAATAAAAGAGCTTCTGTCCTATTCTTATGCATCCTTCTCTGCAGCCTGTCGTTTGCTGCCGCGCCTTATGCGTCCGTAGCCTATGCGGAAGGAGCTTCGTTTATTCTGGTACGAAACGGAAAGACCACTACCTGGCCTGTTTCTTCGGATGCGGTGCTCGGGATGGAAATTCTTCCGGGCGATATCATCCAGACCGGTCCTTCAACTTTCCTCGAACTGTTTATTGTGCCTATTTCCGCCTCTATCCAGATAGCCGAAAACACCTCGTTCCGCTGCGATGCGGACGCAACCGGCACCAAATCGACGGGGGAGCTCTATTATGGGCGTGTACGTGCAAAAGTTGCAAAGCTTTCAGGTGGTGCGTCTTACCGCATTTCCTCTCCCTCTCTTGTTGCCGGTGTGCGCGGTACCGATTTCGGCTGCGACGTGATCGCTGTCCGTCCTTCGCGTGAAGCTTCGGGAACCGCAACATCCGCTATGGCCGCGCTTTCGCCGATACTGCACCGGGTGTTTTGTTTCGAAGGAAGCGTGCTAGTCGCAGAAGCTGCCGGTTCCACTTTGAATACAGTCCTCATCAACAAGAACGAGATGGTCGAAAAAATCGTTGCTACCGATCCAACTTCCGTAACGCCGGCAGAACAGGTTCTGCAGAAGAAAACGCTGATACCCGAAATAAACACTTTCTGGCAGGCACGACCGTTTGTCGAGAATGTTCCGGCGGCTGCCGCTGCCCGGGTTTCTGTGCAACAGGGAAATGTCGTGGTAACCGACCATTTTTGGCCCGCAGGTCGGGATGAAGAACAGACAGTCAGGAAAAATCGGCATTTGCCGAATGTAGCTGCTTTTGCTCTGGTCGGCCTCGGATCGCTCGCCTGCGTGGGAGCTGCACTTTATTCCACACAGGTGGACAGTAATGCGGTGCTGCTCCCTCCGCTCTATTCTGCCGGATTTGTCATGATCGGCTCAGGAACCGTACTGGCAATCCTGTCCCTCGTCGCGGACTGAAAAAAGATCAGGTGTCCCGCTCATCCGGGACGTCGAATTTCCCTTCGAAGAGATATCCTCCCGAACCTACCGCGTACAGTTCGTTAGCGCTCGTGTCCCAGATAATCGCTACCCGTCGTGAATTGTCCCTGTCCCGGGCGATTACCGCGTCGGGTTGGCCGTCCGAACCGTTCTGCTCGAACATAACGAGTGCTTCTGTGTCTGCCGTTCCCGAACAGACAGCCGCTGTAAGGGCTGCAGCCGCTGCTGCGCACGAGCCTGATTCCCGCTTGACATTTGCACGGACTAAAATTGTCTCGCGGGTTATTGCTCGCGCGATCACGGGAAGTACTGCCCGTGAGGGAAACGCTTTCTGGACGAGGGCGCTGAAGCTTGCGTAATTGAGGGTCCCGAGGGACTGAGGAAAGGCGACAACCACATCCTCATGAATGTGGAGCGCCGAGTAGGCCGTTCTGATTCCGTCGCGTTCTATCAGCTCGACCAGTTTATCCGATCCCGCGGTGATGATGAGACCGCTGAGGAGTGCAAAGGGAGAACCAACGGCGATACGGAACTCGTGGGCGCCGAGTACGTCCAGTGTCGTGTCGCCGCGAGGGGTCTTGAATACGATGGTCTTGTTCGGTGCTCGTCCCGAATCGAAGGCAAAGCGTGCGGCACAAAGGAGGGCATCGTCTGCCTCGACGGAGGGTGATCCCTGCGCGCCGAAAATTCTGACGGTATTGTCCTTTGATAAAAAAATAACGCCGGTCGCACCTACTCCGTACCGTCTGTCGCAAAGGCGGCGGGCGATGGAGCCGTAACGGTCCGCCTCCGGCGCTGGATTGCCGGTGCCGAATGTGGCGAGGTCAACAAGAATAAATCCGTTACCGGCAAGCTGCAGCTTGTAGAACGGGACCGTCATTCGCGGCTCGTCCGGAGATTCCGCCTTCCGTCAAACCGTGCTTTCGCAAGATTCACCAGTTTCATCACTAGTTCTGCGTACGGCAGGCCCGAAGCCTCGCACATTTTGGGAAACATCGAGATCGAGGTGAAGCCGGGAATCGTATTGATCTCGTTCAGGTAGAGGGTTTCGTCCCGTTTGTCGATGAAGAAGTCCACGCGCGAGAGGCCGGAAAGATCAAGTGTTCGGTAGGCCTGCACGGCAATCTGGCGCACCTTTTTTGTCGTCATCTCGTGGATGTCGGCCGGAATCTTGAGCGAGGCTCCGTCCGGATCGGTGTATTTGGCGTCATAGTCGTAAAACTCATGGCTAGGAATTATTTCGCCGGGGGTGTAGGCGACCGGTCCTTCGTTCCCGGTAACCGAGCATTCAATCTCGCGGGCTGGAATGAATGGTTCGATGATAATTTTATCGTCCCACAGGAAAGCTTCGCCTGCGCGTTTTTCGAGTTCTTCCCGATTTGTGGCTTTTGCGGCTCCGACCGAACTTCCTGCACAGGCCGGCTTGACGAACAATGGATAGGAAAGATCCCGTTCGGCTTTCTGGAGGAGTGTGCGTTTTTCGCCTTCGTTGGTCCATTCTGACATGCGGATCGCGACAAACGGCACGATCGGAAGACCTGCTGCCTGCCAGAGAACTTTAGTTTTTTCCTTGTCCATCGCAATGCTGCTGGCCATCACGCCGCCGCCGACATAGGGGATATCGGCCATTTCGAAGAGTCCCTGTATGGTGCCGTCTTCGCCGAAGGTTCCGTGAAGCACCGGGAACGCGACGTCGACCGGTATTGACTTTCCTGCGCAGCTGAATGCTCCCGTTGTTCCGCCGCCGGGGATAATAGAGACGCGGCGTTCTTCTGTTTCATTTATAGTAAGAGAGGCTTTCGGGTTCGCGCGGAGTTCGGCGAGTTGCGAATCATCCTGCAGGTACCAGGCGCCGTTCTTGCTGATACCGACGAGAATTATCCGATTGGTTTCGGAAGGGATGTTGCGTGCGATGGAAGACGCGGAAAGAAGAGATACTTCGTGTTCCCCTGATTTACCGCCGAAAAGTACAGCTATGTTCATTTTTTTCCTCCGGAATGCAGTTCTTTCAAAGCGGCTTTTGCTTCGGTGATTTCGTCGTACGGATCGGTATGATTTTTGTAAATGATCGAGTTTTCATGTCCCTTGCCGAGAAGGAGCACGAGATCGCCCGGACCTGCGAGAGAAAAGGCTTTCCGGATTGCGAGTGGCCGGTTTGGAATAATGAAGAGTTCTTCGTTCCTTTTTTTACCGGGACAGCCAGCGGCAATCATTTCGAGGAGTTCTGTCGGATCCTCGCCTCGGGGATCTTCGTCAGCAAGAATGACAATGTTCGAATAGTCGGCGGCTATGCGGCCCTGTTCGGGGCGTTTTTGTGTATCGCGTTCGCCTCCCGAGCCGAAGACACTGATTATTTTGCCCTGTATCCGTTTGCGGAGGGAAGGAAAAATAGCCATAAAGGATGATGGGGTATGCGCGTAGTCGACGAGCACTTCGAATGCCTGTCCTTCATTCACGACGGTCATGCGGCCTTTGACGGGCACGAGCTGCCGGAGGAGCGGGACGAGTTCGGCACCCGGGTTGTCGAGCATGCGAGAGACGGCGATTGTCGCAGCGAGCGTGTTATACACATTGAAGGCACCGGGCAGGTTGATGCGGACGCAGTGACGTGGACTGCCGTTTTCGGCCATTATAAAGGTGACTCCCGACGCATCCGGCACGATGGCCGAAGCCGAAAGGCCCACCGCTACCTCGTCCCGTGTCGAATAGCCGTATACCGGTTTTCTCGTTGCTTCATGGAAAAAAGTAGAAGATGGGTCTTCTTCGTTAACAACGCCGAAAGAAGGAATCGTTATTCCCTTTTTAACGTGGTCATGCCGGTCGAGGGCACGGAAGAGGTTTGCCTTGTCGTACTTGTATTGCTCGATCGTTCCGTGGAATTCGAGGTGCTCGCTCGTCACGTTGGTCAGAATCCCTGCGTCGAAAAGCACATCACCGAGCCGATTCGTCTTCATCGACAGGCCATGGGACGATGATTCAACAACCGCGTATTCGAGGCCGTTATCCCGCATTTCGGCGAGTTTTCGTTGAACAGTCAAGGCCTCCGGGGTGGTTTGGTGTTCGGGATTCGGAAGGACCTCCCCGTCGATGCAATAGTCAACGGTCGAGATGAAACCGGCCTTTTTTCCACAGAGGCGGAGAAGTTGGAAAATGAGGGAAACCGTAGTGCTTTTGCCTTCAGTCCCGGTAACGCCGATGACCGCAAGGTTCCGGGACGGATGGTCATAAAATGCAGCGGCGACAGGAGACATCGCAAACCGGGGATCGGCGACGCGGAGAAACACAACTTCCACTCCACAACAGGTAACCATGGCGTCGTCGACTGTTGATCCGTGGATGACAGCGACTGCTCCGCGCTGCACTGCTTCACAGATAAAAGCGGATCCGTCGGCATGCAAGCCGGGTAGGGCAAAAAAGAGAGCACCAGCAGTTACGCGGCGCGAATCATAGACGAGATCCGTAATATCTGGATCGCTGGTACCGGTTCTTTCGAGGACCGGTATTGCAGAAATAAACTGCGACAATCGTTTGTTCATATCGGTGTAATTGTATCAACCCCGTCTTGCGTTGGCAACACCTTGTCGGTACTATACAACACATGTATGAAACACGAGTAGAAGCGGATTTTGCCGCTGCACATTTTCTTGCCGATTTTCACGGAAAGTGCGAACGGCTACATGGCCATAATTACCGGGTGCTTGTTCACGCCCGGGGCGAAAGTCTCGATGAAGGCGGGATGCTCGTCGATTTCGGGATTTTGAAGAAGGCACTCAGGGACGTGTGCGACAGCCTCGACCATTCAAATCTGAACGACCTGGCTGTCTTCGTGAATAATCCGAGTGCCGAGCGCATTGCGCGCTATATTTTTGTCGAACTGAAAAAGCTGCTTCCCGACGTTCCCCTTCGGGCGGTCGACGTGTACGAAACTCCGACAAGCCGCGCCCGATATTTCGAATAACGCTGATTGCTACAGCCGGACGGGTACGCCCAGATTAGCGAGAGATTGTTTGATCGAGCCGACAGTATAGTCGCCCGAGTGGACCATCGAAGCGATGAGTGCCGCGTCGGCCTTTCCTTCGGTGAGCACTTCCGCCATGTGTGCGGGTGTGCCCGCTCCGCCCGAAGCGACGACCGGGATCCCGACATGCTCGCTGATCATGCGCGTGAGGGTTATTTCGTAGCCGTTCCGGGTGCCGTCCGAGTCAATAGAGTTGAGTACGATTTCGCCCGCACCGAGTTTTTCCGCGCGGATCGCCCATTCAAGGGCGTCGTATTCGGTGGCGACCCGTCCGCCATTGACGTAGACGCGGTACCCCGAGGGCATTGCCGCGTCCCTCTTCGCATCCATTCCGAGCACGATGCACTGGGCGCCGAAAATTGAGGCTCCCTCGGTCAAAAGTGACGGGTGTCGGACCGCCGGCGAGTTGATGCTGATTTTTTCGGCACCGGCGAGAATGGTGTTTCTGATATCTTCGACAGTCGAAATACCGCCACCGACGCAAAAAGGAATAAATACGGTTTCGGCGACGCGCCTGATGAGGTCGAGGGTGGGGCCACGATCCCGCGCAGAGGCCATGATGTCGTAGAAGACGAGCTCGTCGACGCCCTGCCGGTAATACTCGGCGGCCATGACTACCGGATCTCCGATATCGACGTTGTCGAGAAATTGTACGCCCTTGGTGGTACGGCCGTCCTTCACGTCGAGGCACACGATAATCCGCTTTTTCAGCATTAAAGGCCTCCCCGGGTAAAGTTTACGAGCATCTGCAAGCCGCCAGTACCTGATTTTTCGGGATGAAACTGGAAGGCTTCAATAGTGCCTTTTTTGATTGCGCAGGGGACGGGAAAGCCGTAATCCGCAATCGCGCTCACAATTGACGGATCCTCAGGATCTATATAATAGGAATGAACAAAGTACACATCGGTGCCGTCTTTTACGCCGTCAAAGAGGGCCGAGCCGCCGTTCCGGAATTTGATGTCGTTCCAGCCCATATGCGGCACCTTGAGGCCGCGTGCCATGAATTCGCAGGGAAACTTTCGGACGACACCGCTGAGGAGGCCGAGACAGGTTGTGTCGCTTTCCTCGGAATGGTCGAAGATGATCTGGGAACCGAGACAGACTCCGAGGAGCGGTTTGCCGGTTGCCGCCCAATCGCGGAGGAAAACGTCGAAGCCAGTTTTTTTCAGTTCGCGCATGGCGAATTTTGCCTCGCCGACGCCGGGAAAAATGAGCCGGTCAGCACATTCGAGATCTGCCGGATTTTTCGAGATTCGGTATTCGACACCGAGCGAAAGGAGGGCAAGCTCCACACTCCGGATGTTGCCTGCATTGTAATCAACTATTCCTGTCATGCGGCCATCCTACCGATCGCGGGGATAACGGTCAAGACGGAATGCCTATGTGCCGATACTTCTTGTATGACCCTCGCCCAACTTTTCGGCTTGCTCAAAACCGTGCTCCTGTCACCCGAAGTAATCGGTGTCACAATTGTGATCGCTCTGTATATAAATATCGTCACGTACATTGTCCGCTACCGAAAGCAGCCTCCGAGAGAAAAGAAGAAACGGGTTCGCGCTGCTCCTGTGGCACCGGCAGGTCCGACTGCAGCGGAACGTGCTGGCCGCGGGGCTCCTCCCGATGACGAGTCTGGCGGCAAATAGACAGTTTGTCTTTCCATGGCCACCGTTCTCCCTCGACAATTTTTCCCTCTTTTACCAGTTCATCGACGACAAGCGCGAAATCAGCCCTCCGCCATTGTCGGTAGCCGTCGCGTTCGAGTGATATCCGGTTGCCCGCTTCGTAAAGGATCGAAACCGTCTCATCGTGCGTGTGGCGTCTCCGGTTCTTCCCCATGAATGCAAGTACGGCTTGTTCATCGGCAGCCGTAAATTCCGCGTCCCCCCGGCAAATGTCGCACCCCGAACAGACAATCCGCTCTCCTTCGGCCGCTTCCGCAGTCGCCCGCTTTTCCCCGAGTGCTTCGAGCAATACTTCCCTTCGGCACTGTCCGCTTTCGGCAAAGGCGACGAGTACCTGTGCACGTATACGCTGCTTTTCTGGCAGTCGTTCGATACGCTTTTTGTCTGCAGGACTCCATAAGAGAATGGCCTCCGCAATCGTCCCGTCGCGTCCGCCCCGTCCGGCTTCCTGAATGTAGGATTCTGCCGTTGGCGGTGGATCCCGGTGGATAACGGTGCGGACATTCTTTTTGTTGACTCCCATACCCCAGGCACAGGTGCTCACGAGAATCGCCCGTTCGTGGCCGTGGAACCAGGCTTCAACTTCAAGCTTTTCATCCTTTTGGAGTCCCGCGTGATAGAAGCGAATATCCGTGTCGGCGAAGGTTTCGCGGAGCAGCCGGGCGGTGCGTTCAGTGCCGCCTCGTGTGGCGCAGAAGATGACGAGGGGGCGCGGCCGTTTTGCGGTTTCCCTGATCAAAGCGCTTTCCTTTGCCCTGCAGGGATATACCGAATAGCTGATGTTTGGACGATCCGAATCACCGCGGACGAGATGTGCACTCCCGCCGTACAGCACCTCCGCTATGCGCACGAGAACTGGGGGCGAGGCAGTAGCCGTGAAGGCCGTGACGGCCGGGGGATCGAGCCGTTCGATGATCGCACCGAGCTCGAGGTAGGATGGACGGAAGGTGTCTCCCCATTCTGCGACGCAGTGCGCCTCATCGACGGCAAGATGGGCGATGCGGCATTTCGCTATGCGGTCGAGTACTTCCTTTCCTGCAAGAACTTCGGGATTTGCTATTATAAGTCGTGCCGGGGGCTTTCCGTCTTTTCCCTCGAGTCGGCGGAATAGGGCTTTGCGTTCTTCCGGGCTTTGACCGCCGCGGAACAACACCGGTTCGATACCGTTTTCCCGAAGACTTCGGGTTTGGTCGCCCATCAGCGCCAAAAGAGGATAAATGACGAGGGTTGGACCGTCGAGGAGGAGAGCCGGAATCTGGAAGCACAGAGATTTGCCCGCACCCGTCGGGAGAAGCACAATCTGCCTGCCGCGGAGTGCGCCATCCTCGTCAAACAACTCGTCGTCATCCGGTTTTCGCTCTTCGGCATTCCGGATTGCCTCGACGGCATCAAGAATGTTCGCAACAACAAGCCGCTGCCAGGGAAAGAGATAGGGGATGCCGAATAGGGCCGTTGCCATGGCCGTTACGGGATCTTCAATTTCAAGGTTGTTTTTCACCTTGTACTTGTAGGCGATTTACACCGGAATGGCTGGTTTCTGTGACCCGGGGTTGTTTTTTTTCTGCCTGGAGTTGCAACGCTCTACCGCTTTTCGATAGAGGTTCGACACCAGTTGGGGATCGATGCGCCGGTTGCGGTTGCGGTTCAGTTCTTTCTGAAGCATCTCGAGCATCATTTTATTGTCGCGGATGATGTCGTTCATGGCCGACTTCGGGATAAGGTAGCCGACAGGACAGTCATAATGCTCGCCGAGCATTTCGCGGAACGCCCACAAAAGGGCAGCAAGCTCTTGCTTCTCCCTATTGAGCCGGTCGTAACCGGGAAATTTTTCTTTGTACTGTTCGTACTGGTCGACCCGGTAATCGCGGTTGGGCATGTCCTTCGAAGTCTGGAGAAACTGCTGAAGCAGGCCTTTTTCGGAGAGTTCTGCTTCGAGATCGTTCTGTACTCGGATCAGGTGAAGCACGTCATTTATCGCGTACTCGACGAGGTCTTGCGCAAGGGGCCGTTTTAGCCAGTTTGCCCGCTGGAACGCGTCCTTTTTTTTCTTGTCGATACCGATGTGTTCCGATATGTTCACCGTTTTTCCGAGCAGTTTCTGGGCGAGGGCGATATCCCGTATTGGGCTGATCGTGCAGCCAAGCGTGTTCTGGGTCATGAAAAGGTCGTTCTTGCACGAGAACATGACCTTGGTGATATCGGCACAGGTGAGGAATTCGCGGAGGGACGAACAGTTGCCTGTTTTGATCACGTCGATGACCAGCGCTTCCTGTCCGTCATAGCACTGAAGGATCGCTATCGAATAGTTATAGTGAATCGAACCCTGGTCGCCCTCGAGGTCGAGGGCAATTTCTGTTATTCCGTCGCTTCGGAGTTTCGCAAGATATGCCTCAAGCTCGGTCTCTGTTTCGATGATGCGGATTGCCTTCATACTTTCCACGGCAGGTTCTCCAGTTCGGTGACGATACTCGCGAAGGTCCGGCAGGCAGCTTCGATAGGGGCCGGGCTTTCCATATCGACGCCGGCAATCTTGAGGGCATCGATGGGGTAACGTGAGCCGCCCGACGAGAGGAACGCGAAATAGTCGTCCCGTTCTTTTTTTCCGCCGGAAACGACGCGCTCTGCAAGGGCGAGGGACGCGGAAATGCCTGTGGCGTACTTGTAGACATAGAAAGCGTTGTAGAAGTGCGGGATACGCAACCCCTCAAGATCGCTCGTTTCCTCGAATTTCATCTCGGGACCGAAATAAGTCTCGAGAAGTTTCCGGTATTCAGCGCGGAGAAGCTCTGCGGTAAGCGGGGTACCGCTTTCGACGAGGGCGTGGGTGCGATGCTCGTATTCGGCGAACATGGTCTGGCGGTAAAGGGTGGCAAGTATGTCACTCGCCCGGTTGCACAGGAGATAGGCCTTCATTGCCGGATCGGAGGCAGTTTTTAAGAGATGGCGAAACAGGAGGTCTTCATTGAAAGTTGACGCAACTTCTGCTTCGAAAATGGTGTAGTTGTAGGACATGAAGGGATTGTTTTTGGCGGCATGCATCGAATGCATCGAGTGGCCGCCCTCGTGGGCCAGGGTGAAGACGTCGCGGAGGACTTCTTCTTTATAGTTCATGAGAATATATGGCTCTCCCTCGAAACCGCCCGACGAGAAAGCTCCCGATCGCTTCCCCTTGTTTTCATAGCGGTCAACCCAGCCCCCGAGCAGTCCCTTCCGAAGAGTATCCGTGTATTCCGTGCCGAGGGGTGAAAGGGCGTCGTCAATAAGTGAAACTGCGTCGTTGTACGGTGTGATGCGTTTTACTTCGCCGATGAGCGGGGCATAGACATCGTAGTGGCGTAAGTCGTCAACTTTCAGTACTTTTTTGCGAAGACTGTAGTAGCGATGGAGGGGTGCGAGATTGGCACGAATCGTGGAAACGAGGTTATCATAGACGGCATCGGGAACGCGGTCCGGAAAAAGTGCCATCCCGCGCGCCGAGTCGTATCCCCGGATTCGGGCGTTTGCCACGTCCTGGTTGACGCTACCGGTGTAGAGCGCGGCAAGTGTATTTTTGTGCGCCTCGAATGTACCATAAAATTGAGTGTAGGCAGCCTTACGAACCGAGCGGTCCGGGTTTTCGAGGAACTTGGTCCAGGTGGTCTGGCTCAAAGGCTGCGGGCCTTCGGCTGTTTCTACGGTGCCGAAATCGAGGTCGACATTGGTGAGAAGCGAAAAGGCCTGGTGGGGTGCTTGGTGGGCTTCGCTCTGGAGCGCCAGGATGCGCTCTTCTTTTTCGGAGAGAATGTAGGGCTTGAGGCGGAGGAGTTTTTCAAGCCAGATCCGGTAGTCGGCAAAAGAATCGAGCGCCGACCAGTCAGCGATTTTCTGTGCGGGAATGGCTTGAATGGCGGGAACGAGCCAGCTGACAGCGGCTTCGAAGGCGCTTCCGGTCATCATGTAGCGGCCGACTCGGTCAAGGTTTGCGGCGTCGCTTTCGTCGGCGGATTTTTTGAGAAAAGCATAGTTGCCGAGCTTTTCACCGAGCTCTTGGGCATCGCGGTATACGGCGAGACAAGATGCAAAAGTATCAGAGGAAAGATGTTCCGGGGCAGAAAGGGCATCGCGGAAGGCGTTTACACGGCTCGTAAAGAGCGACAGAATTTCAAGTGCGGCGTTCCAGGCGGAATCATTCGTAAAAAGGGACTCGAGGTTCCACTGGTCGCTTTTTGCGACTTCGGAACGCTTCGGAATGGTTGTTTGTTTCATGGAGAAAATGATACAACAGATGGTAATGACTGAGCAACTGTCTGCCTTCCGGATCAAACGCGGCCGGAGGCTTTTTGACTCCTTTAACGCGATCAATTCCTTTTCGTTTGCCCTTGTTACCGGGAATACCATTACTCTGTACGCACTTACCCTCGGGGCAAATAGTACGATTATCGGTCTTCTCGGAGCCTTCATGTTCCTGTCGTTTTTCGCGACCCCGCTCGGAAAGGTGTTTGCACGGCGTTCGACCCTCATCTATACCTATTCCAACAGCTGGATGGTGCGCACCCTTTCCCTCGGGCCTCTCCTTTCTATTCCGTATCTCGCATCTCGCGGCTGGAACACCGCCGCCCTCGCCATGATCCTCCTTTCGGTGCTCGGGTTTCATTTTTTTCGCGGCGTAGGGCTCATCGCAAATAATCCAGTGCTCGGAATGCTCGCTCCGGGACGCGACCGGGGCGAATACATCGTCCGGCTTTCCCTCATAAACAACGCAACCGCCCTCCTTGCCACCGTGTTTTTAGCATTCCTTTTATGGAAAGATTCAGGAATCCAGACCTACAATCTCGTCATTCTTATCGGCATTGTAGTCGGCTTCTTCGGTTCCCTACTTCTCTATAAATTACCGGACCCTGGTGTGCAAAAAGATGGGCCGGGCGAAGCGTACGGATCTTTTTTCCCCCGGTTCCGCGAGGCGTTCCGCGAGCCGAACTTTCGCTTGTTTATCTGGAGCTATCTGGTGATTGGCCTCGGGATCGGTTTTGTCCGGCCGTTTATCATTGTCTATTGCAAGGAAGTATACGGCCAGGTCGACAGCATTGTGACGGTCTTTACCATTTGCTCGAGCGTCGGCGCCCTTTTTATGGGATCCATCATGCGCCTCGTGATCGACCGGCTTGGCGCGAAACCAATGTATATCATCTTCGCCACCACCAGCCTGATCAGCCTTGTTCCGGCCGTCATCTCTCCGGGAATCGGCACGGTCGTGTTCTCAATAGTTTTTTTGTGCCTTCTCTCGGCGGTCACAAACATGGGATTTGCCGGACAGGAAAATGCTGCCCAGACCTACTTCTTCGGGATGGTTTCCAAAGAAGCGCTCATGGATTTGAGCATGCTCTATTATTTTATCCTCGGGGGAACGGGTGCCATCGGTTCCGTGCTTGGTGGCGCTTTTCTCGACCTTCTTGCTACGGTGGGACTTTCGAGCCTCGTCTCATTTCGAGTGTTTTTTCTTGTCAGCATCCTGATCATAGCCGCAGGCATCCGGTTACAACGGGGTCTGCTCGACCTCGGAAGTTATCCGGTACGTGATACGATCGGTATTCTGTTTTCTCCGCGTGATATGCGCGCACTCACCCTGTTACGGAAACTCGACGCAAACGAGGATCCGGACGAGGAGACGGGAATTATCGCCGAACTCGGAGAGGTCGCCTCTCCTGTTTCTGCTGAAGGACTCATCGACCGACTTTCGTCTCCCCGTTTTTCGGTGCGCTACAAGGCCCTCCAGTCCGTTTCTATGCTGACCAGACTGAACGCGAAAACCCGGGAGGCGTTGTTTTATGAGCTCGAAACCGGCGTTTTTTCAACGGCATCTCTTGCCGCGCGGTTTCTGGGTCAGTTCCGGGTACTGCAGGCTATCCCGAAGCTCCGGGCTGTTCTTGACAGTCCCGATTACCGGCTTGCCGGCGAAGCCATGCTTGCCCTTGCACGGCTGCATGACGAGCGTTCTCAGTTCGTTATTGGCGATATTCTCCTGTCGACATCGAACCCTTTCATGCTTGTCCGCGGGGTGCAGGCGATGGAGGAATACGGGACTCCCGCCTCGATTCCCCTTTTGCTCGATCTTTTGCGGAATGAACATCTCCCGGCACATGTGGCTGACGAATCGCTCCTTGTTATTTCTGCCCTCATGGGTATTCAGAAGAAGTTCTATTATGCCTTCGACACCTATGTGAGTGACCGGAAACGGGTATCGCAGGTGCTGCAGGACACGATCGATGAATATTTCGAGCGACGCAAAAAGCAGGATCCGCTCCTCAAGCAGGTTATAACCGATTTTATCCGTGATCCGGCAGCCGACAGTCAGTTTGTGCGCTGGGTGCTCGATTTCGGCAAAGGGCGCACGGGCGTCTATTCCGCCCTCCTTGTCGGTGTCGCCCTCGATGCAGACCTCAAAAAACTTGAAAGTTTCCGTTTTTTCCTCTGTTTCTGGGCAGCGTCCCTTTTTGCGAAACCTGACCTTATTGAAAAGTAGGAAACGATAGGGTATTGTGGAGGTATGATCATGTATTCTTCCAAATATACGGTTCGTTTGTGCCTTGTATCCCTTTTGGCGGCCACCTTCTTGTCCCTCTTTTCTTGCACCGGCCATATCGGATACGGCGTCGTCACTTGGTCCATACCCGAGCAGGCGCTTGCCGCAGGAGACATCGTCCCCGTTTTCATCCAGTCAAACATCGGCAAGGTCTATGTCGCGGGCGTCGGAAGGGGCGGCCGTAACCGGATCGAAATACCCCTGTGGCAACTTGCACTCTATAAATCGAAGTCTCTCGCCAAAAAAGCAGCATCCGTAATGGAAGAATACCGCTATTCCTACGCGACAGTGAAACTGGACGGGCTGCCGGTCCGCGCACTTCCCGAAAATACTGCACGGCAGGTATATCGGCTCAAGGAAGGACAGAAAATCAAGATCGTCCGCAAGGGTGAGGGGACACCGGTGTTTGCTGGTAACTCGCCGCTCGAGGGCGACTGGTTTGAGATTATGACTGATGACGGTACTTCCGGCTGGTGTTTTTCCTACAATTACACCCTTTTTGACGAACGTACAGCCACAAGCGGTGCTATCACCGCAGTCGATATTGGTCCCGACACCGTGCTCGAAAATCTGCTCTTCCGTTCCTGGTATCCCGATCTGTACCGTACGATGATCCAGGACAACCATGTTGATATCGGCAGGATCAATCCTACATGGGGTTTTTTTCCCGGACAGGAAGCGGGCATTGCCCGGCTCGACACAGTCGAAAAGGTTCTGACTTTTCCGTATAGTTCTATCGTGAAATCCGCAGAGGGCACCTACAGTTTTGAGGGTAGTTCACTTATCGTACAGGTACGTGGACGAGATTCAATAGTCGTGCAGTATACAGGTGCAGACGGAATGCCGCAGGCCCACTATTTTGCGAGTCTCTACACGAGCCCTGAAATGCTCATCGAAAATGAACGAATCAGGCGATCGGAAGTGCTTTTGGGAATCCGTAAAGCTGGCCCCCGGTATGTTTCGGGCAATTATGGCGTGCTCCAGTTTCTGGATGGTGGACGCTTTTTGTGGAGTGGTTACCAACTCCTCTCTCCGTCGGTCATTCCTTCGCTCTCGGGCGGCGGCGGCACGGTCGAGAATCGCTGTTTCCTTTCCGATACCCTCGCTTCCCTCTACACCGGTGTTCTCTCGTTCCGGTTCGAATCGACTGACCGGTGGATACATTTTCTGTATAATCTA
>JBBRWY010000045.1:0-29411 GCA_038248875.1 Treponematales bacterium
CCGGGCAACGGCTTTCTGTCCATCAGAACCGGTAAGAGCGCCGATTTCCGTAACCCGTTTGGCAACAGCTTCGAGCGAGACAGAAGGTGGCAGAGTTATCACGAAGACGGGTCTCCTTCGGGTATCGGCCCCCGGGGCAATACTGATCATCATCGCGGAAGCCTTTCCGTCCCGTCCTACAAGGGCCTTTCCTATTTCATTCGATCCCATACGCTTTTTAAAAGCAGCGATTTCTTCTGTTGTTTCGGGAAGTTTCTGCATGGTATTTTCGATCACGATACCATTTTCGGTACCGGTGATGAGGCTTGCATTGCTCAGAGACAGGACGCTTTTAATGTCTTCGATATTGGTAATCCGGTCAGTCCAGAGCTGAACCTGGGCGAGAGAACGAGCTGAATAAGCTCCTTGCGAATCCGAAAACGCAATGATAAGTACATCATCCGAGGGGAAAATTTTTCCGACCTCATCATAAAAAGCTTTTTCGGGAATAGTTGCAGGGATATCGTCAGTAAGATCCGAATCGACCTTAAGTTTGGTTACTCCGAAACCGAGGACTATCATCAGAAGTATGGTTGAAGCAATTACCGCAACCGGAAAACGCACAATAAACTGCGCCAGTGCTCTGAACATTTTTCTCATTTCTTTACTCCTTTCAAAATAATATCCGTAATTAAATCCGCTTTTATATTGCTGTTCAAAAGACGCATTGACTGAATTTCATCTATCATAATAACTCCGCCAAGCATGGCAAAAATGATGCCGGAGAGCACTTCCGGTTTTTCATCCCGGAAAATGCCCTTTTCTACCCCTTCACGAATAATGACGAGAATCAGATCCGGTATTTCTTTCATCATTGAATACATTTCTTTTTTCTTTTCTTCGTCATTGATACGGGAAAGAATCTGCTTCAAATTATTGTGTAGGGCGAAAAAACCTTGTCTCTGACAGCTGCCGCGCACATGATAACCAATGAGAGCCCCCAGTTTTTCTTCCGGTCCTGTTTCAAACGAACAGATTCTGATTACATCATCCCGGGCACTGGTAAGAATATTGAAGCAAAATGAAGTGACCAGTTCTTCCTTATTTTTGAAATAATAGTAAATAGCTTGTTTGGTATACCCAAGTTTTTCGGCTACCGCCTCGAGGGTGGTTTGCTCGAACCCGCGTTCGATAAACACTGCAAGGGCTGCGTCTTCGATCTGTTTTTGTTTCGTGTCATACCGAACATCGGTCAATATTTTAACCTCCGTTAAAATTTTTAACTTACGGTAAAATTAGTATCTAAACAACTATTTGTCAAGGAAAATGGCTCTAAAAGCTAAAAAAAAGATTCACCCTTTATGAAGGTGAATCTTTTTCGAGAAAAATAGGTTAAAACCCAAATTATTTCGTGTTTTCGCCTCCGGCTGCGAGTGCGGCGGCTATTGCAGCAACCACTTTTTCATCCTCGGAGCCGCCCTTTCCAAAATCAACAGCCACGGATGCTGCCTTTGCGGTTTCCCGATCCGGTAAAAGCCGAAAGGCAACAATGATAAATAGCTTTAGAAATACGGTTAAAAGGCACATAAAAATAAAAACAACCAACATGCCGACTATGGTAAGAGTGACGCTTTGCATTAATGCTTCAGTATTCATTCAGTTTCTCCTTTTCCGGACTACATCAAAAGTATCGGCACGAGGGCCAGTACGAGACCGCCGACAACAACCGAGGCAATTTGCCCTGACACATTGGCGCTTACCGCATGCATCAAGATAATATTTGAGGGGTCATCCTTAAAGGCCATCTTTTGAATTACCCGGCTCGACATCGGAAAAGCGGAAATTCCGCAAGCTCCTATCATCGGATTTATTTTCGTCTTCAGGAAAATGTTGATAAATTTTGCAAACAGAACTCCACCTGCCGTATCGACAATAAAAGCGATCAAACCCAGACCCATGATAAGCAGTGTTTTATACTGCAGAAAGTCCCCTGCCCGCATCGAGGCGCCAACCGTGATCCCGAGCAAGAGGGTTACGAGATTTGATAATTCGTTTTGCGCGGTATTTGAGAGTTTTTCCAGAACACCGGATTCTCTGATCAGGTTTCCGAACATCAGAAAACCGATGAGAGGAGCAGCCATGGGAACAAGAAAACTTGCAAGGATCGTCACGATTATCGGAAAAGTGATACTGACCACTTTCGGGAAATTCCGGTCATGGGCTTGCATGTGTATCATCCGTTCCTTTTTGCTGGTAAGGAGGCGCACCACCGGCGGCTGAATGATAGGCACCAGGGCCATGTATGAATAGGCTACAACTGTAATCGGTCCCATCAGATGTTTGGCAAAGCGGGTTGTAACATAAATAGAGGTTGGTCCGTCCGCAGCTCCGATGATGCCGATGCTGGCAGCTTCTTTGAGGTCAAAACCCATCATGATGGCGACTATGATCGTGACGAAGACCCCAAGATGGGCTGCAGCTCCGAAAAGCATAACCCAGGGACGCTGAAAAAGAGGCCCGAAATCAATCATCGCTCCGACACCGATAAATATGAGAAGAGGAAAAATCTCGGTAAGAATTCCGGCGTCAAAAAGGTATTTCAAGACACCGGCTATCTCTCCGTGCTGCCAGACAACCTCATAGGGTAGATTAACAAGAATCGCACCGAATCCGATGGGTAACAGCAGCATCGGCTCGTAATCCTTGGCGACCGCAAGCCATATTAATATGATACCGATCAGGTACATAACATACTGTTGCCATCCGACTGCAAGAAAACCATCGATGAAAAACAATAAGATTTCGTGAAGCATGAATTTCACCTCTCTTGATTAATGCAGTATACCACAAGAACGCATTCGGGCGAAAAAAAACCGGCATTTCAGCCGGTTTTTATTTTTGGGACCGTGTGTATTATTCTATCGCTCGTTTCTTGAACTTCTGTCCGTCAACTGCCTGTCCCTTTCCTGCTGCCTGCTCCATAAGTGCGCGGACTTTGAGCGGAAGTCCGAATAGATTGATAAAACCTTCGGCGTCGTGGTGATCATAGAGGTCGCCGGTGGTGAAACTGGCGATATTTGCATTGTACAGACTGTAGGGGGAGGAAGAACCCGCACCGCGGATCGAGCCCTTGTACAATTTGAGCCGTACCCAACCGGTTACCGTTTCTTCTGTCTTGTCCATAAAAGCTTTGATCGAGTCGGCGAGGGTCGTGTACCAGCGTCCGTTATAAATCAGCTCGCTCATCTTGAGCGACACCTGTTGCTTGAACGAATAGGTGTCCCGGTCGAGACAGAGATGATCAAGCTGCTCATGGGCAAAATACAGAATCGAGCCGCCGGGGGTTTCATAGACGCCGCGGCTTTTCATACCGACTACCCGGTTTTCGACAATATCGATAAGGCCGACGCCGTTCCGGCCGCCGATCTTGTTCAGTTCCTGTAAAAGAGGCAACGGCGCGAGACGCTTACCGTTTACAGATATCGGGATACCTTTCTCGAATTCGAGTTCGACATATTCACCTGCCTCGGAAGCTTCCTCGGGAACGGTGGTTAACTGGAGCATATGCTTCCAGTTCGGCTCGTTTTCGGGATCCTCGAGTTCGAGGCCCTCATGCGACAGATGCCAGATATTTTCGTCGCGGCTGTAGGACTGGTTCTTTTTCATCGGAACCGGAATGTTGCGCTTTTCGAGATATTCGATCTCTTCTTCGCGGCTCTTGATGTCCCAAATGCGCCAGGGAGCGATAATCTCGAGATCGGGCGCAAAAGCCTTGATGGTCAGCTCGAAACGTACCTGGTCATTGCCTTTTCCTGTGGCTCCGTGGCAGATCGCAGTGGCGCCTTCCTGCCGGGCATACTCGACGAGCACCTTCGCGATGAGGGGACGCGCGGTCGAAGTTCCGAGAAGGTATTGATCTTCATACACCGCGTTCGCCTTGAGCGCGGGCCAGATGAAGTCGGTGATGTATTCCTCGCGGGCGTCGACGACATAGCACGAATCAGCGCCGGTATCCATGTCACGCGCTTTGATAACCTTCCAGTCATCACCCTGACCTACGTCTATGCAGACAGCAATAACCTCGTAGTTATAGTTTTCCTTGAGCCAGGGGATGATCACCGTTGTATCGAGTCCGCCGGAATAGGCCAAAACTACCTTTTTCTTGCTCATTTCTGTTCTCCTTGATTGATGCAGTTTTCGAGTATGTCGCGCAGAATCTCAAGACCCGCGTCAATTTCTTCCATCGTAATGACAAGCGGCGGGAGGAATCGCAGGGTCTGCGCTCCAGCCGTCGAAATACACAGACCAGCGTTGAGGCAGGCGAGCTGCATGTCCGCAGCCTTGTCGGTTATATCGATGCCGATCATAAGACCGCGTCCCCGCACCTCTGTTATGCACGGCAGTTTCCAGGCACTGACGGCAGAGCGCATATAATCGCCCTTCTCTGCCACCCGCGAAAGGAAACCCGGTTTCGCGAGTTCTTCAAGAACCACGAGACCGGCCGCGCAGGCAAGCGGATTACCGCCAAAGGTGGACTGGTGGTCGCCCGCAACAAGGATTTCTGCCGCCTTTCCGCGCGAAAGGCAGGCGCCCATCGGCACGCCGGCCGCGATTCCTTTAGCAAGAGTAACGATATCGGGTTCGATCTCGAGATATTCGCTCGCAAGGAAAAACCCTGTCCGCCCCACTCCGGTTTGCACCTCATCCGCAATGATGATGGCACCGGCTTTCCGCGCCGCAGCTGCGGCCGCTTTTGCCCAATCCCGGTCGACAAGATTTACTCCACCCTCGCCCTGCACGCATTCGATCATAAGCGCACATACAGAATCATCGAACGCAGTTTCGAGCGCTACAAAGTCGTTAGCGGGAATGAATCGAAATCCCGGTGTATACGGCGCGAAGGTATCCGGATGAAATTTTGTCTGTCCGGTTGCCGAAAGTGTCGTGAGCGTCCGCCCGTGAAAAGATTTTTCGAGGGTAACGATTGTCTTGCGGTTACCGCCGCCGAGTTTGCGTGAAATCTTGATCGCACATTCGTTCGCCTCGGCACCCGAGTTGCCAAAAAACACCCTGTCCATTTTTGTCCGTTCGAGAAGCTTTTCCGAAAAAGCAAGCCCTTTGTCGGAATTATAATAATTCGAAACGTGAATCTGTTTTTGTACCTGTTCGGTGAGCGTCTTTACGAGAGAGGGATGATTATGACCGAGGCAGTTGACCCCGATGCCGCTCACGAAGTCGATATACTTTTTGCCATCGATGTCGGTAAGCCAACTTCCGTTTCCGGATGCAAAAGTCACCGGAAGGCTACCCAGATTATTTATTATGTTACCAGCCATCTTTTTCTCCTTCTTTTTTTCCAGCTGTGGAGAATGAGCCTGTGGCCTCATTCTTCTATGTTGATTAAATCAACATGGTGCCCACACCGCGGTCCGAGAACATCTCGATCAACAGTGCATGCGGCACACGTCCGTCGATGATGTGGGTGCGCGGAACGCCACCCTTGAGGGCTTCGAGACAGCATTCTATTTTTGGTATCATACCCGAAGAAATGATGCCCGTTGCTATCATCGAAGGAATCGCTACGTGATCAATCTGCTTGATGAGGGATGACGGATCTTCCACATTCCGGAGCACACCCGGAACGTTCGTCAGCTGCACGAACTTCTCGGCCTTGAGTGCAACGGCTATTTTTGCTGCTGCGGTATCCGCGTTGATGTTGTAGCGGTTCATGTCGCCCTGCTCGCCGAGTGCGACAGTGGAGACAACCGGAATATACCCCTGAGACATAAGGGATGACAGGATTTCGGGATGCACCTCGGTGACGTCCCCGACAAAGCCGAGATCTTCCCCGTCCTTGTCGATTTTCTTTGCACGTAAAAGCCCCGAGTCCACACCGCTCACCCCGACGGCACGACCGCCGGCCTGTAGCAGAAGGCCGACAATATCCTTGTTGAGCTTTCCGGTAAGCACCATTTGTACGACTTCCATCGTCTCGGCATCGGTGTACCGCAGTCCTTTCACAAATTTCGGCACCTTTCCCATCTTCTCGAGCATCGCGTTGATTTCGGGTCCGCCGCCGTGCACGAGCACCGTATTGATGCCGATGGTACTGAGAAGAACAATATCCTCCATCACCGCGGCTTTTAATTCCTCATTGAGCATCGCGTTTCCGCCGTACTTTACGACGATAGTCTTTCCGACATACTGTTTGAAATAGGGCAATGCCTGTACGAGCAGTTCGGCCCAATCTTTGTTGCTTATCTGGTCGTTCATGTCCGGTAATCTCCGTTAATTTTTACGTAGTCGTAGGTGAGATCGCAGCCCCACGCAGTTCCGCTTCCCTTACCGTCTTCGAGTTCGACACGAATGGCAACCTCGCCTTCGGTAAGCACAATGCGCGCTTTCGCCTCGTCAAAATCGAGAGGTACACCCTGATGAAACACTTCGATTTCGCCCGCACCGCTTTTGAAAAACACGCTTGTTCCTTCCGGCTTGAAAAGCTCCCCGGAATAACCCATGGCGCACAGTATCCGCCCCCAGTTTGCGTCCTTGCCGAAAAAAGCTGCCTTGACAAGACTCGACGAGATAACCGATTTCGCGAGATTCCGCGCGGTTGCGTCGTCCTTAGCGCCCGTCACCGTACATTCGATGAGATGCTCGGCACCCTCGCCGTCCGCCGCAATTTTTTTCGCCATCGCGACGTTAAGCGTGTCGAGCGCCGAAAGGAAAACCGCATAATCGTCATTTTTCGAAGTTATCATTTTATTTCCGGCGAGACCGTTCGCGAGAATCGACAGGGTGTCATTCGTGCTTGTATCCCCGTCGACACTGACACAGTTGTAGGTTTTTTCGATACTTTCGTGGAGAGCCACGTCGAGCATTTTCGACGAGATCGCACAGTCAGTGGTGATAAAGCCGAGCATCGTGCCCATATTGATATGGATCATTCCGGATCCCTTCGCCATCGTACCCAAAGTGACTTGCTTTCCGCCAATCTCCACCTGTACCGCCGCTTCCTTGTATGTGGTGTCGGTGGTCATAATCGCTTCGCGGGCTGCTACGTTACCAACTTTGGAAAGACCTTCGCAGAGTTTTTCCATTCCCGATTCTATTACGCCGATGTTGATCTGCTGACCGATAACGCCGGTCGAACAAACGAGCACATCGGTTTCGGCAAGACCGAGATATTTTGAAGCGGCACGGGCCATGCGCAATGCATTTTCGTAGCCTTGAGCACCGGTGCACGCGTTGGCATTGCCTGCGTTCGCTACAATTGCCTGCGCGGTCCCGTTTGAAAGATGCTTTCGTGTCAGTTTGAGCGGTTCCGCCTTGACGAGGTTTTTCGTGAACACCGCAGCGGCTGTGCAGGGAACCTCCGACTCTATAAGTGCGATATCATTTTTCGTGCGGCCTTTCTTGATCCCGCACAGTATTCCGTTTGCCGTAAAACCCTTCGGGGCACAGATGCCGCCTTCAATAAAATTCATACTGTCTCCTTGAGCCGCTGCTCAGAATGCCGCAGGAATCTGGTCGATGCCCGCGGTCTCGTCAAATCCGAACAGAAGGTTCATATTTTGAACAGCCTGGCCCGAAGCGCCCTTAACCATATTGTCGAGAGCCGAAATCGTCTCGAGCATTTTTCCGTCGTTTACCACATGAACCGAAATATCACAATAATTGGACATGCGTACGTTGCGCGTCGTCGCCGTAGAACCGAGCGGAAGAACGCGCACGAAAGGCTCGTCCGCGTAGTGTGCCACATACAGCGCATGCACTTCTTCGACAGTCATCGGCTTTATAAGCGGAGCATACACCGTGGCAATGATGCCGCGGCTCATCGGCAACAAGTGCGGGGTAAAAATAACATTCACCGGTTTTCCCGCGGCGGCTTCCATGTTGCGTGCGATTTCCGGCTGATGCCGGTGTTTCCCGACATTGTACGGGGCGAACGATTCACCGCTTTCCGCAAAATGGTTGGTCGCGGACGGATTCCGTCCGGTCCCGCTGATACCGCTCTTGGCGTCAACGATTACGAGATCCGTGTTCACAAGATTATTCTTGAGAGCGGGCAATAGTGCAAGCGTCGCTGCTGTAACATAGCACCCCGGGTTTCCGATCACCCGTGCCTTTTTAATTTTTTCGCGGTTCAACTCCGGAAGGCCGTACACCGACTCGCCATGAACTTTCGGAAATTCGTAGTTCTTTGCGTACCAGGCCGTAAAGGTCGCCTCGTCTTCGTCAAAACGGAAATCGGCAGAAAGATCGACGAGTTTTTTTCCCTTTTCGATGCAGGCGGCAGCATATTTTTCGGCGATACCGTGCGGCAGAGCCGTAAACACGATATCCGAAGATTCCACAACTGCATCTGCGTCAGACAACAGTCCCATGGTTTTTCCCTTGAGAAGGCCCCGGAGGTTAGGGTAAATGTCGGTGATATTCTGGCCTTCAAAACTGACAGAACTCAGATTGAGGGTTGAAACATCGGGATGTGCAAGGAGAAGGCGTACCAGTTCGACGCCTACGTATCCGGTTGCACCAATAATGCCGGCAGTAATCATATACAACTCCAGATTATAAAAATATGTTGAAATTGAAGGGCAAACCGATCCGGACTGAATCGGGGTGAGGGGAGCGTTTATTACGCCTGACGGCGACGGCGAATACGGAGAAGAGGGGCCGGTGCGGTCGTATTGTTTTGTACAGACAAATACATAGAGCTTCTCCTTAAAACGTAAGAATATGCAATAATTGTATCTATTTTTGCATAAAAATGTCAAGACGAAACTTGCCTTGAACCGAATTATTTTTCAGTCTGGCTTCAGACTAAAATGATCACAGCGCTATCGGCCGCTTGTTATCCGAAAGCCGCTTTGACAGGTACTCGCGGTCTAGGTCGAGGGTATCAACAAGAAACCGGGTCTGTTCCGCCGACAATAGGTTCTGTTCGGCGAAAAGATAGGCGACTGCCCGCTCGGCGATACATGGTACCTTCAGGGCATTCATGTGCTCCTGACTCGGGCGCGATCCTTCGAGATAATTTGCACGAAAGGCGCGGAAAAGCTCGGATGTTTCCGGGGCAAACTTTATGGAACGCAACTCTGCCTCGAGTGGATCAAGGTTGCCGACGCTCGCTCGTTCTCCGAGTGGTTTCAGGGTAAAATACGTGTACTGCTTTCCGGGCAGATAATGGTGGCTGTCGCACCGTGTGCAGTAATTCGGCTCAAGCGGGTCGTTCTTGTCCCGATCACCGCCGACGATGATCAGCGGATCGAAAAAAATTGCAGGGCACTCGACGCCGTCTACCACGTAATACCGATAAGTATTGTAAGCGTTTTCGAGGCATTCCTGATGCTCGCAGTAAGCAGAAAGCGGAAAAATGTCCGTGGACGTTTCCATGAGGAGACGGGCAGTATTGTTGAAAATCTCGCCCCGGAAGTTAAGAAGGAGCGTCGGCATGACGAACACAAGGCCTCGATGTTCGGATTCGCGCTTGACAAGATAAGCAAGCCGTTCGTCATAAAAAGCTGCCTCGTCGAGGATCCAGGTACCGATGTGCGGATTATTCTTGATAGTTTCTTCGAGGTCGAACGAGTTGCTGATGGTGGCAATGTTGACGCCGCACCGTTCGTAACCGCCCCGGTAGGCAAGAGCATCCGCCGGATATTCCGAAAAACGCTCCTTGTCCAAAGAATACCGGACGAAAAAAGTTTTCCGTCGGTCAGCGGTACCGATTCCCGACTCGGGTTCGAACAGATCCTTCTGGGTGCCGCCTCCACTGGTGAGGTAGGAAACGGCATTTCCTTTTTTGCGGGCTACGGCAGCATCGCGCCAGAGCCTGGCCGCATATTCAGTCTTGCCCGAGCCCATGGGCCCGATCACCATGATCGTGCGCGAAGGCTCGATAAAATCAAAATGGGTATTAGCCTCATGTACCGTGACAGACGGAAATCCGAGGCTTTTATAGAGGGTTCCGGTGTGCATGTCCATAGACCATCAGTATACCACGGAACATACGGATAGAAAACCTCAAAACCCCGCTTTCTGGCCTTGGTTCAAACGTTCCGTCAGCCCTTGGCGAAACGCAAACCGGTATCGCCTTTCGAATGTTCTACCAAAACGGTGTCTCCGTCGACAAACTGGCCGGAAAGAACCGCTTTCGCGAGCGGATTTTCAAGCTCGCTCTGGATAGCCCGTTTCAGGGGCCGCGCGCCGTACAGGGGATCGTAGCCGACGTCAGCGAGATACTGTTTGGCTTCAGGGCTCACCACGAGCTTGAGGCGGCGACTTTCGAGCCGGGAAGCGACCGAATCAAGCTGAATGTCGGTAATCTTGAGAATATGTTCTTTCCCGAGCCGGTTGAAGGTGAGAATTTCATCAATGCGGTTGAGGAGCTCCGGCCGAAAGTTCGCCTTGAGGAGTTCCTGTATCTGCGGCTTAATGTCGGCCATGTTTTTCGCCGTCAGAATGTAGTCTGAGCCAATATTACTGGTCATGATGATGATCACATTCCGGAAATCAACTACCCTGCCCTGCCCGTCTGTAAGACGGCCGTCGTCGAGAATCTGAAGGAGCACATTAAACACATCCGGGTGAGCTTTTTCTATCTCGTCGAAGAGGATGACACTGTAGGGTCGGCGCCTGACGGCCTCAGTCAGTTGACCGCCTTCCTCATAGCCCACATAACCGGGGGGCGCGCCGATGAGCCGGCTTACGGTATGCTTTTCCATGTATTCGCTCATATCGATGCGGATCAGAGCTTTCTGATCGTTGAAAAGGAAATCTGCAAGGGTACGGGCGAGTTCGGTTTTGCCGACGCCGGTTGGTCCGATGCAAAGGAAGCTCCCGAGCGGTCGGTTTATGTCCGACAGCCCCGCCTTGTTGCGCCTGATAGCGTCTGACACGGCTGTTACGGCTTCATCCTGGCCGACAACCCGCTTTTGGAGTACCGTTTCGAGTTCGATGTACTTTTGCATCTCGCTTGCGAGCATCTTGGACACGGGAATGCCGGTCCAGGCCGAAACAATGCGCGCTATGTCTTCTTCCGAAACTTCCTCGCGAAGGAGTTGTCCTGAATTACCCGCTGTTCGGGTAAGCTCACCGGTCACCGAAGCTATTTTCTTCTCCACCTCGGGAATGCGTCCATATTTGATCTCGGCAGCCTTGTTCAGGTTTCCGTCTCGAGTATATTTCGTTTCATCAATGCGCAGTTGTTCCAGTTCTTCCTTGAGCTTACGCGATTCGTTGATACGGCTCTTTTCATTGGTCCACTGCAGCCGCATCGCATCGCGCCTCGAACCAAGTTCGGCTAGTTCCCGCTCGAGCTTGTCGAGCCGTTCTTCGGAAGCCGCATCGTGTTCCTTCGAGAGTGACACCTTTTCAATATTAAGCTGAAGGATTTTGCGTTCCACCTGGTCAAGCTCGGTCGGCTGGCTCTCGATTTCCATCTTGAGCCGGCTTGCTGCCTCATCCACGAGGTCTATGGCTTTATCCGGCAGAAAGCGGTTCGTGATATAGCGGTTCGATAGCATCGCCGCCGCAATGAGAGCCTCGTCCTTGATGCGAACGCCGTGATGCACCTCGTATTTTTCTTGGAGACCGCGAAGGATGGCAATGGTATCCTCGACGGAAGGTTCGGGACAGTACACCTGTTGGAAACGGCGCTCGAGGGCCGCGTCTTTTTCAATATATTTACGATATTCGGTGAGGGTCGTCGCCCCTATCGCGCGAAGCTCGCCCCGGGCAAGAGCCGGTTTGAGGAGGTTGGAGGCATCCATCGAGCCTTCACTCGCTCCGGCACCGACGAGCGTATGGAGTTCGTCAATGAAGAGGATGATCTGCCCATCGGATTTCTGCACCTCGGATATGACGGACTTCAGGCGTTCTTCAAACTCGCCCCGGAATTTCGCACCGGCCACGAGGGCGCCAAGATCGAGCGAAAGGAGTTTTTTGCCTTTGAGACTTTCGGGCACGTCACCCGACACGATACGACGAGCAAGACCTTCTACGATGGCAGTCTTTCCGACACCGGGTTCACCGATGAGGACAGGGTTGTTTTTAGTTCGGCGAGAAAGCACTTGCATAACACGTCTGATTTCTTCATCACGACCTATGACCGGGTCAATTTTTTCCTGTCGCGCAAGGGCGGTCAAGTCGCGGCAGTATTTTTCGAGGCTCTGAAATGTCGCTTCGGGATCTTCGGTGGTGACGCGCTGATTACCGCGGATATCTTTAAGGGATGCAAGGATGGTATTCTTGTTTATGCCTTTATTGCGCAACAGGTCGCCGGTATTGTCATCACACTGGCTGAGGGCAAGAAGGATGTGTTCAGTTGAAACGTAGTCATCCTTGAGATTGGCGGCTTCCTGCTCGGCCTTTGCGAGGACTTTGCCGGTTGTAGAAGAAAAATAGAGCTGGGTGGACTCGCCCTTAACGCGGGGCTTCCGGTCAAGCCGTTCGGTGAGTTCCGACAAGAGTGAATCGGGCGAAACGCCGATCCGTTCGACCAGAGGAGATACCACACCACCTTCCTGAGACAGAAGGGAATATAAAAGATGTTCGGTTTCTACCTGTGCATGATCGCTTCTCTGAGCCATCGAGGTAGCTTCCTGGATGGCATCACGTGTTTTTACAGTACATTTATCGAGGTTCATGAATCAAATATATCTAAAAAGACGAAAACCGTCCAATTTTTCAAATTTTTAAAACTTGTTGAACTTAATCGTTTCGCGATCTTCAGGGAAATTACGGGCAATATATTCAAGGCATTGCATTGCAACTTGCTGGGCATGCTCGAACCAGATGCGATAGAGTTCATTTTCGATAACGTCAGGAAAAGGTGCGCCCTGCACGTCCGAGACCAGTTGTTTCATGATCTCGTAGCCTTCCTTATCGATTTTTTTCATATGTATCCCTCCATAAACCGTCAGAAGCTGATTATATCGCAGATCGCTTTACTTTGCCAGAAAATTCTTTTTTGGACGATTCCTTGAACTGTTTTTTCCCACCAAGAAGAGCTGCACGTACGGATGGCCAATCGGACAGCAGCCGTTGTGCACACTTTTGCATGTCCTCAGGAGTGACCGAAACAATGCGTTCGATTTTTTTTCGTCTAATCTCGTCGGTGATGCCGTATAGAATACGGATAAATGCAGTAAAACCTTTGTCCGAGGGGGAACGAGGCTGGATTTCCCTGCTATAGCAGCCTGTTATCGTTTTTTCGAGCGAAAGTTCGTCGATAGTCATGTTGGCAGCGAGTTCGAGAGATTCGCGAAACACTTCGAGCGACTTTAGGGGCATCGGGTCCCGGTAGGTTGAAAGTACAAATATGTCCTCGAGTGAATCGGGGTATGAAAAAGCGCCATACGCCCCACCTGCTGTCCGAATCTTTTCCCACAAGAGACCGCTTGCAAGCCAATGACCGAATACCGTATCGACACTCTGGTCTTTTGTGCCGTACTTAGGGGAAGGAAGGACGGCGGCGGCAAAGCCGACCTGGATGGCGGCTGTAACAAGCTCTACCGACGAAGAAGCGGGTGAAAACAACGCAGAATCGGAGGGAAGTTTCGTGGTATTCGCTAATTCATAAAAACGCCGGTCATCGACACACAAGGGTGATACCGGGGCAGGAACTCCCTCGAGATGGGTTTTCAGGCCGAAGAACAGCGTATCCAAAATGGGTACCGTGCCAGTCAGGTTGATGATCATGCCCGAGACTGATAGTCGTTCCCTCATAGCCTCGAGCCGAGCTGTCAGTTCCGCGGCGAACGCAGGATTGTTGATCTTGTCAGAAAGCTCGCGCACATAGCGAACCTGGGTAAGACCATTCCAGATTTCGTCGATAGCCTTAGAGCGGCCGGTACAAGCCGCAGCGCGCGAGACGGCGTACTGGTGTCCCGAAGGCGCAAGGGATGAATCCAAATCGTTTCGATATTCCTTAAGCAGATCGATAAGGCGTTTTGTATCAGAAAAATTGGCTTTACGAAAAAAGCGAAACACAAGGGCTAGGGTCTCTACAGATAGCTCGGCAAGCATCTTGACCCGCATGATGAGGTAGTCCCGTGAAGCAGTATCCGTTCCGAGCTCGACCGGAAGGATCGTTCCCGGCGCAGCCGAACTGCTAAAAAGCATGGTGCCGAGGCCTCCGGTAAGTCGGGCAGACAGCGCTGAGACATCAGCCCAACCGAGCCCATCGAGTCCCATTCCGGTAAACACCGAAACGAAAAAGGGTAAAAGCGGATAGTCTTCCGGTTCAAACATATCCACCGGCACGGCAAAATCGGCATAGGCGATTCCGTTTGTTGGTTGTTCGTGCACGAGTACCGGAACAGCACCACAAAGCTTGAGGGAGGTTTCGATACGATCCGCCGCAAGGGGCAGATCCTTTTTAGATATATGAGGAATCAGGGCAAGCTGAGCTGGAGTATCCGATACTTTTTGACGAGCGAAAAAAGCTTTCTGGCCCTCGATGAATTCCGCTTTGGACGTATCGGTAAGACCTGCCTCGAAAAGGTGAACGCGGGCGGCAAGTTGATCCTCGAGACGTTTTTCAAAAGCGGCATCCGGATAAACAGTGACAAGGGTCCGGTGAAAATTGGAGGTAAACCAGGTGGTGAGTAACTTTGGAAGATACTCCGGATCCAGGGCAAGTCGCCGTTTCACCTCTTCAAATGCTGGAACATACCGGAGGGTTGCCGATGGGCCAAATCCATGAATCCAGCCACGAAGAGAACGGCGCATCAGAGTGAGGGCAAATGGCCCGCCGGAACGTCTGACTTCGCGATTACTGAAGTCTATGGAGCGGACTGCGGTCTCGATCTCGTCGGAAGGAATTCCGTCAGTAGCCAGTTTTTCGAAGGTATCCAGTATCAGGCGCTCCACGTCCTTTGCCTTGTCGCGGTTCACGCCGCGAAGACCGGCACTGAAGCACATATGGCGTATTTCGGTCTCGAGGCCACTTGATGGTGCGATATCCTCGCCAAGTCCTGACTCGAGGAGAATCCGGCTCAAGGGGGCGCCATCATGGCCGAGAAGAATTTCCGCAACGAGATTTGCTTCCATGAGGGAAACCGTGTCGGTCGAGTCGGGTAAAAGCCAGTTGAGCATTACCGTGGCTTTTGAAAAATCCTTTTCCTCACCTGCGGGCGCGGGGACTTCGAGAAAGCGGGGCTTATCGAAGTGCTTGACCGAATCTACCAGTTGCGGCTTTTCAGCACGACCGAACGATCCGAGGAACTTTGTTTCGAGGAGTTCAAGCTGGCGTTCGGTCGCAATATTGCCGCACAAAAAAACCCGGCAGTTTGCCGGATGATAGTATGTTGCGTGAAATGCGCGAAACTGTTCCAGTGTGAGGGCAGGAATATCGGCGGGATCTCCACCTGAATCATGGGCGTATGGAGTTCCATCGAGCAGGGAGCGGAGCGACCAGTCGCCGGCTATAGACTCGAAGGAGGAATAGTTGCCGCGCATTTCGTTGAACACAACGCCCTGTACCGACACTTTGCCATCGTCATCGAACTCGAACCGGTGCCCTTCCTGCCTGAAGATCCATTCGTCGAGCAGGGGGAAAAATACCGCATCGCCATACACAGACATAAGGTTGAAATAGTCCGCCTCGACCATCGAGCTCGCAGGGTATACGGTCTTGTCGGGAAAGGTCATCGCATTCAGGAAGGTTTTTACACTCTGCTTTGCGAGGACTAAAAAAGGATCCTTCAGTGGGTAGTTTTTGGAACCGCATAAAACTGAATGCTCGAGAATATGCGCGACGCCGGTCGAGTCTGCAGGGGGCGTCATGAAGGCATAGGAAAAGAGGTTTTCTTCATCATCGTTCAGCAGGTGATAGACCTCGAGCCCGGTCACGAGATGACGGGCAAAAATGCCGATTGCCTTCAGTTCTCCCAGTTCCTCGATATCGATAATTTCGAATCCGTGTATTTTTTGTCCCTTTGTCATTTTATCCATACCTCTTGTTCATTCCGGCCGGCGAGAAAGAATTCCCCGTTTTCCCAGGCGCGTCGCATCAGCGCGAAAAAAGCGCTGGTTATTTTTTCCGATTCGCCACGCATCACGGGCGAAATAATCTGTTCTTCTTCGAGAATAATGTCTCCGCGGGTGCGCGACACATTCGAAAGTATTTTTTGGCGAAACTCGGCGCCTTTGCCCGCGAGAAGCACCGCAAGGTCGTGCTCGGACATCGGACGCAACTTTTCCTGCATAAACTTGTCGTCTGCATGGAGAATGTCGTCGATGGTAAAGAGCCGCTCCCGTATGTCGCGGCCGAGATCTGGATCGCTGCCGGAAAGGCCTTCCAAAATCGCTTTCTCAGTCGAACCATCCATCCGCTTGAGAATTTCGGCAAGAGCCGATCGCCCATCGATAGAATCCGCTGAGGAGGTGTTAACGTTCTTCACCTTTTCTCTGATTGCCTCGTCCACACGGCGGAGTACGTCAGGGTTTATACGTTCGAGCTTGGCTAGCCGGATTATAGTAGCGTGCTTATCTTCCGGATCCATAAGCTTGATCACTTCGGCGGCCAGCTTCGGCTTGAGCTGCGACAGCACCATAGCCTTCACCTGGGGAAGTTCGTCGGCAACGATATGATAAAGCTTGGCAGGATCAATGTCCTCGAGATAATCGAACGGTTTACCCTCAAGATTGGGGATCGCCTTGCGAAGCATTTCGTCTGCCCGTTCGCGTCCGAAGGCTGCTTCGAGAATTGTGCGTGCTGTTTCAACGCCGCCTGAAGGTTCGTGTGCCTGCTTTATGAGGGATTCAAATTCCGCAAGTACGATGGCTGCCTCATCCTTATCCACACGCCTGATGGAAGCCAGTTCCAGAACAACCTTTTCAGTCTGCTCCGGAGTAAGTTTTGCCATTACCTTGGCCGCTTCATCCACGCCGATCAACAAAAGGAATTTAGCCACGCGGCGGAATGAGCTTTCCTTTCCGCCGGTACTCGAGGAGGGAACCTTGACAAGCCCCGGAAGTTCAACCGAAGGGCGTCGCGGTGCTGCAATTGCGGGTTCCGGTGCACTACTTTTCAATATCTTGTTATAAGCGCCAAGACGCTTGTCGTTCAAATTCATAAAAGTATCATACCAGTGCGGTCACAGGGGGTCAACAGACAGTCCCGGCAAGCCAGTCCTTTCGCCTTTTGACCTGCTCCAGAAGGGTTCCAGCCAAATCGAAGGACTCGAAATAACTGACCGTACCGATCCTGCCGTCGGAACCGGATACCGAAAGGCATTCGTTACCGATGATAGCTTCGAGGCTTTCACTTGATGCGTTTCCCGAAAGAACCGCTTCTACCGCCTGAATGGCCATAGCCGCATTACGCACCGCAGTGTCATGGAGATCGCCGACGGAAAAATGCAGCAATTCGCCACTTACCGGATGCAGCCAGGGTTTGCGGGCAGAGTTGAGCCAGTCGATGCCCGATGCTGAAACATCCGGATGCAGGAGCGCTACGCCACCGATACCGAGCATCACAAATTGCTGGATACCGGAACAATCTGCCGGGCGGCCGAGGGAAGTCATGACCGGATTGGTAATCTCGTAGTAATACAGTGAATCCGTGAAGGCATTTTCGCAGCGAAGCAGAATTTCCGGATCATTCGCCGCTTCCCGGGGATAGGTCAGGATAAGCGCGGACGCGATAGAAGCGGTAATCGAGTGGATTTCCTCCGGTCCCGGATTGAAAGCCCTATTCGTGTCAAAATCACCGAGGGGGATTTTCGCGATCTGCTCGAGAAGGCAGACATCGAGAATACGCTCGAGAAAAGCATGCAGATGGGCAGGACTTACGCCCTCGATGCCGGTTATCCCCGAAACATACGAGCGGTTGACGATATAGGGGTGAAAAACGCGGTCTATGGCCTGATGACTCACGAATCCGTAAAACCATGACAACAGTAGCGGCGAAGGATTCAACACAAGTGCTTGGGCATAATTGGCGCAAAAACGTCCGTAATCATGCCGGTGCAAAAGCCGGGAATACGTGAGGGCGAATGGTTTGGTTCGTCTATTGTGCGAAAAAAGGTCGGGACCCTGGCAACCGAGATTGAAGGCAGCCTGATTGTGGGCGACCAGGGACACACCAGACGCATCCAGTGCAGCGCTCCCTGAAAGCAGATGGATGATATGGGACGGCATGTGCTATTGAAACCCTCCTGCAAGCGGGATCAAGATTCCGTTCACCTGACCCGTTTCGGTATTTCTGATCCCGATCAAAGTAAACAGTGCAGGCTTGATTCGCTCCGAGGTAAATTCCAGAAGCCCGGTAATCCGGTTGCCCGATTCGCCGTCGGTTTTGGCCATGAGAAGGGGATTTGAACTAAAACGGAACGAAAGCATTGTGTTGATCTTTTCCTCGATGTCCGAAGGGGATATGGCTTCGTGGTCAGTATATCCGGAAACATGGGAGCCGGTTTCGGAACTCCAAATCCATTCGAAAGCAGCATTTTGGTTGAAAAAAAACTGGAGCACTTCACACTTGTCGGCAAGGCCGCGAAAGCGTGCTTCGGCCTGTTCGACCCGTTTTTCAAGCCGGTATTTGTAAAGGGCGGTATCGAGGGTTGTTGAAAGACTGTCAGGATTAATGGGTTTAAGAAGATACCCTGCGTACGAGATTTCCTTTGCGCGAACCAGCATAGAAAGATCCGGGCTTGAAACACAAAAAACAATCGGGATGTCCTTCGATTTATGGATTTCACGTGCGACTGCTATGCCGTCATAGGTACCTTTCAGCACCATATCGAGGAGAATGATATCTGGTCTGAAACGGAGCGCAGCGGCGATGGCGGCAGGTCCCGAATCCGCAATGGCAACCACGTCATACCCGAGGCGCATTACCATGCCCTGAAGATCGAGCGCAACTATCGCGTCGTCCTCCGCAATGAGAACCTTGGCTCGCACGTTGTTAGGCATTTCTGACATATTTCTCGTCTCCGATAAAACTTTTCATTCAGCTGTAAGTCTAGCCTTTTTTATCTTTTTCATCAACAATAAAAATTCTCCACGTCCTTTTTGAGCGTGCTTGACACGCACCGGAGTCTATGATATCTTTTCCCTCGTAGTTTTTTTGGTCGGGTAATAGCGCAGGTGGTTAGCGTACGAGTCTGGGGGACTCGGGGTCCCCGGTTCGAGTCCGGGTTGCCCGACCAAACAAATTACCGAAAAGCAAAAGGCAATGCATGACTCCGGTCAGTAGTGCCTTTTATCTTTTTAAACTGTTACTGCTGCCATTTTTCCAGCCAATATTCCGCCGGTTCCGGGCGACCAAACAAATACCCCTGATGTAACACCTCTGCACGCGCATTCAGAAAAGACGCCTGTTCGTCAGTCTCCACACCTTCTGCAACGACACTCAGATGCATGTGCGCCGCGACCGCCAGAATTGTTTCTACGAGAATCGCGTCGTTTGAATCGGTTGGCGCGTCCTGAACAAAAGACTTGTCGATTTTCAGTTCCTGAATCGGCAACATCTTCAGGTATGAAAGAGACGAATAGCCGGTACCAAAGTCATCGATAGAAAAGTGAATTCCTACCGCGACAAGCTCATCCATCTTCGCGATGACTTCTTGCATATTGTTAATGAAAAGGCTTTCCGTAATCTCGAGAGTAAGGCGGGCAGGATCCGCTCCGGTGCGCTTGAGCAAACTGGTAAGCCAGGGAACGAATTTAGCCTTACGGAAATGCCGCGGACTCACGTTCACCGATATCCGGATGTCCGGAGGGCACAACACCGGGTCAGCCAGTATCTTGCAGGCTTCATTCATCACCCACGAACCGAGCTCGACAATAAGATCGGATTGTTCTGCGATTGGAATGAACAACCTCGGGGACAAGAGGCCCCGCGTCGGATGCTGCCAACGGAGTAGGCACTCGGCACCGGTATAGCGGCCCCGCGAATCGAGTTGAGGCTGCAGAAAGAGACGTAATTCGGAGTTGGTAACCGCCTGACCGAGATCTCGCTCGACCTGATAACTTTCGCTCGCCAATTTACCCATGCCCGCCTCGAAAAACGCACACTGGTTTCCCCCGGATTCCTTTGCACGATGCAGCGCTGTGTCAGATCGGCGAATCACCAGATCGGGGGTATCCTCCAGGCTTTCCGGCAGCAGGGTCAACCCAAGGCTGACGGTGACCGAATACTTTTCTCCTTCAAGCGAAAAGGGAATACGTTGGAGAGATTCGCGGATGCGTTCGGTTATTGCGAGCGAGTTGAAGCTGATCTGTCCCGGATCCGTTTCCTCGTTGGGCAGCAGTATGGCGAATTCGTCCCCGGTCATACGGGCTACTGTATCCGCATCCCGCATAAGCGACTGGAGCCGCAAGCCGAAGGCTTTCAGGAGCTCATCCCCGGTCTGATTGCCCCGTGCATCATTTATTATCTTGAAGCGATCGATGTTCAGAAGGATGAGCACGTCATGGCGGGAATGGCGCTGAAGAAAGGAAAGTCGTTGTGAAATACGATCCATCATGAGGGTTCTATTCGGAAGCCCCGTCAGTGAATCATAGAAGGCTAGCTGATGTATTCGCGCTTCGGCTTTTTTCTGTAGGGTAACATCGTTCTGTAATATGACGATGCTCTGGATACGGCCATTGTCCTTTATGGGAAACGCAATGCTGCTGAATACTTTCGGTTCACCCGCATACCCGAAATCGGCCGGATCATACACGATTTCCCGCGTATTGCACACTTCGCCAGCAAAGGCAGGACGGAGAAAATCGGCCAGCCCCGATTTTATTGAATGTTCGTTTTCGAGCACATTATACTGTCCGATCAACTTATCCGCCGGGGCATTGCTCTGTATTTCGAAAGCGTGGTTGACGTTCAGAACAAGGCCTTTGATGTCGACTACATGCACGCTTATCGGTGCTTGCTCGAAAAGTCCGAGGATGAGCGCTTCGCTGCTCCTCAGCGCATTTTCCGTCTGGACCAGTTTCTGCTCGTTTTCGAGTTCGGTGCATACCCGTCTGAGTATATCTGGTATGCGCTCGAGAAAGAGAGAATCTTTGACCACGTAATCGCGGGCGCCGAGCTTCATCATGCTGACCGCAATCCGTTCATCCCCTTGCCCAGTCGACAGGATAAAAGGAGGAATCGGGATATTCGACTGGGAGAGGTCTTCCAGCAACTCAAGCGCATTCATATCCGGAAGGCTGAAGTCGAGAATGACAAGAAAAGGAGGATCTTCTTCAAGTATCTTCCGGGTTTCCGCTGCAGTCGATGCCCATTGGCCCTGATAATTCAGTTCCTGCAGCAGTGAGGAAAGCAGTTCGTATATTCCCTCATCATCATCGGCGATCAGTATTCGTTTCAATATATGTTCCTCATTCGAGGATCTTTTAAAACTTAGAAAGTTTTGAAAGATCTACTAATAATGTTGATGGAGAATTCTAACAAGTTATTGTTTTACAAAGACTTGTTAGAATTCTCCAAGATCCTCGTACAAAAGTAACCGACTTTTGTACGAGGCTCATTCGTCCTCTGCAAAAACCTTTGAAGAAAGCTCCACCACAAAAACGCTGCCTTCGCCTTTGGTAGATTCAAGCGAAACCCGACCCTTGTGTTTTTCGGCAATCCGCTTAACGAGGCTTAAACCGATACCATCGCCCGGCGGGCCATTCACCCAGTCTGCCCTATAAAAAACGTCCCAGATCCGCTCCTGGTGCCGCATATCTATTCCAAGACCCGTATCACGGATCGAGTAGAGGTTTCTCCGTTTTCCGGGCTTGCAGGCAATTTCTATATGCAGAGGACGTACCGGATCCCGATATTTGAATGCGTTTCCGATGATATTGGAAAAAAGTTGATTCAGCAGTTGTTCATCGCCAAAACAAGGTTCCAGATTTCCCACCGTTACTACAGACCGGGCCTGGTCGGATTCAAAAGCAAGGCTGTCTAGAATATTCTTGATGAGAGTGTTCATATCAAGGCGGCGTACATTCAAGGCTATGCGTCCGGTGCGTGAAATCTGTAGTAGTCCGCTTATCAGCTTGTCCATCTTGCTCACGTTCGTGAATATGAAATCAAGGCTTCTCGGTATATCCAACGAAAGAACGTCTTCGATATGAGCTCGGGCATCGCCGCCAAATTCATTCAGATTTAGGTACTCTCGTATCATTGTCGTCTGTTTTTTCAGCCGCGTGCTAAAACCCTGAATGTTTACCAGGGGAGAACGGAGGTCATGGGAGGCAATATACAGGTATTTTTCTAGTTCCCTGTTTTTGGCAAACAGATCTTCTTTCATCTGCATGATTTCCGAAATATCGCTCATGATGGTTGCGAACAAGCCCTTGCGGGGCGAAATAACCGAGACGCCAAAGCATTTATCTGGCACCGAATACTGGTCGAAGTAGGAGCACGATGTACCGGTAAGTGCCACTTCTGCATAAAGGGCGAGATATGGCGGAGGATTAAGCTTGTAGAACAGAGAACCGGTAATCCCGAGAGCCTGTTCCATCGCAATGCCGGAACTGCGAGTGAAGGCGTCGTTGCAGTCCACTATACGATAGTCGACCGGCGTCTCGTTCTCGTCAAAGACCAACTCGTAAATCACAACCAGTTCGTTCATGGCGCCGAAGAGAGTCCGGTATTTTTCTTCCGTTTCGCGCAGCATTTCTTCGATAAGTTTTCGCCCGCGGATCTCGCTCTTCAGCCGGTTATTCGCTTCTTCAAGTTCGGCAATGCGCAGCTGCAACTCTGGATAGTAACTTTTCCGTATGGATTTTTCACCAAGGCCAATTATTTTATTTCGCAGCGATTCCTGGTCCGGTGTTTCAGATCGCCCCTGCATACAACGCCTCCAGTTCTCTCTGTTCGGGAATGCGGGGATTGGTCACCATGCACGGGTCATGTAAGGCATTTTGCGCGAGACGGGAGAAGTCTTTTTCAGTCATTCCCCGCTCCCCGAGGCCTACCGAGATACCGACGCTCTCCTTCAGGGCAGAAATATCGTCGAGCAGCATCGACAACACACCAGCATCGGAGAGTTTTCCTGTGTCGAGGCCGAGCTGTTCGGCTACCAACCGGTATCGCGCACTAGCGCTACCAAAATTGTACGCGATAACCGGTCCAAGCAGGACGGCATTGCATTCACCATGTGCCAGGTCAAGAAGCCCACCGAGGCTATGCGCGAGGGCGTGGACTGCACCAAGACTCGCATTCGAAAACGCGAGCCCCGCTTCCAGGCTGGCGAGCATGAGGCTATCTCGCAGTTCCGGATCGTCAGGAGAAGCCATGGCCAGAGGAAGAGTCCGGCGAATCAGGCGAATGGCCTGGAATGCGTGAATATCGGTGATGGGGGAATTTGCTGTCGAAACGACAGCCTCGATCGCATGGACCAGGGCATCCATGCCCGTGCAGGCGGTCAGGTACGGGGACATGGTAAGTGTTGTCGCGGGATCGATAAGTGCAATATCGGGAACCATCGTCTTGCTGATTATGGCGAATTTCGATTTCCTCAGCGTGTCGTTGATGATCGCAAACTGGGAAACGTCTGCAGAAGTGCCGGCTGTCGTTGGAATGCAAATGAGCGGGGGACCGGGAACGGGCACATTGTCGACACCCTCAAAATCGAGGATTGTCCGCTTATTAGTGCAGATAATCCCTATCCCCTTCGCGCAGTCCATCGGGCTTCCACCGCCTACGGCGATGATAACATCGCAGCCCTGTTCGGTGTAAAAATCAGCGCCGTGCTTGACCTCGGAATCGCGGGGATTTGCGGAAACACCCGAAAACACGGCATAGGCTATCTTTTCAGTTTCAAGTTCACCGATGATTTTTCGAGTCCATCCTGCATCTATCACCCCGGGATCGGTTACAACAAGAGCTTTTTTCGCACCGAAATTAGCAGCGTACCGTCCCACGAGCGACAGAGCTCCGTTCCCGAAAATAAATTCCGGTGCAACGAATTTTCGCAATTCCAGCATGACTGACCTTCCTTTACCTGCACTCTCTCAAGAATAAGTCATAACTGCGGTAAATTCAAATAGTCGAAAGATTATCTTATCTGTAGATAAAACTGCTTTATGTAACGGATGCGGGCATCGGCTTCTTTCCAGCGAGCGCTTTCAGGATATGCGGAAACGAGGGTTTCGTATGCGGCGAGCGCTTTCCGGATATCGCGTCCTGCTCCATTGGCTTCATATGCCTGTCCGCGCATAAACCAGCCCTCGTCGAGGGTGGAAACGGCCGCTGTAAAAAATCGGTCAAGCTGCTCGAGAGCAGAAGATGGATCATTCGCCGCGAGAGCTTTTTTAGCCTGAGCCAGCACAGTTTCCGCGTCTATCGGAGTGGATGCCGTCCGGGCGGCTGGTAGGGATGACGTAGCGGTATTCCCTGACGAAGCCGAAGTAGATCCTGCAGTCACGGGCCGTACGGCGGCAAGACCGGGCTCGTCCGTCATGGTAACGGAAAAATTATTCAACGCTGCATCCGGGAGTACCGGTGCAGAACTAGTAGAGGAAGACATTGTCGTCGCACTTCGGTAATTCGGAGCACGAATTTTTTCCGTGCGTTTGGAAGCGGCATCGGATACCTCGACCGCAAGGGAGTCTGACGAAAACGAGTCTGCGAGCAGATCGAATCGCGAAAAATCAAGGATATAATTGCCACTTTTGAGTGCCTTGAAGGTGAAAAGAGTGTCCGTTTTGTCCAATTTACGGGTTTCGTAGGCAAGCCCGTTCTGTGCCGAGGAATCACCAAGATACACCCAGCCGGAACCGGGATACCAAACCTCGAGCGTTTGCCCCGCAGCCAAACTCACCTTCCGGGACGGAGGCACCGGCGGTATTTTTTCCACGGCCGCAATCGGCACACTCTCGCCCACCCAGATACCTGGCAAAACGACTTCCACCGGTTTTTCCACTGGTGCGGGAGCCACTTTCGGCGCTGTTGCAGCGGCGGGAGCCACTGCGGCAGAAGCCACTGCGGCAGAAGCCGCGGCCACCTTCGGAACGACAGCAGGTTTCGGAACTACAGTCTTTGCTGGTGAGGGAACGGTTTCCACGGGCGGAACATACAGATCTTCGGGTTCAGGATAAAAATAAAGGATACGATCGCCGGGCGGAAGAGGCGGAACGGCTTCAACCTGTTCGGGTATGGACAATTCGGTTGGATCTTCTACGACCAGATCAACCGGCAGGATAGTCTCTGCGGTAAGGTCGGGGACCAATGCGGGTTCTGAAGGAGAACCTGTTACCGGTTCCTCCGAGATGAGGGCTTCGGAAGCAGCTGGCACAGCGGTTCGACTGTCGGCCAGAGATGCGGGCGGGCTCGCGCACGAGCCGAAAAGGAGAGTCACAAGCAGGGACAAAAAAATACCGGTTTGCGCTATCTTCATGGAACAGACTCCAAAAGTTCGTCAACTAGACGTGTGCCTGCAGTCCGGAGAGCCTCAAGGACCGCCCCGTCCGGTTCAGTATACCACTCTTTAGCCTCTTCGGCAGACCATCTTTCGTGTCTCTCGCGAAAAAACTGGATACCGGGAACTGGCAGCGGTTCTGGGGGAAGCCACAGCTCTTCAGGCGAGATAGCCACCGATTTCCGTGCCGCAGCTTCTGCAGCAGTCTTTTTTTTCGCCTCACCCTCGCTACGTAGGGACAGGACCAGAACTAATAACAATAAAACCAGTACAGCTGAGAGGATGACTGCAATAAGAACGCGGCGGTTTTCGACAAATCCGATCACCGCATTCCGATCGATCACGGCCTTTCGCCCTCTAACTGCGGGCGGACCCGTTTCGGTGGATGGGGCGGAATCACTAGGTCTAGTTCGGGGGGAACTTCTTCTTCTTCAAAGTTTTCGATGTCCGGTAGCTTTTCGTCAAGGTGCGCACTCTCGTTTTCGAGCTTGATTGCGATGACTTTGGTTATTCCCGATTCTTCCATTGTTACGCCAAGCATCGTGCCAGCACCCATTACCGTCTTCTTGTTGTGGGTGATGACGATGTACTGGCTGACGTTCGCAAATTCCCGCAGGGCATTTACAAAGCGGGTAACGTTCTGCTCGTCGAGAGCAGCGTCGATTTCGTCCAGCAAACAGAACGGAGAGGGTTTAACCATGTAGGTTGCGAACAGGAGTGACACAGCAGTCATGGATTTTTCGCCGCCCGAAAGAAGGCTGATGTTTTCAAGTTTCTTTCCCGGTGGCTGCGCGAAGATGTCGATACCCGACTCGAGCACATTCTGGGGATCGACCAACCTGATTTCCCCCCGCCCGCCGCCAAAAAGACGTCTGAACATATTATGGAAATTCTTCTTGATTTTGTTGTAAGTAATAAGAAAAAGCTCGGTGGACTCTGCGCGGATTTCCTCGGTTATGCGCCGGAGGTCGTCGCGGGCCTTCTGAAGGTCGGCAATCTGGCCGTTGAGAAAATCGTACCGTTCTTTGGTTTCCGCAAACTCTTCGACGGCCATGAGGTTGACACTGCCCAAGTCCTTGAGGCTCTGGCGGGCAGTAGCAAGCTTTTCACGGAGATCACCGGCCGGGGTATTGATCGTAAACATCCGTTCTTCGAATTCCATCAAATCGCGCGAATGGGCTTCGCGGAAATTCTCTTTAATGTTTCGTATTTCGGTCTCGCTCATCGCCAGATCCATGTGCAGCTTTTCCAGCTGACTCTGAACTTTCGCCATCTCGGTCGTGCGAGCCTTCAGTGCGGTCTGCTTGCTCGAAACATCGCTGTTGCGCGAAGAAATGTCGGTTTCAAGTTTTTCAAGCTCGGTAGTCAGCGTCTTTCCTTTGTATTCAATCGCTGCGAGTTCGCTTTCGATTTCGTTTATTTGCTCCCGAATGTCTTCGAGCCGTTTCTGTTCGGCATACAGTTCGTTTTCGAGCTCGCGGAGCGCAGCTTCCTGGGAAGCAAGTTCCCTTCGGATAAGCCGCGCCTGCTCTTCGGCGGCCTCGCCCTGGGTTTTCATCTGGATACGGTTGAGTCTAAGACCTTCGAGGGTTTTGCGGTATTCGTCAATCTTGTGCACGAGCTCGACATTTTCTGCCTTGAGGGTGCCGATCAGCTCGCGCTTTTCATTGATCGAGACGCGGTTCTGTTGTATTTTCTCGTCGATCGCTCGCTTGCGGGTAATGATTCCCTCGGGTGCAAGAAATTCATCGATAAAAAGAGGCGAAGTGTTTCGGTATGTTTCGATGGAAGAAACGAGCTTCCCGAGAAGGCTTTCGAGCTCAGTAAACGAAGCGACTGCATTGTCGGCGAAGCGGCGGGTATCCTGTTCTGCCGGGCTGTGGAGCTGCGCAAAGTCGTTAAAGATATTTTTTCGACCGCCAACGAGCACCTTCAGCTGGCTGACGATGGCATCCACCGCCTCTTCCGCTTCGGAACGGGCACGTGACGAATAACCGGCATCCCGGAGCTTTTTGTCGAGTTCGGTTACAATGTCTTCGGTGATTGCCTCGAGTTCCGTTTCCATGAGTGCACGGTCGCGGTCTAAAGAATCTATCTCCGCCTCATATTGCGCCGAAAGAAGATCGTTTTCCGAAATTCGGTTTCCGGTAAGGGCTATGTTGTCCTCAAAGGACTTGATGTTCTTTTCGATATCTCCGAGTCGCCGCCCCAGATCCCGGACTATCTCGTCCTGTCCGTCAGCGTCTTCCCGAAGACTTTCAACGCGGTTTTCGGTCGCCATCTTGCGGCCTTCGAGCTGTGCGAGTTTCGATTTGACTTCATTCTGGCGCTCGACCAGCAGTTTGGACTGTTTATCCTTCTCGTTTTTTTCGACTGCAAGCCCGTATATCTGCTTCTGATAGTCAATCAGTTTTTCTTCCATGGAATTGACGACATCCATGTTCTGTTCGAGGGAAAGATTGATCGTGTCAATCTCGTCCTTGATATTGTCGCGTTTTTTCCGTACATCCTCGATATCGGAAGTACGCCTATCCCGATCCTGGGTGAAACCCTTAAGACGGAGAAGTTGTATGTCCAGCTCGTTCTCGAACGCCGTTTCGCGAAGGGTTCGGTACTTGATGGTTTTATCTGCTTGTACCTTGAGCGTTTCGTACGAACGCTTGACCTCGCCAAGAATGCCCTCGATCTGGCGCATGTTTTCTTCGGTTTTTTCGAGTTTGCGCTCGGCTTCTGCTCCGCGGACCTTAAACCGGGTAATTCCCGCGGCTTCCTCGAAAAGATATCGGCGTTCCTCGGGTTTGCTCGACAGTATTTGGTCGATTTTCCCCTGTTCCATTACCGAATAGGCGGTTTTACCCACACCGGTGTCCCAAAACAGTTCCCGTATATCCTTGAGCTTTACCGGGGCGTTGTTGATATAGTATTCGCTGTCGCCCGAGCGGTACAGACGCCTCTTGATGGCAATTTCGCTCATATCAAGGTTAAGGAGTCCATTGTCGTTGGCGATGGTAAGAGTTACTTCCGCAACATTGAGCGCTTTTCGCGTTTCGGTTCCATTGAAAATGACGTCTTCCATCTTGTCAGCACGCATGGCCTTGGAAGCTTGTTCACCGAGAACCCATTTAACCGCATCGACGACATTGCTTTTTCCGCAGCCGTTCGGGCCAAGAAGCGCGGTAATGCCGTCAGAAAATTCGATGCGGGTACGTTCGGCGAAAGATTTGAATCCGAATATTTCGAGACTTTTAAGAAACACTTTGTTCAGGCCCCTTGATAATTAAATAGGTTAGGATCTTGCAAAACTTAGAAAGTTTTGCAAGATCAACCAATAATGTAAGTGGAGAATTCTAACAAGTTGTTGCTTTACAAAGACTTGTTGGAATTCTCCAAGAGCCTCTTGCAAAAGTAACCGACTGATGCAAGAGGCAAAGGTATAAAAATACAGAATCAACTGTATCCCAAGGTATGCCATCGGGTCAATGGAAAATAAAACATCAAGTTTTCCTGGCGATTACCGTAAAATAAATATGAAAATAACCGTGTTGCTGTTTCAGTCGGATCCGGAAACGGATTCTGTTCTCGCAGACGCGCTCGGCTCTGCGGGAATTCGGGTATGCAGGAAAAATGGGCTTTCCGGCATGCATCATCAGCTTTCCTCGCGTCTTTTCGACGTTATTTTGGTCGACGAGGCCATTCTTACCCGTTACGACTTCTCCCCATCTCGCCATTTATGGAAATCCAGCTCTCCACACACCATTATGGTATTCTCGATTCATACCGGAGAATGCCGAATACTGACGTACAGCATACCGCAGGAAGCAAGCGGAGTCAGTGACAGAAGCGAAAAAGCCGCGATCCTGTCTAAAATCGAATCGACAGTCAAGTCGGCATTTGCTCCTGCGTGCCGAACCGCTGCTGTACCGACACCCGCTGCCCTGGGTCCTTGCGCAATACCCGTTTTGGACATTCCGTTGCAAAAAAAACCGGCCGGGCTTCTCGCTACCCTAGTGCAGGCTGGCCCTGAAGGCGCGGATCTCAGCGAAATAGCGCTGAAACTGTGGGGCA